>OZ246408.1:0-769263 GCA_965231015.1 uncultured Gammaproteobacteria bacterium
TGTATTTGTTTGTGCTTGAGCATAATTATAAATACCATACACCTCGTTCATACCTGTTCCAGAGCTGGTTCCATTCCAATCAGTAGTATTGAAAATGCCACGAATCACATCAACTCCGGAGCCGGTGGTGTATGTTCCTTCAGTATCGATTTTAAGACCACCAAACTGGGCATTGGTTCCAACTGTCGCTGTGTCACTATTAGTAGTAATATGCGCGCCATACTCTCCGCCTACTAAACTGGCCATTCCAATAGTGTCTTCAACGTCTAACTTATAATCTGGAGTCGTGTCACCAATACCAACGTCCCCAGCATCAAAGACACCAGCGTAATTATTAACTCCACTCGTGGCCGTAGCATATAGCCCATAGTTGTTGGTAGCACTGGCTGAGGCAAAGTAACCACCGTATCCATTAACGTTGGTACCACTACTAATTTCAACTGTTTCAGCATATATTCCATAAACATTAGCAGTGTTGGCAGAAGCACCATTTGACCCTGCTCGAGTATAAATTCCATATAACTCATCGAGTGGATTTGGCCCACCTTCATCACTAAGCGCCACAAAGCGTCCACCAATCATTTTGGCCAAGTAGGAACCACCGTCATCGATTCCGGCAGTAAGTGACACATCCATGGCAACTCCGGTATAGTCACCTGATACACCTGTTCCGTTTAAATCAGCATCAAGATCAACCACGCTAATATCACTATTCATGGAAGTTGAGCCACCGGTTCCCCATACATAAGCCGCGTCAACCAGTAAACCTGAACCACCTGCTGAATCAGTGTGGGTCAAAACCAAGGTGTCACCGGACGTAGAGTTGGTCACCGCTAAGGTGTCCTGATCATTAGTTGTATCTAAGTTATCGACTAAAAAGGCTGTAGAGGACACATTTCCACTACCGTTTGGCAAATACCAACGCACACCGTTATTGTGAGAAGTGGAATTGCCATCCAGTGCAATTTCTTCTTGATTACCGGCGAAATTATTATAAGCATCGTCCAGTGTATCTGAACCGCCACCGGTAGAAATTTGAGTCCAGCCATTACCTGTATCACTGGCGGCCAGTACGTTCAAATATAGTCCACTACTCTGGGCCCCATTTCCATCATCCAAGAAATAAAGGGAGCCACCTTCAGCTGCAAAGGATGGAGGTGTAGTGCCGGCATAAAATTCGACGGTATCATTGTCAGTCACAAACTCCATAAACTTCTCAGTTGTGCCGGAACTGTCTTCACCTAGATCAATTTGAAGACCCGTCTTGTTTGTTCCACTATCAAGATCAAGCACTGCACCATAAGCATTACTGATAGTGCTAGAACTTTGTACATTAGCGTACATAGCTCGAGCATTGGCTATTGTGCCGGTGTCACCTAAAACTTCGGTGTATATTCCATATGCGTCAGCAATCGCTCCTCCACCGGTTCCACCGTCATCTGTCAAATTAGTTGAGGCTCGAACCGCAGTGGCCGTAGATAAGTTGTCGGCTGAATTTTGAGTTGAAAGGGTGGCGTACGAGTAAACTCCATAAATATCACCATTGTTTACAGATGAAGCGCTAGGTCGGTACAGACCCTGAATTCTGGCTCCGGAAAGTCCTACATCATACCCGGCTTTGCTTCCACTATAAATGGTATTTAAATCAGTACCGCGTAGCTCTAAGCTGGCTGATGTAGCATTGGTCGAGTTGGCATGAGTTAAATCAATACCGACTGTCTGAGAACTACTTGTAGTCATTAAAGTATCAACCAAGAGAGCACTGGCATCAACCGTGTCATGATCAATGTTAAGACCAGCCCCATCGCCATTTTGATCAATCAGTAAGGCGTTCCCGGTTCCGTCATTTTCAATCTCCATTAAATCTCCGGTATAAGAAGCATGGTCGCCTTTGAGCATGAGTAAACGCCCGGTACCGCTTGAGGCATTGGTGTACAAGGTCATACCAAGGCCATTAGAATTTGTTTTATTAAGGAAGAAAACTCCATTATCAGCAGGGTTGGATCCGGAATAGTTGTCCTGCTTAATATAAACCGCGTTGCTGGCGGCTGATGGAAAGGCATTAGTTGACGTAATTTCAAGAGCCCGAGCGTTACCCGACTGATCAATATCCAACGCCTTACCATTACCATCATTATCTACAAGAAGTGAGCCGGTATTATTTGTGTTGCCTACCTCAAGCGCGTAGCCGGCTAAACTGCCCGAGCCCTGGAAAATCCAACCACTAGCTTGGTCAATCGCAGCAGTATAAACTCCGTCAGTAACAGACTCGTCATAAACTTCATTAATATTTGAAAAACTTCCTCCACCGGTATTCTCATCTAAACAAATCGTTCCCTCGGTATCGGTTTCAAAACAAAGTCGTTCGTCGTCATCGTCATACCAAAGATCAGACTCGGCGGCAGAGGAAGCAGAATTTTGCCCGGTACCAAGGTGAATTTGTCCAACACCTGAACCGGCTTCAGGAGAAATGTAGATTGGTTGCCCATCATTGTCACTGTCACCAGAGAAGTTAACATGAATTCCGTATGAGGTTGAGGCAGCGGCCGGAGCGTTTACCACACTGATAACCTGACCACTAGTCATTTCTGCACTAACGTCAATAGAAGCTTGAGTAGTAGCATCGGATTGAATTAACAAGGCGCTGCTGTTAGCCGCTTGAGTGATGTAAGCTCCATAGCTTCCAGAGCTATTCGAGTTTGAAACCCGGAGCCCGATACCGGTTCCGGCGTTTTCAATGTGAGCTACGTTTTGGTTAACTGAAGCTCCGGCGTCAAGATAAAGCAGACTTTCTCCAGCCGAATTAGATGAAACCACTAAGTCATGTGACGGGGTGGTGTCTCCAATTCCTACGTTACCACCACCGGTGAAGATACCGGCGTAATCTGCGGCGGAAGCGTAGATTCCGTAATTAGTGGTAGCGTCTGTTGAAACAAAGTACCCACCGTAACCGTTAGTGAGTGCGTCGGATACCTCCCGAGCACTACCATAAACACCATATCCGTTGGTTATAGCACCAGAACTGTATGGATATACCTCACCAAAGACTCCATAGGCTGAACTAATGGTTCCGTTGCTGGCACTAGATCGACCAAAGGCACCGGCTGAAATATTAATGCTTTCTCCGGTTGCACTCATGTTGGCATATCCCGCTGTTCCGTAAACATCCTCTTCTCCAGTTCCAGCGGTACCATTAAATGTGGCGGCTCCTTGAACACCTTGAAGTTGAACAAAATTATCATCAGTGTCTCCGGTAAAGTTTGAGGCCCCGGCCGAACCATAAAGGAATGATGACCCGGTTAAAGTCTGACTTGAATTGTGAGTACCGATGATGGTTCGGGAGGTTCCTGAAGTCAAAGGATTAGTCTTAGTTCCTTCAATGGCGTCCCCGGCACCAAGCATACTTGAATAAAGTCCATCTCCGGTTGAAGCAGTGTTATCATTAGCCTGGTTGATAGAAATCATGTGGCCGGTATAGGTGTCCGCGTCATCGGTTCGATACATGTAAATTCCGTTTCCACTGGTCAAATCAGCCACATTGACAGAGAAAGCATTTCCGGTCGTCACCGAATTGGCTGACAAGGTCATAACGTCTCCGGTATCAGGTGAACTGATGTGGAAGAAGGAAACCGGGGCATTAGTTCCGAAACCAATTTCATCATCACCTCCGTCAACAAAGAACATGTTGGCGTTGCCGTTTGATTCCACTCGGAAGTCAACATCATTGCTTTGCTCATTAAACACAGCCGTTCCGTCTACCCCCAAGAAGATATCGGCTCCAGCCTCCGTGGTGCCACCAATGGCAATCTCGTCAACCGTTTCTTCATTCGGATGAAGAATAGTTCCAGTGTCAGTCCACTCACCAGAACCAAGACTACTGTTAAGACATACCGGAGAAGCTGTTCCATCATCAAAACAAAGCTGTCCATCACTGGCACCGTTGATGTCGTACCACATATCACCTTCAATAGTACTTCCAGGATCACCATCCATAGTGGCCCCAAGAGCAATCGCACCACGGCTTAAAGCAGCCAGAGGAGCCAGCTCAATCAACGGTGAGCCACTGGATTCTGAATCAATACTGATACCTACATCATCTTGATTTTCATCAATAAAAATGGCGGCACCGGCATTGCCACCGGTATCATTGTGCACAATGTAAAGACCGTAAGAATCATTAGCGTAAGCACCGTTCATATATGAATAGACGCCATAGTTTGTTCCCGTACCGGTATCAGCCTGCACAACGGAACGAACACCGTAAATAGCGTTAGCTCCACTATTTGAATTGACTGTAACATTAACCCCGTACAACAAACCACCATTTCCAGTAGCGCTAATATCAGCTCCATAAACGGAAGTAGCAGCTGATGAAATCGAGGAAGCCACTATTCCATAAGCGGTACTATTTGTACTATTCGCCTGAGCATAAATAGCCTGACTAAGCCCAGTTCCATTTGCTTGACTAAAAATACCAATATTTGCATTTCCACCACCACTAGTAAAATAACCTCCGTATGCAGTATTGACGGTTCCCGAAGTTACTTGAGCCTGAGAATATGTTCCGTACATGTTTGAAACAGGAGACGTTGTATTAGCATTAGCCACACTTCGAATTCCCGTAATTTCACTGATCCATCCAGTACCTGAATAAGTTGAACTAAAATCAGCGGCCCGAATTGTACCAGAACGAAAAGCAGAATTACCGGACAGGGCCAAGTCAACGTCCAGACCCTGAAGAGTATAACCTGCAGACATTGTTCCAGAATAATCAGAGTCGATTATCACCACATCATGACTGGCTCCAATAGCCGAAGTCCAATCCTGATCAACATGAATAGCCTGACTACCGGTTGCCTCGCCGTTGTGGTCTATGAAAATACTATCCCCGGTTCCATCTTGCTGCAGAGCAATCAAACCACCGGTGGCTGATGCATCATCAGAAACAATATTCAAACCGGTTCCGGTAAAGCCGGAGTTGTTGATGTTGAGATCGATTCCGGTTCCGGAGGTAATGGTTGTGGTATCCATGTCAAAACCGGTTTCCGTGGTACCCGCAAAATTGAAATCCAAATAACCTTCGTAATCGAACGTGAAGAAGGCAGTACCTGCATCTTGAACAATAAAGTTACCAGTGGATTGCAAGTCTACTATATAATTGTAGGCTCCGGTTGATTCAAACTCTAAGTCAGCTGCATCAATGTCTAAAATTCCGTCATCATTATTGCGGTCTTCGTCATAAACCTCGTCCCAGGTAAGGGCAATGCTGGAAGTTGTTGCTAATTGCGACCAACCAGTGTTGGTTCCCTCGCCTGTAGCTTTGACCCAGAGGGCACCACTGGCATCAGCATCGAAGTAAAGTGAGCCCGTGTCAGCCGTAACTGCACTTTCGGGGGTATCAGCACCAAGATAGAATCCAACCTCGTCTGTGTTATCCTCATCAGTCAAACGAATCAGCTCAGTGTTTTCTGAATCACTGGCCTCAAAGAGTGCCGCTGGGTCAACCACTCCCATTCCAAGTCCGGTTGCAGTAATGGCCCCAACCGCGTTAGCGGCTCCAAGGCCACCAACGGTAAATCTGATGTTTCCGGAAGAATTATCAATATTAAGATCAAGCCCGGCCAAATTCGAATCTGTTCCTAGGACAAACCGGTCATTAAGAGTAGCGTCACCTATCCATGTGCCCAAGGTGCTACCGAGTAAAACCATGTGAGCCTCGGCATCAGCTCCCAGACCGGCGTCATTGGCAATGGAATATCCGGAAACACTTTGTGAGTGCTGGTTCTCCACCATGACGTCGAAGAAATCATTTGCACCGGTAAATTGCTCATTGCCCTGCATGTGCAGAATACGCGATGGAGCAGCGGTTCCAATACCAACGTTTCCACCAGTAAAGATACCAGAGTAATTAGTTCCACCACCACCAACTGTGGAATACACACCGTAATTAATCGTAGCTGATGTGTTAGCGGTGGCTCGAATACCGTAAGCGTTATTAACCGTTCCACCCAACTCTTGAGCGTAAGCATCAACACCAAAGGCATTCAAAGTTCCGGTTCCAGCAGTGGCCGCGGCTTGAGCATAAACCCCAACCAGGTTAACGGTAGAGTCAGAGTCTGATCCAGTATATTGGGCCAGAACCTCTGAACCATATACATTAATAGTTTCACCGGTGGTTGGATCCATTGATGCTTGGTTCAAAATACGTGTTCCGGTCACAATCTCATCATCACCAGGATAGGTAGAACTACCTCCTCCAACTATAAGTGATGCAGTTCTCTCAGAATCACCAATTAGTCCCAAATCTGCCACGCCAGAAATATAGGCTGGTGAACTCGACATCACACCAAAATCATAACCGGTTCCAATCATAGCACCTATCTCATATCCAGAGCCCGCTGTTCCAGCCAGATCTGCAATATTAAGGCCCACTAAGTTATCACCATCGTTTGAAGATTGAGTTGGAGAGATCATTATTCCACCCTGACCATTAGCTCCGACGGAATTATCATCAGTTAATTCATAGTCAATAGAAATAGCATAGTTAAGGTCAGCAGAAGAATCCACATCAATATCAAGAACTCCGGCCGTAGTTGTACTGTCGGTAGTAACTGCGTCAAGGTAGACACTGTGAGTTGCTCCGTGAACCACAGTTAAGAGATCTGATGGAGCAGCGGTTCCAATACCAACCCGTTCGTTAGTACCGTCAATGTTCAAAATTGGGGTGCCGCCATTAGCGTCCAGGAATTGGAAGGCAGTCACCGAGTCAGCACTGTTTTGAAAAGTAAGTAGGTCACTGGCTGTAGTGTAAGTCACTTGAGACTCGTCTCCGTCTGAACCAATATGCAAAGTACTTGGGCCAAGGTAAAGATCCTGCCAACGTTTACTGGTGGAACCTAAGTCATAAGTATCGTCAGCGTTTGGAATAATGTCTGAATTAATTTCAGCGTTGAACACAACGTTATCCGTATCAGCATTCCCAAACCAAACGTCACCAAGGACCTCCATCTCATCATCGACTTTCAAGTCTCCGGCCGCCCCGGAACCATAACTAAAGGCCGCGTCAGCACCGACAATAATGGCTTCGGTGTTAGAATAATATCCATTAGTTCCATCAAGCCATAGGACGTTTGAGCTCAACCCAATTTCTGACCAACTGGCGTCTCCGCCGGCTGTAGCCACCCAAAGACTTCCGGCTTCGTCCATGAAGATCGAACCGGCTCCGGCACCACTGGTTTGAGAGTTAGGGTCCCCGGTACCGGCAAAAATTCCAACCGCTACCGTATTATCACTGTCATAAAGACTGATGTGTTGTTCATCTTCCGGAAGTGTAGAGTAATAACTAACAGATCCTCCCGGACCACCGGTATCAACATAAACTCCGTAACGACTAGTACCTCCGTCCATATCCACATAAAGTCCGTACGCATTATCAATTGAACCAGCCGATTCCGGATTCACATCAGCATACAAAGCCGCAGCATTATTCACGTTCGAACTAGCGTTGCTATTTGGCATGTCAATCTGCCCCTGCACACCAACGAGCCAGTTTAGAACATCGGCCTGTGAACCATTCATGGTTCCCTGCCCCCAAACTCCGTATACACTACCGGTATCCGCACTACTGGCCGTACCCGGACTGTATTGAGATTGGAAATATCCGCCGTAGAATTCAACATCCAAATCGTTCCGATCACCAGTAAACTGCGCGTTTGTTTCTATGGCATATTGAGTGTACAAAGCATTGGTTAGAGTTTCGTTACTCGAGGCCAGAAATCGTGAAGCATAATTGTCAGTTGTAGTATTGGAAATATCAAGTTCAACGTCGAGTCGGGCATCAGGTGTACTGTCTCCCACACCTAACCATTCATTATTATTAATTACTACATTGCTCGCTCCGGTGCCGGTAGCTAAATAATTACCCGAACCATTATTTTCAATTAGTAAAACGTCATAGTTATTAGTTGAACCACCGGAGTAATTCAGGTACATCAAACCGCCGCCGTTGAGACTGGCTCCGGTTGAAGCAATTTCTTGAGCGTATCCTGAAGTAAGGTTATTGGCGTTGATATTAAATCCATCAATGTTGGCACCTAAGTAATCGAATTTAAGCTCCCCGGAATCAGAAAAAGTGAAGAAAGTTGTTCCATTATCCTGAATTAAGAAGTCAGCTAATTCGTTTGGACTAACGTTATCTCCGGCTAAATTGATGATAAAGTTATCGTCGTTGTCATCGGTTGGCTGGAAGATTAAATCTCCATTATCAATCTCCATGGTTAGGTTAGCGGCCGTAACTGACTGGTCGTATACCGCATCAAAATCCTGCACGGATCCAGCGGCTGTTGCCAATTGTGTCCAACCGGTTGAGGCAGTGTCGGTGGTCTTAACGTAAACCGCTCCGTTAGCCGTATCTAAGGTAAGCGAACCAATATCAGCCGCCACGTTACTTTCCGGTGAGCCCGGATAACCAACCAGATCAAAATCATCAGTTCCGTCAGAAAACTGAACGTACCGACCCTCGATTGAACGAACAATGTGCAACGGCGAACCAGCTCCTGATGGAGAAGCGGTGATTTGCATAGCGTCGCCCGTGGTAAGCGAACTGGCTGTAATACTGACTGCATCTGCAGTAGCTGATTCACTCGTAATCGTGACATCACCATCTTCGTCGACCATGAATCGAGCTGAGCCGTTATCAGCCACCCCAAACAAAGTTTCTCCTTCCCCGGCTGCGGCTGGATTAATATAAACTGATCCTTGACCAACTCCAGTTCCACTTGGGTCGCCGGTCATGGTGAGCTGATCCGACCAGTCGTAGCCGTCGAGGTAACTAGCGTTTACTGCGTATGGAGCAGACACTATCTGCTTTCGAGGAGCCAAAGTATCATCATCCCCGGTTGGATCGATGGTGATCTCAAGATAGACGTTGGCGTTATCTTGGAAGATCGATTCCGGAATAGTATTACTGGTTCCAGAACCGTCTCCTATGTATATAGTAAAGAGTCCGTCATTTAAGGTGACATTTTCGTATCCTGGGGTTCCACAAGATCCGCTCCAAGCGTACAAACAAGATCCACCAGATTCTGCCGTCCAGAACAAAATCTCGATATCTACGTCATTGGCAGAAATAGGATTATCTGAAGTATCTAGTAATCGTCCCTGATAGGTGATAATGGTCGGACCGGTGGCCGCGTTGGCCCAGTTCAATCCCTGTCCGCCAAGGGTAAAAGCGAGCAAAAATACGAAAAACAAAGCTGCTAAGCGACGCTCAAGCTTATTGATTCGTTTTAGTAAGTTTTTTACTTCTGTTTTTCTAAAATTCATAAGGACTGGCAATCCTTGGATTCAATTACTGTTGATTCAGATTAATTTGATTTTTATTTTGATTTTTGTTGGTTGTTTTTTCCAAGGCCACGTCGAAGTGAACTTCGGCTGGCTGATTGTTCTTGGTAAAGTCAATTGGTCCATATTCCGCTGGCTGATAACCATCGTGTTCATAGCGGGTGTAATAGGCGTTTGGACCAACCAGGAAGCTGTATCGTCCCCTACTACCGGTCACGGCTGTTTCCAAAACCTTGTTCGATTTTTTATCCATGATCCGCACAACTGTTCCAGAAAGTGGTTTCTTGGTTTGCTTGTCGTAAACAATACCCCAGTTCTTTGGTTTCTTTGGTCGGGTCAGATATCGAACCAAGAAGTAAATCAAGATTTGAGCCACGGCCACCACAATGGTCAAAATGGTTGGGATAAGAATGGCCACGGCGATTGAAAGTACCACTCCGAAAATGGCAGACACGTTTTGCAGTTTACGCAACCATTCCTTAAGCCGGATCTTTAACGGAGTCTTAGCCGCTTTGTCATCCACCGGATCCATTGGAACGTTAGCCGCAATACTCTGACCGTCTTCCTCTACTACAATATGCTGACCATGATAAACATCCAAGTACTGACCATCGTTTTTCATGCCTTCCAAATAAGCACTTGGGAAATCAAATCCCGGCTTTTTCACTCGAATCCGATAAGTTCCCTTGTTAACCAAGAAGAAATATCGACCATTTTTATCTGTCACCCGAGTCTGAACTAAACGCCCGGAATAAAAACCTCGCGTGTCACCTTCAGGTAATTTATAAAGTCGGACAATAGCTAGCTCGATCGGTAATTTGGTAATCGAATTATAAACCACGCCCCAACCCCTACGCTTATAACGAGTAAACCACGCCAGCGGTGAGATAAGCAGATATTGCAACAGGGGCAATAACCCTTGCAGTAATAAAAGGAGGAGTTGAGCCAGAGCCAAAGCCACCAGAGCCGGGATAAGCCAACTGGCCAGCCCATCAAACCATTCAATATCTCTGATACCATCCAGAACAAAGTCAACATTTTCCAGAGCCATGGCTGCGGCCGCAGCTGGTTCAGCGGACACCATTTCTTCGAAAGTTGATGGCAGAGGTCGCAACTGAACTGAACTGTTAATGATCTGACCCACACTAAACGACATCTCTTCGGAATCATATCCGTCTTTAGCAAGAACCAAGGAGTACGTTCCGCTCGGCACCATAAAACCGTACTTTCCACCGGCCGTACTGCTCGGATTGGTTTGCAGATAATTGGCCGCGTTCCACATCTCACCGTCTTCGTATAAACTAACCTGAACCTCATCCAGAACGGCTCCGCTGTTAGCATCCGTCACAGAACCAAACGGCACTACGATTAAGGTATAGTCCAAACGATCAACCGTTCCGTCCATATAGGTCACAATTAAGTAAGCTGGATAACCGGCCGAAGTGGTTGGTGCCACCATGGTAGCCGTGTACACTCCGGATTGAAGACCTAATTGATAACGAGTGTTATTGGTAAACCACTGCACTGACGAAACCTCTTTTTCCATGCTGTTTGCCGGCAGGTCTACCGTATAATCAAATCCCGGCAACAAATAAAACTTACCAAAGGAATCAACCGGCAGGGTCAAACGTCGGTGCAGGGCATAAATGATCACCTCGGAACGCGAAAGTAAATACTCCGATTCCACGGTAACTTCCGGCACGGAAATCTCTTGTTCTACAATCTCCACCACTGTTTCTTCTGTAACGACTTCTTCTGTCACTATAATTTCCTCACCCGGACACTCGGTACACTCCTCACAAACCTCACACTCGCACGGCTCTTCTTCAAACTCACACTCATAAGTTTCGTACCAATTCAAACAGGTGTTGTGTAGTTCCTCACAGGTTGGCGGCGGCTCATTAAAAATCCAGCTGGTGTTGGAACAATTACTGTTTAGGTCACAAGCATAAACATTGATATTGACCGCTTGACCATCCGGAAAATCAACAATCGGATCAATTGTCATGGCATAATCAAGAGGAATACCAACAGCTGAAAAATTGTAAGGTCCACTTTCGGTGTAATCGATTCCGGCCACGGTCACGACCACAGATCCAAGATCTACCCCATCCATATCGTCTTCAAGATCAAAGGTGACGTTGCCGTCAAGCGGGTAGTTTTGTTCATTTGATCCCGGATCTCTGTTCGTGACCCATGGCGGTGTGGTGTCTTCCACCACCGGCGGTGGTTCATTAAAACTCCAATTAGTGGTGCGGCAGTTGCCATCAAAGTCACACGCGTAAACACTAATGTCGATCTCTAAACCGTCTGGAAAATCTTCAATCGGGTTAACCACAATGTCATAGTCAAGTGGCGAGCCACTGTAGCTGAAAGTATTCGGTCCGGCCAGGGAATAATTAATCCCATTGATTGTAAAAGAGGCTGTGTTCAAATCCACTCCGGCCTGATTATCGTTCAGCGTAAAAGTGACGTCTCCATCCAGCGGATAATTTTCCTGACCATTGTACGGAGAAGCATCAGTCACCCAAGGAGCAGTATTGTCCGGAGTACAAAAACCGGTTGTAAAGGTATAGCTTCCACCACTCACCCCATCAAGCAGATCCAGTCCGGTGTCTTTTTGAGCAATGTTTGAATCAGTTGTGCTACCGGCCACGTAATAAATGCTCATTGAGGTCTCCGTTACTCCCTCTTTACCCTTGAAAACAATTGAGCCAAAAGTACGTACTCCACTAAACCCACCCATGACCGTGAAACCGGTCAATCGAATCTCCCCGGTATCAGCAATATTATCTACGTAAACGGAGTAGGCGTTACCGGTTTGAATCTGATCTCCGGCTGTAAAAGCGTCTTTGTCTACGATTTCAATGTCCGCCGGATCATAGTAAACGTAGATGTTGGCCGCGTCTGAGGTTTCTCCTTCCGTGTCCATCATAATGTCCACGGTCGATTCACACCCGGTCGTGAACTCATCCGAACTCGGTGACAAATAGAACTCTGCGGCATTGGCTTGTGCGGCCAGACCTAGTCCGAAAAGACAAATTGCAAGTCCTATTACCCGTTTCATAATTGTCCAAGCTCCCCCCATTTATTCAGGTTTGAAAGCAGAATGTTTATATCTAATGAATTAACTAATGAATCTTGGTTTAAGTCCGTTATCACATCGTCAGCGTTTAAGTCAGCCAATTGAGAGGAGATATCCAGTGAATTTACAAAGTCATCTCGGGTCGAATTAACGTCTCCGGCCAAAAGATCAAAGGTTAGTCCGTAGGTAAAATCTACAAAAGTCTCGTCAGCCAATGTTAGGGCATAAACAATCGTACTAAGGTGAGATAAACCTTTTCCGGAAAAGTCATAAGTTCCATACGGCACTTCAAACAGATCCACTCTGCCTTCACCGGCCTGATCGTCTGTATTTACAGTCACGGCATAAATCTCATTTCCCGCGGCGTTATCCCACAGCTTAACGTCTAGTTCCGTGTGCCAGTTTCCGGTTTGCGGCCAACGTTTTTCCGGATGCGCTTTAACCTCCAAGGTCATCACTTCCGGAATCATAGCGTCATCGCACGCTCCGGAACTGTATTCCCCATAATCGTTGTACGAATACGCGCAGTAGTAGTAATTGATTCCGGTTTCTACATTGGCGTCTACGGTGGTTTCCCCGGTGCCGTCGTAAATAAAGGTTCCGTCCCCTACTCCGGTTGGCCAGGTGTCATCACGGCGGTAAATTTCTACCCCACTCCAGTCAGCCGATACCGGATTGGTCCAAGTCAGCGTGATCTCGACCGGTCCCGGACCTGGTTCGGCTATAAAATCTAACACGTTTGGCGGGGCCCCGGTTGGCAAGGTAAAGAACGTGTCATCAGCCGATTCCGCGTACTCATCAACCGTTTCAGAAATAACGTGAAAGTGATATTCGGTGTCCGGAGTTAACCCGCTTAAATCCACACTATGTGAACTAACGTACCCGACTTCGTATTCCGAACTTCCGTATGCGTTCGTTAAACCGTACTCCACCAATGAATCGGCTATCTTGTTGGTGTACCAAACGACCGTGGCTGAAGTCTGGGTGATATTTGTGACCTGAACGTCAGTGATTTCCAGCGGGCCAAGAGTTGTGAACTGGTGTGGCCCGGAAGTAGCAGTATTATTACAGACTTCGGTGGAGCTGACACGGTGATAGTACGTAGTGTTCGGGTCGAGTCCGGTTAAATCAATCGAATGACCGCTACTTAGATCATTATCAATCTCGGTTCCAAGTTCATATGAGGTGGTTTCCCCGTAATCAACCACGCTGTTTGCGGAAGCGCTGGTACTCCAGGTGATGCGGGCTGAACTGGCTGTTATATCTTGAGCCTGCACGTTTGAAATGACCGGCGCGGTTACTCCGGCACAATCGTTCGGTGGCGTATCATCAACTACTGTAGCAGTCACCACAACTGAATCATTATCTACAATAGCTACAAACGTGCTTCCGGTGTCACCAAAGGTTCCACCAAAAGCCACTTCATAAGTACCGGCCACAGCCGGGTTCTCAATCTGGTTCACTCCAACCCCGGAGGCGGTAGCGTTAGTTCCGATTTCAATGGTCACGGTACTGCCGGCGTCTATTTCACCCGCACAAATCACGATGGTGAGCATATCACCAGCCATACTTACGGCAGCTTGTTCAACACCGGAACAATCAGCTGCAGTTGTTAAATCAATTCCATCATCTTCAACATCAACATCATTTTCAATGATCCCACTGGTATCAAATAAACTGTCAAAGGTTACAGTTATACTTGAACCCTCCGCCACACCACTTGGTGTGTCGAATTCGATCAGGTGGTTGGCGTTAGCCCCAACGCGCATGCGACTCATGGTGTCGGACAGGTTGTTAAGACTGGCTGCTCCCACCACCCCGACGGCCAGAAGAGCCGCCATGAGCCCAAAGGCCGTCAGGGAAAATATGGTGTGTCGAAAATAATGATGTACGTGATGATGCAGACGGTCCATACCGAACCTTAATTATTTTTCTGTTTCTTTTTTGGTTTGTTTTTTGCTCGCTTAATCAAAACAGAGTTATACCCTGCAACGAATACGATAAACAGTAGAATAGCTCCAGTGATAGTCAAAATCAATCTCCAAGGAAATACCACGAAACAAGTTTTGTCACTCAACTGTTCATCATTTGAACCATAAACCATCTCTAGATGGGCACAGAATCTACCTAAGGCAAAGCTATGCCATTCATTTTTCAATTCCGGAATAAAACCACCTTCATCGTTAACCACTGTTTTCTGCCATACACTATCAATGTTCCGAGTACTGTCAGCCAATACATTCACCTCTTTAGGATTCGCTGGTAGAACAGCTACAGTCATACCAAAAATATTCTTAATCGTGATTGAACCGTGAGGTTTAAAGTGAACCTTTTCAGTACTTCTAAGTTCAGTCAGAAAATTAACTGGCAATCGATTGTAAAATGAACTTTCATCATAAGTTGAAAAACTATACAATTCAGCGTTTTCATCAATATCTCCATTTACTCTAACCAGGAAAGGGATACCAACCATTGATATTAAACCTGATCCTTCAACCTGTTCATCATCATTGAAAAAGAACAACGTTGCATAATAACCCCCTGGAACAGCCTCATCTGGAACAGACACTGTTACGTCAACTTGTTGAATATCACCTGGTTGCATTTCCAAGCTTTCCACGCCCAAGGTAAACCATTCTGTAACTCCCGTTCCTGAACTAACATACTCTTGTCCCCCCTCTTGCCCACTAGCTACAAACTCTTGAACCTCCCAATTTAACTTGATGGCAGATGATTCATTATTTGTAACTGTAATTTGACGTATCTCCAGTGAACCCGGATCAATACTCATGTCATCAATCACGGAAGGAGAAAGGCTCACTGCTTTTGCAATCGGCGACACAAAAAAGGCAACCAGGAGAACGGGTAATAAAAACCAAATTTTGTGCCACATATATTTTATCTATTTATTTTTTTGTTTTTCTCTAATTTTCTGCTCTTTACTCTTCATCTTTTTTACAGCGTGTTTAACCACACTTCGGTTATATAGCTTCACAATTCCTGTCAATATCAAAAGCAGGATTACAAATACTAGAATGATTCTCCAAGGAATAACCCAGAACGTTTCAACAGCGCTCAAAATCTTACCTTCCTTTCCGTAAGCTAAAGCTAAAGTTGCTTCATGAGGACCAATAGAGAAATTCCTAAATTCATTCACAAGCTCGGCGAAAAAACCACCTTCAATTACATTATTTGCTTCCCATGGTGTATCTATTCTTCTAATGCTTCCAGGCAAGACTTTAAGATCTTTTGGATTCGCATCAACTTGCATTCCGCTTGGCCACCAACTATTAATAACGATCATACCGTGTGGGCTTAAGTGAACGGTACCACTGTTCTTGGTTCGAATTACGAAATCTACCGGCCTACGATTCCAAAAATTTTTCTCTTCAGGATCGGTTCTGAATTCTAAAAGTTCAAACTCTTCGACAATATCACCGGCAACTGCTACTAAAAATACCGGTCCGGTTTTAGCATTCACTGAAACTGCGTTTCCAACAACTTCTGGATTAGTATTTTGGAATAAAACTGCTCCATAGTGACTTCCAGGCTCTGCATCTTGCGGAACCACAATCATGTATTCAACCTCCTTTTTCTCTCCTGGAGCCAAGGTAACTGGGTCTATCGGTTGAAACCAAGCTGATAAAGACCCGGTACTTGCCAACTCTCCTGGTGGGTAAAACTCTGGTGATCCAGTTTCGTCTTCAATGTAAAAGTCCTGAAAAACCGCATAATACGTCATTTCTTTTTCCAACTCGTTGGTCAAATGGACCGATCCATAAATTGGTGAGCCTGGCTCAGCTTCATACTCAAATAATACCGGGGAAAAGACTAAAGCCGAGGCACCAGATACAGCAAAGAATATAACCGCACCACTAAACAGAGAGGACAGAAAAAGCTTGAATTTCATAATATCTATTTATTAGTTATTGGCTGCAATCCCCCTTTCAAGAGGGACTGCATGTCAAAAACCAATGTTACTTTAGAAAGTAGCAACGGTTGTATAAGTGACAGTTTGGGTGTAGTGTCCAGCTTCTGTAGCGTTAGCACTAGTAGCTCGGTGCTGAATAGTGGTAGCTGTAGGAGTTGGAACAGGTCCTGACTGACCCAAAATCTCATCAGCTGCTAACAGAATTGGTGAATCGTCTATCGAGTAGTCGTTTGTTCCAGTTGCCAACTCGGTGGTACTAGCACCGGCGGTTACAGCGATACCGTATTGCTCGGTATCGTTACTGGCCGTGACAGTAACTTGATCGACCACCGCCGTAATAGTATTGGTTCCACTCGTTAGCTCCTGGTCAGCTACGACCTCTGTTTCCAAACCGCTAGCAGCGGTTGAACCCAGAGTAACTGTGTAGTCACATGTTGCGACTGCACTCTCGGAAATTGTTCCTAAGTCACAGACGTTTGCTGACAATGACATACGAAGCATGATTTCAACGTCACCAGTAACGATAACATCGTTATCATCACCAACATACATCAAGACGGCACCGAAGTCACCTGCTACTATTTCATCACCTGACCCATCAGAGTCATACATGATGACTGAATAGATATCAGCAACCACTGATGGAAACGTTACACAATAACTGAAGCCGTTTCCATTAATGTTGGCAGCGTTAGTGATATCTAGGGTACTTTGACCAGCCGCGTGAGTCGCGTCAATGTCGTCGTTTAAATCGTCATCGATGTCATTATCTTCAGTAGCACAGTCAGCTGGAGTAGCTGCGATTTGAGTTCCTGTACTATCCTCAATGACGAGAATGATGTCGTCGCCCGTTGCATATTGAGTGTAGTCAGACGAAGTCCAAGAAAAGGTAATCTCTGTTGCTGTAGAAGCAGCTACATCTTGGGTAGAAGCACTGACAGTAACTCCACCAGCTTGAGCCGGAAGCGGACCTGCATAAGCAAAGAGTCCAAGCACTAAACTCATTATTGTTGCTTTAACAATAAATTTCTTCATATTTATTACTTTTATAGTATTTAGGACGATGAGTTATCGACAAGCGTTAACCCATCGTTTCTGTTTCGTTCGATCGAACGTTCCAGTTGTTAATTTGAATTCCCCAACTGATAAAGAATTCGACCTTTTTTAAACCTTAATGGCTTAATCTTGACCCAAATTTGAACCTAATCAAGCCACTAAAAATTGCCAGTACACTTATAAATGGCCGTGTGTTCATAATGACCACCTGATGTATTAGCATCAATCGCCGCTTTGTAAATGACCGCTGTCCTGCTTTCTAAAACATCCTCGATAGCATTCATAATGTTTGAAGCTGTTCCAGTGATAGCAACATCTGACCCAGAACCAACTACATCATCCCCGGTTTTTTCTATTCCATATTCCTCATTTGATGCTGTGACTGATCCATCTGAAACGTCATCGATCTCATCTGTTCCGTTTGAAAAGTCACCGTCTTCCTCAACTGTACAAGTATATCCACCACTTCGATCTATAGTTAATTCAACAATTGACACAGCTGTTTTAACAGAACCAGTTGAAAAAAAACCCATATTTACTGCATGTCCATTCAATTCATATATTTTATCATCGCCCCCTGAAGGTGTTGCACTCATTGAAGCTTGGTCACCTGA
Organism: uncultured Gammaproteobacteria bacterium; assembly: GCA_965231015.1. Classification (GTDB taxonomy): domain Bacteria; phylum Patescibacteriota; class Patescibacteriia; order UBA9934; family CAZDDW01. Next base: position 18,029 of record OZ246408.1, read on the forward strand.
CCATTTATCGACCGTCACAGTATAAGGACCTGAACCAACAATTGATTCTATTTTTCCAACTGCCACCATTTGACCTGTCCCCTCATTTTCAACCACTAAGATATAATCATCAACGGAAAAACCCGCACTCGAAGCTATTGAAACGTTCAATCCGGAATTGCTGAATGCGGAATATGTAGTTTCTGGTGAGGTAGCTTGTGCTTCAACAATCATTGAAATTCCCAAATTTTCAATCCACTGCTGATATCCGGCGTCGAGGTTGTAAGTTGAACCAGAACTGGCGCCTGGACCCACTTCGCTCACCGTGGAATACATGTGATAGCTGGACCCGCTTAAATCCTCGCCTCCACCGGCATTGATAGAATCCCAATTAATTTTATAACTCGATCCGCTCATTTCGGCTTGAACCTGACCCCCTGTTAAAGCTAGTAAAAACAAAATAAATAAGAATAGAACCGGTTTTTTCATAAAATTCGCCTTTCTAAGCCTATTATACTAAATTTCGCAAGTTCACACAAAGAAAATTAATCTAAATTTAGCGTAAAAATAAGCTATGTTACCCACAATCCTATATATATGCGTTTATCCACAAATCAATGCATAAAAAATAAGATTGTAAAGAGGATTTTTCCACAGATGACATGTGTATATGTTATGGATTGACAAATACAACAAAATCGGCTAAAATTAGATCAATATTTCTATATGGATTACATTTTCATTCTTGGATCCAACCCAACCCTGTCCTTAGCCGAAATCTCGGCTCTTTTGGGTACAGGCACGGATCTCACTCGGTCTAGTGATCAAGTGAGTCTTGTCAAGTCTGATCAATTTTCCCCGGCCGAGCTCATGAATCGGCTGGCCGGAGTGATAAAAATTGGACGGGTGTCTGGATCGTTCAAAAAATACGATCGAGATGAAGTCGTCACTTTTTTAACCAGTCTAATGGGTCAACCAATCGGTAAGGTCAAATTTGGAATTTCGGTTTATTCTCTAAACTATGAATCATTGGCTCAAGAAGTAATAAGGGACTTGAAGTCCATTGGATTAGAAGTGAAAAAACAATTGAAAACCGACGGGGTCTCGAGTAGATATGTCAGTAGTAAAGGACATGAACTCAGTTCGGTCGGAGTACGTGAGAACAAATTGCTTGAGTCCGGCGGAGAGTTTATCCTGGTTGCCACTCGTGATGGTTTGATTATTGGACAAACCGAGGTGGTTCAGGATTACAAGTCTTGGTCGCACCGTGACTTTGACAAACCGGCACGTGATGCAAAACGGGGAATGCTTCCGCCCAAACTTGCTCGAACCATGGTCAACCTGGCTTTGGCTGATAAACATCTTGGCAGCTCGACTTTACTCGACCCTTTTTGTGGAGTGGGAACCGTCTTGATTGAGGCTCGTACTATAGGTATCAGCTAAATGTTCGGAAGTGACTTTGATGAAAAAGCTATTGACCAAACCGAGACGAATCTTAATTGGTTTGAAGAAGAGTTTGGGGTTGAGGTGTCAGAAGTTGAAGTAAAAGTCAGTGACGCTAAAGAAATTCATAAGGCCACAGAACAAACTTTCGATGTTGTAGTAACCGAGCCACTACTTGGACCGCCTCAAAAAGGAAACGAAAGCAAGAAATGGATTAATGACCAAATTGAATCTTTGACTCGACTGTACAGTAAGTCTTTTGCCAGCATTGCCAGAACCATGAATCCGGGTGCCCGATTTGTAGTAACCCTTCCTGTGTTCAATCATGGTGGTGAAAGTCATTACCTACCAATCAAAAAAATCATCAAGGGTACCAAATTACATCTTGTAAATATGCTTCCCCAGAGTGTAGGAGCGAATAGCCATTCGCCCCTACGAAAAAATAAAACTCCGCAGGGCGGAATTCTTTACGCACGAGCTGGCCAACACGTAGGCAGAGAGATTATTTGCCTAAAATTAGATTAATTGCTAAACCTAAAAACACAGGTATCCCCGTCTTTCATCACGTAATCCTTACCTTCGATGTGCAATTTTCCTGCCTCGCGAGTTCCGGTCTCACCAAGTTCAACAATGTCCCGCCAGTTCATTACTTCGGCTCGAATAAACCCTGCTTCAAAATCAGTATGAATTACGCCGGCCGCGGCCGGTGCTTTTGTTCCCTCGGAAATAGTCCAGGCCCGGGTTTCTTTTTCACCCGACGTGAAGTAGGTGATGAGCCCAAGCATTTCGTAGCACGCCGTGATCAGCCGATCTAGTCCTGAGTGCTCAAGTCCCATCGAAGACAAAAACTCTTTTTGCTCCTCAACCGACATTTCCGCAATTTCTGACTCGACCTTGATCGAGATCGGTAAAACCATTCGTCCATCAAGATCAATTTCTTTCTTTACATCGCCTTCATCAACGTTCAAAACTACAAGCATTGGTTTGCCGGTCAGAAGATTCAAATGTTTGATTAGTTCTTGCTCTTTATTATCAAGCTCAACTTGATTCACGAGCTTCCCAGAACCAAGTGTGTCTTTGAGCTTAGTACAAAGTGCAAAATCACGCTCCAGATCCTTGGTCATGCCGGCTTTGGCTTTTCCGCTCAAGCGTTCCAAATGCTTTTCCACGGTCACGAGATCGGCCATGGCCAGTTCTAGCTCAATCACCTCAACATCTCGGACTGGATCCACTTCCCCCTCAACGTGAGTAACATTGGAATCTGAAAACCCGCGCACCACGTGAGCAATCATGTCGACTTCACGAATATTAGCCAGGAACTGATTACCTAAACCTTCACCTTTGTGTGCTCCGCGTACCAGCCCGGCAATGTCAACAAATTCAATTGCGGCCGGAATCTTTTTTTCCGACTTAGATGCCTTGGCCAATTGATCAACCCGTTCATCTGGAACTTCAACTACTCCGACGTTTGGTTCGATGGTGCAGAACGGAAAATTTTCACAGTCAACCTGCTTTTTAGTGAGGGTTTTGAAGAGAGTCGACTTGCCAACGTTTGGAAGACCAACAATTCCGACTTGAAGCATACGTAATCGTCCGGCCTTTTGACCGGACGCAATTTATCGAAATGGTGGACCTTAGGAGGCTCGAACTCCTGACCTCTTCCATGCCATGGAAGCGCTCTACCAGCTGAGCTAAAGGCCCATTTCGAGATGAAGACTATCATGACCAAAAGACGGGGTCAAGTGACCCCGTCTGTTTTTGGCCTAAATTTAGGGCTATTCAGTCGTCTCTTCAGTAATCTCTTCCTCAACATCAGGAGTTTCTTCTACGGTCTGACCCTCACTGACGTCTGTAGCCGTTTGCTCACCGGACTCAACCGGCTCTGGGATCTCACCACTGGTCTCACCACTCTTTAGCTGATCAAGACGTTGTTGAACCAGCTGATTATCAGGATTCAAAGCCAGTACCTCCTCCACTTGTTCAATGGCCTTATCAATTTCACCGTTTAGCTCATAGATTGAAGCCAAGAACCAGCGGGCGTTAGAATACGTTGGCACCAAATTGACCACATGTTCGAACATAACCTGAGCGTTGTCGTTGTTTCCCTGTCGCAAGTAAAGCAATCCGAGCTGGAAAGCAACTCCTACATCCATTTGGTTGTACAAGAACACGCTTTCCATCTTGGTGACCGCTTCATCAAGCTTGCCCTGTCGTTCAAACACAACGGCCAACTGATAATGCGCCGGAGCGTAATCAGCTTTCAGTTCAATCGCCTTGTCAAAGGCGGTTTCAGCCGCAACCAGGCTTTCGTCAACCTTGGTTTGAGCGTTATTTGCGGTTTCCTCATCCGGAGACGTGGTTAACTGTCGAGCCGTTTCCGCAATTACAAGATTAACTTTTCCAAGTTCGGTTTGATATTCAGGATTTACCGGGCTAAGTTCGGTTGCCTTGCTGAAAGACTCAAGGGCAAACTCGTCTGCTCCACCAATAAAGGCAATTACTTCTCGGTAAATTGAACCGCGTACTGACCAATTCAAGACGTTGTTTGGTCCTAAATCTGTGCTACGTTTAGCTGCGTTTATACTGGCAGCGGTTAAAGCTCGAATCAGATTAGCCTGTTCTGTAGTCATCTCCTCTCCGACATTGCCAAGTTCTTCACTTACCCGCAAAAGCAAGGCTTGAGCCAGGTTGCGGTAGTAAATGTCGTTGTAACGATTGAAAGTTGCGGCCTTGTCAAGTTTGGTCACGATTTCAGTGAGTTCTCCTCCGGCAGCATCAAGTTTAACGGCACGAGCAAAAGCAATCTCTCCGGCATAGCGCTGACCGGTCACAAAGAGCACTGACACCACCATAACTGACACCAACACAAACAAGAAACTGAAGGCAAGACCCAGGCGTGGTGACTCACTCACAGTAGCTGTTTTAACCTTTCGCATGGCTTCAATGGCCAAAAGTGCAGAAAAGCCGAAGAACAAAAAGGTCAGGGTCATGTTGGAACTGTACAATAACATGGCCAACACACTGGTAGCCCAAGGAGCAAACAGAGCAAAACTTAATTTCCACTCTGCATGATTCTTTTCTTTAACAAGTCGGGCTAAAGCCTTTAAGCCGAGCATGGCTACGAACAAAACCCAAAGAAGAACACCAAGAACTCCAACAGTAGCCAACATGGTCAAGACGTGACTTGAACCGCGGTCAAAACGTACGTTCCAGAACATAGTACTGTTGACATCCTGGTTATGATATTTCGCATAGTCGTAAATAAACGTTCCCGGGCCTGAACCAAACAGAGCCGAGGTATCACCCAAACTTTGAGTAGCTATGTTCCAAGAGGCTTTCAAGGAAGGTGTCACTTCGGCCGGAAGACCCATGTTAAGTGGTGTCTGTAAAAACAAGAGCAACAGGGACACCACAAACAGAGCCATCGGCATAATAAAGCGATGTGTTTCTGGGAATTCTTGAGCACGCAAGAGTGAAAAGGTAAACAGAACCAGGATTCCGAAAATAAGCGTTACCCAAAGCACCCAATAATCAAGCGAAACCAAAGAAACAAGGGTAGCCAGAGAAATAAAGGTAATCATGATCTTTGTGACCAATCCCTTCCAACCTCCACGCAATACATCCTCGTCCCCTTTTCCGGCCACAAGCCAAAGCCCGTTTCCGAAAATTGCACTAATTATAGCGAAAATTCCGAATGCGTTTAGAGTTCCGACCGTGTTGAAACTCTTGGCTACGGCAAAATCAAACGGTAGTGATTGGATACCCAAAATGGATAACAAACCAACCACAATCGCCAAAGTTGACCCAATCAGAAACGAGAAAAAGATGCTTCTAAGCACTCGAGCTTCCTGGGTTGCGTTAATAGTAATGTAGAAGAGCACCACAAGAGCGCCTGTTGTCAGGAAACTGACATACTCTTGAGTTGCTTCACCCACCCAACTGATAAACCCGCCAAGAGAAAGTAGGGTAGAGACTAAAACTGAGACTAAAAACACAAAAGGCAGCAAATTTAGCCAACCTTTTCGAAAGGTGAATTTTTTCTCAGTAATCATGCCCCCCAACCAGGCCAAAGCGGCCACGGAAGTAAGGATGATAAGCAAGGTCTGCTTGTTGACTTCCAAAACGTCAAGATTCCACGGCAGGAACCAGACTGGAACAAGCAGGAAGAGAAGGTAAATGCACCAGCGGGTAATGGCACGATAGACCTTCGGTGCGTTCAAGGAGCGACTCGCTCGCTTAAGCGCTGAGGCACCGACTCGGGCCCCGGATGAAGCTGTATCCATACTAGATAAGCTTAAGAATTATTAAATTGACTGGCCCCAGTATATCAAATATAGATAGATAAGTTATCCTCAACGGTTCACCAGGCTTGACAAGAGGCCTATTTTAGGCCTAAAATATTCAGTCTTAGTCCGGCCTATGCTAGGATGTAAATAGAGGCACAAAAAAAGGAGGGCGACATGATTCGCTTTTTGTCCCTGAGCGCTCTTTCTATCATGCTGGTAGCCAGCTCCAATCCCGGCGGCTGCATCTACACCTGCTCCGAGTCGGCAGACGACGACACCTCTCCGGAGGACGACGACACCGGAGATGACGACACCTCTCCGGAGGACGACGACACCGGAGATGACGACACCGCTCCCGGCGACGACGACACGTCCGATGACGACACCTCGGATGACGATACCTCGGATGACGATTCGGGCGACGACGACACCGGGGGCTGTCCGAACGACTACGACTGCGACGGTACCGTCACTGCTGAGGACTGCGACGACACAAATCCGGATCTGAACAACTGGGACTTCGACAACGATGGGTGGACTTCCTGCGACGGCGACTGCGACGACTGGGACGCCTCGCTGGAACTGGACGACGCCGACGCCGACGGCTACACCACCTGCGAGGGCGACTGCGACGACGCGGACGACCAGGCCTTCCCGGGCAACACCGAAGTCTGCGACGGCGCGGATAACGATTGCGACGGTACCGTGGACGAAGGCTTCGACGGCGACGGCGACGGCTGGAGCCCCTGCGCCGGCGACTGCAACGACGCCAACCTCTACATCTACCCGGGCGCGCCCGAGATCTGCGACAACCTGGACAACGACTGCGACGGATTCCTCGGCTACAACGAGATCGATCACGATGGTGACGGTATCACCATGTGCGACGGCGATTGCGATGGCAACAACGCTGACATCTTCCCAGGCGCGCCGGAACTGTGTGATGGCGAGGACAACGATTGCGACGGGTCTATTCCGTCTAGCGAGACTACTGACAGCGACGGCGACGGCGCCATCGACTGCGCCGACTGCGATCCGGCTGACCCCACCGTCTACCCCGGGGCTCCTGAGCTATGCGACGGCATCGACAATGACTGCGACGGCTCACCGTCCTTGGACGAAACAGACCAGGATGGTGATGGTTTGTCGGTTTGTGACGGCGACTGCGACGACACCGACGCCAACGTCTACCCGGGTTACGACTCGGACGGCGATGGTTGGGATTCGTGCGATGACTGCGATGACACGAATCCGAACATCTACCCCTATGCACCGGAAGTCTGTGACGACGGCATTGATCAGAACTGTGACGGTCAATCCGACGAATGGGCTGATGCTGACGGTGACGGTTACAACAACTGCGATGGCGACTGCGACGACTTTGACGCCGGCGCCTATCCCGGCAACATCGAAACTATCGGCGACAACATCGACAACGACTGCGATGGTGTGGTCGAATAACCCCCTTGGGCGAACTGCCGTTCGCCTCTACTGCCCACCGGCACCCCACCGGTGGGCACTTTTTTATTCGTGAATTCGTAACCATTCGTAAATTCGTGAACCTCACTGCATTTATGAAACATAAAACGACCAAAGTGGGGTTTTGGCCGTCCTATGTCATTAGTCGCTCCTCACGAAAATAATGTATGCGTCAGAAGCATGACTCAAAGGCAACTAACACCGTTAGCTACTTTTGAGCCGATATGGGTGCCCGTTTGGCCCTGTTCTTAGATACTCTTTTGAGGATGAACCGATTAAATTCGAGGAGATTGATTCAAATAGTTTTTGAAGCAATACTTTTGTATTGCTGATAAAATTTTTGGATCAAGATTTCGAATTTTGGTGGTTCAGACCAAAAACGGTATCTAAAAACAGGGCCTAGACACATGTACAAAGAACGTCGCGACCGGCGCGTCAACGAAAGTCGCGGGACTCACCCAAACTGCTTTCAACTACTCGAGCGTTTCTGATAGGGGATCGCTTGTATTATCACTACTGTTCGTTTCATCCCCAGCATTTGGGGCCACTTGGTCAATTTCATCAACCCCTCCACTTTGGTCAGGGTCTTCAACGGTCTCACCGTCGTCTGCCGGTTCTTCTGCAATTGGGTCAATATCATTGATCCCTGCATCCACCTCGGTATCTTCCTCCGATTCTTCCTCGGTTGTTTCTTCTTCAATTGATTCTTCTTCAGGCTCAATAATTTCCTCGGTCTCTGGGTTCAAATACTTCTCTGGCTCCATATCCTTTCGATAGGCGGTTACAAACCAGTTAAATTCAGTATCAGATGAACTGTCTGCCATAATCGTGAAGCCATCATTGTTTTGTTCATTCACATAAAGTTGGACCGGTTCACCAATCGGCATGGCCATAACTCGTACCGGAGCAATGGTTGAAATAATATCGTTAAAGTGAGGATCAATCTCTTCAAATTCAATTGTGACTTGACCGCTTGAAAGTTGAGCTGTTCCAGACATGGTTACCGTGGCCTCAAGAGAAAGTTCAGCCTGAACTTCAACCTCTTCACCCTGATAGGTCTCAATCACAGCCATAAATGATCCCTTAGTCTTAAAATCACCTTCTGGACTGACTTCCCAATCACCTAGACCGGCAATCTTATTTACATTGATAATGTCGTTGGCCTGCATGTATAGACTTCCTCCAAGAGTCAAACTGCCAACATTGGAACCAATACCGCCAAAGCCACTAGCAATATTTTCGGTACCAGGGGTGGTATCAGATACACCGCCGCCCCAGTAGCCTACATTCACAAAAGCAATAATTGAATCACCACCATCACCGTTATAATTTTCCAAAGCATTACCCACAATCGGTCCGGCTTCAGTTGCCTTCATGGCGTAACCCGGGGTCGAAGAAGTAGTTAGTGGATCACCCACAGCAATCGGACCATTTTCAAGACTAACCTTCACCGGCACTCGTCCAGCCAGAGCGACCGGATAATCTCCTTCAATACTGTCACCTGCTAAGAAGCCGGGCTTGGTTGAAACAATTCCGGCAACTAGCCCATCATAAGACTCAGATGAACGTCGGACTTTTTCATCACTTGTATCAAAGACCACGACATCACCAGCTTCAAGCACTTCGTCTGAAGGGAACATTTCCGCAAAGTCGTAGCTGCCGGTTGACCAACCACTAGCATTGGTGCGCATCATGTCGCCACCCCAACCTTCTGAGCCATCGTAATAAATATATTTGTCAGTTTGTAAATCACCGCGGTCGGACGGATACAACCGACCGGCCAGCTGCACATCGCCCTCGGCAGTGATCACTGCAGCACTCGTTCCACCTGAACCACGCACGGTCAGCGAAGCATTATCAATTACTAAATTGTCAGTGATCACAGTATCAGTGCCGTCAGTGCCAAGCACTGCTCCGGTATAGTATTCCACATCTACAAAGGCCACGATGATATCATTTCCAGGATCAGCAATTTGCATAGCCCGCCCAAGTACCATCCCAGCCTCAGTGGCTTTCATGGCGTATCCTGGAGTTGAAGAAGTGGTTAAATAATCACCGATTTCAATCAAGCCGTTTTCATCGGAAACACGAACCGGTACTCGACCTGACAGTGCGATCGGTGGACTGGTATCCCAACCCATCACAAAAGCCGGATCAGTACTAACCACTCCTACCAAACCCGGTTCATAGGTCAATCCACTGCTTCGCAATACATGCTCTGCATTTGCTGAATCTAAGACCACAACTTCACCAGCAGACAAAGTAGCATCTGTGGATGGCATGCGCTCAGCCACGTCAAAAGCAGCAGAGTTAAAACTGCCATCAGCATAAGCATTACCTACGGCTGGAGCTCCTATGTCGGCACAGGTATCAGGGTCGGTTCCGTCGTCATCAATACACAAGATACTACTTCCAAGCTCAACGTCTCCGGCGATGAACAGGTCGTCAGAACCGGCAACAGCCGCTAAAGTCTTAGTTACGGCACCACTAGAAATTGTGTGATAGGCGTAAGTATTGGAAACCTGACCGGCATGCAGTGTTCCAGCAAACATCATCTTGCCCTGATTGGTAAACCGTAAAATTGTTTCCGCAGCCGCGTCATTGCGAACCTTGATCACATCTTCGGCTGATCCGCTCTGTCCCACATCAATCACCAAAGCCTGCTGGCCCATAGAATTCACTCCGGGATTATCAACAAAATCCTGATAAATATGTAAAGCTGTGGCGTCCCCACCGCCGGAACCGCCGCCAGAATTTTTAATCCGAACCACTTCTCCCACACTGCCCACTTCATCATCAAGCTGGGCCAAATAAAGCAGTGCATTGCTGGAACCGGCTGTGTAGTTAGAACTGCCACTATCAACCCGGGTAACTTTTATGCCACTACCAGAGGTAAGCGAATTAGTGCCGATATCCATAACATCTCCGGTAGTAACATCCGTACCCGTAATGGTTACGCCGTCACTGGCTCCGGCATTGTCAAGATCGAGCTCAAGCTGACCCTGAACGTACAAATCACCATCACCGGTAGCCACGTTGGCCGTACCGCCGCCGCCGTCATGAATCTGCACATTGCCGTCTTCTGAATAAATAGCGTAGTTATTCGCTCCGCCAGAAGCCGTGGTGTACACGCCGTAGTTAGGGGTTGTCCCGCTTCCCGTGGCCGTAGCGTAAACCGCATAGTTATTGGTAGCGTTGGATCCGCCTACGCTGGAGTGCACCCCATAGTTAGTGGAGCCGGTACCACTAACTACATTGCGGTTACCATAATTGGTGGCGCTGGCAACATTAACAAAAGTACTCAAACCTTGATTGGTTCCAGCCCCGGTATCAGACAAGCGTAAGTAGGCGCCATAGGCTCCGGAAGAAATAGTACCAGCGGTATTTGCAATATCTGCGTTAATTCCATATACGTTAGCAACTGAACCCGCAGCAGAAAGGTCAGTGTCAATTTCCAAGCCATAAATGTAATCAACGTTACCGGTATTCGAAAGCGTGGCCTCTGCCTTAATTGCACGCAGATAACTGAGGGCTGCACTATCTGAAGCACTGCTGTAATCAGCTACGGCCTGAATCGCACTCATATCGATAGTGGAGGCAGTGGTGCCAGTAAAATCTAAAGTTGAGGAGGTGCCGTATAAAGTACGGGCCGCTGTTTGCGCACCGGTAAGAGTCGCATCAAGATCTAAGCCGGTGAAATCGCTGTCAGCATTCAGGGTTTCTGAAACATCTACCACGGTGTTCGTACTAATAGCACCTGCTGTGCCAGCAGCCAGGTGGCCGGACAGGTTCACGTCATCGCTCAGCTCGAACTGGCTGGCGCCGTTATTCCAGCGCAACGACTCGGTGCCGGCGTTGTTAAAGTAGAGATATTCGTCCAGTTCTACATTGCCGGCTACGTCTAAAATCTGGCCCGGAGCACTGGTGCCCAGGCCCACGTTGCCGTCACTACCGCGCACGAACAGAGCGTTGGCCGCGCCGGTGGCCTGCACCTGGAAATCGACGTCCGCACCGGTGTTGTTCACGACAACGATATCCTGCGTGCCTTCATCCAGGCTCAACATCGAGACGGCCCCGGCAAAAAAATCAATCTGATTATTCGTGAAACTGAGATAGGTATTAGTGTCCAGATTATGTTCCAACCTCTCGTCAACACCGATGTCGCCAGCCACTTCTAATTCCGTACTTGGATTATTGGTACCGACACCGACCCGGTCATCCACGGCATCAACAAAGAACATATTGTCATTGGCCGTGCTTTTAATTTGAAAATCTACAGCACTGGCGTTGTCATTGAAAATCATGGCCCCGGTGTTGATATAGGTCACTAGGGCATTAGTGCCGTCATGGGAAATAGCCACGTGATCAACCTCGCTCGCGGGATCATAAATGCCGAACATTCCGTAATTGCGAACAGTATCACTACCCGGATCCAGCCGCAGGTCTCCGCCGCCCACAGTGACCAACTCCAAATGCGACCCGGTTGAACTGAACTCCACATAATCATCGGTTTCACCATTCGGCCGCAGCTGCATATTGCCACTTGATTCAATGAAGTTACTGGAACCATTAATTGTGATAGTGCTGCCTGAAACGATAGTACCGTCCTGATCCACACTGAATTTTACGTCGCCTGTATTATCAAAGTCTTCGATCGCTTCAATAAAATAGAAGCTACCTGTATCTTCTTCGTCTGTTTGAAGCGTGAGTAGAGTGTTAGAAAAAGCGGCGTTGTCTCCATGAACGGTCACAACGTTTTCATTTGTGGTATCAATAAAGCCTGCATCACCGGCAACCTCCAAATCATAATCCGGTGCATTGGTACCGATTCCGAGCTCGTCATTAGACGCGTCCCAGAAAAAATTATTTTCTCCGGATAAACCGGAAGCGGTCCAGAACGTCACCTGTCCGGTTGATCCGGTTCCACTAGCAACTGTGTCATCGATACAAAACTCGGTACCATTATCAAAACAGAATTGATCGTCATTGTCGTCGTACCAAATTTCAGACTCATTAGCTGCAGAGGCAGAATTCTGACCGGTCCCTAAGTGAATCTGGCCGACTGTTGCGTTAGCCGAGGGGGTAATGAAAATCGGGTTACCTGATTGATTGTTTGTGTCAACAAAATTCACATTTAATCCGTGAGCCCCTGAACCGGCAGCGTCAGGTTCATTGGTGAGTAGAATCAACGAACCACTGGAATTTTTTGAATTACCATCTAAAATTGACTGTGTAGTTGAATCTGACTGAACGAGAATTGAGTGTTGATTGGCCGCTTGCGAAAGATAGATTCCATACGCATTAGAACTGCTTTGGTTTGATAATCGGAAACCGGTTCCTGAACCACTATTCTCCAAATGAATAACGTCCTGATTCACTGAAGCTAAGGCTTCCAGATTTAACAAGCTTTCTCCTGCCGCGTTCGACAAAATATCAAGGTCAGCGTCAGGGGTGGTATCACCAATTCCCACATTACCGATTGTAAACACGGCCGCATAGTCGTTGGCGGCAACTGTCATTCCGTAGTCAGTTCCACCGCTGATGTTAGATAAATCAATATTCAATCCGGTGTTTGTGGCTGTTGAACTGTTAACTCCATCAGCAAAGTTGATATCCAAACCAGTGGTGTTCGCAGTTTGATTGCTGTTTAAAATATCCAGGTCAATCTCTTGCATCACAATGGCGGTCGCTCCACCGGATGGATCATTAGCTACATCCAAAATTGCACTTGGTGAACTGGCTCCAATTCCAACCATATCGGCTGAACCGTCTACAAACAACATATTAGTCTCGTTGTTACTTTCCACTCGGAAATCAACTGAACCACCGCCTTCGTTAAAGATAGCCGCACCGGTTCCGGCAAGATTAATGTCTGCATTAGCTGCAGAGGTTCCACCCAAGTAGAATTCCTTGGTAGCATTATTGTAGAAAAAGTTGGCGTTATCTTCAGATAAACCAGAGTTTATAAACACAATTGAACCGTCTGTTAGTCCCGGATTTAAAGTGCCGTAAATGGCACCGTCTACTTCCAAATCGTCTTCAACGTAAAGGTCGCCCTCGCCAGTGGCAAAATCGACACTGGCCGCACCGTCCCAAATCTGAACGTTGCTTCCCTGGAAGTCAGCGGCCATGGCACTACCAGCCCCGGCGTTTGTGACGTCAACCGAAATACCAAAAGCGTCAACCGGTGAGTTAGCGGCCATATCAAGATCAATTCCGTTGCCGGCAATATTTTTTGTGATTGAAAGCGCGTCTCCCGGACCTGCGTGGGTAATTGCTACACCTGATCCATTATTTGAGTTATCAGTTAAAGAAACCGTGATGCCGTCTCCGGTGCCGTTGCTGGCGTGAGTCACTGTGATACCGTCAGCGTCATTATTCGGATCAGTCATGTCAAGGTCAATTCCCTCACCACTTCCTGTGTTATTGATCAGAACCGCATCCCCTGAACCAGGGTTGCCGATCAAAACGGCATTGGCAGTGCTAGTGGCTTGGGTGTTTACCCGGAAAGCGATTTCGGCCAGGTCGGCCAAAACATCAAGTCGAGCCCCAGCGGCATTAGTTCCGATGGCAACACGATCATCTCCAGCGTCAACGTAAAACAAGTCGCCGATATTATCACCCTCAATACGCACATCAAAATCATCTCCGGCCTCATTATAAACTAAAGCATTATTTCCGGTGTCATATCCAATAATGTATTCGTCAGCTGTCGCTGTACCAATGTGAATTGATTCTGAACCAAGGAAAATATCGGCCCAACGCTGGTCAGCATCACCAAGAGTGTAGGTATCATCTGCGTTAGGGATCAAGTTAGAAATAAATTCTCCGTTGACATCAATGTCATCAGTGTCAGAGCTTCCGAGCGTAGCATTGTCATCAAACTGAACGTCGCCGTTGTCTACGTGCAAAGCAAGACCGGTTCCGTTGGTGTCGTTGACGTAAAGTGCTCCGCCGGCCGCGTTAGTGGTGACTTCAAAAGTGTAATCGGCGGCGTTAGAACCTGTAAACTCGATGGCACTTGAATCAACCGTCACTTGTCGTCCAGCTCCGGCTCCGCCGTAGTCATAGGCTCCATCAAGAGTCACCCCGGAAGCAGTCACATCTGAAACCAAAGCAATTTCAGACCACGCACCACCAGTGCGTAACCACAGCTCGCCTTCCGATCCGGTATCAAGCAAATAAAGTGAACCATCATCAGCCGAAGCAATTGGTGGATCAGCTGCACCAACAAAAATATCTGCCGTCTCTGCGGCTCCATTATTAGTTAAGCGAATCATTGGTTGATCAGTATTCTCGATTACTGCAGCAATACCAATTGTTGTAGTAGCGTCATCAGCTCTAAAGTAACCACCATAGCCAGTGGTCATAGCATCAGTTACTTCTCTAACATAACCGTAGACACCATAAGCGGTAGTTATTGCACCAGTTCCATAAGGATAAACTTCACCATAAAGTCCGTAAGCGTTAGAAATTGTTCCATTACCCGCACTTGAACGTCCGAATGCTCCAGCAGTGTAATTAACAGTTTGAGCTCCAACATCCATTAAAGCGTATCCGGCAGAACCGTAAATTCTTTCTTCTGCCGTGCCTGCCGTGCCTGTAAAATTGGCCTCACCACGAGTTCCTTGGAGTTCAGTATAATTATCATCAGTGTCTCCTGAAAAATTGGATACTCCGACTGTACCTTGAATATATGTAGCAGCAGTTAAAGTTTGTGTATCGTTGTGAGTACCGATAATACTTCTCGATGTTCCCGAGGTAAGAGGTGTTGTTTTAGTTCCTTCAATAGCGTCCCCGGCACCAAGCATGGTTGAAAGTAAACCATCACCCGTCGAACCAGTATTATCATTAGTTTGGTTGATATGAATCATGTGACCTGTGAAGAGATCGGCATCATCTACTCGATAAAGATAGATACCGTTTCCACCGGTCAAATCTGCCAAGTTGGCAGTAAATGCGTTACCGTTGGTAACTGAATTGGCCGACAAAGTCATGACATCTCCGGTATCGGTTGAACTAATATGAAAGAATGAAACCGGAGTGTTGGTTCCAATACCAACCTCATTATCGCCACCGTCCACGAAGAACATATTAGCGTTGCCGTCGGATTCGATGCGGAAATCAGCATCAATACCAGCCTCGTTAAAAGTTGCCGCTCCTCGAACATCCAGAGTAGCCAAAGGTGAGGCCGTTCCGATTCCAACCCTATCATTGGTCGCATCAATCGAAAGGGTGTTCGAGTCAAAATTTAATCCGTTCACTCCACCAGAAAGAGTCACAGCGGTGTCGTTAGCAAAAGTCCATGCCGCGGCATTTGAGGTCACGGTATCTCCTGATGTGTTTCCAAGATAAACGTCTCCCAACACTTCAAGCTCATCATCGACTTTCAGATCCCCGGCCGCTCCGGAACCATAACTAAAAGCCGCATCTGCTCCAACAATGATTGCTTCGGTGTTAGAAAAATATCCGTTGGTTCCATCAAGCCAAAGAGCATCCGAAGTAAGGGCAATGGTTCCGGATTGGTTCGGCAAACTATAAGTTCGAGCTCCGTCCAGATTAACAGTTTGTAAAGCTCCAAAGTGGCTATCGCTGTCGTAGAAAGACAGTGAAGTGCTGTTCGTGTCGGTTCCGTCAAAACAATCTCCGGTCAAGCAAGAACCCACACTCGTAATGTCACCGGTGGCGCCACCAGTAATGGCGGCATCAAGGTCGTCTAAGACGTCTTGAACGTTAGAGGCGCTTGAGTTATCAAATTCATCAAACACGCCGATTAAATAGGCACCGGAATCTGTTGCTGAAGTTGACTCACCAGCTGATGTGTCTGAATCTAGGAAAAGGTTAGTTGAGGTGTTAAGGGTAAGTGTCTCGGTTGCTCCAAGTAAAATGTCGTCCCCAGATGTCGCAGGAGACAGATCTGTACCGGACTGTTGCCAATAGTTTGTAGTACTAGATGACGAAACACAAACCACCCCTAAACTGTCTCTAAAACAAAGACTGTCTGGGTTGTCAGATGAAGCTCCGGTTTCATACCAAAAATCACCCTCAGTTAGACTACTTGGCTCAGCCGAGATTCCGAGCAAGGCTAAATGCGGTTCGGCCGTATTAGCCTGGTTAATCTCAATCCCCGGCATAGCGTCGCCACTCGGGTTCACAATATCAATCTTGGCTCCAGGTGTGGCCGTTCCGATACCCATCTCGCCATACTCACCATCAATTCCCTCGACCGGAAAAACCAGAAAGGCATTGGCTTGGCTAATATCGATATCTGAAGAACTACTTGAATCATAACCAAAGGCAAAAGTTTGATCCGCAGATGAATCAAGATTTAACGATCGTCCAGCAACCCAGCTATTTCTTCCAACCACAGTGTTATAACTACCTCCAGCCACAGTACTGAACTCAGCACTTACCGTATTATTATAACCACCAACAATAGTGGCAAAATTACTACCTGTGGTGTCAATTGTATTATCTTCACCTCCACCAATAGCAGAAGATATACCAGCCGAAATGGTATTATCAGCTCCTCCAACAATTACACCGTTACGACCAGCCCATCCACCAGTGCCCGTGATATTGTTATTATTACCACCACCAATTGTAGAATACTGACCACCTGGTTGGAATGCACCACCCTGCGCATCAATCAGGTTATCATCACCACCACCAATTGTAGCCCATCGCGAAGCAGAAGTAACAGAACTTCCAGCATCGATGATATTATTGTCACCTCCACCAATAGTGCCATGCATTTCATTGGCTTGGTTAGTGTCACCACCAGCTACTGTAGTGTACTGGTCTTGCGCATAGTTTCCATAACCACCACCCACACTGGCATAATCTTCAGTTGCACGGTTATAGGCACCACCACTGATAGTTAAATAGTCTGTTGCGGTAGCAGCAGTTCCAATAGTTGAATTCCAACCTAAATTAATATAAGTGTTTGGGTTTGTTCCATTAATAGTGGATCCGGAAGGATCGATCATTAAACCTCGGTTTGGCTCATTGGCTGGATATAAATAATCACTTCCTCCATCCTCGGTCCAATAGCCAGTGGTAATATCTGAAACCAAAGCAATTTCAGACCACGCACCACCAGTGCGTAACCACAGCTCGCCTTCCGATCCGGTATCAAGCAAATAAAGTGAACCATCATCAGCCGAAGCAATTGGTGGATCAGCTGCACCAACAAAAATATCTGCCGTCTCTGCGGCTCCATTATTAGTTAAGCGAATCATTGGTTGATCAGTATTCTCGATTACTGCAGCAATACCAATTGTTGTAGTAGCGTCATCAGCTCTAAAGTAACCACCATAGCCAGTGGTCATAGCATCAGTTACTTCTCTAACATAACCGTAGACACCATAAGCGGTAGTTATTGCACCAGTTCCATAAGGATAAACTTCACCATAAAGTCCGTAAGCGTTAGAAATTGTTCCATTACCCGCACTTGAACGTCCGAATGCTCCAGCAGTGTAATTAACAGTTTGAGCTCCAACATCCATTAAAGCGTATCCGGCAGAACCGTAAATTCTTTCTTCTGCCGTGCCTGCCGTGCCTGTAAAATTGGCCTCACCACGAGTTCCTTGGAGTTCAGTATAATTATCATCAGTGTCTCCTGAAAAATTGGATACTCCGACTGTACCTTGAATATATGTAGCAGCAGTTAAAGTTTGTGTATCGTTGTGAGTACCGATAATACTTCTCGATGTTCCCGAGGTAAGAGGTGTTGTTTTAGTTCCTTCAATAGCGTCCCCGGCACCAAGCATGGTTGAAAGTAAACCATCACCCGTCGAACCAGTATTATCATTAGTTTGGTTGATATGAATCATGTGACCTGTGAAGAGATCGGCATCATCTACTCGATAAAGATAGATACCGTTTCCACCGGTCAAATCTGCCAAGTTGGCAGTAAATGCGTTACCGTTGGTAACTGAATTGGCCGACAAAGTCATGACATCTCCGGTATCGGTTGAACTAATATGAAAGAATGAAACCGGAGTGTTGGTTCCAATACCAACCTCATTATCGCCACCGTCCACGAAGAACATATTAGCGTTGCCGTCGGATTCGATGCGGAAATCAGCATCAATACCAGCCTCGTTAAAAGTTGCCGCTCCTCGAACATCCAGAGTAGCCAAAGGTGAGGCCGTTCCGATTCCAACCCTATCATTGGTCGCATCAATCGAAAGGGTGTTCGAGTCAAAATTTAATCCGTTCACTCCACCAGAAAGAGTCACAGCGGTGTCGTTAGCAAAAGTCCATGCCGCGGCATTTGAGGTCACGGTATCTCCTGATGTGTTTCCAAGATAAACGTCTCCCAACACTTCAAGCTCATCATCGACTTTCAGATCCCCGGCCGCTCCGGAACCATAACTAAAAGCCGCATCTGCTCCAACAATGATTGCTTCGGTGTTAGAAAAATATCCGTTGGTTCCATCAGTCCAGAGACTAGATCCAATGTCAGAAAGAAATGCAACTGTTCCGGTCCCATCTTGGAAAGTAATGCTATTATCTGATCCGACTGGGTCAGGCATGACAAAAATAGTTTCCCACCCATCATCAGTGGCTCCGTCAAAATAAAGCGCGCTGGCTCCTTGAATCGCTCCGGTCACGGTCAGCGCATCGGTCAGGGCGTCACCCAAATTTACATCATCGTCAAACTGAACGTCGCCGTTGTCTACGTGCAAAGCAAGACCGGTTCCGTTGGTGTCGTTGACGTAAAGTGCTCCGCCGGCCGCGTTAGTGGTGACTTCAAAAGTGTAATCGGCGGCGTTAGAACCTGTAAACTCGATGGCACTTGAATCAACCGTCACTTGTCGTCCAGCTCCGGCTCCACCCTGGTCGTAGGCCAAATCCAAAGTATTCCCGGCTCCGGCCACTCCAAGCTGACTCCAGGTGTTAGCGTCATCCGTATTGATATAAATGCGGCCATTGGTGTAGTCAAGCGCAATAGATCCGCGTGGAGCGGTCAAAGCTCCGTTTGGCGAACCGCCGTAATTGAATATGATGGTTTCATCCGTACCGTCGTTCATACTAATAAAGCCACCGTTGTTAGACACCCCGCTCCGAGTCAAATTAATCATGTCTCCACTGGTCAAGGAGGTGGCACTAATCTCTATAACATTGCCTGTGGTGGTCGAGTTGGAACTAATGGATAGTGAATCTGATGTCACAGCGGTTGTGTCGAGCGACAAAGCTGACCCTTCACCATTTTGATCAATCAAAAGACCGACAGACGCGGCACCTTGTTCGACTTCCAATTTTGCTCCCGGGGTGGCTGTCCCAACTCCCACTTGGTCATTGTCAGACTCAACCACCAACACACTACCGTCCACTGTAAAATCGTCACCGGCATTGCCGCCGTTTAGGATAACGTCCACGGAGCCGGCTGCGGCAGACACATCGATATCGAACCCGGATGTGGCCGCGGAAGTGTAAAGCGAACCATCATCGTAATAAGTAGTGGCACCCCCGGCGGCAAAGCGGCCGTCAGCGGCCACATTTCCGTTTTGGTCAATGTAAAACTCACGATCAGGTACACCATCGGCATCAGAATAAAGTTCCATGAAATAAAAGTTGCCGGTGTCCTCCTCATTCGTACTCATGTTTAAAATTGTATTGGAAAAGCCGGTGTTGGAAGCCAGAACAGTAACTAGGTCAAAATCAGTGCTTTGACTAATTTCCAAAGTTTCGTCTGCGGCATTAGAACCGGCAAACTGCAAAGCACCCGCATCTACCGTGATCGAACGCCCGACTCCGGCTCCACCCTGGTCGTAGGCCGCATCAAGTGTGTTGGCACCGCCTCCCGCAATCGCAGAGTCCAAGTCATCAAGCACATCCTGAACATTGGTTGAATTCGAATTAGTAAACTCATCAAATACACCAATGAGATATGCACCTGAATCCGTAGCAGCTGTAGATTCGCCAGCTGTGGTGTCCGCGTCAAGATATAAACTAGTAGAAGCAATTAGATATAAATTACCGTCAGTCTCAATATTCCCCTCCACATACAAATCTTCCCCGTCTAATGCCACGGTCGGAGCCGCATCTCCAATTTTAACGTTGCCGGTTTGAATGAAAAGGTCATCACCGGCTGCGTTTAAAGTAAAAGTAAAGTCGCCGCCGGAATCGGTTATGAGCCCGTCACCGTACTCGGAAGAAGCCCCAGCAATGAATCGGCCGTCAGTATAAACATTTCCTTCCACACCGGCCATACCAGCCACAAACAAGTCATCACCTCCCAAAGCAAAGCCCCCGTTTGCCATGGTGGATGTATCCGAGGTTGAAGCTCCAACCACTAAATCGTTTGCAATATAGGCGTCAGACAACACTTCAATCTCATCTGCCACTCGAAGGTCGCCCACTCCGCCCGAGGCATACACAAACGCTGCATCAACTCCCACAATCACTGCTTCATCATCTTCAAACACACCGTTGGCTCCATCTTCCCAAAGACCACCAGTAATGTCCGAGAGAAATGCCACGGTGCCAGTGCCGTCTTGAAAGGTGATAGTGTTGGCACCGGTTGGATCAATAAATTGGAAAGATGTAGTTACCCCATCGTTTGATGGTCCCTCAAAAACCAATGGAGTAGCACTGATAAATTCAGCACCAGAAAAATCAAAATCACCAGTGGCAACATCCCCGGTGTTCAGCATAAAACTACCCGAATCAATTCCATCGAGTGTTTGAGCGTTCAAAGCGTAAGGTGTGGCTACGACTCGTTTGCGCGGAGTCAGGGTCTCGCCTTCCACTTCGACCTCAAGATACACTTCATCGTTATCTGCAAAGACAGTATCGTTAACGGCTGCGTATCCATCCCCTGTATCACCCAGATTTTCTGAAAATAGCCCGTCGGTTAAAGTAATATTAATGTCAGCGTTAGTAGCACAACCGGAGTCATCATTTGACCAAAGACAAGAACCTCCTACAGCCGCATCATAAAACCTAAACTGCATGTCCGCGTTAGCGGCCGCCAGTGGAACCCCGTTTGAATCCAATAATCGACCCTGATAAGAAATGATGTTATCCGGATCGACTGCACCTGCACGCTGAACCATAGGCACGAAAACGAGTGCCAGTAGGACGAACACAGCTAAATAGCCGGTCAGCTTTTTAAGATTTTTGAGTTGGGTTTCCCCCTTCATATTGTTTTGTTTCTTTCTTTGGCAAATTTTCTACTTTGCTAGATTGGTTTTGTCCATTTTGCTTATCAAGATAAACGTCAATAGCCACGTCAGTTGGTTCTTTTTTGTCTTTGTAATCAATTGGTCGATATTCGGTTGGTTGGTAACCTTTTCGCTCGTAGCGAGTGAAATATTCGTTTGGTCCTACCAGGAATGAATAGCGTCCTTTGCTATCAGTGAGAGTGGTTTCAAGCAGTTTATTGTATTTTGGCTCAAAGATTCGCACCACTACGTTGGCTAACGGTTGGCTAGTTCGTTTGTCATACACAATTCCCCAGCCTTTTGGTTTTCGCACCCGGGTCAAGCGCTTGATCAGGAAGTAAAGCAGAACCTGGGCAACAGCCACAGTTATTGTGAGCACGGTCGGCATAATGATGGCTACAACAATCGCGAGCACTACTCCGAACACGGCTAATATATTCTGTATCCGACGAGCCCAGCGCATGAACTTGATTCTGGCCGGCGTTTTGACCCCTTCGGTCTTGACCGGATCCATTGGAATATTTGCGGCTATGGTTGCATCTTTCTCGCTCACCCTGACAATCTCGCCATGATACACGTCAAGATACACTCCATCATCAGTCACCCGAGCCAAATACTCACTTGGAAACTTGTAACCAGGTTTAGTGACCTCGATTCTGTATTCACCCCGATCAGCCAAGAAAAAGTAACGACCCTCTCTATCAGTCACCCGTGACTGTAATAACTGCCCTTTTTCATCTTCCTTTGAAGACAGTTTGAATAGACGAACAATCGCCAGACCAATTGGGATCTTGGTCATGGAGTTATAGACCACACCCCAACCCTTCCGTTTACGACGCCAGAAGAATAGAATCGGTGCGCTCAACAGGTACTGCAAAAACGGTAGCAGGTTGAAAAAGAGAGCCAACCAGATCAAATTTCCAAGCGCCAAGAAAAGCAGCAACGGAATTGTAATCTCTAAGGCATCCATGACGCTTGGTACCTCCCGCACCTCCTCTAGCGCAAAGACCACGTTGTCAAGAATGATACTAAGAGCCTGTTCTGGCGTCTCAAGCACCTCCTCAAGTGGTGGTGGAAGCGGGGTTAGTTCGATTGTCGGATTAATGATGTTGTCCTCGACATAAAAGTCGGGTGTGACCGCATCATCGTATCCCGCGGCTTCAGCTACAATATAGTAGTCGCCAATCGGGACGTACCAAGCAAAGGATCCGTCAGCCGGTGTAGTCACGGGGTTCAGTTCACCATAAAGTGACCCGTCCCAGACTATGAATTCACCGGTATCATTGGAAAAGAGCGTAACGCGCGAGTTGCCTACGCGCTTAGTTCCACTTTCAGTGGTGGTGAAAGTGTATCCAAACGCGTCAACTTGCGCCGTGAAAGGAATATTTTGAGCATATCCGCCCTCGTAATAAACCGTAACTTCTAATGGATAAGCATCCGCTACAGTTGGGGTGATCACGTCAGCGTAATATGCGTCGTCGGTTAAGGCGGCAATGTAAATGTCACCGGTAGCGTAATCATTAACGTAAGGCGGATTCATTAAAAAGAGGGAATCGCCAAAACTTAACTCCACGTGGTCAACCGGCCAAGAAATGTTGCGAGTCAACAACTGCACCCGAAGTTCTGTGCCGACAAGCATACGCACAACTCCGTCGCGAGGTATTAACTCAATTTTATTCTTGGCTACATAAAACTCTACGTCCGCGGCCGGGATTTCTCCGGGGCCACCATCATCAATCGGACACTCGCCACAATCTCCTGGACAAGTGGTGCACGTTTCATCTCCGTTACAGGAACCATCTCCACACACTGGCTCTGCTTCACTTGGGCATTCGCCACAGTCACCAGGACATGTTTCACAGGTTTCATCACCAGAACAAACTCCATCTCCACAGACCGGAACTTCGGGACAAACTCCACAATCGTCCGGGCAGGTTGCACAGGTTTCATCTCCTTCACAGATTGCATCTCCACACACCGGCTCAGGAGCAAATGGCGTACCAGATCCCAAAGCGCCTGATGAGAACTGACCCGCAAGGTCATAAGCGAACACGGCGTAGTAGTAGGTCACACCGTTAGTTAGACCCGAGTGTAGATACTCTGTTCCCAGCTGATTGTAAATCAAGGTTCCATCAGCCGGGTCTGTAGGGTAACCGTCTGTGCGGTAAACGATCCAAATACCATCTAAATCTGCGTCAGCTGGATTTATCCATTCCAAATAATTCTGACTGTCCCCGGGCGTGACCGTAAGGATCACGTTACCAGGTGGTGGATCATAAAGCGTTGTGAAAGTGTAATCTCCATCAGTGGAAGAATTACCGAACTGATCAGCCGAAGTCACTTGAAAGTGATACAGCGTGTTTTCACTAAGTCCGGTAAGAAGAACCGAATGTTCAGTGACATAAGCACTGTCTGATTCATCGGATCCGTAAGTAACGTCCAAGCCATAATCAACTAAACTATCAGCTGGTTCATCAGTGTCCCAAAGAACACGAGCTGATGTTTCAGTTATATCTTCAACTCTGACGTTTGAAATGATCGGCGGGGTTAGGTCATTTGTGGTAAAGGTGTAGTCCCCCACTGTAGTTCGGTTCAAGCAAAAGTCTGCTGAACTAACCTCAAAGTGATACACCGTTCCCGCGCTAAGACCGGTCAGATCAATACTGTGTTCAGTGATCAGTGAATTATCTGTCTCACTACCGATTTCATAAGAATCGGTTTCACCGTAATTGACCAAGCTATCAGCGGTCTCATCAGTTTCCCAGGTAATTGTGGCTTCGTTCTCCGTGATATTGATGACGGAAACATTGGAGATGTTTGGCGGTATTGAATCACCACATCCTGTATTTGGACCTCCGTTGCCACCGTCTCCAACAGATAGAGTAACGTCCACATCCCCGGGACTACTAATTGGCACCCAGGCTGAACCCCAATCAGCAAAAGTGCCCCCACTGATATAGATTTGATAGGTGCCCACGTTCGACGGGTTCCCCACTTGGTTGGCCCCGACTCCGGAATCAACCGCATTTTCACCCACTTTGATGACCACCTCACTGCCACCGGCAATGGCCCCACCATCTCCGGCGCAGATTTCGACTGTTATAACGTCTGCAGCAATACTTACTCCGGCTTCCTCTGCCCCACTGCAGTCGGTTGCCGTGGTTAGATCGGTTCCATCGTCTTCAACATCAACATCATCTTCGCTGATGCTCGACGTGTCGAATGAGGCATCGAAGGAAACAAGCATGGTTTCCCCTTCGGCTACCCCGGAACCGGTAGTAAAAGTAAGTTCATGATCAGTATCATTCCCCACTTCCAGGCTGGTGGCCCGGTGACTGACACTGGTCAAGGTGGCCGCACTGACTGAAACAGCCGCAATAACCGCCGCGAAAAAAGCAGCGACTAGTACACTGTTCCAAATTTTTTTGAACTGCTTAGCCACATGTTAAATCCATTAATAATCATATTGATTATTTTGTTCTTCGATTCTTAAGGCCAATTTTTTTCGAAGAACAGTTACCGCGATCAGGATATTTAGAATCACGAAAGCCAGAAGCGCCAATTGCCATGGAAAAATCCAGAATACACTGTCGGCTTGCACTGTTTCTCCGTTATCAAGTTTCAACTCCAGGGTTGCCTTGTACCGCCCCAGACCGAAGTTGATCCACTCGTTATTCATTTCTTCGAAAAAACCGGATTTTGTGACTTCGTTCCGAATCCAGCTGGCTGTGAATTCACGGGTGCTCATAGGCAATACCCGGCTTAATTCTTCGTTGACTGGAATTCCGGCCACTGGGGTACCGAAAAAATCGCGTACCACGATCTGCCCGATCGGAATTAAATGAACGTTTCCTTGATTTTGCATCCGGAAACTGAAATCAACTGGCAGACGATTAGTCCACCCCTTGGTTTCAAATTCCAGAATCTCTGCTTTGTAGCTGTTCTCGCCCTCCACTGTGAGAAAAAACAGTACTGCTATTTTTGCCTCCACACTGACATTACCTGCTTCGCCGGCTTCGGAAACAAGAACTGCTGCATAATATCCACCAGCCTCTATATCTGAGGGTACGGCGATAGTCAGGGCCAACGTAGCCGTTTGACCTGGGTCGACTTCAACCGTTCGTTCAGGAAACTTAATCCATTCAGCCAATCCCGTATGGTCTTCTTCGTATGGAATGAACTTTGGCACCCCAGGCTCTTCCGAACTCTCAAATTTGATAGTGCTTAAAGAATAAATTCTAGTTTGATCGGATGAGTTGTGAATAATCATCTCTTGATTGATTGACTCCCCACGATTAGCAATCAGGTCTACCGTAGCCGGACTCACTGTTGCCGCCTGTGTTGCTCCCACCACCAGAGACACCGTTCCAATTAGCAATGCAATCAAATATACTACCCATTTCATACTAAAAGTTTCCTGAACTTATGAGTGATATCGTGTGTGAATAGTCACCCTCGGGAGTACCTGCCGCTACCGTGGCTTTCAGCGTAAGGAAATCCCTACTTTTATAAGAGAGCGAACCTTTAGTGCCTACCTCTTGAAATGAGCCGGTGAAAGCGGTGTCAGCCGTGTCGAAGGTAGATCCAGCCAAAGTTTGATCACTAGAACGCGCACCGTATTCCTCTGAGCCTAAAGTTACGGCACCGTCGACCACATCATCGATGTCGTTTGCTCCATCACGCAAATTTCCATCTTCAAGCACATATACTGTATAGCCATCATCAGTATCTACGGTAACTTCCCAGCCCACGAGAGCCGTTGAATAATCAGTATCGTCAACCGTACCAAAACCAACTGATGAACCAGACATGCGGTACAGATAATCATTCGTTCCATCAATCACTAAAGCCGGCCCTCCCGTTTCAATGTTATCAAGCGTAATGTTGTTTCCGGC
The DNA here is from genome assembly GCA_965231015.1 of uncultured Gammaproteobacteria bacterium. Taxonomy (GTDB): domain Bacteria; phylum Patescibacteriota; class Patescibacteriia; order UBA9934; family CAZDDW01. The sequence continues at coordinate 44,285 of OZ246408.1, forward strand.
AATCCCGGTGATTTCACCGATTCCTGCCACTTGTGATGAACCGAGGTCCTGGATAACCGCAACCATGTTTCCGGTTGAAAAACCAGTCGTACCCGCAACGGTGACCGTGTTTCCAACCAGTGCAGTGGCTTCGGTATTACTATTGCTCTGTGTAAAAAGATCAAAACTGATCACTTGATCAAAAATCCCCTGCCTGTAACCCGCTCGAGCATCATAATTTGCTGAGCTTGAGTTACCTATTCCTGTGTTTCCGATTGTGTCTCTTAATTGATAGCTAGCAGATGTTGAATCATCTGATCCACCAGCCCCAATGGTATCCCAGCGTATCTCGAAATTAGCTGACGACATTTGTGCAGATACTAAGTCAGCGAAAAACGAACTGAAAATTACAATTAAGCTTAAAATCAAAAAACGCATACATTTTGGCTTCTTAATTATATCATGAATACATAATTTAGTCAACGCATTATTATGCTAAATTTAGCTAAAAATTAGACATAAAATACGTGTTATAAACAGAAAAACTGTGGATATCCCCAGAAATTGGTACACCTATCCACAGTTATCCACATCTGTCTCAATTTGTCTAGCCTAATGTTGACAAACAACTGAACCCCTAAGGTTCAATGACAACCTTAGAGGTTGTTGAATGCTGAAACAAATTGGTTTGAACAAATACCACATTGTAAATTTTGATACTCTTTCCAGCTCGACCAGCTATGTAGACTCACATCCCCCACTATCCCTGCTCTTACAGGATTTTGATGGATATAATCAATAATTTTTATCAATTGCCCATCACAAGTTATTCTTACTGATTTGTACTGGGACTCAAACAATCTACCCGATCTATGGTATTTGGAATTGAATGTCTTTGTATAACTATTTCCAACTCTACTCATAAATCGTGATATCCCCTCATCAATCAGCTCTTCAACCAATAAATGATAGTGATTTGGCATTAAACAGTAAGCTAAAATGGAGACATATCGTTTAGATGATCCACGTGAAACAACTTCATTTCTGACCTGCAAGGTTGAAATAAAACAAGAATAATCGAACTCAGTAATGAATATTTTTCGTTTATCTACTCCTCTATTGTAAATATGATGAATTTTCCCTTCAGGATTTTCATTATAAAACATAAACTCCCATTTAATTATGGGAGTCTTTACTAAATTTACTACATTTTGCACCTTTTGTCAACCTTGCAGGTTGTGTATTATTGTCGTGAATTGATTCATGTTTCACATGAATCTCTCCAAGCAACGTGCAAGGTTGTACATGAACCTGAGAGGTTGGTTATTTTTGCAGAATAACCTCAAGCCATTTTTGATTGCTAAACTCAACAAGGTCTGAACTCAATATTTTGAATTCACCCTTAATTTTTTCAATATCTTGCTCTGAATACAGATAATAGGTTCTTGTTCCAAACACATCAGTTGTCTTTTCGACGTATTCAGCCGCCCATTTTAAATACACATACACAACACCACCTTGATTGAGCTTATTGAATAATCTAGAAAATATGTTTAAAGATCATCTTTCGAGACATGTATCAATGAAGCGGAAGCATGAACAATATCTAGTCCGTCAAGGAACTTAAACTCCTCAACTCGGGCTGTTTCAAAATCGATATGAGGATTTCGTTTTCGAGCGATATCAATTAATTTTGATAAGGCATCGATCCCAATATAGCGATTTGTTTGTTCTATTATGTACTCGGCATCTCTTCCAGCAGCACAACCAATTTCTGATACAAACGGGTTTTTCTGATTCACAATTTCAAATAGTCGATCGAGATCTTTACTTCTAGCTCCAGTCCTATCAAATTTCATAGCAAAGTCAGAAGCCATACTGTTATAGGTCTCAATGGTCTTAATTTGCTTTTCATTCATAGCTTTGGGTGGTGACCCCGGCAGGAATCGAACCTGCAACTAGTCCTTAGGAGGGACTTGTTATATCCATTTAACTACAGGGTCAGGCTTATTATGTGTCGTAAAACGTTGAGTTGTTGGTTATACAGAAACAGGGTAGAATGCGTGTACGACATGAAACACGTACGCTGATTATAACGGTTAACCTATGCTTCATCAATACATCACCATTGCTCTCTTGGCTGCTTTGCTCATCGCGATCGTTTATTTGATTCGCCGTGGTTCTACTCAAACCTCAATTGACTTGTCGCAAGACAAAACTATCGAACAGATCTCGAAAGAACTTTCAGAAATTAGAGGCGAGTTTAAAACCTCACTCCAAAGCAACCTCGATTTTTTGCAAAAGCAAAGCGGAGCCAGCAACAAAATGATTCGCGATATCACCGAGCGACTCAGCAAGCTTGATTCAACCAACCAACAGGTCGTAAACTTTGCTTCACAGTTGCAATCTCTTGAAAAGATTCTTAAGAATCCAAAACAACGTGGCATTCTTGGCGAGTACATGCTTGAGTCATTACTTGCAAACACACTGACTCCAGAACAGTTCACCATGCAATACAAGATAGGGAAGGACGCGAACAACAAAGACTTAATTGTTGACGCAGCAATTTTTGTTAAAGATAAAACGATCCCGATTGATGCTAAATTCAGTCTAGAAAACTACAATAAAATCATGGAAGAAGAGGATTCGACTCGGCGAGACCAGTTAGAAAAACAGCTCAAAGTCGATATTAAAAATCGTATCGATGAAACCAGCAAGTATATTCGACCTGACCAAAACACCACGGAATTCGCGTTCATGTTTATTCCCGCCGAAGGAGTTTTCTACAATCTCCTCATATATAAAGTAGGCTCAACCAATGTGAGCTCACGCGACCTGATTGAATACGCTTTCTCAAAACGTGTAATCATTGTTTCACCAACTTCTTTCTTTGCTTACTTACAAACCGTTCTTCAGGCTTTGAAAGCACTGCAGGTTGAAGAAAACGTAAAGGAGATCATTAAACAGGTAGGGAACTTACACAAACATATTGGAGTACACGATGAAATGATGGGAAAACTCGGGAACCAACTTGGAACTGTGGTTAACACATACAACACTACTTATAAGGAACTCAACAAGATCGATAAAGACATCACCAAGATCACAGGAAATGAGAAACTTATTGAACCACAAAGTTTAGATCGGCCAGACAAGCAATAATCTTGACAATCTACTCGATTTATAATAAAATTCTCTCGTCCTAGATTAATCACATGCTCAAATCAGAATAACTATGCCAATTCTAAAAAATGCCAAAAAGGCACTTCGACAAAACAAGAAGCGGGCTGAACGAAACCAGCTGGTAAAAGATGAGATTGCATCCCACCGCCGCTTCTTTAGAAAGGCTATTGAGGCAGCTGATGGCAAAAAAGCTGAGGAGTTGTACCACAAGCTTTGCAAGATGTACGACAAAGCAGTGAAAAATAGTGTGTTCCACGCAAACAATGCTGCTCGAACCAAGTCTCGCATGGCGGCAAAAATCAAAGCCTTGAAGACCAAATAAAAACAAAACCGACAGCACGGAACCCGAGCCGTCGGTTTTGTTTTTGTTGACTTATTCTGTGAGCATTCTTGCCACCACTAAGTCAACGGCCATTTCGACATCCACTTTCCCGGTCTTACTGCCATGATCGAGTGCGAATAATAAATCAAAGGTATTGTTAAGATCATCGAGTTTAAATTGTTTGGCCTGCCCAAGCGACTTTTGTGCTACAAACGGGTGTAATTTCAACGCACTCGCCACTTCTTGCTTACCAACTCGTGGATTTGTATCAATCATCGAACGTACCCCAAGTAAAATTCGCACTTGGCGCAGCAGCATACTGAAAATATAATGATCACTCGCTCCACTCATTCGTTCTTCATCAAGCAGACGAATCGCCTCGGTTGTTTTTTTCTGTGCTACCGCATCGACCAACTGAAATATTTGATCCTCAAAACTAGCCCGAACCATGCTGTCGACCATTTCACGAGTAATTATTTCACCACCTGCGTACGCGACCAACTTTAAAACCTCATTATTCATCTGCCACAAGTCTGACCCAACTCGCTCAACCAAAGACGTTAACGCAGCACGATCAAAACTTGCCCCAAGCTCCTGCGCCCGAGTGGTCACCCACTTGGAAAGCTCTGACCCGATTAATACGGGAAACGGGTATGTGTGGACCTTGGCCTCATTTTTAAAAGCCTTGAACAACTTGTTTTTCTCAAGCTTCCCAGGCTCCATGCTCTCCCACAAGATCACAATCGTTGAATCTGGGACCGAACTCAATCCTTCCTGCCACTGCTTTAATCCATCTGCTTTGAGGCCACAAAGCAAATCCTTGATTACTACCATCCGCTTTTCTCCAAGAAACGGTGGACTTTTAATTGACTGCATGGCCTCACCATATGAAACATTGCTGGCAAACTCGGCCAGGTTCATTCCTGAAGAATCAAATTTAAGGGCAAAAGTATCCTTCATGACCTGAACCTTTTCTTGAGCCCGGAAGGAATCCTCTCCGTAAACGAAGATCAACATACCCAGCAGTACAACTTCGGACCTTTAGTCGTTAGTTGTTTTCTGGTTAATACAGCCAAGAAAGATAAACCGACGTAGGTTTTAAGCTTAGCTTCTTAATCATTACCCAGTCACTCAAAATCCGAAATTGTACTGCTGGGCACAGTGGACCAATTTTAACCTGTAAAACCAGACTTGACAAATATTCATAATGGGTATATACTCATAATATAAGAATTAACATGGTTTCATATGCCAAACTATGATGGAACCGGCCCAAACGGACGTGGACCATTAACCGGACGCGGTCTTGGAGAGTGCCAAGGAGCTCGGGGTGTTAACCGAGCTGTGCGTCCAGGATACGGACGAGGTCTGGGATATGGTCGCGGTCGAGGACTCGGTCGTGGTCGCTGTCCTTATTGGAACACGGACCAGCCGGCTTAACCAGAACCAGCCGTCTAAGTGCACATAGACGGTTTTTCTGGTACTCTTAAATGTATGCCAAGACCAAGATTACAACGCCGAGTTCGTTTTGAACCTAATACCACCTACTTCAAACCGCAGGGAATTCCCATGCGCGATCTTGAGATTGTTGAACTAACGCACGAAGAGGCTGAGGCCATGCGATTAAAAAATGCCGAGGGCCTTGATCAAACTGAAGCAGCAAAAAAAATGAAAACCTCACAGAGCACATATCAAAGAATCCTATCTTCAGCCTATCAGAAAATTACTGACGCCATTACCAACGGCAAAGCAATTAAAATTATTCAATAATATGCGCCGATTGTTTTTCGCTATCTTTCTACTGTCTACTCTCTACTTTCTACCTCTAAATACGCAAGCCGCCACAGTTGATCTTTACTTTTTTTATGGCCAGGGTTGCCCGCACTGTGCCAAGATGGAAGTTTTCTTGGATGAAATGGAGGCTAAGTACCCAAATCTTGAAGTGATGCGGTATGAAACTTATTTCAATGAAGAAAACCGAAACCTCTTTTTTGAAATGGCCAATGAATTCGGGGTTGAGGTTGGTGGAGTACCAACATCATTCATTGATGGAAAGGTTTTCACTGGTTTTTCTGATTCTATTGCGGAACTAGTAGAGGCAGAGATAGTCCGACTACAAAATTTAGATGAGAAGACCGGATCGGAACCAGCCACAGCTTTGACAGAACTAGTTCAACCAAAACAAGAAGAGGAGGAGGAAGAAAAGACAGTATCTATCACCACAGAAAGTAGCCCCTCTGCAAACCCGGCTCACACTGAATTATTAGAGCAGATAACCGTACCGGCTGTGCTTTCCGCGGCCGCGGTAGACGCAATCAACCCGTGCGCCTTTGCGGTGCTGATCATTCTTATGACCACCATTCTGGCCAGCAAATCTCGACGCCGGTCATTGGCCGCTGGACTGGCCTTTAGTGCCTCCATTTTTATTTCATATCTTCTCATGGGCATAGGGCTATATTCTGCCATTGCAGTATCCGGTCTTGGTCACACCTTTTATGTCATCGTGGCAATTCTAGCCATCCTGCTTGGTCTGTTTAACCTTAAAGACAGCCTGTGGTACGGCAAATGGTTTGTCATGGAAGTCCCAATGAGTTGGCGGCCCAAATTGAAATCCATAATTCGAGGAGTGACCTCGATTCCGGGAGCCTTCTTGATTGGCTTTGTTGTGAGTCTCTTTTTGCTTCCGTGCACGTCTGGTCCTTATATTGTAATCCTTGGTTTACTATCAAGCGTAACCACACGCAACACCGCCTTCCTGTACTTGGTGCTTTATAACCTCATCTTTATCCTGCCAATGATTCTGATTACGCTGGCCATCTTCTTTGGCATTACTACTACTGAAAAAGCCGAGGCGTGGCGGCAGGGAAGACTCAAGACCCTACACCTAATTGCTGGATTGATTCTACTACTGCTTGGAATCGGGATGTTTGTGGCCATTGGGCTAGGCATGATTTAAATAAAAAACAGGCCCCGGGGTTTCCAACTTGAAACCTCGGGGTTATTGAATTGTGTCGATCGAATCGGTGTCCTGATCTTCGTAGATCGAGGAAGGGTTACTCGGATCAGCTGACTCAAGAACCAAATCAGCATCAGTTCCTGAATCCGGTTCCAGGGAAACACCATCGACGTGAACATTGAGCAGTCGTCGTGCTCTGTCACTCAGGCCGAGCCTGGCATAAACCGCGCACATCAGATCGATCACGGCTCGATCGTAGAAGCCGGCTCCGTAAGCCCGCTCTAGAATGTATTGAGCCTGTTCGTCCTGATGCTCTTCGTGCAAATTTTTGGCCAGAATCATAACGTGACGAATATAGAAAGAGCGTTGTTGGCCAGACACAACTGTGATCTGCTTCAATAAAGTGTGCAAAATCTCAAGCAGGTGTTCATCACCCGGCTTGTTTTCAAGTGCGGTCTGGACGGCCAAAAAAGCCTCATCCGGGTCATCGAACTCCAGCTGGATATCGACGACACTCTGCACTTCTCGGGCATAACCCGGAGTTAAGTACTGATTCATCGCCGATTCTCCTTTCGCAAGCCAAACCTTATCATAACCAAAATAAAAAACCAAGTCTTTCGACTCAGCTCAAACTGGAAACTTCTACTTCATCTCCCCCCAGTTTTTCCCAATTTCTATATCCACCACTAACGGCACCTTAATTTTTACCACTTTTTCCATTAACTGTTTGATCCTTTTACCAAATTCTTCGGCCTTATCTTTATCCGCCTCAAACACGAGCTCATCATGCACTTGCAACAAAATATCAATCCCTTCTTCTTGATCCGTCCACTCACTTACTTTAAGCATAGCCATCTTCATTAAGTCTGAAGATGAGCCCTGAATTGGCATGTTGATCGCCATACGCTCGGCCGCGGCCACTAGCATCTGGACTCCTGAGTTGATTTCCGGCAAATAACGTCGTCGCCCAAACATGCTTTCCACAAACTCTTCTTCATGAGCCTTTTCTTTTACTGAATCTAAGTAATCTCGAACATTTACGTGAAGTTCAAAGTAACGCTCAATAAAATCCTGTGCTTCACTAAAGCTCATGTCAGTCTGAGCAGCGAGTGCTCGCGGGCCCATGCCATACACAATTCCAAAGTTGATTGCTTTGGCTGCCCGGCGCTGCTCCTTAGTCACTTTTGCCTCATCCAGTTCGAAAACTTCTGCCGCAGTTCGAGCGTGAATATCTGCCCCCTCACTGAACGCTTTTTGAAACGCTTTGTCACCCGTTATCTCGGCCACGAGTCGAAGTTCAATCTGCGAGTAATCTGCCGCGATTAAAACTTTACCCTTATCTGCCACAAACGCTTGACGCATTTGCCGACCAAGCTCGGTTCTGATTGGAATATTTTGTAAATTTGGGTCACTCGAACTAAGTCGTCCGGTTGCAGTCACGGTCTGATTATAACTTGTGTGAATTCGACCGTCGTCGCCAATCAATTTTGGCAGAGCATCAACATAAGTTGAAGCCAGCTTTGACAGTTCGCGATATTCTTCAATGAGTGGAATTATCTTGTGCTCGCCTTTTAGTTTCTCTAGTTCAGGTGCCGCAGTTGAATAACTTGATTTGGTTCTTTTAATACCTTTGGTGGGTAATTCAAGTTTTTCAAATAAAACGTCGGCCAACTGAGCAGGGGAGTTGATGTTGAATTCGGTTCCGGCCTGTTTGTGAATCGACGTTGTCAGTTTCTTAATCCTGTCATTCAGATCTTTGGAAAACTTTTCAAGAAACTTAAGATCAAGCTTGATTCCTGTTTGTTCCATCTGAAATAAAACTGGCACCAGCGGCATTTCAACTTCAAGGAACAACTTGTCCATTCCTTCTTCCTCGAGCTCCTTGATTTGAGCCTTGGCTAATTTCAAAAACACTGCCACGTTTGCACCAACGGCTTTAGCCTCTTTTTCCGAACCGAACTGTTCCGGGAACTCCGGCAATTTCTCGCTCAAACTATCACGAACAATGGTCTCAATATCATAATTCCGAGCTCCTGAATTTAAAAGATATGCTCCGATCATTAAATCGTGAAATCGCAAATCGCTCGTCGCAGGTCGCACGTCGTTTAGAAACGACCCGCCACGCGCGACGTGCCACGTGCTCAAAATGTGCATCATAGACTTTAGATCATGAACCACTACTTGCTTGGCAGAGTCTATAATCTCAAGCGCTTGCTTCAGTTGTTTATCACTTGGATTCGATACTACGACGGTTTTCTTTCCGTCCGACATGGCGAGGATTGCAAGACCCGAGCCAAACAAATCGGCTTGCTGATTCTCACCAACAAAGAAAGCGAGTTCCTTGGCACCTTTCAAGATTTCGAGATCGTTCGAAATCTTTGCCAGATCCTTCTTAGCCTTCCTGGCTTTCCCTGCCTTCTCAATCTTCTCAGCGAGCCCCCGTTTTCTCAATAAACTTCTAAAATCATAATCTTTATAAAGCTCAACGATTCGCTCTTCATCTTGCTTACCAATCCTTACGTCCGACAACTTAAACTTCACTGGCACGTCCGTTACAATTGTCACAAGCTCTTGCGATTCAAAGGCTTGTTGTTTCTGATCGAGCAACAACTCAAGCACTCGCGTCTTAATCCCGAGCTTTTCTGCAGCCTTCTCAGCCTCCTTGGCCTTCCCGGCCTTCTCAGCCTCTTTATATAACTTCTCAAGTGAACCAAACTTTTGAATCAAATCAGTTGCGATCTTGTCACCGATTCCTTTGACTCCCGGAATGTTGTCTGAAGCGTCTCCTTTCAGCGCTTTGTAGTCAATCAACTCTTCCGGAGTTAAACCATAACGCTCCTTGACCGCTTTTATGTCATACAGTTTGGTTTCAGAAATACCTTTTTGAAAAAACAACACCTTAGTTCCGTCGGTTAGAAGCTGTAGAGCATCCAGATCCCCGGTCACAATCTGTACCTCGACCTCTGATTTTTTATCCATTTTCTTAGCTAGCGTCCCGATTACGTCATCAGCTTCAAACCCTTCAGCTTCATAAGATGGGATATCAAAAGCCTCCAAGATTTCTTGAATCATTGGAATTTGATCATAAAGCTCTTGTTCCTTTGTTTCACGTGTTCCTTTGTAATCCTCATATTTTTCATGCCGGAAAGTTTTTCCAGGTAAATCCCAAGCCACAGCCATATAGTCTGGCTTCCTGGTTTCAAGCATTTTCTCTAACACCATGGCAAAACCGTATGCCGCGTTCACCACAAGTCCGTCCTTGGTGGTTAAAGGGGGAAGTGCATGCCACGCTCGGTGCAAAAGAGCATTGCCGTCCAAAATAAGGAATAGTTGTTTATTTTTTGACATATAGGTATTTTAGCATTGTTGGGTCTCGACGGGTAGGGCTTGATTTATTTCCAAATATCTGCTAAGATCAGCTGCACATGGCGGCTATAGTTCAATGGTAGAACACTGGTTTGTGGTACCAGTTACGAGGGTTCAATTCCCTCTAGTCGCCCCAAGGGGAACTCTTTGGCTCCGGTCGAAGGGTTTTCTTTTTTAACTGAAAAGATGCTACAATTTAATCACTATGGATTATTTAAAAGAAATACAAACTTCCGCCCCACCCCCTGAACGTCCGGATGACAAACCGGACGACGTGGTTGGGGATCCAACATATCCAAAAGAGGTGGTTGGTGAACTTGTTGACCGGGCTCGAAAAAAACCCGAGTCGGTTGATTGGGCTTTAGTGGCCTACGAACTTGGCCTGACTCCACAAGAACTCAGACAGTATTTACCTGAAGATATTCTTAAAAAAACAGAACAAGTTAAAACGGTTGAGGACCGAGAAGCCGCCCAAAAAGAAAAAGACGAAGCAAAAATCAAAGAATTGGCAGAGGCAATTGCTGGTTTCAAAAAAGCTCGGATTGAGAAAAGGAAAAAACTTTATGAGCCAGTTTCAGATGAACACATCGAAAAGGCACTTAAACACATGCGTGGTGATCTTGGACTGCGTCGAGCCTACCAAGACATCATGGTTAAAAACAACAGGGAGGCTTTGGAAGAAAAAAGTGAGGTTCAACTTAAACAGCTCCAGCAAATATATTTTGGTGAGCCAACTTTCTTAGAAAAAACTTTGCCCTGGAAACGTAAACAAGTTGAGGCTGAGCGAAGAGACAAAGAAGAACGCTTACAAAAATTCAGGCAGTACCTTGAAAGCAGCCAAGCCATGCTATGTGAACAGAATCCAGAAATGACCATGAGTGATCAAGAAAGTCAGATCAGTAATGAGCCGGCATACTCGAACTTGGCATTACTCGATCAAACCAACAAACCAATTTCCGGAACTCGTTTTTACGAACCAACTGACAGCAAAATTAAAAAAAGCAAACTTCGTGAAACAGGTCAAATGATCATGAATGATTTGGACCACATGGCTAAACGAACATCTCCGGAGCGAACTTTAGGTGGTTATTTAAATAATGTTTTCGATTGGAAAATCGGGCAGGAGATACTGGCTACATATTTTGCCTCAGTTTTTGAGTCACCTGAAGAAGCCGCTCGCTTTTTAAATGATCCCTACAACAAAAATAATACTGGCTGGTCTTTTCGTTTAAGACCGGAAAAATACAAAACACCGGATCAAGTTAAAAAACAGCAATCAAAACCCGACTTAACTGAAGAAGAGCGTGAAGACTTGGGCATGGAGGCCTTAATTGCTAAAACCAAGCAGGGAATCAGCTCAAATGCTAGGGCAGAGGAACTTACGAAAAAAATGGCCAAAATTTGGGATAAAACAGGAATTTATCCACCATTAAATCTTCAGGTTAGGTTAGAAAAGAAAGCGGTGTCCGGAGTTGCTGCCCAATCACAAGAGGCGGCCTAACTTGCTAAATATAAAAGGTTGTGCTATTTGTGTGGACACTAAAGCATTGATTTTAAAGCATTATAATGCTAAGATCGAGGCACAAATTGAATTATTAACGCCAAAAATATTATGGCTAACAAGCGATTGACCAAAAATCAGCTTATGGCAGCGCTCGCTGAAAAGTGGGGCGTAAGCAAAAAAGAGGCCGAGGAAATGTATGAAGGTCTCGTAGATCTCATCTACCACGAGATTAAAGGTGAGTCTGGTGAGATTATGCTCCCAGGTCTTGGAAAGATGGCCAAGAAACACCGTAAAGCACGTATGGGTCGAAACCCAATGACTGGTGAAGAAATTCAGATTCCAGCCAAGACTGTGCTCAAGTTCACTGTTAACAAAGCCGCCAAGGACGCATTGCTGTAAGAACGTAGGGGTCAACGGCCGTTGACCTGTACAGATAGAAAAATTTCAAAGCATCTCCCGTTTAAGCGCCGGGGGGTGTTTTGTTTTAGTAGCTTTGGAATTAAATAGTTGGCTTTGCCTCATATTCAAGGAAGGCCGACGATTTCGATATGGACATATCGATGAGGAGGCCTGACGCAGAAGATGAGGTAAAGACAATATTTAAAACAAAGGTGGTGAAACAAAGCATTCCCAAAGGGTGTTTTATTTTGGAATTTATGTTTCTGAACAAAGAAGATCGCCCAGGACCGAAAGGTCGAGGACGATCGAATGAGAGACAATCGCGGGAGCAAGTTGCGGCTAGCGCGGGAACGGATGCGACGGATCCTTGAAGAACACCATCTGAACGCCGTCGAACACGAGCCAGTACTCGTAGAAGACGTTTTCGGTACCCCCTTTTTCCGTATCACTCCAGTAGAACACCTTGTGGCCGTGGATGTCCCAATCAGAGTAATCGATCAAGGCCAGGTCGGGAATGTCTGGAAGAGCACACACCTGACCCTTGGCATTACCAAGGTAAAAACCGTAGGTACAACCACCCGAGCCACAGGAGCCAACATCGATGTAATCCGCATAGCTGTCTCCGTTCAGATCGACTGCCAGCCGGTGAGAGTACGTGTTCTGGAACGGGAAAGTAATCAGACGGTTGTCGTCCGGTGGTGGCGGAAGCACTGACTTGGATTCCCAGTTGCACCGGGGCAACTTGTGATTGTTGCTCTCGATACTGGTCGTCACCTGGTCCCTGGTCTGACACAGGGCCGGGTTGTCGTGACAGGACTGAGGCTTCATGTCCTGCGCCGTGGCCGGCGTGAGGAGGATGAAGTTGATGATCTGGGTGAGAAGGATCAGGGTCGGTCGCATGTCTTGCTCCTTTCGCGACAACCCAAACTACCATCTTCTGCCTAAATTGTCAACCAATAAAAAACGAGTCGCATCCGGAGATACGACCCTTGGAAGGCTGTGTCGGTGTCGAGTGAGACGCTAACGATTTGATAGTCAGCAAAGAGCAAGAGCACAGCAGCAGCTGCGAAGATCAGGAGGGACACGGCAAAACCGTGACCCTGGATCCACTTTACAGATCACCTCCTTTTACTTCGAGCCATGCTGTGAAAGTGTTGTAAACGAGGTAAAGATCGACCTCTTCTTCCCAATCTGATCCTATCTCGTTTGACCACTCTTCCTTTGGTGTGGCACACACTCGAACTCCGTCGTCGAGGTAGGGCGCTTCCAAACCGTGGAAGTGAAGACCAAAGTTTGATGGTGCGTAAAAGGTGTCGCCACGACTGGTCCCACCCCAAACAGCGTATTGCTCACCCGGGAACGAAACGTAGGGTCCACGCTCCTCGTACCACCCGACTTCCGCATCGGTCGCAATAGACTCGTTTTCAAGTCGTGCCCAGCACGAACGCACAGCAAAGTCGTGTACCCCGTAGGGACTGACGCAGGTGTCGAAGGTCCCGAGTCTTATTTCCAAGTTCATGTCATCCGGTTCACACATGCCGTGGATGTGGTCCTCAGCGTCGTACGGTTGTCGCCAATTGTCAGCTCCGGCAGAAGCCAGCAACAGTTCGCTCACCGTGCAAAGCCGGCGGCCATAAAGACCAACTCGCTCTTCGAAGTCCACGATAGACGCGAGACTCAACCCGTCGTGTGGCCAGTACTCGCCAATTCGATTCGGAAACGGATACTTAGCGATACAAAATGAATCCAGCTGCATTTCGCGTTCAGCTATCACCAAGTGTGAGTAGTACTGGCTCAAAATATCGCTATCCCACTCACCAAGAGTAAACGTTCCGCCGTCGATCAACACCATGCCATCAGGACAGGTTCCGATCGGCTCAATCGAGTCGTCATCATCCCCGGTTGTATCATCGTCGCCAGCAGAGGTTTCATCTTCGTCATCGACCTCCACCGAATCACAACACAGAGTCGTGCAGATTAGTAGGAAAAAGAACCAGATCCGAGTGTACTTGAACACTCTTCCACCTCCAAGAACAGGATAATAAGGTGAAAAATATATTTTGTCAACCAAAAAACCTCGAAACAATTTCGAGGTCTTGTGGTACACCCGGAGGGATTCGAACCCCCAACCAAGAGCTTAGAACGCTCCTGCTCTTCCGTTGAGCTACGGGTGCAAGTAACAAATATTAGCATAAAAACCCGGTTTCGTCAACCGAAACCCGGTTCTCTCTACCTTCTACTTTCTACTTTTACCATGAAACTTCTGATGAATCGATTTCAACTGCTTGTTGGTAATGTGAGTGTAGATTTGAGTAGTCGTAATTGAAGCGTGACCAAGCAAATCCTGAACCGCGCGCACATCCGCTCCGGCCATAAGCATGTCCGTAGCAAAAGTGTGACGCAAAGTGTGTGGGGTAATCCGTTTAGTGATTCCGGCGTCACGGGCGCAACGCTTGACCATCCGCTCAATTGATCGCGGAGTAATTGGACCAGACTCTTCACGTCCTTTCTTGGCCCGGTCATGTGAAACAAATAGATATGGCGAAGTGTCGGTTCGTTTATCAACGTACTGCTTGATCCACTTTTTAGCTTCATCGGATAAAAACACCACTCGAGGTTTGTCACCTTTTCCACGCACAGTAAACTCGTCCCTTTTTAAGTTTACCTGCTCGATTTTCAAATTCGCCACCTCTGAAACACGTAGTCCTGTTGAAAACAAGGTTTCTAAAATTGCCCTATCACGCAACTGCACCACTGACCACCCCCTTTTTCCGGTCTTGACCTTATACTTTTTCATGGACGCATTCAACAACCTCTCTAACTCGTCCTCTTCCAGAAATTCAACCGTACGAGTTGATTGCTTGGCCAACTCTATTGTCTCAGGAGCAAGACTTTTTATGTCCCGTCGAGCTAAATACTTCAAAAAGGCTCGGAGAGCAATAAGGTGATAATTTTGAGTATTCTTTTTAAGGGTCTCTTCATTGCGCCCAGGCACAGACCGATTTAACCATAAACGATATTTACGAACCTTTTCCTTCGTGATGCTTTGTGGTGAAGGGTTCCCGGCCCAATCACAAAAACGACACAAATAAAAATCGTAATTACGAATCGTTTTGTTTGATCGACCCCGCTCAATTTCCAAATGCTCAAGAAAATCTGTGATTAGTTTATTCATTTTCATAGCTCTTACATTATACGACACATTGACCAAAAACCAAATTCTTGGTAAGAAGAAACCTCATCAACCAACCACCAAGGAGGAATCCGATGAGAAACCTTGCACCTTTCATCGTGCTGGTGGTGAGCCTGTTCATCGGGTTTACCTCCCAGGCCGAGACCACCTTCGATCTTGAAGTTTACCGGGCCACCGGATGGGATCAGGCCACCTGCCAGACCCGCTTTGGTTCCCACTACTGGGATCCGAGCTTTGGCCAGTGTGGCGCCTGTCTTTGCCACCCAAACGCATTCCCGCTCTACGAAGCTCGTGTTGACGCCTGCTTGAGCATCGACACCTGGCTCGACTACCAGAAGACGTTCGGACTCGTCCCTGCGGCCAAACTTCCGGACTGTTCTGCCAAGGCCAAAGCAGGCGGCAGCGGGGAATCCGATGCGTCTTATCCCTGCCGCGACTGCGACGGTGACGGGTACAGCTTCGAACACGACTGCGATGACTGGTCATACGCAATCTATCCCGGTGCTCCGGAAGTGGCGAACAATCGGGTAGACGAAGACTGTGACGGCGAAGACCTGCTGACCACAGAAGAACCGGCACCGGTTTTGGAAGAAAAATCCAAGGAAAATTCGGACGAACCCAAGAGCCAGCCAGCGCATGAGTCCACGACCACGACCAATCCTGATCCTGATCCTGATCCTGAAGCAGAGCCCAGACCCGAACCAACAGGCTCGAACTTGCTCGAGGAGGCTGGGATTGACGCCTCGTTCGAAAAGCTCGCGCCGAGTCTTTACACGGTCGGACCAGGCCAGATGCGCGAGTACGGCGGCTTCAAAATGCGCACAGCTTCAGGCACGGACAATGTGTATGTGACCGAGGAAGACGGTAATCATGTTCTGGAGCTAATGGTCGGGCGGGAACGCGACGAACAAAACCCATTGAACGCGGTCTTGGTCATGCCCGGGATCGAACTGGTCGAGAATGGTCAGTACCTATTCAGTTTCCGCTACCGAGCTCTGGCCGAGTTCAAGTTACAGTTGGCCGTATACCCAAGCGGGGAAGAGCCTTTGGGAGCACCCTACATCACAGAGGTGAGCATTCTACCAAGCCCTGACAACTGGCATGACGTCAGCATGAATCTGGATCCGGGTCTGCCCGAGGGAACCTATGACCTGGCTCTTGGTTGGGCCAATGTCAGGGAAAGATTGTTAGTACTTGATCGCCTGTTCCTTGCACAAAAACTCGATTAGGATTACAACAGGTCCTGTCCACGCCGCACCCAAAAAAGGTGTGGCCTTCTTTTTGCCTAATTTTAGTCAAAGCGTTCCGAATCGGGGTTGACAATTTCGCTAAAATATGATATAAAAATCGGTCATTTTGGCTACCTATACTTGTATAAAATAAGAAAGGAGGGCCGCCAAATGCGTGCTCTTTTCAACATGTGTTGTGTTTTGAGTTTGGTCATCGCGCACACCGCGGCGGCCAGTAACGATAACCCCTACGCGGTCACGAACTGGGACCGTTCGGCCTGCGAGAACAGGTTCGGAAACCAGATCTGGGACGACCGGTTGCAAGCTTGCGTCTGCAACAACCGGCTCTACGAGCCGCGTGCAGACGCTTGCTTGAGCGAACGGACCTGGCTCGACTACCAGGCCGAGTTCGGCAAGACCGATCCGGTCGAAGTGGCTACCGGCCGGCTGATCGCAGCGGAGCATCCGCAACCCTACCACGCGGA
The DNA here is from genome assembly GCA_965231015.1 of uncultured Gammaproteobacteria bacterium. Lineage (GTDB taxonomy): Bacteria > Patescibacteriota > Patescibacteriia > UBA9934 > CAZDDW01. The sequence goes on from OZ246408.1 coordinate 60,901, forward strand.
CGCCGACGGCGACGGGTACAGCGACGAGTGGGACGAAGACGACACGAACCCGGACGTCAACCCGGCCATTCCCGTCAGCCTCGTCTCCCATCCTTCCGAAGGAGGGGTTGGGGGAGGATCAGACAAACCCCGAACGAGCACCGCCCCGGGCCCCACACGCGAGAACAACCTGCGTGACGCTTCGGTGAGCCAGGAAGAGCTCGACGAATCTGACCCTGCTCCGACTCCCGAAGAGGAGGCCGAGGCAAGCGAAGATGTCGGGGAGGAAGTCAGTCTGGTGGATCTGCGAGCTGTGGCTGACGAGATCGCCGAGACGGAACGTCGCGAGCGCGAGGAAGAGCGTGAGCGAGTCGAGCAAGAGGCTCGTCGTGAAACCGAAGAGCTAGCCCAAGCCAAGGCCGATCAGGAAGCACGTGAAGCCGAGCGCCGGGCTGAACTAGAACGTCGTGAACGAGAGGCTGCTACCGCGGCCGAGGCCGAGCGAGCTGCCGAAGCGTCCAGTATCCTGGCCGCAAGAGCCGATGATCTCGAGCTCGATCCGGACGAGGACTACTTCGCCGACGAGGATGAGGACATGACCTTCGACCCCTCTGACGGACTGGAGCTCATCGGCTCGGAAGAGGTAGACGAGAAACTCGCAATCGATGAAGGGATCGAGTACGAGTACGGTTACCGTTTCAGTGGATCCGATTCCGACGCTGATGCTTCGATCGATATCGACAGCGACAAGGACGGCGATGGTATCAGCAATCTGAACGACTTCTGTCAGGATGATCCCGGGATCCCCTCGGATGATCCATCCCTCAACGGCTGTCCAGAACACATGCACCCAGACGAAGACGCCGACGCCGAGGCCGTCAACTTCGAGGATCTGCCCGAGGTCGACGAGGACCCCCCCGAAAGCCCGGCCGAGCGCCAGGCGCGTCTCAAGACCGAGCGTGACGAGCGCCGCGAACAGCAGCGCCTCGAGCGTGAGGCACTCAAAGAGGAGCGACGTCTCGAACGAGAAGCCGCCAAGGCTCGACGCGAACGCGAGCGCAAGCTCGACGACCAGGCCGACTGGCTATCGAGCTTGGTCTGGGAAAAGGGGTGTCTCTCCTACAAGAAGTACCGGGGAGACGAAACCCTTGACACGGATCGGGACGGCCTACCCGACGATATGGACCTGTGCCCAGAGGACCCGGAAGACTTCGACAACTTCATCGATGCTTCCGGCTACCTGATGCCGCTCGACGGCTGTCCGGATCCGGAAAACGGCTTCATCAAGCTGCACTGGGATCCGGAGAACCAGCGGTTCGATGACATCCGACCGGGTTTCAGCGAACGCTGGGATATGCTCGAGGGAGACTTCTGGTTCGAGGATGACGACAGCTACACCGAAGAAGCACTGGAGCTTCTGCGTGAGCTGGCACTCGTGCTCGAGGCCTATGACCTCAAGGTCGAGGTCAAGGGCCGGTCGCTGCACGGCGAAAACCCGGAAGAAAAACTCGAGTACCGCCACCTGGTCGGCCGTTGGGCCAAGGCCCTGGCCGCGGAACTCGAATCGCAATGCGTCGAGGCCGGCTATGCCGATTGCCCCGGCCGCATCTACTCGAGTAGCGCGACCGGGTACTCGGGCATCAAACACAACACCATCATCCTGGCGATCATGACCCACTAGATCGCCGGGACCCACCTATCGGACCGGGACTCCCCCAAGCGGAGCCCGGTCTTTCCGTTTTACCTACACAATCCATTTTCCTATTCGATCCAATTAGAAAGTGGTTATCGAGACCGAAATATGCTATTTTAGAACTAGAATGATCGAGCTGAGGAGAGAATGGCATGGAACCCATCGACGGACAATAGACAGTAGGAGGAACTCATGATCCCCGAAGATGGCCAATAGACCAACCGCGCAGCGCCGTCACACGAGCAGAACATGCTCACACTCCGGTGGGCGCGTTCTGTTTGTAACAATTACCGCCACTTCGAGCACGACGGAGATTAATGGACATTTTTGACCGGTTCCGACCGAAGGGGAGGAAGGACGAGGACTGTTTGAAGCCGAGCAGCTACCATAAACAACAAAAGACGCGAAGCAAGTCCCGCAGTCAAGGTTATAAAATGTTCATTACTTTACCTCCGGCGAGCGCAGAAAGGTGGCCGGTTTCTTTTTTCCGGTTTTCTTTGCCGGTCCAAAGAAAACTGGGTTGAATAAGATCCCGGTCTTTCCGTTTGACACAGTTTAATATCTATGCTATGTTTAGCGACAGATTAACAAATTGTTGGCGGTTTTCTTGGATCTCGGAGTCGAGTCCCAATATCTAGGATTTCCGTGACGTTAAACATAAAAATATGCTCGATGCTAAAAAGAAGCAGAGAATCATTGAAAAGTATCGGACTCATGAGTCCGACACCGGTTCTCCTCAAGTGCAGATTGCAATTCTAACAACTGAAGTTGCTGAACTGACCAAACACTTAAAGGACCACAAAAAAGACTTCTCGTCTCGTCGGGGACTGATTAAAAAGGTTTCCGAACGACGACGTTTACTTAAATACTTGGACCGTGAAGACACCAAGGCTTGTGCCAAATTGAAAGAGGCTCTAAAACTAAAATAAAATTCGGCCCGCCCGAAAGGGTGGGCTTTAAAAGTATATGATCTCAAGACCAGACCAACGAGTAGCGGTGTTCATTGACACTCAAAACATGTACTACTCGGCTCGCAATGTACACAACCGAAAAGTAAATTTTGGCAACATAGTTCGCGATGCCGTGAGGGACCGAAAACTAATTCGAGCGATTGCTTATGTTGTGAGTACAAAAACAGGTGAAGAGGCTCCTTTTTTCGAAGCTTTGCAAAAATTGGGAATTGAAACCAAAGAAAAAGAATTAATGACTTACATCTCAGGCCTTAAAAAAGCTGACTGGGATGTAGGGATTGCCGTTGATGCCATTCGGATTCTAGATATGGTTGATGTGGTGGTACTGGTCTCAGGTGACGGTGACTTTATTCCGCTGGTTGAATATATCCAAAGCCGTGGACGGATCGTAGAAAGCATGTCTTTCCGTGAAACAACCAGTACCAAACTCACCGAAGCTGTAGACAGCTTCACCAATCTTTCCGATAACAAAAGAAAATACCTGATCACTGGCGGAGGCGCAAAAAAGACAACCAAAAAAGAAAAAAACAGAAAGTCATAATCAAACGGAACCTTTACATCTTATAAATCCAATAACCATTAAAATTATTAATAATGTCACGCTTGGACAATGAGGCTCTTTTTATAAAGAGGGTCTTGAGCCCGAGCGTGACTAAAACACGCATATGCCTACAATTGAACACTTTGAAATTGAGTGGGGTGGCAAGCCGTTAATTATTGAAACCGGCCGCTACGCCCACCAAGCCAATGCTGCTTGCACCGTGCAGTACGGAGGAACCTTGGTTTTGGCAACCGCTACCATGAGCAAAAATAAACGCGAAGGAATCGACTGGCTTCCGCTTATGGTTGACTATGAAGAAAAACTATACGCCGCCGGTCGCATTAAGGGTTCACGCTTTATTAAGAAAGAGGGTCGACCTACTGATGAGGCAGTCTTGACTGGTCGTTCTATTGATCGAGGTATCCGACCGCTTTTTAATCAAGATATTCGCAATGAAATTCAAGTCATTGTAACGGTTCTTTCTTTTGATGGTGAAAATGATCCGGACATTCCGGGTATTGTGGCCGCTTGCACAGCCCTTCATATGTCCGATATCCCCTGGCAAGGACCTTTGGCCGGAATCCGAGTCGGACAAATTGATGGGGAGTGGGTCATTAACCCAAGTTATGAGGCTCGAGAAAAATCTGATATTGATTTAGCCTTTGCCGGGACTAGTGAAAAAATACTAATGGTCGAGGCTGGAGCCGATGAGTGTGACGATGAAACCGTGGTTGGTGCTTTTGAATTTGGTCGCAAGCACCTCAAAAAGGTTATTGACTTAATGGAAGAAGTGAGAGCTAAGGCTGGTTCAGAAAAGGTTGATGTCATGAGTCCCACAACAGATGAAGAAGAAATTGCTCTGGAAGAACGAGAAAGAATTGTTGAGTTGGCGAAAGAATTTATTGCTAACAAAACCCAGGAATATTACTTTAGTGCTCCAAAAGCAAGCAAAAATGAACGTCGTGCCGCAATGAATCAAATCACAGAAGAACTGGAAAAATACCTGATTGAGCAGGGGGTTGAGGAAGAAATGATTTCTTATGTCAAGGGAAAGATTTATGAACTGATTGAAGCCGAGGTTTCACGAGCCATTCTTGAGGAAAATAAAAGGGTGGACGGTCGAGCCATGGATGAAGTTCGTCAACTGGTCGTGGAAACGGGACTATTGCCTCGTGTTCATGGATCTGGCCACTTCATGCGCGGCGAAACTCAGGTTCTATCCATTATTACACTTGGTTCCCCGGGAGACGAACAAACTTTAGACGGCATGGAAACCGTGGGTACCAAACGCTACATGCACCACTATAACTTCCCACCATATTCTGTAGGTGAGGTTAAACCTATGCGTGGTCCTGGTCGGCGAGATATTGGACACGGAGCCCTGGCTGAAAAAGCCCTCATGCCGGTTATCCCTCATAAGGAGGATTTCCCATACGCCATTCGAGTGGTTAGCGAGGTCATGGGTTCAAATGGCTCAAGCTCCATGGCTTCTACCTGTGGTTCAACCATTGCTCTTATGGACGCCGGGGTACCGATTAAAAAACCGGTTGCCGGTATTGCCATGGGGGTGGCTACCGAGGGTGACAAATGGAAGGTCTTTACTGATCTGCAGGATTTAGAAGACGGACCCGGTGGAATGGACTTCAAAATCACCGGAACACGTGACGGTATTACAGCTATTCAAATGGACACCAAAACTCATGGTCTTGCCCACGATATTGTGGTAGAGACCTTTAAGATGGCCAAGCAAGCTCGCTTCCAAATTATTGATGCGATTGAGGCCCAGATTAAAGCCCCTCGAAAGGAACTGTCTCCATATGCACCACGGATTATTTCCATGAAGATTAATCCGGAAAAAATCCGAGACGTGATTGGCCCGGGTGGAAAAATGATCAATGAAATCATTGACACTACCGGGGTACATGCTATTGATATCGAAGATGATGGAATGATAATGATCACCTCGGTAGGGCAGGAACCGGCTGAAAAAGCACAGGAATGGATTGAAAACCTTACTAAAGAAGTTGAGGTTGGAGAAATCTACAAGGGTAAGGTGGTTAGATTAATGGATTTTGGAGCCTTTGTTGAAGTTTTACCGGGTCAAGATGGTTTAGTGCATATCAGTGAACTTGCTCCGTGGCACGTTAACAAGGTCACCGACGTAGTTGATGTTGGAGATGAGGTTTTTGTTAAAGCGATTGAAATTGATGACATGAATCGAACCAACCTTTCCATGAAACAAGCTCCTGGAAACGTTTATCAAGAACCACCAAAGCAAAACGGCCGCCCAGACAACAAACCAAACAACAGCCGCGGCAATAATCACCGTAGCAAAGGACCACGTAGCCCTAAAAAATAGACTCATGCCCAAGCTGGCTATTCCTTTACATGATCATAAAACAGCTCGTCGATCCCGGCGGGCTGTTTGGAAAATAGTAGGAACAATATTTTTACTTGGTTTGGTTTGGCTGGCAAGCGAAACCATCTTCACCCGCAATACTTTTGCTAGATACACACCCAGAGAGACTTCTTATACTATATTAATAGAACTAAACCAAAACAATAGAAACGAAATTATAGGTTTGATTGGTGAAATCCAACCATTGGTTGACCGCGGACTAACTATGGGCGAAGTTCTGCCTTATGCCAAGAGTTCGGTGGCCATTTTCTTGGGTCCATCTCAAAACACACTTGGAATTAACGTTAGTTTACCTGAAGAATTCAAACGAAAATGTCAGGCTCAGAACATTAATATCACTGAACCCATCAAAGGAGTCAGCTTGCTTTCTACAAACCCAATCGAGTTAGAACAGCTGGATTATAACCTGCGTTTGATCGACCAACTTGACCCTAGAGGTGTTGGTTATGTTATTCATCACCAGACTGGTGAACACCGAGTGATGAGTATAAAGGAAAAAGCGTTCGGATATTCCATACAAACCAATGAACCATCAACAGACACAGTTCTAGCGAGCGTACCGAGTAAAGCAGGGTTGGCTCTGGCAATTGCTCCGGAACCTGAAACAATAAAAGTTGTAGAAGACATTTTTTCAAGCCTGGCAACAGACTTTGTTAAATCTATCTTACATGAACTAAAAAACCACGGAGGAACTGTTTACGCCAGTGATTTAACCTTAAACGAGGTAAGTTTCGAGATAAATCGAGCAATTCCTAAAGAAAACTTGATAAATATTCATAATTACTATGAAACCGGTCTTTCAGCAGATATCACGATCTATCAACTACCTGATAATACTTTAGTATACGAAATATTACAGCTTAAGCCAGAAATAACAGGTACCTGGACCCAAGAAGGGGATTCGAGTTCATATGAAACCAAGCATTTGATGAGCATGGTGTCCTCTAATCAAACTACAATCACCAATCATAACCTTGACCTTGACCCAATCGACAATATTTGCTCAATTCAGCCATCAGCCTTGTTTTTTCCACAAAAAAGCCTTGAACCAGAATCCTTTCTTTATATTTCAGATAGTTTAGACATGTTTTTGAATTCAATGGAAAATTTTGTCGAGGTTGGTCTAGACAATTATGCTAAAAATCAGGTCATAAGACTGTGTAAATGATAATTCTGTGGATAAATTGCTGATATTATCCTCATTTATTCACAGTCGAACACAAAATTTATACACAATAATAAATCAGTCTAAATATATAGGCTGTTTTTTGTCATAATTTAGCCTAATATCGTAGATTGACTTTTTCGGTATTTTATGGTATTATATGTACATACCCTTCAGAAGTTCTTTACACACATTTCAGATTTCAGGGAGATTTTGCGAAAGTCCCCACACTTTCGCAAAACATCCCACACTTCTACTTCTTTGTTGCGCGTCCAAAAATAAAAACAAAAGTAAAAGCACTCGGTCAGCTGACAACCAAACAACCGTCATATGGTTGCCGTCAGTAAGACCAAAAAGAGGTAGGAGCGTATATCTGTACTTGACCCAGGGTTCGCAATTCCGAGCGCGTGTAGTGCTGATTTATGTCAGTAGTACAGGCGCCCGGAAGAGCTTGAGCCTAAAAAATGGGTCTCTCACTAGAGGGACACCGCACAAAATCTCTTATAAGGGCGGCAAATGTCCCTCTTTTTTTTTGCACAATTTTTACCTTGACAAAACAGTAATTCAGTACTAAAATGACATAACTAAGTCGATTTAACTTCAATCATATGGACCAGGATTTTGTAGACAAAATGAAGGAACAAATGCTGGAAGAAAAAAAACGTTTAGAAGAAGAGTTGTCACGTTTTGCTCATCGTAATAAAAAAGCCACACAAACCGATTATGATGCCGATTATGAAGATATGGGAGACAAAGAGGATGAAAACGCGGCTGAGGTGGCTCGTTACTCAGATAATTTGTCACTTGAAAACGCTCTTGAAAAGGCTTTGCGTGATGTGGAAGCAGCATTGGAACGTGTCGACAAGGGTGATTATGGCGTGTGCAAATATTGCAAATCTGAAATTTCTGAACAACGCCTGACCGCGCGACCGACTTCTTCGGCTTGCATACAATGTAAAAAGACCCTGACACAAGAGGTGTGAAGATAAATCCATTGGCAATTGGAATCATTGCTGGTGTTCTGGTAGTAATCGACGAGGTGTTTAAATATTTAGTATTATCAAGACTTCCTGAAAATGGGAGTCTTATTGGTAATAAATTTTTTGCCCTTGGTCTACACAAGAACTTCGGCATTGCCTTCAACCTACCATTGAATTTACCTCTGGTGATTATTATCACCATTCTACTGATCATAATTTTTGGCATCTTTATCAGTAAGCACTATCAAACCCAACCCAGATTAGCTTCAGGATGTTTATTGATTATTCTTGGAGCAATCGGTAATCTATTTGACCGGATTATTTATGGATTCACAGTTGATTACTTAATTTTTTTCACCCGTTCAGCCATCAATCTCTCGGATGTTCTCATCGTTGCTGGAATTGCTTGGTTGATCCTTGGCAACCGATCGAATATATCTAAAAATCCATAAATCTTGAAATTTAGAAATAATTTATGACTCCCCGTTGTAATAATTATTGGGAGTTTTTATGTCTCAAAAAATTCAATCCGCCACTATTATTGGGCTACAGGCCGAACTCATTGAGGTCGAGGCTTCATCCAGTATGGGAATGACAAACTTTTTCCTGGTTGGTCTTCCTGATACGGAAATTAAGGAAGCTCGAGAACGAGTACGAGCCGCCATCAAAGCGTCTGGTTTACCATTTCCCAGGGGACGAATCATTGTTAACCTGGCCCCGGCTCGAGTCAAAAAGACCGGCACACATTTTGATATACCGATCGCCCTTTCCTTGCTCTCAAGTCTTGGCGAGCTTGAACTAAAAAAGACCAAGGATGCGTTGTTCATGGGCGAGCTCGGACTCGACGGCACCGTACGACCAATCACTGGTGTCTTGATTGCTGCCTTGGCAGCCCGAGATCATAACATAAATACAATTTACGTTCCTGAAGCTAACGTTAATGAGGCCAGTATCGTCAAAGAATGCCGAGTTTATCCAATTAAAACCCTGGCTGGGTTAGTTCGACACCTAAACGGGGAAGAGGAGATCAAACCAGCCGAGCCCCAACGGTTCTCGATCCAAGAATCAACCAAACATAAATTTGACATGGCTGACGTGCGCGGGCAGGAGTACGTGAAAAGAGCGCTTGAGATTGCCGCGGCCGGTGGACACAACGTCTTGCTGAATGGGCCTCCGGGCTCTGGCAAAACCTTGCTCGCAAAAACCTTTGCCTCAATTTTGCCTGAACTCAACCTGCCCGAAGCTTTGGAGGTGTCAAAAATTTATTCGGCAGCCGGACTCGTTGAGGAGGGAAAGCCTTTGGTGGCCACCCGACCGTTCCGCCATCCGCACCACAGCGCCTCAAGTGTTTCGATTGTGGGTGGCGGCGGATGGCCGCGTCCAGGAGAGATCAGTTTGGCTCACCGCGGGGTATTGTTTATGGACGAATTCCCTGAATTTCCACGCCACGTCCTTGAAACATTACGCCAACCTCTTGAAGACGGGATTATCACGGTGGCTCGAGCCGCCGGCACATTTACCTTCCCGGCCAAGTTTATGCTACTTGCGGCCATGAACCCGTGTCCGTGCGGTTTCGCGAGCGACCCGGACAAACAATGTGTTTGTACCCCACGACGACTAGTTGATTACAGCAAGAAAATCTCAGGACCGCTTCTCGACCGCATTGATCTTGGAGTGGAGGTTCCAAAAGTAAAAACCGAGGCTTTAATGCGCGATGAACCGGCTGAAGCTTCGGACGTAATTCGAAAACGAGTAAAAGCCGCGCGAATGATCCAACACGAGAGACTAAACCAGCACAACATCTTTGTAAACAGCGAGATGTCGAGTCGGCTCATTAAACAATTCTGCCCACTAAACGACGCCGGATCAAAATTACTTGAACAAGCGATCAAAACCAAGCATTTATCTGCCCGAGCCTACACTCGAGTTCTCAAAATATCTCGCACTATTGCAGATCTCGCCGGAGAAGGTATGATTGCGCCCGAGCATATTCTCGAGGCGCTTCAGTATAGACCCAAAACGGCTGAACTGTAATCAAAGGGGCAACCACAAGGGTTGCCCCTACACCGTTTCCGCCACTTCGAGCACGACGTGGGTTGATGGACATTTTTTACCGGTTCCGACCGAATGGGAGGGATGACGAGAACTGCTTGAAGCCGAGCGCCCACCTAAAAAACAACCAGCGCGAGGCAAGTTCTGCAGTCAAGGTAAAAAATGTTCATTAATAACCTCAGGCAAGCGCAGAAAGGCGGTTGGTTTCTTTTCTTGCTTTTCTTTGCCAATCCAAAGAAAAGCAAACTGTAATATACTTGACCTTTTGAACGACTTATTATAATGTAGGACGTTCGGTTCCAAAAACCGGAAAACCTATATGAACATGATGCTTACGCACAACAAGAAAACACCCTTTGTTGGGGATGTCTCTGGGGCTATTGCTCCAGGTTTGGTTGGGCGTTTTCTAAAAATAAGTATGCATTATGTTTAAATTTTAACTTGTTTTTAGGAAAGGCCCGGCCATAGTGCCGGGTCTTTTGATTCAATTGAATACTCGAAACCTCGCTCGAGCTAAGCCGAGGGTTGGTTAAGTGTGTTCGAACAATGAATCAAAGCTTAGGTCCTTAGCACCTAAGCATCTTGTTCACTGTTTGGGTGGTGCGGAAGCATAAGGCGACTGTGCCACCTGGACGTAATCTAGGAATTTGTCTTATGAACGAATTCGCAGAATTCTGGTTGAAGCTCTGGAAACTAATCCGACCCTACAAGCGTTCGCTTGGGTGGACCGCTGTTTCTATTCTGATAGTTCAAATTCTGATCCTGGTTGATCCGTACCTTTTCAAACTGATCCTTGATGAGTTCCAAAATTGGGGACCTGGATCAAACAAAACGATCCTCTGGTTGATTGGTGGTGTGTTCATTACCACATGGGTAATCACCGCAGTCAACAATGTTAAACACAGGAACATCTTCAAATCCCTCTTGATTGTGGAACGTGAAGTTCCTAGTCGGTGCATGAAAAAGCTACTTGATCTATCCTTCGGTTATCATCTGCGTGAAAACACGGGTGGAAAGATGGGCAAGATCACTCGTGGAACCCACAAGCTGATCGACATCCTGGCTTTCATCATGTTCGATGTTGTTCCGACTCTGATTGAGATTGTTCTCGTTGGAATAGTGATCTTGACTTTGAACTGGTTGGTGGCCCTAATTTTCCTGGCTGCTATCCCGCTCTACCTAGTCCAAGTTCTGTTCACAGAACGCAAAATTGGACCAATGCGGAGATTACGTCACGACCGATACGAAGCAGCTGACCACATGATGACGCAAGCGATTGTAAACGTCTCAAGCGTACAGTCGTTCGCTCAAGAGCAAGGTGAGTATGACCGTTTCTATTCCCTGAAAGAAAAAATCTTCAAGGATGAAATGGCTGAATGGATTTGGCAGATCAACTTCGACTGGTTCCGAGCCGGGGTCATTAACGTGGCTCAGGTAGCAGTACTAGCCGTCTCTGTTTGGCAGGTGAGTAATGGGAACATTTCAATGGGTTCATTGGTACTGTTCCTAATCCTTTCAAACAAAGTCTACTTCTCAATCTACAAACTCTCACGGCTTTACGAGAAGATTGCTGATGCTAGTGAATCTGTTTCAAGGCTCATCAACATCCTCAACGAACCGGTTGAGATTGAGTCAAACAAGAACGCGATAAATCCAGAGATGATCGAGGGCAATATTGCTTTCGAAAATATTTCGTTTTGTTATCCAGAAACCAACAACGGAATCCATGGACTCAGTCTGGAAATCAAATCCGGTGAAACCGTTGGGCTTTGTGGCCCATCAGGTGGCGGTAAGAGCACCTTGGCCCGGCTTGTTCCACGTTTCTACGACGTTTGCTCTGGTTCAATCCAGATTGATGGAGTAGACGTGCGCGAGCTAGACCTTCGGTACCGACGCCACATCGCTGCCGTGCCACAAGAAGTTGAAATCTTCGATGGCACCATTGCGGACAACATCAAGTATGGTTGCCCGAGCGCAACCGATGCTCAGGTTCGTGATGCAGCCAGAGTGGCTAACGTGGATGAGTTCGTTGAGAAGCTCGAGCATGGTTACAAAACCGTGGTCGGGGAACGCGGTCTTAGACTCTCTGGGGGACAACGCCAACGGGTGGGTATTGCTCGCGCGATTCTCACCGACCCCGCCGTGTTAATCTTTGATGAAGCCACTTCTCACCTTGACCCAATCAGTGAAGAACTAATCCAGGAATCTATGAAGGAACTTATGGGTACCCGAACGATTCTTATCATCGCCCATCGACTTTCCACGATCCAAGACGCTGACCGAATCGTGGTTCTGGACGAAGGAAGAATCAAAGAGCAAGGTACTCACAAAACCCTTATGTCTCGCGGTGGGCTTTACCATGAGCTTGCCACGTGCCTGGCAACAGACACTTCAACCTAAAACCAGCCGGCTCTCCGTGAGCCCGGCTGGTTTCTTATTCATGATCTTATACTACGTATCGTGCTATTAGGTAAGCACCTACAAGAATCGAGATCCAAATTATTCCAATAGCATCCAAAATACGCATGCGAGTCCTGAACTCTTCCCAAGACCCCCAACCTCCGGCGCGCCAGGACAGTTGGCGGCCAAACAGAACCATGATGATCAAAGCGGCAATTCCAACCACCGGAATTAAAGAAAGCAAGAACCAAAAATAAAGCCTAGACCCGAAAGTAAATCCTTGGGTGAAGAAAAGGGCTCCCAGCGACGGACCGCGCAGATAGCGAGCCTGAGTTTTTTCAGATGGCTCAATAATAATATTAAAACCACAGTGTTTGCACTGTTCCTGTAATTCTTTTACTGCCTGTTTACAATCTGGGCAAGACTTATGATCGAGTTCTTTTTTCATGAATCTATTATATCAGAAAAGCACCGATTAGGGTGCTTTTCATTGTTATTTCAAATTATCGAATGTAACTCAATGGATTGCGAGTGCTGCCATTCACCCGAACCTCAAAGTGAAGGTGAGTTCCGGTTGATCTACCGGTCGTACCACAAACTCCAAGGTCTTGTCCGGCACCAACGGTCTGTCCGGCACTTACCGCAATAGAAGAAAAATGTCCATAACGGGTCACCATGCCGCCACCATGGTCAACATCAACCATTAATCCATAACCACCATTCCATCCGGCGTAAGTTACTACTCCGGAGTTAGCGGCATAGTTGTGGTTAGTGTAACCACAGTCAATATCAAGTCCACCGTGGCTCCAACCATAGTACTGAGTAATAACACGCAAGTCTGATGGCCAGACCCAACCACCGGTTGAACCGGAATAAGTTCCGGAATAAGTTGAAACACCACTGCCACTTGAAGCCGAGCTACCAGATGATGAAGTGGTAGCCGCTGAAACAACGGTTCGTTTAATTCCACCGGGCAAAATTAATTCCTCACCGACCACAATGTCATTCGAGTCAGCCAAAGCATTAAAGGCAATGATATCTTCCGTCTCAACTTCGTATTCTTTAGCAATTTCAAGCAGGGTTTCTCCAGAAGTTACAGTATGTAAAATACCGGTTACCGGCGGAATCTTCAGTTCATCTCCGGGACGAATATAACTCCAAGTTCCAAGACCATTAGCCCAAAGCACGGTCGAGGTACTCACCCCAAATTTCTCCGCAATCGAACTAACTGTGTCGCCGTCCTCCACCACGTAAGACTCCACTTCTGTTCGCGGAGCAATACTTTCACCCCCCTCCTGAATGGTAGGGCTGACCAACGCTCCGCCACCAAGAGTGGTAATGTGTGACTCTTCAAAAGTAAGATCATTCATGTAACTAGTTCCGTCCATCAAGCCTTCACCCAAGTAACTAGTCGGTTCAGGTTCTCGAATCTCAACCGCTGACACTTCTTCTACCAAATATGAATCATCATTAGCTACCAAAGCATATAAAGTGCTACGCTCACCAAAATTTTCCGCCCTAACTTCTGAACCACTAAAGTTGACCGCACTGGCAACAAGAGCGACAGCCACAATAGCAAAGTGAATTGCAAATCGATTTGAAAACATGTATAGGAAACGCTCTCGAGCCGGCAAATACAGTTTTGAGGCTTGGCGTCGTCCGGCAAACCATAACCGCAATGCACGCACTGCGAACGGACGAACAAAAAATCGTCCAAACCAACGCACCGGAGTAAACACAAGGCGCAAAGTAGGACGAATCTTCTTCTTTAAAACCACCATCGCACCTAAAAAAGCGAGGGCAAATCTGATTCCAAATTGTTTTAAAGTAAGTTTGATATACACCTCTCGGGAAACCTGATCAAACTGGAGCAGCGACGGTCGGAATAGCCTGTTTTCATGCGTTTTCCAAGCTGACAGTTTTCAGGATTACGGGGAGTAATATAGCAAAAATGCCGTATTTAGTCAATGGATCGTGTCAAACATTTGACTAATTTTAGATATTTTTGTCAAACAAAGTTGGAAGAAAGGGTCTAAAATTCATGCGGTGTATTGGACATGGACCATACTCGGAAATAGCTGACTCATGATCCCGGGTTCCATACCCTTTATGCTTAGCAAAACCGTATTCTGGGTATTTCTCCTCATACTTTATCATAATCCGATCCCTGGTCACTTTGGCAATCACTGAAGCTGCGGCAATCGACTTTACGGTCCGGTCTCCCTTGATGATTCTTTTTTGAGGAAGTGTAATTCCGGGCACCAAATATCCGTCTACGAGCACATAATCTATTTCACTAATCTGCCCAAGCGCCCGACGCATGGCCAAAAAAGTGGCTTGTCTTAGGCCAAAAGTCTCAATCTCAGCCACAGACGCTTCAGCTACCCCACACGCCTTAGTTTTGCTTAAAATTTGCGGATACAGCTCCTCCCGTGCTGCCGGACTCATTAATTTCGAATCTTTTACCTTAGCCAGGCGTGAATTTAAAGGAAAAATCACTGCTGCGGCCACTACTGGACCGGCTAATGCACCACAACCCGCTTCATCAACCCCAACGATTGCGGTATATCCAGCCTTAATAAGAGATCGCTCCTCTTGAAATGTTGGGGATGAAGGAATTGACATAATGGTATACTACCACTATTATAATACCGTTCTAAAATTAAACTCGCAAAGTATGAGTATTACACTCTATGCAGTAATTGCCGGAGTGCTCGCAATCCTATACGGTGCCGCCTTGGTCCGATGGATTATGAAGCAACCGGCCGGTGAGGGAAAGATGAAAGGCATCGCCCTTGCTATTCAAGAAGGCGCTAACGCCTACATGGCCCGCCAGTATACCGTTATCGGTTGGATTGGTGTGGTTGTTTTTTTAACTCTTGGTTTCCTTTTAAACTGGACCATTGCCCTTGGCTTTTTAGTTGGAGCAATCTTTAGTGGAATTGCCGGAGCCATTGGAATGTCGGTTTCAGTTCGGGCTAACGTTCGAACTACTGAAGCCGCTAAAAAGGGAATGCTGGAGGCACTGGCCGTGGCCGTGCGCGGAGGAGCTGTGACCGGATTCTTTGTGGTGGGTCTTGGGCTTCTCTCGGTTGCCGGATTTTTTGCTATCACCGGAAACGTTGATGCCTTAATCGGACTCGGCTTTGGTGGATCTTTAATCTCCGTTTTTGCTCGACTCGGTGGTGGTATCTTTACCAAGGCCGCTGACGTGGGAGCAGACCTGGTAGGAAAAGTTGAGGCCGGAATTCCAGAGGACGATCCGCGTAACCCGGCCGTGATTGCTGATAACGTTGGTGACAACGTAGGGGACTGTGCCGGAATGGCCGCTGACCTTTTCGAGACTTATGCTGTGACCATGGTAGCCGCCATGTTCCTTGGAAAACTGGCTTACGGTGACGTAACTGCTGTTCTTGAATACCCACTGGCTCTTGGAGCTGTCGCAATTTTGGCTTCCATTATTGGAGTCTGGTTCATTAAGCTGGGCCCTAAAAAGAACATCATGGGTGCTCTTTACAAAGGACTGATTGTGTCAGGTGGATTGGCTGCAATTGCTTTCTACTTTTTAACCAACTGGATGATGAAAGACATTGTTGGGCTTGACCCAATGAGCTTATTCTATTCATCTCTGGTTGGACTTGCCGTTACTGCAATCTTGATCGTTCTGACTGAATATTACACCGGAACCGAATATTCACCAGTTAAAAAAGTAGCTGAAGCGTCCCAAAACGGACACGGAACCAACATTATTTCTGGACTGGCACTTTCCATGCGTTCAACCGGTTGGCCGGTGCTGGCCATTGCGATTGGAATTCTGGCCGCTTTCAGTTTTGCTGGACTTTATGGAGTTGCCATTGCTGCTGTGGCAATGCTGTCTCTGACCGGAGTGATTGTGGCGATCGACGCTTATGGACCTATCACCGACAACGCCGGTGGAATCGCTGAAATGGCAGAACTCCCTAGTGAAGTTCGTGACATCACTGACCCACTCGATGCGGTTGGAAACACCACCAAGGCGGTAACCAAAGCTTACGCCATTGGATCAGCCGGACTTGCTACTCTGGTCCTGTTTGGTTCATATACTGAAGAACTTATGAAATTTGGACAAGAGTTCCATTTCTCCCTAACCGACCCAATGGTAATCGCCGGGCTCTTTATTGGTGGGCTTCTACCATTTGTCTTTGCGAGTTACGCCATGGAAGCGGTTGGAAAGACAGCTGGTAAGGTCGTAGAAGAAGTGCGCCGACAGTTCCGCGAAATCAAGGGAATCATGGAAGGAGAGGCTAAACCTGACTATGGTAAAGCTGTAGACATCGTTACTCGCTCAGCGATTAATCAAATGATCGTGCCCGCCCTTATTCCCGTGCTTGCACCGCTCGTGATTGGACTTATCCTTGGACCGGTTGCTCTCGGAGGTGTGTTAATTGGTTCAATCGTCACCGGACTATTCGTGGCTATTTCTATGACCACTGGTGGTGGGGCTTGGGACAACGCTAAGAAGTATATTGAAATGGGAAACTTTGGTGGAAAGAAATCAGCCGCCCATGACGCTGCTGTGACCGGTGACACGGTGGGGGATCCGTACAAGGACACTGCTGGTCCAGCCATCAACCCAATGATCAAGATTCTGAATATTGTTGCATTGCTCATCGTTGCCTTGATTGTGTAAAAAGCAAAATTGATATTAAAGCAGGACTCGAAAGGGTCCTGCTTTTTGGTTCCGCCACTTCGAGCACGACGGAGGTTAATGGACATTTTTGACCGCTTCCGACCGAATGGGAGGAATGACGAGGATTGTTTGAAGCCGAGCACCTACCTTAAGAATATAAGGTGCGAGGCAGGTTCCGCAGTCAAGGGAAGAAATGTCCATTATCTACCTCCGGCGAGCGCAGAAAGGCGGTTGGTTTCTTTTCTTGCTTTTCTTTGCCAACCCAAAGAAAAGCAAATGGTTTTTCAAACAGAAACGCCCCACGGGTCGAGTGACTCATGGGGCAGGGTGGGCTAGTCGTGGAAGATCTTGGCGTCGTCGCGGTCATCGCGCTCGCGCATCCGCTTGTACCAACTGTGGTAGAACGGGGCAACGATGATCGTGATGAGAGTGAGTGTAAGAAAGGAACCGAGGAGCAGACCGTGACGAACCAGAGTGTCCGAGGTCTTGTCGAAGAAGTACGAAACGATTGCCACTACCGTGATGGATAAGAGCCATCCGGTCAGGTAATCGATCGGGAACCAACCAAAAACCCAGCAACTCTTGGCGTGCCACCACACGGTTTGAGGACGGAAGTTCCAAATCGTGTAGTGGGGATTCAGGACAAACCAGAGGAAATCCCACAGCGGACACCATGCCAAGTACAGGGCCACGGTGAGCAACTCCTGTTCGAGCGACCAATCCACACCCATCACGAACGGGGAGTGAAAGACCACCAAAGGTAAGAAGAACATGAAGGCGTGGTAGCCAGTCAACGGCTTACCGCCGAGAAACAAGCCATAAACCCGTGCCACCAGACCTTGCGTCCGATACCAGGTTGGCATCTTCTCGGCCCAGCCGTACTTACCCTCGCTTTCAATCTCCACCAGGGCGAAGATGACAGCCAAAGCAAACCAGAACAGAGCCATTCCAAATACGTCCGTCATCTTACACCTCCGGAGTTAAATGTGCGGTGGCACAATATACCACAAAATATGCCCTTTGTCAATCCGAAACGTTTGACACTTTAGCCAAAAAAAGCTAAACTCGCGGCACGTAACAATTCTCTAATAGACCAATTATGTCTGACGTAAAAGTTGAGAACCTAACAAAAAACACTGTTAAGCTGACTGTAACTGTTAGCGACGAGGAAATTAAACCGTTTTTAGAAATTGCGGCTGAGGAAATCAGCCAAGACACTGAGATCCCAGGATTCCGTCCGGGTAAAGCCAGCTTCGAGGCAGTAAAAAAACGGGTAGGCGAGATGAAAATTTATGAAGCAGCTCTTGAGCGAGTGGTTAGAAAAACCTATATTGATGCTCTTGAGGCTCAGAAGCTCGACACCGTGGGTGAACCAAAAATCAATGTTGAAAAAATGGCTCCGGAAAATGATCTTGTTTATACCGTTGAGGTAGCACTAATGCCAGAAATCAAAAAATTGGCTGACTGGAAAAAATTAACCGTTGATACAAATAAAGTAGAAGCCACCGAAGAAGATGCGGATCGGGCTCTTAAGGATCTGGCCCGAATGCAGACCAAGGAGGTTCGCCAGGACAAAGACCACGAAGCCACCAAGGAAGACAAGGCTGTCATTAATATGAATATGAAACAGGCTGGTGTACCGGTTGAGGGTGGTCAGGCTGTGAACAACATGGTCGTCCTTGGTGAAGACCACTACATCCCTGGTTTTTGTGATGAACTGTTAGGGCTTCGCGAGGGTGATAAAAAAACCTTTATTCTTAAGTTTCCGGAAAACCACTATCAGAAAAATCTGGCCGGGGCTGATGTTGAGTTTGAAGTCACCATCAACGAAATCTATAAATTAGACAGTCCTAAACTTGATGACAAGTTTGCGGCCAGTCTTGGACAGAAGGACATGAAGACCTTAAAAGACATGATCAAACAAAACATTCAAAATGAAAAAGATCGCGAAGAGCAAATTCGTCAGGAGCGAGCCATGTTGGATATGATCGCGGAAAAATCTGAAATTGAAGAAATTCCCGAACAGCTTGTAAACGAAGAGATTCATAAGATGGTGCACGAACTTCAACATGCGGTGACTAACCAGGGCGGTGTCTTTGAAGATTATCTAAAATCCATCGGCAAAACCCTTGATGACATGAAGAAGGATTTTGCTCCAGAAGCACTTAAAAGAATAAAGGTTGCCTTGGTTGTTCGAGAGATTGCTAAAAACGAGGATGTTCAAATTGATGAAAAAGAAGTTGATGCCGAACTAGATAAGATGGCAGAACAATATGAGGACAAAGAAACACAGAAAAAAATTTATTCTCCGGGTAACCGTGAATACGTCAGCACCATTATGCGTAATCGTAAGGTAATTGATACTCTACGCGAGACCATGATAAAATAACACCATGTTATTTGGTGCACACGTTTCAATTGCCGGCGGTGTTTTTAATGCCCCGGGGAATGCGGCCGAGCTTGGCTGTGAGGTTTTTCAGTGTTTTACCCGCTCACCGCAGGGTGGGGCCGCTCCAGAGTTAACCGAGGAGGTTGTCAAAAAATTTAAAAACGAGCTTAAGGTTCATAACCAAGCTCGTTTTTATGTTCACGCCCCGTATTACTTAAACCTGGCCAACCCTAAAAAACAAATTCGTTCAAATACAGCCCGGATTGTTCGCGAAGAACTGGAGCGCTCTAGTTTGCTTGGAGCTACCGCCCTGATGTTTCATATTGGAAGCGCAAAAAACGTTGACCAAAAACAAGCGGAAAAGTGGGTGGTAGAAGGACTTGATAAAATTATGGCTGGGTACAAAGGATCAACCAAGCTATTAATCGAAAATTCAGCTGGAGCTGGCATGGTAATGGGAGATGCATTTGAAGAAATTGCTCGATTTATTGACCGGGCAAAACACGGCAAGAAGATCGGGGTGTGCTTGGACACCCAGCACAGCTTTGCTTCTGGTTATGATTTGCGTGATAAGAAAAGTGTGAACGCTGTTCTCAGACAGTTTAATACCACCATCGGTTTAGACAAACTGGTTCTAATTCACGCCAACGATTCCATGACCGAGCTGGACTCACACAAAGATCGCCACGAACACATTGGGCGTGGTAAAATAGGAAAAAGGGGTTTTGAGGTATTAGTAAAACACCCCAAACTTCAAGAAATTGACTTTATCTTAGAAACACCCCACCACGATGGTGGTGTTATCAAAGACATCAAGCTTTTAAAAAAATTAAGAGAAAAAATAATATGACCAGACTAGACCGTGGTGTGATTGGACTACTCAGCAACAGCTGGGAGTTGTTCACCGCAAATTTTAATCAATGGGCTAAATTGGTTTCCATGATTGTTGTGCCTCTGTTAGTATATATTCTTGGCTACGGCCTTATATTTTTGGGTGCGAAAAATGAACTGATGGTTCTAACCGCTCTTGGTGGCCTATTGGCGGTGATAGGATATGTGGCCGCCCTCCTGGCCGGATTATGGCTTGGTATTGCATCAGTTGAAGCCGCTGACAGGTTTGCTGATAAAAAAACATATAAATTTAGAAGGCTTTGGTCTTTAAGTACCTGGAGCCTAATCATCCAAACCGGAGTAGCCGCTCTTATTTACGCGACAACCCTATACTTTGGACTGTTTCTGTTCATTATTCCGGGTATCCTGTTTGCCATTTGGTTTTTGTTCACTAAATACGCTGTGATCCTTGATAAAAAGAACGACTTGTTTGCCTTGCAGTACAGCTATCAAATTGTAAAAGGCCGCTGGTGGCAGGTCTTCTGGCGCTGTTTTGGTTTTGGTATTCTCATGATGATTATTGCCGGAGTGGTAGTTGGTGTATTAATGGGAATCGGTTATGCCGCTCTTACATCCATGGGTGAAACCGCAGGAGTGGCGGTTGGAGGTCTGTTACTCGTTGTTGGCATACTGGCCATGATGTATGTACTAACACCGATTGCTGTTCACTATTATGTTAGTTTATACCGAGACCTAAAGAAAACAACCTAATGTTGCTCACTGTTCAGGCTCAACCAAACGCCAAAGCAACCGAAGTTGTAACCTGGATCACAAACAATACCGTCAAGATCCGTGTTGGGGCTCCGGCCAAGCAGGGAAAGGGCAATGAAGAATTGTTAAATTGGTTATCTAAACGGCTTGGGGTAGCAAAAAGCAATCTTGAGTTAGTACACGGATTAACCTCTCGTATAAAACTGATTCAAATACCACTTACTGAATTAGAAATACATAAAAGATTAACCCAATAAATATGGGTTGTTCAAAAAATGTGCCAAGTGCGGTAAAAAGCCATGCCGATGCAAATAAAAAATCCGCCCTTTGGGGCGGTTTTTTATTCTGGCACCTCATCAATTCCTCCCTTGGACCAGGGATTGCACCGCACCACCCGCCAAAGCGTTAAAAACCCTCCCTTGACCAATCCGTGTCGGTCCACGGCCTGGTACCCGTATTCCGAACAGGTGGGGTGAAACTGACAATAGCCGTTAGGGAAAAGGTGGCGGGGCAGACCGTGATCAAAAGAAAGGGTTTTTTGATAAATTCGGATCGCAATCAATACGCCAAGCTTGGGCACATGCTTCAACATATTATCCAAAAACAGGGGTTTTCTTTAATAGTTTGGAAACGGCTTGTTTGAGCTCGTCCGGGGTCTTTCCCAAAGCCTCCTTCTTCACCACTAAAACAAGATCATACCCGGACCTGGCTTCATCCAGGCGCAAACGAATCATTTCCCGAATTTGCCGGCGCAAACGATTACGTACTACTGCCTTTTTTGAAACCTTGGTACCAACCACCACCGCAAACCTTGATGAACCAAGGCCATTCTTGGCCCACTTGGCACCACACACAGAACCAAAAGCCCCCTCCTTTGAACGGAAAAGGGAGCGAAAATCTTGATCTCTTTTTAATCGATTTTCCTTGGGCAACATTTATTTGTCGTCTGATGTTGTCAAACGCTTTCGACCCTTAGCTCGTCGACGCTTTAAAACATTCTGTCCGTCGCTGTCACTCATCCGGGCTCTAAACCCATGCTTTTTGGCCTTTTGTCGCTTCTTTGGCTGATATGTTCGCTTAGGCATATTTAGCTTCAAATTTCAAATTTTTATGACCGCCCTATTATACACAGAAAGTCCCCAAGAAATCAACCCATATCCCCACACTTCACCCACTTGCCCACATGTGGATATTTGTTATATAGTGGTTCGAGCGAGCCTCGCGTTTATTATACCAATCTTTTATTAAACTAAACGGTGTAGCTATGGACACCAATGAACTTTGGCAAGCGGCTCTAGGAGAACTGGAGCTGAAACTGAGCAAAGCAAATTTTACTACTTGGTTTAAGAATACCTTTGTGGTTTCTTATAACAATGAAGAGGTAATTGTTGGTGTACCGAATACTTTTACTAAGGCTTGGCTCGAGAAGAAATATCACAAGGATATTCTCCAGGCCCTACAAAATTTAACTGAAGAAAGTGTGCGGGCGGTTGTATATAAAGTGGAAACCCGCCAAGGTGCTCCACAGCCAATCCTTGAAGTAAACGAAGAAGAGGCTGTTCCAGATTATTCTGACTTTTCTGCCACCAACGAAACTTACCAGGATACTGAACCCACCCTTAATCCGCGATACCTATTTTCCGCTTTTGTGGTTGGTAAACAAAACGAGCTAGCACATGCCGCGGCCCAAGCCGTATCCTGTCAGCCCGGTGATGTTTACAACCCGCTTTTTATTTATGGCGGGGTTGGGCTTGGCAAAACCCACCTTTTGCAGGCTGTGGGACAAGAAATCGTGACCAAAAACCCAAAAGCACGAATCATGTACGTGACCTGTGAAAAATTTACCAATGATTTTATTCACGCCGTCAGAACCGGACGAGCCAAAGAATTCAAAGACACCTATCGAACCGTCGATGTACTATTAATTGATGATATTCAGTTTATTACCGGCAAAGAGGGGACCCAGGAAGAATTCTTTCACACTTTTAATGCTCTGCACCAGTCCAATAAACAAATTATGATCAGCTCAGACCGCCCACCAAAAGCTATCCCTGCCCTTGAAAACCGGCTTCTGTCGCGTTTTGAGTGGGGAATGATGACAGACATTGGAAGTCCGGACTTTGAGACTCGTATCGCGATTTTAGAGGCCAAGTGCCGGGAAAAAAACTATCTACTAGATAAGGAAATCTTGCACCACATGGCCACCGTAGTTCAATCTAATGTGCGTGAGCTTGAGGGTGCACTCAATAAAATCATTGCCTTTCATCAATTTAAAAACGTTGACCCTACCATTGATTCGGTAAAGCCTATTGTTTCCAGTTTTGGGCCCATGAAATCAAAAAAGTCAGTCACACCAAAACAACTTATCCAAACCGTGGCCGCATACTTTGATCTGCAAATTGATGACCTGCTTGGAAAAAGCAGAGAAAAACGCCTGGCTTTTCCGCGACAAATCATCATGTATATTATGAGAGAGGAGATGAAAAGTTCTTACCCATCAATAGGACAGGAACTGGGAGGACGAGACCACACCACCGCCATGCACGCATATGATAAAATTTCCTCAGCCCTGACCGATGATGAAAAACTGCAGCACGACCTGGAACTCATCAAACAACGACTTTATTCCATCCAATAGGTTGTGCAAAACCTGCCGACAGGTGCGTGGGCAACCAAAACAAAAACATGGCACAAACAGTGCACAAATCAAACAAAAACTTTCGTTCCAAAAAAACAAAAACTTTCCCACAGGAAAACCAAAAACAAACTTACTGTTTGTGCACACTTCAAAAATCAAAATCACCCCGAAAACAAACCCTAAAACCCACTTACCAACACAGTCCACAACCCCTATTGTTAATACTTACAAATAAATTTATTTCAGTTAGTAATAGTTATGAAATTGTCGTGTACCAAAGATAACCTGCACCAAGGGCTGGCCATCACCGCTCACGTGACCGGAAAAAACGTTAACCTGCCGATTCTTGGAAATGTTTTGATGAAAACCGAGGGAGGATCACTGCGTTTAACCACCACTAACCTGGAAATGGCCACCACCTGCGTGGTGCGAGGAAAAATGGAGGAAGAAGGAGATTTTACCGTACCAAGCAAATTGTTTTTTGACTACGTTGCCCTGCTTCCAAACGAAAATGTAGAGCTTGAGGTGGTGAAAGATAACCTTTCGGTTAGGTGTGGTCAGCACACCACCAAGATCAGGGGGTTGTCTTCAAGTGAGTTTCCATTGATTCCGCCGGTCAGTGGAGGAGACAAATATTTGCTTGATCCGGAACCGTTTCGTGATTCACTTTCTCAGGTTTTGTTCGCGGTGGCCGGGAACGAGTCTAGACCAGAACTGGCCGGTGTCTCTATGAAATTTCATGATGCTACAGCCGGTAAAAACAAACTAACCATGGCCGCCACAGACAGCTATCGTCTGGCTGAGCGCACCGCAAGCTTGTCCAGCGGATCATCAGACAAGGCTCAAGATGTGATTGTGCCGGCTCGCGCTCTTGGAGAGGTGCTTAGAATATTATCCCTATTTAAAGACTCTGTTGATACTCCGGAAAACATCTCGATTGAGTTAGCCGACAACCAGATTGTGTTTCGGTTTGGGCCGGTTGAGTTAACGTCTCGAATCATCGAAGGAACCTATCCGGATTACCAGCAAATTATTCCAAAGAGTTTTCAAACCGAAGCGGTGCTTAAACGAGAAGAACTGATTAAGGTCGTAAAAACAGCCAGCCTTTTTTCACGAACCGGCCTGTTCGATGTCACTCTCAAGGTGTTGCCGGATGAGAAGCGGTTTCAGGTATCGGCCACCGATGTAACTCGAGGTGAGAACACGGCCGTGTGTGAGGCCGACGCCACCGGAAGTGAAAACCAGATTACAGTAAACTTTCGTTATTTGCTCGATGGGCTAAACGCCATGAACACGGACGAGGTGTTGTTTCAGGCTATAGACGGGGCCAACCCGTGTTTAATCAAACCAAAAACTGAGACTGACGAATACTTGTACATCGTCATGCCAATAAAACAATAAAGAAATGGGGTTAAGTAAACAAGATGTTACTGGAATTATCACTGTGAGCGGCGTGATCATTGCCGTGTTGGTGTACGTGGCTATACAAACCGTGGCCATAAACAACGCTGAACCCGCACAGGAGAATCCTCAACACATGTACATTGATCTTGATACGGGAGAGCAGTGGGTGGAAGGAGAACAGCCAGGTGGTGTGATGTTGCAACCAGCTGAAGAAAAATAAACAGCCAAAAACAAAACCACCCTCGAGACGGATTCGGAGGTGGTTTTTGGCTTGGTCCTTATTTGGTCCACGTGGACCAAATAGCGTTCTTTTTGAACTTATTGATTGAACGGATTTAATTCATCTGGATCGTAAGGCTCTTCCTCTTCTTCCTCGACCGGCTCGCAGTCTTCCCCTTCGCATTCTTCAACCGGCTCCTTGGTCTCGATGATGTTGCTTGTGACGTGAACTAAGATACCGGCGGTGTCCAGGTTGCCCCCGTCACCACGAGCGCGAGCGCTCAAGAAGTAATCCCCGGCTTCAGGTAGGGCCCAGTCGATCGTAATGAATGGTGAGGTTGGATTTTCAACCGTGGCCACCACCTCGCGCAAGCTTTCACCATACGGCAGTAAGTACAAACTTATTGAGTTATATGAGCTAGGGTTTTCGAGCTCCAGCACGACTGAATAGGTCTCGCCCATTGGATCAATGCTTTCATTGTTGGTTGGGTTGTGAATGACAAAGGTGTCATCAGCCGGATCGCTCGTGATTTTTACACTAATCTCATGAATCGCTGAGTTGTCGATGTCGTCGTAGGCCACTGCGCGCAGGGTATAAGTCCCTCTGTCAATTGTGTTGGGAATGGTGGCAAAAGTAGTGTTGGTTCCGGTACCAGAGGTTAAGTAGTAGCCGTCGAGATAGTATTCAACCCGCTTTATACCTCGCGGAGCATCTCCGTCGACCTCAATCTCTAAATTTCTGTTTGCCAAACTTTCCCCCGAGCTTGGGCTTGTGATTTGAATGTTTGGGAAGTTGGCCGGTACGTGCAGGTCATCATACTCGGTTGGTGGCTCTCCCTCAGTGATGGTGACTCCGGTCTCTTCTTCCTGACGATCCAGCCAGCTTTGTACTGCGGTTTCCCAAGGTTCATACATAGAGTCAGACGATTCTGCGCCCGGTACATCACCAAGCGGATCATACCGGTCTACATAATGTAGAACGTTGTGATACTCAGCAAAGGTGGTTTCTTCTGTGTAAGAGGCCGGGGTGTATTCAGTGGCCAGCTTGCCTGAGGCCTTATCGATTTTTACTGTGGTGGCCGGCAGGTTGCCGTCGAGCATGGCTTTTCCGGTGGTTGGAATATTAGGAGCGGTAAAATATTCGTAATCAGTTCCTTCAAGCGCCGCGCGCATGAAAGCGTTCCAAATTGGCGCGGCCACGGTGGATCCACCGGCGCCGTAAGCCATTTCGCTGTTGTCGTTGTTACCACCCCAGACCCCGGCCACAAGCGATGGAGTGTAGCCAATGGTCCAACCATCGCGGTAATCATTGGTGGTACCAGTTTTAGCCGCCACCGGTCGTCCGCTAAGTTGTAGTTTGCTTCCGGTGCCAAACACATAAGCACGAGCGTTGTTGTCAGACAAGACGTTTGTAATCATGCGGGCAAAATTTGGTTCCAGGGCCTTGCTGCCCGAGCTTTCTTTCCATTCTTCTAAAATGTTTCCGTCCGGTTCTTCCACCCGCAAAATTGCGGATGTTTCATGGTATACTCCTTCATTAGCTAACGTGGCATAAGCGTTAACATGTTCTAAAAGCTCAACCTCGGCTCCACCAAGCACCATGGACAGTCCAAAGCGTGAACGATCCTCAAGTGTGGTGTAGCCAAGCGACTCAGCAAAACTGGCGGCCTGTTCAACACCAACAAGATACAGCATCTTCACAGCAGGGATATTTAGTGAGCCCTGTAGAGCCGTGCGCACAGTAACCGGCCCGCGCTCGCCAAGATCGTAGTTATTTGGCGAGTAAGTGCCGGTCACGGTTGGGAAGTCGGTTTTTACGTCCCAAAGAACCGTGCTGGGGGTGTAGCCTTTGGCAAACCCGGCCGTGTAAACAATTGGTTTGAAGCTCGAACCGGGTTGGCGAGGGCGCAGTGTCACATTCACCTGACCGTCAATCTCGTCATCAAAATAATCTTTGCTTCCGACCATGGCCAGAATTTGTCCGTTAGTTGGGTCAATGGCCACAAGGGAGGCGTTGGAGAAACCGTATTGTTCTCCAGTGGCTTCAACGTGTTCAGATACCGCGGTTTCAGCCGCCTGTTGTTTATCCCAATCAAGCGTAGTAATAACTTTTAGTCCCCCCTGTTCCACTAAACGCTCACCATACTTTTCTTCAAGCTGTTCTTTAACCCACAACACAAAGTGAGGTGCATCAATATTTGAAATTTGGTCTTTAATCACCACCACCTCGGCCATGGCCAAATCTGCAGTCTCTTGATCCAAGTAACCCTCGTTTACCATCATGGCAAGAATTAGGTCTCGTCTCTCATCAAGTAAATCCGGATTATTTAAGTATCGACTCGGAGCCTTGGGCAGTGCGGCAAGCGTTGCCGATTCAGCAAGGGTTATTTCACCAACCGTCTTTCCAAAGTAGGCCTGAGCTGCCGACTCCACACCGTAGTTGGTAGAACCGTACGGGATTTCATTAAAGTACATCTGCAGGATTTCATCTTTGTCAAATCGGCGCTCAATTTCAATCGAGAGAATAAGTTCTTTTATCTTTCGGCTGATTTTACGTTCGTCAGACAGGATGGCATTTTTAACAAGTTGTTGAGTTATGGTTGACCCTCCGGCCGCGCGGCCTTTTACAATCTGTCCATACACCACACTCCATACAATTCGGAACGGATTAAAACCCTTGTGTTTATAAAATTGCTGGTCTTCCACTGTGATGGTGGCATTGATAAGATTCTGAGGAATATTCTCAAGCTGAACCAAGGTTCGATTTTCGTTGCCGTGAATTTCGTATAGAAGGTGTTCTCCGGTGCGGTCATAGATTTTGGTAGCCTGTTCAATGTTGCGCTCGAGGAGCTCGCCCGGTTCTGGCAAGTCACGTGTAGCCCAAGCAAAAATACCGAGCACAAATATAGACCCCAGCACTGCTAAACCAGCCGTGGCAAGAATAATATTTTTGGCTAACGTTTTTTTGTCCCATTTACGCCAGAATTTTTTAGTTCGACGCCGGCGGACATTGTGGCTTTTCCAACCACCCCCAATATTGTTGTTTTTTGCACTCATAGTGCTTCTAGACTACCTCAATTTTGGGCTAAAGACAAGGCAAACTTCCCCAATTTGTGTTAGGTCTGATTGACATATGGGGATTGACTTTTTGGTCAAAATATGCTATAGTGCACCTCGTTCCGCAGTAAAGCGGAATTTTATTTTATCAATATATGCCTAAACGCAAGAAACAACTTAAAAAGGTATCTAAGTGGAAGAAGTTCGCTAAATTTAGCAAGAAAAATGCTTTCAATTTGGCTCTAATCGGTTTTACTTCGCTTGGTTTAGCCTATTTTTCACTTCCAAATACCGCCAAGGCTTACTTTGGTGTTTCACCAGAGTTTGATAGCACCTGGGCTGAGGAAATGCGTCTTGAGTTTGAGGTGCTTGAAAACCAGTCTAAATCTTACGGCGAGCTTCCGCTTGCCGGAGACGCCAAGCCGCGTTACGAGACCACTGTGCCAACCACTGCTTATACTTCAACCGTGTGGCAGTGTGATGACACCCCGTTTATTACAGCTTCGGGAACCCATGTTCGTCACGGTGTGGTAGCGGCTAACTTCCTACCGATTGGTACCAAGCTTAAGATTCCTGAGCTTTACGGTGATCAAGTCTTTATTGTAGAGGACCGAATGAATGCCCGCTATTACAAAAAGATGGACATTTGGATGGAGGACTATGACGAAGCTATCGCCTTTGGAGTACAAAACTTAACCATTCAGGTTTTCTAAAGATTTGAATGATGTAAAAACGAAAAACTCGTCAGGTATGGCGGGTTTTTCTGTTCTGGTTGTGGCTTGATCGGATCTGATTTTTATGATAATGTCCCCTCACAAGAATTGTTTTTGGCTGCGTGGCGAAGTGGTAACGCAGGGGTCTGCAAAACCTCGATGCATCGGTTCGAATCCGATCGCAGCCTCCATCCTTCGCTTCATCATATTTTGTTGGTGAAGCGGAGGATGCCCCTCGAGGCTCCGGAGGAGCGAAGTGGGGGCTTTGATCAGAATAATGAAGCTACGGATGATAAACCAGCATGACAGGGCTGTTTTTTGTTGCTACAATATATAACAATATGGGAGGAACTAAGAAAAAGATTATCGGCCCCGTAATTCGCATCCGCGAGATAGTTTTTGGTTTAGAGGACGGTCTGGTCTCCACGGTTGGAGCTGTGACCGGCATTGCTGCCGGAAGCGGTAGTACATATGTCGTAGTTTTATCAGGGTTGGTCTTAATTATAGTCGAGGCTCTCTCAATGGGAGCCGGGAGTTACTTGTCAGAGAAGAGTAATCGCGAGGCTATGTACGCGCGCTACGCGAATGATTCACACATGAAAAAGCATTTGCCGGAACTGTTTCCGGAAACTGACATTAAGGCAGGGTTTGTGATGTGGGCTTCGTACATGATTGGTGGAATTATTCCTTTGGCTCCATATTTCTTTTTTTCCATCAACAATTCTTATGCACCATCAATTATCGGAACCGCTTTTGCTCTATTTGGGGTTGGGGTTTGGAAGGCTCGGCACACCAAACGTGATTGGATTAAAAGTGCTCTTGAAATGGTAGTGGTATCGCTTGGGGCAGTAGTGCTGGGGTTTGTGATTGGGCGCTTGGTGTCAGGCTCTTTTGGAATAAACGTCTACTAAGTCAGTCCGGTTACAGCCTTGAAAAAGAGGCTGTTTTTTGTTAGGATCACTCTACTATGAAACATGTTTATTTAGATCACGCCGCTACAACCCCGCTTGATCCACGGGTCAAAGAGGCAATGGAGCCGTACATGACGGACCGATTTGGTAATCCGTCTAGTTTTCATACTCCGGGCAAACAGGCTAAAGATGACCTGGATGCGGCTCGGGAGCGTATTGCCCGCCAGCTTGGAGTGCGCACAGAAGAGATTATTTTTACTTCCGGTGGAACCGAATCTGATAATTTGGCTCTGCTTGGGTTTGCTCGAAAGAATTCTGAACACGGGAAACATATTATTACAACCAAAATCGAGCATCATGCGGTTCTACACTCTGCCGAGCAGCTGGAGCGGGAAGGTTTTGAGGTGACGTATCTTGAAGTCGATAAGGATGGGCTCGTCAGTGTTGATCAGGTAATAAAAGCGATTCGTCTGGATACGATCCTCGTAAGCATAATGTACGCCAACAACGAGATTGGAACCGTGGAACCTATTTCAGAAATTGGAAATGCAATTGAAAAATATCGGCGCGACAACAAAACCGAGTGGCCAGTTTTTCACACGGATGCCTGTCAGGCCGCGGGCGCACTCGAACTTAACGTTCCAAAACTGCATGTCGACATGTTGACGTGCAACGGATCTAAAATTTATGGACCAAAAGGAATCGGGTTATTGTTTAAGAGACGCGAGCTCAAGCTCGAGCCACTTACGTTTGGTGGTGGACAAGAAATGGGTTTGCGGCCAGGCACCGAGAATGTGGCAGGAGTTATCGGATTAGCCGAAGCTCTCAAGATTGCGGAAGAGGAACGCAAGAAAGAGTCAGCTCGATTAATTGCCTTGCGAGAAAAATTGATCGCGGGAATTCGTGATAAGATTGAAGGAGTGCGTTTGAACGGTTCAGCAATAGACCGGCTCCCGAACAATGTAAATATATCGTTTAAAGATATCGAAGGCGAGGCCTTGCTTTTATACCTCGATGCCAAGGGAATATATTGTTCGACCGGGTCGGCGTGCACCAGTGCATCGCTTGATCCGTCACACGTGATTATGGCCCTTGGTTTGCCGGCTGAGGTAGCACATTCGGCCATGCGGTTTAGTCTGGGACGGAAAACAACTGAAGATGACATTGATTATTTGCTCTCTGAGTTGCCACCACTCGTTGAAAAGATTCGAAAGATTTCCGCCGTTAAGATCGATAAAAAATATTTTGAATAATATGGCTGACGTTCAGTCTCACGATGGAGAAGAAAATTGGTTCTATTCCGCAACCGTGCAGGACCACTTTTTCAATCCGCGGAATCTTGCGACCGAGGGTCCAACTGATTATGATGCCATGGGTGAGGTTGGTTCGCCGGCTTGTGGGGACAAGATGAAAGTATGGATAAAAGTTGATCCAAAAACGAACAAGATTACTGACTTTAAATGGCGAACTTTCGGGTGCGCTTCAGCTATTGCTTCGACTTCTGTGGCTTCAGAAATGATGATTGGAAAAACCCTTGAAGAGGCTCAAAAAATCACTCCAAGGAAAATTGTGGAAGAGCTTGGCGGTTTGCCTCCGCGAAAGATCCATTGTTCGGTGTTAGCAGATCAAGCCCTTCGAGCCGCAATTAAAAACTATCAAAAATAAGCCTAAAATATGAAAATAACCATTAAAGTAGATCCAGACCTTTGTATTGGAGCCGCAGCCTGCGTGGCAGTTGCCCCGGATTTTTATCGTCTTAACGAAGACAATAAAGCAGTTGTGCTCGACCATGGAAAAGATGGGAATGAATACGAACGCACTATTGAGATCGAAGATGGTGAGCTCGATAATATTCTGTTAAGTGCGGAATCTTGTCCGACCCTAGCAGTGTATATTTTTGACGAAGCGGGCAAACAATTGTTTCCCAAAAATTAAACTATGAAATATTTGATTATCGGTGGTGGCGTCGCTGGAACAACTTGCGCTGAAGAATTGCGCAAGCAGGATGCCAAGGCCGAGATCACAATTGTCAGCGAAGAAAACCACCCACTTTATTCCCGGGTGCTGCTTCCTCATTACGCCATGGGTAAGGTGTCGCGTGAAAAGTGTTTTTTGAAATCTTTTGAGTGGTACAGAAAACAAAAAATTGAACTCATTGAAGGACAACGGGCAGTAAAACTCGACACAGAAAATAAGTTTGTCGAATTAGACGATGCGCGTGAGCTGCCGTATGATAAACTCGTAATCGCTATCGGAACTGAGCCACGTCTTGAAACCGGTGAGCCGCGTGGAGTGGGTTACTTTTGGACCATCGACGACACGGACCACTTAGTTAAGTTGCTCGGCGAACCAGGACACAAACATGCCGTGATTCATGGTGGTGGATTTATTGCGTGTGAATTTTTGAATCTGTTTGCGCATCACGAACTAGCAACCACAGTAGTGTTGCGCGGTGAACATTTTTGGAATCGGATTCTTGAACCAAAAGTGGCAGATTATTTTATGAATTACCTGAAGGAGCAAGGGGTTGAAATTGTAACTGGGGCAAAAGAGTTAGAGGTGATGGGCAAGGAGGAGGTCAAAGCTGTTAGAACAAATGGAATTGAGACCAAGTGTTCGGTACTCGGGGTTGCAATCGGAAACGAGATCGATTTAACCTGGCTTAAGGAGACAGGGGTTGAGATTGGGGATGGGATTCAAACAAATGAGTATCTTGAAACTAAAGTTTCCAATGTTTATGCTATTGGTGACGTGGCCGAGAGTTATGACTCGGTGGTGGACAGACAGTATTTGGCCGGAAACTGGGGTCGAGCGTTGACAATGGGCCGCACTTTGGCAAAAACCATGACCGGTGAGCGGACCGAGTTTCAGCACGTGAGTTCTTACGCGATCAATGTTTTGGGATTAGATGTGACTTTTATTGGTGACACGGACAAGGATGCATCGGAGCGAGTCGAAATCGAGGAAAAAGAGCAGGGAATTGCCCAAAAACACTATCGGAATGGAATAATGGTTGGAGTAGCCATTTTTGGTAGGGGATTTGATCGAAATAAGCTTACCCAGGAAGTAGGCAATTAATTGAAAATTAGCTAAAATAAGATAAAAAGTAGATTTTTGGTCCTTATTATTCCTACGTACGAATAATAAGGTCTTTTTCTTTGTGTCTAGACATTGACAAAAAGCCTAAAATATGCTATATTTGTATGTTCTCCGTGTTAGGCTTTTGGTCGTATTTTAGAAAATGCCGAGCGGAGGAAAAGATTTCCTCGCTCTTTACAATAAGGCAAAACCACAAAAAAAAATGTGCGGCGGCAAAAGCCGATCGCACGGAGGGAAACAAAAATGGCCAAGTCTGCTACCGCAACCACTTTGATAAGCTTAGTGGCGAACATCGCCAACTGGACGAACGACAACCTGGGCGGTCGTATCGCGCGACCGTTCATCGAGAAGGCCATCCACGCGCTGTCCGCGCAGGGGGCCAAGTTGTCGGCCTCGGCCGTCATCAAAGAGCTCGTGAAGCTCGGCTTCAACCCGGAAGCCGTGCAGGGCTCGGCGCTCTTCAAGTACGCCGCTCCCACCCTGCTGACCGCAGGTGCGGGCGCGCTGAACGTGAAGGTGCCGGAATCGGTCTTCGGCGGTGATATCCGCCAGGCCAAGGAGCTCGAGAGCTTCTTGAACAACGTGATCGATCGAGCCGGCGAGGGAGCCTCGTCCGGCATCACCACAAGTGGGGTCGATGATCAGACCATGCCCGGGGTCACTCCCGGAACCATGGTCTACGGCAAGGCTCACAACATGCCGGGCCTCGCCGGGTACCGGCACCTGGCCATTCAGGGTCAGGGGGACCAGGTCTCCACGGTTTGTTCGGCCGTGGATCGGTTCTACGAGAACAACGCCTTGCGCGAGCTCATCATGAAGATGGGACTCCGGCGCCTCGACCGTGACACGGACGTCACGGAGATCGAGCCCCACATGACCTACCACCTCCCCCAGGAGGTCGACCACCTCCCGGACTGCCCCCACTGCCTCGGGCGTCTGATGGGCCTCGAGAGCGATGAGCTCTCGGGTCCGGACAGTCTGGAGCAGCTGCTCGACACTGAGCAGAAGCGAAAGTGGGCGGCTCTCGTCCGCCATGTGGCAGCTCACGAGCACCGCGTGGCTATGATGATCCTGAAGAAGGGTCGCGTTGCGATCCTGAAGCAGGAGGGTCTCGTGGACGTGCTCAAGCTCGCCCTCGATGACATCGAGATCGGACCGGAGACGTTCGAGAAGGACGCCAGGCGGAAGGTGTTGCCCCACGGCATCACCGGAGCCGAGCATGACCGGACGGGCAACCAGATCGCCCCGTCGGCTCAGGGCGTCGTGGACGTCTTGTACCTCATGGACGAGGTTCAGGTCGATGGCGTCACCGAGTGGCGTCAGCTGCTCGACGAGTCCGTGGACGGGAACTGGTGGCAGGCCAAGAAGCGTCAGGCCGCCAAGTTCGTGGCCAACAACGGCGCGTTCGGCGTGGCAGTCCTGGCCTTCCTCGGGGTGCTCATGGGCATCCTGGTCCTCGGACTGGAGCTCATGTTCCTCGGGGCGGCGGCTCTTGGCGAGACGCTCTACGTCATGAGCTGGATGGGTGGTCCGGACTGGATGTTCGGCAACCCGATCGTTCCGGGCATCTTGAGCCTGTTCCTGGTCGCGATCGGCGTGGCCATCATGGCCGCTCCGTTTCACCTCCTTGAAAAGATGGTCTTTGGCCTTAAGAGCCACTGGCCGAGCTTTGACGAGGCAGTGGAGCGACTACCGGCATGGTTGCACTGGCTAAAGAGCGAGCGCGCCGAGGCCGGCACCACGGTGTACCGTCGCTCCGGGGTGGTCAAGTCACTGGCGCTGACCGTGATCACGGCTCACTTACTGTACGCCGTGCCGGTGCTGATCATCAACCTCGAGGCGTTTTTTTTCTTCCCGAACGTGCTGGAGGCAACCGAAGTGGTCAGCCGACTGATCGCCTTCCTGTCGCTGGCTATGCTCGGCTTCTGGATGCTGTCCGCCACGCGCGGGTCGTACCAGGAGGACAAGAATCGCGAAGAGGTTCTGTTGAATCGCCGGGGCGCGAACCGGTTCGTGGCTTTCCTATCGGATTCCGCGTACTCTGCGGTGAGGAGCTTCAACTGGGGCAGCGCGTTCACCTACGTGCTGTCCATCTGCGTGATCCCGGTCGTTTGGGGGGTCACGAAGATGTCTGGCTGGGCGTCCCCGTCGGTCACCAACCCCTCGATCATCGCGGGAGCCAACACGGGCTTCTTCACGAAGCTCACCGGTGTGCCCGGAAGCGTGCACCTCGGGGTGTTCGTGGGCATCTTGTTGGTCGCACTGCTTATATTGGTGGTGGCCGTGAACGTGCGCAACCGCGCCGGCGAGGTGGTGCTCTGGTCCATGATGGGCCTGTGCATCTTTCTGCTCGTCGGATACTTCGGCATCGGTGTTCCTGGTTTGACCGTGGCCAAGCTCGCCACGGACGTCGGACACGGAGACGGCTTCTTCGAAGCCCCGACGTACGACGGGATGTATCCCGACAAGAAGGACGAGCGACGCGCCCGGCGCAGTGCTCCGGTCTCGGGATATACCACAACCCCGACGACCGCCAACCCCCCTGTGGTTTCTAACCCCCAGCCCGGTTCGGATCGATCCGACGAGATCAAGAAGGCTCGTCAGGAATTGGCCGAATATGGCTGGTAGGACTTCCTGGCCCGGTCGGGACGCGCAGTAAAATGCGTTGTCTCGGCCGGGTCTTTTCCGTTTATGCTTATATCTTGACAAAATTGCTAAAATATGCTATATTTATATGTTCACAATTCATACTCGAGGGGAAGAGTAAGGCGCTGATTCTTTGTTTAACTGGGTTTTCCGGTTAAATATCCCCTCAAGAATTAGCGCTTTATTCGTCCCATTGAGGACACCAACCAGAACCTTTCAATAATAGAACGACGACGGGGGAGGACCCCCAACAATAAAGGGGTTCCACCCCGAAAGGAGATACGGGTATGAGGTACATCCTCATGATGCTCGCAACCCTGACCCTGGTCGGCACCTCCGGGTGCAGCACCTACAACACGGCCACTCGCGGTGGCCAGTTCTTCGGCACCGGTGCGGTGGCCGTGCGCGGCATGGACGTCGCACAGGACATGTGCACCACCAAGGACGGCGAGAGATTGCCGTGCAACCTGTCGGCCGTGAGCACCCCGCACGGGGCCGTGGTCGGCGCGAGCAACGGCGCCTACTACGGCTACCCGTACAGCGCGGTGCCGTACGCGCCGGGCATGATGCTCGGCGGATCGACCGGCAACCCGCAGCTAGACTCGGTCAAGTTGTACCGCGCCACCCATCCGGGGGTGCCGTACAACCAGACCGCGGCAGACCTGTCCGCGGCCGGGACGTACCAGGCGGTGCGTCAGGGTCAGATGACCCGGGCCGCGGTGGCCGGCAACACCGCCGCGATCTACGATGTCGCGGCCGACCAAGCCGCCACGGACGAGTCCGTGCGCGGCCTTGAGGCGAACCAGGCCGCCACTGCGGCCGAGGTTGAGGACGTGAATCTGCGTTTGCATCAGAACGCGCAGACGCAACAACGGATGGCCCAGGACATTGCCGGGGCCATCAAGGAGAACGAGGACCGAGCCAATGCGGCCGGTCAGGCGGCCAGCCTGGCTCTCGAGGTTCTCGACGAGGGTGGGTCGAATGGTTCGGCACTGACCGTGGATCACCAGATCGAGATCGCGGTTCCGGCCGGGACTGCGGAGGAGGACGACCGATGAAGAAGCTAAACCTGATCGCGGTGGCCTTCGTGGTCGCCACCTGCTGTGTGCTCCCGGCCTACGGGCAGGGAGGCAACCAGCCTTTCGTGATCTCGGAGTCCACCTGGCAGATGTGCCGGGAGGAGGGGATCACGGTGTACGAGGAGTGCGTGCTCGCCAAGGCTGCCGTGTCCTACACGGCGGTCAAGGGAGAGCGTGACGAGCTTCAAACCCAGAACGCGCACCTGCGCGGTCAGGTCGCGAATCTCGAGGACGAGAACGCGCACCTGCGCGGTCGCGTCATCTCGCTTGAAGACGCCCAGAGCAGGCTCGAGGCCAAGCTCGACGACCTGCTCGCCGCATCCGCGACCGGACCAGCGCCGAGCCTGACCACTCCGGCCATGCCCGCCGCCGCACCAGTGGCCGACCCGCTTTCGGTCGCCTGGAGCAGCGAGCCGCGCAACCACGAGTTCGCGGCCCTCACCGGTTTGACCTGGGAGTCGTGCGAAGACATGGGTCTTTGCACGGCGTTCGTGAACCAGTCCGCCTACTCGATCACGATCGACGTGGGCGGGGTGCGTACGGTCATCGGCCGGTCGCACGGGGTCGCGAGCCTCACTCCGGCGCCAACCACTCATGGCGCCGAGACTCTGGTCGGACCGGGTCAGCGGGTGTACTTGTACGTCGGAGAATCGAGCTTCGACGCCACGTACACCGCGTACGTGCCGATCCGAGGTACGTTCGTGCCGAGCTTCACAAAGACGGTCACGAACGTGAAGACCAAGGGGGCCAATCCTTTCAAGGGGATTGGCCGAGGTGGCTGGAGCTCCCTCTAGCCCTGGTCTTCTTCTCTCCAAAAAAAAAACACCCCGCAGGGTTCTCTTGCGGGGTGTCTCACTTTTTATAGAATTGTCTTAACCTTGGGCAGCTGTGACAATCGCGGAGATAACGTAGGAAGAAATGGCGTACGCAGCCACGGTAATGATCAGACCAATAATGGCATTGATCATAATTCCCTTGGCTTTCTTCACGGTGTCGGAATTACCACCGGCGGTCATCCAAAGAAATCCTGAATAAACAATCAGGACCACAAAGACAAGACCGAGCAACCCGAGCACCACGTTGATAATACCGGCAATTATGGTGGTCAAATCTCCTGAACCAAATCCACCTTCTGTGCCAACGTCAGTCAGTGACTGTGAGGCTCCGTCTAAACCAGTAAAGGCATCATCTTGAGCATGAGCTACACTGGCACTAAGGTAAGTCAGTGGAGAAAGGGCCGCTAGGGTTTTGATAACCTTATGCATAAGTTTGTTATTTATTAGTTTTCTAAAATTAATTATCCGGCAGTACCTGATCCGCTCACGGCCTGAACAAGAGCCGGTACCACATAACTGGCAATGGCATAGGCCGCGGCCACAATCACAAGTCCAATCAGGGAATTAACAATGGTGGCTCGAGCCTTTTTGACCGTTTCAGTGTTTCCCATCGCGGTCATCCAGGTAATACCACCATAAATTAAAAGCACTACAAAAACAAGACCAACAATACCAAGCACTGCATTAATGATGCCAGCAACCACTCCGGCCAGGGACGGGGCCGTGGAACCAAATCCGGCCGCACCGGCAGTGTCCTGGAGACCGGTATCTTCCGGACTGATAGCCTGAACCAGGCTTGGTGGACCAAGCATCAGCAGACTCAAAATAACGTAGTAGACTTTTCGCATATGACGCGAGAGGACGAAATATTCATCCGCTCACGCCAGGCCCCTTCTAAAATGAATCAGAAGGGGCTTTGGTTTTAAGCAACCGCTTCCACCAGAGCATTGATAACAAAGCTGGCGATAGCGTAGGCGGCAAGTACAATAGCCAGACCAATGATACCCATGATGATCAGCTTGCGTGCGTTACGCACCTTTTCATCTTGACCACCAGAGGTCATCCACAGGAAGCCACCCCAGAGAATGATCACAACTGCTACTACTCCGAGGAATCCAAGGATGGCTCGGATAATGGTAGCGATCACAGTGGCCAGATCTGCCTGACCAAGACCAGCTACGTCCCCAATCGTTTCACCTTCCCCGCCTTCAACCCGTAAAAGATCATTAGCGGAAATTGGAGCGTAGGAGTCGTCATCATCGTCCTGCGCCAAGGCTGGAACAGCCACCATGCTCATGCATAGAGCCATACCAAGACCAAGGGCAATCAGCTTCTTTGTCATAGACAAATGTGTTAATTAACTAGTTAATTACTTAAATAATTATAGCACAATAAGCAGGAAACCGTATACACAAACAACTTAAATCAGAGTTTTTATTATTTGAAGCATAGCTTCTTAATTTCCACTGATTTCTCCACTCGTCAGAGCGCGAATGACTTGATCTACAGCTAAATACGAAGTGAAAATAATAGCCAGACCAATCACGGCCCAAATAAGAGTCTTTTTTCCTTTTTCTATTGCCTCGCTTTTACCGCCCGAAGTTAACCAAAGAAAACCACCGTAGATGAACATTAAAAGAGCTACTGATCCGGAAATACCAAGAGCCACTCGAATGACGCGACCGATTAAAACCGGAATAGAAGCTCCACCGAGTGGATCAGTTAATTCTTGAGCCAGGGCCGGGTTAATAATTACAACTAGGGCAACAAGGGTGAGAAAAGAAATTAAGTAAAACTTTTTCATATAAATGTTTTTGATTAAAATTCTTCAGGAGCCTCTCCAATATCAACTTCAGTACAACACACTTCCTCAGCTCCCAAAGGGCACAGTCCGGTTCCTGAACTACAGTTAGGGGCTAGGCCGTGGGTACTTTCCGAATAACACACGCCGCCTTCTTGATAATTACAAAGTGTGGTACAGATTCCGTTTTCACAAACCGCGTTGACATCGCAGGCGGTTCCATCCTCAGTATCAAAGGTACATGGAGCATATTCAGCACTACTGCCGGCAATGGTTCCTCGGGTGATGGTTGATTCAACAGTTTGTATTCCGATGTAAGCCACGAATACAATAATGATTCCCACAATAGCCCCGGTTATATAGGCCTTGCCTTTTTGAACTCGACCGGATTCACCCTGGGAAGCCAGTAAATAAAAGCCACCAACTACAAACAGGAGCAGAGCCAAAGAGCCAACTATGCCCAAGATGTAATCTGAAATATTAACAAAGACCTGTAAAAAGTCGTTTAAAGAACAGTCCCCGGTTTCCCAGCAGAGAGTGGTTACTCCCGAGAGTATTCCGGCCTCAGAAGCACTCACCGTACTTTCACTTTCCTGAGCCAGGGCTGGCAGGGCAGTGGCCGATAAGGTCAGGGCTATCAATAATCCTGTCAACCTTTTCATAAAGTTTGATTTACTTGCGATTGAGCTTTGCGTAATTCTTTTTCCAGGTCTTCCGCACCGGTTAAGACATCTTCGACAAAGTTTAACAGGGCTTCTTCAGCGGCTTCAGCATCTTCTCCGTCATACCAATCATCAGCTGTTAACACTTGGCTGGCGAAAACAGACAGGTCAAGATCATCAAGTTGGGTGTTAATCAGTGAGCGCAAAGCGGTTGGTTTATCTGCGCTTTCTAAAAACTTGATTACGTTTTCAGCCTCGGCAGTATATTGGATAAAGTCCCAGGCTTCATTTAAGTGCTCGGTGTCTTTGGCCACAACCTCGATCCAATAGTTAGCAAAATTGACTGTACGGCTGTTTTCAATTTGTGGCACCGGAGCAATTTCAAAGTTGAGTTTTGGATTGCGAGCTCGCAGCTGTGGAATGTGATAGGCATAGCCAAAGAAGAAGGCGGTAGTGCCATTGGCAAAAGCATCAAACGAATCTTCCATATCTTCGTTCCAAGTATAAACTTCTTTGATTGGATTGGCAAAATCAGTGTAGAAACGCACGGCATCAATGGCCGGAGGAGTGCGACTGGTAGACCCAGTCGGAACCTCGGCAAAGTAAGCACGGTTCCCACTCATCATCTGAGTTCCATTTTGCATCATTAAAATTGATACAATATCGACCGCCCGTTCCACATTTTCTGTGGTTCCAATTGCTGCTCCAGACTGAACAATTCCACCATCTAGGTCAACCAAGGTGAGTTCTTTAACTTGAGATTGAAAATCTGACCATGTAGCCGGTGGTTCCGGAATTCCGGCCGCGTTCAAAAGATCCTTGTTGTAAAAAAGGGCCAGGGTATCGACTGAATAGGGTAGGCCCCAAATGCGGTTCTCTGAAGCTGATTGACTTGAGGCCTGATAACGGCGCACCACGTCATCAGCCACCACATCGACATAGTCATTTTTTAGCTTATTAATGGTC
This sequence comes from uncultured Gammaproteobacteria bacterium, assembly GCA_965231015.1. Lineage (GTDB taxonomy): Bacteria > Patescibacteriota > Patescibacteriia > UBA9934 > CAZDDW01. The sequence goes on from OZ246408.1 coordinate 101,792, forward strand.
AGGCTTTTTTCTTCCCGAATGACAGCCACAGTTTCTTTTTGAAGAGTGCCCTGAACTTCAAGATAGACCAGGTTAAGACTTTCCGGTAGCGGAGTAATCAGAGGCTCATATTTTTCCATCCATGTGTTGTGAATACTAAACATGTCCGGCCCTCGGTCTTCTGCAAAAGCTTGCACCAGCTCGTCCTCATATTCTTCGTATCTCTTTTTTACGATGTTGATGTTGATGTTGGGGTGGATTTCACGGTAAGCACTGATAATTTCATCAAAATCATTCTCTCCCTCGAAAACTCGCCAGTAGGTCAAGTTGATTTTTTCATTGGCGGCTTGTTGGGCTGCCTGGTTTCCACCTTTAAAACAGCTCTGTCCAGTGGTTACTAGAAAAATCAAGACCAAGGCCAATAAACTGATTCTTTTTATTTTCATATTTTATAAATCCTTACAGATTTTTTTGAGTTCTTTTTTAAAGTTGGCTCCGTACTTTTTATCGGCCAAAGCCATTTCTACGTTGGTTTTGAGCCAGGCCTCAATAGTTCCAATATCACGGTAAACACCCTCAACTTTTTTGGCGTAAATTGGTCGTTTTTTTGCCAGAGCAAAAATGGCGTCCACCAGCCAAAGCTCGTTGTCTTTACCAAGCTTGGTTTTTTCCAAGATGTCGAAGATGTCCGGGGTCAAGATGTAACCACCGATAGCGGCTAATTTTGACGGTGCTTTGTCAGGACCTGGTTTTTCCACGATCCCGTTAACTTGAACTACACCAGGTTCAACTTCGGCAGCAGGATCAATGATTCCAAAACGACTTTGCCCCTTTTTGTCGGTTGGGATAGCGGTTAGAACCGGGTCAGTGTATTTGTTGTAAACTTCAATCAGTTGCTTGACCCTAGGCTTCTTGCTTGAGAGAAATTCATCACCCCAAACCACTACAAATGGTTCGTCTCCGACCACGTGTCGAGCGTTCAAAACCGGTGTCCCATTTCCATATGGGCCTTTTTGTCGAATATAAACGAAGTTGGCCATGTCAGCAATGTGTTTGACCTCTTCGCGCAAAGCATCCTTGCCCTGCTTTTTAAGCATGGTCTGAAGTTCGAAGTTGTAATCAAAGTGGTCCTCAACTGCACGTTTACTCATTCCGGTCACCAGAACTATGTTCTCGATTCCGCTCGCGACACATTCCTCAACCACATATTGAATCACCGGCTTGCCTACAACCGGCATCATTTCTTTAGGCATTGCCTTAGTGGCGGGCAAAAATCTGGTTCCAAATCCCGCAACAGGGATAACAGCGGTTTTGATGGCCATATTCGGTTAAAAATAGGATTAATTTCGCTTTATAGTATACCTTTTTTGCCTATTTTAGTAAAACAAAAATATCCCGAGCAACAAACTTGGAATACTTATCATCTTTGCTATCCAGTGTTTTAATATTTCAGCTAACATTTCGGCATATCTGATGTTTGCCGTAGCGTAGCAGAGGCAAATATAGGTGAAGGCTCTACAAGAGCCGTAACCAGATATACGCTGTTATATGATGTACATGTTTTCCTTTAATTTCTGAAAGAAATTGCTCTTACAAAAGAAAGATCCGATTTTGTTTTTCCGTTTTGGGCGAAGGGCAGAGGGGATTAAGGGGTGAATGCCCGAGCCCAAAACACCACTTTCTGTTTGAGGGAGGGGCAAGAGGGGAATTAAAGGGGTGAATTGCCCCGACCGAAAACATACTATTTCTTGAAATATTTCTTGATAATAGCAATTACATCTTTTTTATCACTGACTTTCATTAAATCTTGTGTGCTTTCTTTTGCGAAACGATTCAGTTTCGGTAAATTCAGATGACAAGCTCGAATAATTTTATGTTTTGCAAATTTAATTAGGCTGGGATCGTTTTTGTTGAAAATACCAAGACGAACAAAAAGTGTTTCGTATGCCATTATTATTGCGAAAAAATAAACAAATGGAATAAACGAGAATGTTAATAATGGAGGCAAAATAAAAGTCTTCAAATTTTGTGAAGTCATAATATTCTGAAAATCACCAAAAACTTTTCCAAGTGCAAAAACAATGAAAAAAACACCAATCAAAGACAGAATAAAATCAAATAACTTTTTTACAGGCAGATACTCTTTTTTTAATTCAGAAACAGCACTCATTGCTACGATAAAAACCAAAACGGGAACTAAAATTATTTCCGCTACTAAATTAAATGTGTAGAGCGTTAGAATAAACTCAAGGGCTAAAATGATTTTGAGGTTATCTTTCAAGATTTTAATGAAAAATCCTTTTTCCTGATTTGCCTTGTTAGTATTCATGAGTAATACAAACGCAACGGCTAAAAACCAGTAAATCGTATCTTTTAGAAGTGAAAAATCCCAGATTCCAATTTTAACTAATACTAAAACTGTAAATCCGGTATATACAATCGCAGCAATAATGACAGATAGTATTTTTATTTGGAAAAGAGATTTTAAAACACCAGAAAAGGATTGTCTGATTTTCTCTTGAGAAAGTATCCAAATTGTCAAAACAAGAAGCCAGAGAATTATTGCTATTTCTCTTGTGTTGAATTGTTGAAAAAAGGTCATGAATTTATCCATTCTTTATGTCGTCAAAGAATTTGTGGTAAATTCTATCCAATAAATCAATTTGATAAATCTCATTTCTTCCAGCGATAATATCTTCCAGTGAATCAAACAAATTCTGTTGTTTGTTTTTTGCTTGCTGGCAAACTAGCTCAAATTCCCAACAGCCAAAAATATAAAAATTGTCTGACTGTTCTTTCATTTTCTCTTTTATTTTTTCTCGTGCATATTTGTTTACTCCAAACATCTCATCTAAAAACACAACAATGTTGATGATTTTTTGGTTTTTATATTTTACTTGGCTAACATTATCGGCTTTTATGTGTGTTTCTTTTTTAGCTATTTTATCAACTTCTTTAGCCAAATCTTCGATCAGTTTATTGATACCATTACCATCTTCGTTTTGTATACCAGCTCTTGAATAATTATCTATCTTTCGTTTTTTGCACTCGATCTGAAAAATAAAATCGTCTGAGACTAAAAGCCAATCGGTTGTTTTCCATTCATTTTTCCCTACTTTGTAAGTTGCTTCTTTGATTACTTCTGCCCTTGTTAGAGCGTCTATATTGTATTGTTTAAAAAATTCTCCGATATAATCTTCAAAAATACTGCCGATTTCCTGAAGTAATGTTGTTTTGTCACTATTTTCTAATCTTTCGAGAAGCACGTAATATAAGCCTTCAAATGTGCCATATAAAAAGTCTGAAATAGACGGAATTACAAATTTTTCGTTTTCCTTTGCGGAATTGGTTTTTATTACAGGGTATCTTTTTAATACGTTAAATTCGTATTTTTTAAGTAGCGAATCAGTTATTTCATGTTTTTTATTTTCTTCTACGAATTTATCTGATGATACAGAAAAAATATCGAAAAACTTATTTATGTTTTCTTCGCTAAGCAGTGGTCTAAGCGGAATAATTGAGGTATTTGTGTAGCTACTCATTAAAAATGAAGTAGCAAATTGTCCGTCCTCTCTTGGGCAATAATTGGCGAAAATACAAGTGCCAATTTTCATTGCTTTGAATATTTCTATTCCAAGTGCTGAATCTAATTTCTTCCCAAGCGATGGATTCCGTTCAAAAATTTTTGAAAAAATCCAATAGTATCTTGCAATAATACTTGAATGAAAACGTAAATAAAACCACTGATGATTTGTGTTGCGAATAACCCATAACCATCCCTTGTCTGTTCTGTCCTCTTCAGTTTTAATGTGGTTTAATTCTGTCTCCATATTTCCGTACATATAAACCAAATTCGTTAAATCCACATCGTTATATTGTACCTCTTGCTCTTTGCAATTCAGTAAAATCTGTTTAGAGAGAAAGGAAACAAAATCTCTAGTGAGAGTACCTGCTTTTAATTTAACTTTTGGTGATGCATAAAATTCAAATTCAACATTTACATTTACATACACTTGGTTCCCCATTAGGGCACCTAATTTTTGAATCGACATTAAAGAACCGACAAAATCAAAATTTTTGACGACATTATTAAAATCATCAACAGTAAAGTGTCTTGAAAATGGAATATCTGACGAAGTTTGAATTTTTATATCGCTCATAACTCTATTTCTGCAATCATGAAATTTACTATCTGTTACCCTTTGCCCGATTATGTGTTTTACACAACATCTCACAATTTTTAATGTCACTTTTGCCGCCCTTACTCCAAGCCGAAACATGGTCGGCGTCCATTTCACTTAAACTCCAAATTTTTGTTTTGTTTACGTCGTGACCGATAGCACAATGCGGACAATTTGATTTACCCTTTTTCTCCGCTTCAGCGGTTTGTGTTTTATAAACTGCTTTTTTGGTTGCTTCATCAAAAACTCGAACTTCAAGTAATTTTGTATCAACTGAACCTCCGAGAATATATTCAAAAATGCCTTTGCGCTTTTTAACATACGGATCGGCATAGAGTGTTTGCACCTCAACTGACACTTTCTTGGGATCATATGCTTTCTTATGGTACTGCTCATACAGTCGGCCCCACTCAAGTCCGCGCATTTCACTTTCAACATCAATAAATACACTGGAAACCCAATCGATGACGCTGTTGAAATAGGTTTTTAGCTCTTTGATATTCTCGTCGTAGCGATGATGACTCATATAATCACCAATATTCCCCTTACTTACCCAATCAAGGGCGCACTCTAAAAAATCTTGCCGATTTGCGCTGCCTTTTACATATGCACTCCATTTTTGGATATTGGCATTTTGACTATTGCTGAATTCAGCTTTTCCAAGAGTAACAAATGGGCCAGAGTAAACTGCGTTGAGTAGTTCCTGATTGTTAAGTGGTACTCCAACAATATTGATTGTTTTGAACCATTCTTTTATCTCACTTTCGGTTCCTTCGCACTCATAAATAGTTAGTTTTGTTTCCAAAATCTTGGTTTGTTTGTCTTTTGCCATGCCACCAAAATATTGCTCCATGCCGTTTTCATCTTTGATAGCAAATTTGTCAGTAACAAATCGCCCAAGACTGGTAATGCGCTGTTGACCGTCTAAAACTTCGAGATTGTTGTCGCTTACCTTATTAAAATAAATCAATCCTATTGGGTAACCTTTTAGGACTGAATCAATAACAGCTATTTCTTTTTTGCCGCCGTCAGAAGCGTAAATATAGTTTCGCTGATATTCAGGCTGAATAGTCAGTTTGCCGGATAAACCGAATAAGCCCTTACCTTCTAGCTCGTTATATACAAAGCCATCGCAGATTTCTTTGACAGTAATGGTGATTTGTAAACTTGTTTTCATATTATTGTTTGTTATGTTTGATAAGCACCCTTTGATAAACTTTTACTAATAGCCCGTCACGGTTAACAACGCCGCTTGCATTTAAGTCATAAGTTCCTTTTTTTCCGAATTTATCTAAATACGCTTGTTTACATTCTTCAGTCGTGTACACCCTTGTTTTTAATTTGTACAAATCTTCATTTTCACACATCCCAACAATTTTAAACTGTTCGGGGCTATATTTATCAAGAATGCTTATCGGCACGCCCATAATGCCATCGAAATCACTCGGAATGTTTTTTACTAACGATACTTCTATCGCGTCATAATTTTCGTACTTTTCAAAAGGTTTTTTTGTTACGAATTTGATTACCTCTGCTTGTGTCATGAGTGGTAGAGGTTGATGACGGCGACCATGATCAAGGTTAGTGAACCAACGAACACCTTGCACTCGTGTAACATAAACTTTTTTGCCACTTGCATTTGTTTTGATTTCACGGACTTGCTCCAAATTCGCAATAGCTTCTGGTATCTCAAAAAACATTGCGCCGGCATTAATTTTGTAATTATTGCCCAACCAAACTTTATTTTCTTTAAGTAATGGGAATATTTCTTTGTATGTTATCGCGTTCAGGTTGCCGATGATCAAAAACTTTTTATCATAATCAACAAGTTGTTTTATGTATTCTCGAAATAGACTGAATGGTGGATTTGTTACCACAATGTCAGCTTGTTTAAGTAGAGCAATAGATTCTTCGCTACGAAAATCACCATCGCCATCTAGCGGAGTCCACTCATTGTCTTTATTTTGCTTAAGCTGTAGAGCAATGTCCTCTAAGTCAAAATCGCCGTCGCCATCTATGTCGCCTACTTTATTAATAATGAATTTATTTGCAGTTACCTTTCGGCGGCCTTTTGGTTTTGTGAGAGTTTTATCATCGCCAAACAATGCTAGTTGCGTATTGGCTACGGGTGATGGTTTATAACTGGTAGTAATAAGCTGTTTTAGTCCGAGCCTGTCAAAGTTGAGTACAAAATATCGAAAGAAATTGCTTTCAAACGGATCGTCGCAGTTGCAATACACTACCTTGCCTCGGAATACATTGGGGTCGTATTCCAAATAGGCCTCTATTTCTTTTTGAATATCGGAATATTGAGTATAAAACTCATCATTCTTTGTTCTTTTTGCGTTGGTGAGATTTTTATTCGCCATAATTTCTAAAGTTTACGTTTTGTATTATATTCATTTTCCCCTAATAAATAAACCGTTTCCGGAGCGAAGCGGAGGAAACACCGCTTTATTCCCCTTATCAAATAAATGTTTTCGTAGCGGAGCGAAGAAAACTCCATATTTCCCCTCTATAATAAAAGAAAAACAAAATTGGATTCTTTTTAAGAGCTGGGGCGATAGCCCCAAAAGGAAAACATGTATTTCATATAACGGCCGGCGGCTATGCGACGTGGTCCGGAGACGAGCTTGCTCGTCGACGGGCCATGTCCGCATAGCTGACTGTTGTGCGATGTCGCGTAGCGACGAGCGCAACAAAAGGCGTAGCCGCCGGCCGTTGTGGCGAAGGAGCGAAGCGATTTCGCCACAACTCGTTTATATGTGAAGTAAAGTTCGGATAAGGTGTAAAAAATGGAGAATATGTGAAATTTGGCGGAGGGAGGGAGATTCGAACTCCCGGTACCCTATAAGGATACACCGCATTTCGAGTGCGGCGCCTTCAACCACTCGAGCCATCCCTCCGTGGGCTCTAAATTTAGTTCAATTTTACCTCAGTGTCAACCGATAGTTCATCTTCTGTTTCTTCTTCCGGATAAAGACCAAAAGAGCTGATCATGGCCTTAAGGTCTGGTTCGTAATCATATAGACCGCGTTCAAAGGTGAACTCAAAAGTGTAGACATTGTTGTCAGACGCCACAATGGAGCCAATGGTTCGGATTTCCTCACTATCGCGGGTTTTGTCTTCAAAAACCTCTGCAAGATATAGACCAATCCCGTCTTGAAGCAGGGTTAAAGTTCGCTCCGCTCGAGCAATTGGCACCTCGGCGTTAATATAGAGGTTGAGTTTAGGGTGTTGGGGGCTGGCCCAGTCCTCAAGGGTTAGGATCAGAACGTGTGGGCGCTGTTCGCGTTCCTGACTAAGGTCTTCAAATTTTTCGCAACTGATTTGATAACGAGTCGGATAGCGAAAACCAAAACCGATGAGCGGATTTGTGTAAACGCCGTTTAGTTCTTCAGTTTCATACTCAATACCCACTCCATTTGTTTCTTCCTCTGGCCGGTCTTCAATAATAAAAAAATACACCAGACCAGCTACCATAAGGAGCAGTATTAAAATGACAAAACTAGCTATTTTTTCTTGTAATTTCATAAGAGGTGCTCAAAGAGAATAAAGCAAGGATTACCCAGGTCAGCACTGCCAAGTCATTTTTAAAGTACGGTACATCAACCAAGCCGTGAATAAACATGACTAAAAGTGCCCCGGCTGTACCATAAAAAAGCCAGTTGATTCGATGATCCGGATCACGTCCGCGGTATAAAACACGCAAACAAGCCAGAGTCAAAACAAGTAAAGCCAATAGACCCAGGGCTCCGAGTTCAACCCAGGTGTTGAGAAAAATGTTGTGTGGGTACTGAAAGATTTCAATGTGTTCCTGGCTGTGGTACGGCACAATCAAGACCGGGTAACCGTTCAAACCGGCTCCAAATATAGGTTGATCCCCCAAAAATTCAACTGTTTCCGCCCATTGTACGCGACGAATGCTGCCGGAGTAATCTTGCAGGGTTAGTTTTTCAAAAACTGGTCCGCGAATAGCCGGTACCAACAGGATTACAGCGGTGGTTATAATGGTAAGGGGCAGGGCCCACCAGCGAGTCCATTTTGAAATGAGCGCCATGAGGCCAAGGGTGGCAGTCAAAGCCACCCAGGCGGCTTCGGTCTTGGAGAGGATAATGGCAGTCAAGGATAAGGCCAGAGTGAGCATCCAGAAGTATGCGGTGTAGATCTCGGTTCGGTGAAAAGCTTTACCAAGCGCAGTAAATCCAAGGACGATGATTGGAGCCAGATACAGGCCAACGGCATTCGGATAAGGGAAGACACTGGTAATTCGCCGCTCCAAGTCCCAGGCTTCTGGAATGGCCAGTCCGGTAAATTTTTGTAAAATAGCAAATAAAGCCACGAGAAGAGCCCCGACTCCAAGAGCCATTACAGCCTGATTTGCTTCGCCCTCGTTTTTTATTTGTGATCGCAAGACAAAGTAGAAAAGAATCGGCTCAATAAAGTATGATTTCCAAATACCAAGGGCGGTTAGTTTGTCCGGGGCAACAAAAATCGCTATGGTTGAAGCGATGATGAATAAGGCGACGGGCCAGCGAAAGTCACGGGTTAGTTTTTTCCAATCACGAAAACGAATCAACCAAATCACAATGACAATAAGCAGCATGATTTCAAGCAGGGTCATGGGAAGCGAACCAAATTCAAAGCGAACTAGGTAAGCGGGCAGGGTGGCCAGAATGAGCAACGAAGCTGTCCGTGGGTTAGTCCAGGCAAGCACAGCAAAGCCGAGTATGATAATGGCTAAAATAAATTCGAACATGCTAATCGCGTTTTAACATTTCTTGAATAGTTTTGAAGCTTACTCCGCCGGTACCAAATAAAACCGTAGCATAGACCACTGCACCAATAATAACCTGCCACAGGACGTGCGTGTCTGGCATCACCGTTAAAACGGCATACATAACCGCTCCGGCTCCGATGGCTTTAGCAGTAACAACAAGATTTGGTTTAAACTTACTGACTCGAGCCACTACGAAAAATGTGATTCCGGCAATCAAGGCTTCAGAGGCTACGGTCGTCCAAGCCGCTCCCCACATTCCAAAACGAGGAATGACCACAAAATAGCTAATCAGAGCCACTACGGCTGTAGTGGCGTAACCCCAAGTCATTACTTTCTGAAGCTTAAGAGCCACAATGGCGTGACCGGTTAAAGCTCCATAGAAAACAAAAACCGCCGCAATCATTAACACCTTTAGGATTTCACCTGATTCTCGGAAGGCTTCACCAGAGACAAAAACCAACAAGGGTACCCCAACGACCAGAGCTCCGGCCAAGATTGGTGCGGCCACGATGGAAAAAAAGTCAAATGATTTTTGGACCAGGTTTTGGAAGTCTTTTTTGGCTTCTAAGCTCCAGTAGTGAACGAGCGCTGGCAGAGCAATACCCATGTACATGACCGGGATTGCCGTGATAACGTCCAAAATTTTATATGCGGCACCATAAATTCCTACGTCAGCCTGAGGCCGGAAGATACCAAGAATCAAAATGTCACTTTTTAGATAAATCAGGTTGAATAGAATTGACAATCCAATTGGCCAGCCTCGAATAACAGCCTCCTTCCATATTTTTATGTCCAAACTCGGCCAGATTTTGACGAAAGGCCGAGCAAAATAAATGGTGGTTACAAATTGGAGGAAGTTGCCGATCACAAACGCAACCATCATGGCCACCACACCAAGTTCCAGGTAAGCAAATAATATTACTACTCCCATGGTGGTAGAGCGATTGATAAGCTCGGATAGAGCTACGCGCCACATGGCTAAATGTTTTTGAAAAATTCCGACCAACATACCGGACGAAGTCATAAAAAGGTATGACAGAGTTCCAACCGCAATGGTCATTTTAATAATGGGCGAATAGGGTAAATATGCTCCAATAAAAGCCGCTAACCCAAAAAAGATAATTCCAGAAAGCAGTCTGAGTCCCAAGATTCCTCCGGTGATACGTCGTTCATTCGCCCCGTGTTCGGAAATCATTTGTACGAGCGTAAGGGTCAAGCCAAAATCGACCATGACACCAAATATTTGTAGAAAGGTCATGGCTGTTGTCAGTTCTCCATAACTGGTGTCGCCCAGGTGCCGAGTCAAAATAGCAATTGTGACAACACCAAAAAGTGTGCCGAGTAATCGGCCAAAAAAATGAACTGAATAATTTCGTGCAAGTTCTCTGGTTCGTCCCATAACAAATGTTAGTATACCCCATTGTGGCGATCGTTGAAAGGTAATGATTTGATTGACAATAAGGCCAAAATATGCTAAAATAAGCAGGGAAGATAAAAATAAAAATGTGTTAAATTTTGCAAAAAATTGTGTTCAATTATTCCAAGGCGTCACACGAGCCGTAGCGATGGCTTTTTTAGTTTTTACTGTTTTGTTGATTGGTTTTGGAGTCAATGAGGCCGAAGCTGCTCCGTTGCACGGTTACGAAACGTTGCAGGTTAGTTCTACCGGGACCGGACAGATTAAAATGCAACCAAGGGAGCGTCGTCAATTTGCGATCGAGTTTCTAAATAACGGAACCAAGAATTGGGTCAATGATGGACCGGAGTATGTTTCGGTTTATACATATGGCCCCAAGTATCGTCGGAGTGATTTCGATCCGGGAAATTGGGAGTGGTCTGATCATGTCACCAGGATCCAGCAACCGAGAGTTCCGATTGGTGGTACGGCAACCATTACTTTTGAGTTGCACGCACCCGTGGCTGAAGGTACTTATCAGGAAACTTTCCATTTGGCTGCTGAAGATACAGCTTGGATTCCGGGTGGAGAATTTACATTGAATATTTTGGTGTCTGAGGAAGCGGAAACTGTGACTCAGGTCACTGATGAAGAAAACGAACAGGAAGTAGTGGTGGTTGATGGTTATGGAGCCTTGGTTGATCACATCAATGCTGATGAAGTAGAGGCTACGGCCGGTGAGGTGATCACGGTTTCGGTTGATTTTTCCAATGTGGGAAGCAAAACCTGGGTTAAACGACGTTTGCAGTTGCCGGACCTGGTTATCTCCAGCACGCAAGGTGATTGGTTCCATTCCAGTTGGTTAACCAGGTTTATTCCGATTGCAAGAACTGGTTCTGTAGCACCTGGAGAAAAAGATACCTATACATTTAAATTTGCCGCGCCGGTTGACCCGGGTAACTATACCGCTCAGTTTAGATTGATTGCTGACGAAGTGGATATCCCGGGCGGAGAGATCAATATTCCGGTCACGGTAACAAGTGGATCTCCGGACGCTGTAAACTCACCTTTGCGTGACGATGTAGATGTGGTAAACCGACTGGATGAAATGCCAGTAATGAGGATCGGAGTTTTGATAGTTGATGAAGAAACCGATTGGGGAGTAGAAATTCTCTGTGAAGAATCTGATATGGAGCTGCGAAACGAGCGCGGAGAGTTGTTGGCTAACGTTGATGCGGGTGACGAAGTGCTGGCTTACTTTGATAATGATCGATATTACTATGATGTGGGGCGGGGTCTTGAAAAAACCAGTTATCCCATTCGGTTTGAACCGGAAGAAGAAAACGCTGTGCTAGAGGTGACCAACTTTGACCGTCGGGCTACCCGAAGTGCTGCGCATGCGGACAACACTTTCCGCAATGTGCTCGAACTTCGTTACAACGACGAGTATGATCGAACCTGGCTTATCAATGAACTCGAAATTGAAATGTATTTGCGCGGTTTGGCTGAAACCTCTAATTATTCACCGGACGCTTTTCAACAAACTCTGATTACAGCTGCTAGAACCTACGCCTTTTACCATTGGGAGCGCGCCACCAAGCACGCGGACGAGGGTTACCATATAGATGCTTATTGGGACCAGGTGTACAAAGGTTACGGTTACGAGGAGCGAACGCCAAACATTACTCGTGCGGTTGGACAAACTGAAGGAGTTATTGTGACTTATGATGGTGAGACTGCAATTACGCCGTACTTTTCGCGTTCAGACGGCCGAACTCGAGACTGGTCAGAGGTGTGGTACGGAGAAGTCGAGTGGTGTCAATCAGTAGAGGTTCCCTGTGATCGGGGGGAAACTCTTTGGGGTCACGGAGTTGGCATGTCTGCTTCCGGAGCGCTTTGTATGGCCGAAGACGGTGAAGATTATGATGATATTTTGCACTATTTTTATCAGGGAATTGAATTAATGGAACGTTGGTAGGGAAAACAAATTTTTGATTTCAAAATTTATGAATTTCAAGATTTTAGGATTGTTTGGGATCGCGGTGGTCCTTGGTATGGGGCTCGGTTTTGCACCGAGCGCTTTTGCCTTTGATCAAGATGCTGTGCGAGCGATTTATGAGGTACGCCCTGACCTACAAGCGGCGTTTGATGAAAATGGAGTAGCCATTCCAGGAACCGCGGCCGGTTTTTTGATTGATATTTATGATTGGGCTCGGCAATACGGATGGCGCGAACATGAGGAGTTGATTGAATATGCTCCGGAGAGTGAGTTTGTACCTGTACACAATGAAATTAATGTTCCGGAAGTCACGGCAGACAATTATATTGTCATAGATAAATCCAGTGGTCAGATTTTGGCGGCTCAAAATGCCAATGTGGTGTGGCCGGTCGCTTCGCTGACTAAGCTTGTGACTGCTGACGTGGTGTTAGAGCGTGCCATGGAGCCGGATTCAATTTTTGCCGTTGCAGATAAAGATGATGTGGGTGGGGCCAAGCTTTACGTAGAAGACGGGGCAACCTTTACACTCGATGATTTGTTTTTTAGCGCGCTGGTTGGTTCAGCCAACAATGCGGCTAATGCGCTGTCGCGAACCTGTGGTTTAACAGAAGGGGAATTTGTATTTGAAATGAACACTCGACCATTCGAGTTAGGGCTTGGTTATACCGAGTTTGTAGAGCCTACCGGAATTGAGCTTGGCAATGTTTCCACAGCTCGAGAAATGGCCCGTTTAGCTGGAAATATTTTTGAATCGCCTGACGTACGGCGTTACACCACCACAGCCACTCGTTATGTGGACGTGTTAAGTGATGGCACCACCAAATATTTAAAAAATACTAATTGGATGCTGTATTACCCTGAGTATCACGACGTGTATGTAACCGCAGGTAAAACCGGATACTTGCATGAGTCAAAATGGAATCTAGCCATTCAATTGCGGCCAAGTGCAGAAGAAACAAAAAAAGAGCTCCTAATTATTGTTTTTGGAGCTGAGTCTAGACCGGATAGTTTTAATGACACAGAGGCCTTGGCCAATTGGGCTTGGCAAAACCATGACTGGATTTCTAATAAGGCCATTTAAAAACCGACTCTTTTAGTCGGTTTAAAGCTTGGTTGTTTTTACTTCGGCGGGAGCCGGAGTTTTGTTTTGTTCACTTCGAGCCACGTCAACGAGGTGTACAATTTGTCTTTTGATAAGTTCCGGCTTTTCCACTTGCTTGAATACAAATCGGGTTGTTTCTGCCGCAGTTTGAACATGAACCGTACCAAAGTCTAGAAAAGTTTGGACTATACCACGTACATCAGAGGTGACATCTTGAATGTCGGTCAGGTTCAACTCCGAGGCTACACGGGCAAATAATCCCAACTGTTCAATATTAATGATCTTTTCATTGGTCACAATCCAAATATCCAGATAATAATCAATATATTCTGAAAAACTGTAAACCCAGACCGCAAAATAATATACGCTGGCCAAAAGGGCCAGCAATGGAGTGATAACGCTATGGCTTAAAAGCCACGGTAGTTCCGCTCGAATAAGAAAGTAGGCAGCAATTGGGACCAAAAGTAATAAAAACAGCATTCCTAATATACGCAATGGCACCAGCCAATGTCGACGCAAAAATAAGATAGTGCGTTCGCCGGGTTTTGTGTTTGGTAGGTTGTCTAATCGCATCATAATTGTGGAGGTAGTTCATTTTGAAAAAATTCCGGATTAGGAGCCAGGTACGAACTTAGGGTAAGGGGAACGCTCCAGTCAAAATCATTTAGAACAATGTAGCTGGCTCCTAAAACAAAAATAGTTCCACCTACATAGATCACACTTAATATATATAGATTAAAATTATAAATACCGTATCGCATCAGATGGTAAACATTAAAAAAACTGAAAAAAATAAAAACCATCATGATTAATAGGTATGGATATATGAAGTAGCTGATGGGAAAGCTCATAGATTAAAAATCAATTCCGCTTTGAGGTAATTGACGATTCAGATGTTTGTAAGCTTCACGGGTGACCATGCGGCCGCGTGGGGTTCGGTTGAGAAAACCAATCTGCATTAAAAAAGGTTCGTACACTTCTTCCAAGGTGGCAATTTCTTCCTGAATAGACGCGGCTAATGTGCCAAGACCGACTGGACCACCGCCAAATTTATCAATAATGGTAGAGAGGATTCGGCGGTCAACTGCGTCCAGACCATGCTCGTCAATTTCAAGCAGGTTTAAGGCTTCAGTAGTCACCACATCATCTATTTTACCGTCAAACTTAACTTCTGCAAAATCACGTACTCGCCGAAGAAGACGGTTGGCGATTCTTGGAGTGCTTCTAGAACGCTTGGCAAGTTCAATTGTGGCCGGTTCGTTTATGTTGACGTCTAGTAATCCTGCACTGCGTTTGATGATCTGGCCGATATCTTGGTCTTCGTAGAAGTTAAGTCGATATGTGACTCCAAATCGGTCACGTAAAGGGCTTGAAAGCAGGGAAATTCTGGTGGTGGCGCCAATGATAGTAAAACGATCCAGGCTCAAGCGAAGGGTGCGGGCGGTGGGTCCCTTCCCAACTACAAGGTCTAGGGCAAAGTCTTCCATGGCCGGGTAGAGAACCTCCTCAATCGATTTGTTCATACGATGAATTTCATCAATAAACAAAATGTCGCCTTCTTTCATGTTAGAAAGAATGGCAGCCAGGTCTCCAAGTTTTTCCAGAGCCGGACCGCTTGTGACTTTGATTTTCGAATCGGTCTCGTTGGCAATAACGTGAGCTAGAGTGGTTTTACCAAGTCCCGGATTACCATAAAGCAAGACATGTTCCATGGGTTCACCCCGCTTTTTAGCAGCGGTTAGAAAAATTTCAAGGTTCTGTTTGATTTCTGGCTGACCCACGAATTCCTCTAAGTTCTGCGGTCGAAGTCCAACCTCAAAATTCTGCTCGTCTTCTTGAGCGTCATCGTTGACAACACGTTCCTCTTTAAGCTCATCTGGGCGTTCAATCATATCCGGCAGGACAACATTGGACTTTTGGTCGTCAGTTAATCCTATTAAACGTTGTTTAGAATAAAAAACTGTTGATGGTTTTTAGCTATATTTCTTTATTGTTCCCGGCTACTTAAATCCAATGTTGTACTGCCGAGCATACGTTCCCATTATGGCGGAGATCGCGTTTCTCGTCAAAAGAAAAAACAGGTCGGATTGACCTATTCTTTCTGGTACCGCGGGTGGGACTCGAACCCACACGGTATTGCTACCAGAGGATTTTAAGCTTGCCCGCCGGAGGCGAGTCCTCAAGCATGATTAAGATTTGCTAAAAAATGAACCACTTTTGTTTTTCAGTATCTACTTCGATAAAACCTACCCCTTTATACCGCCTTCGGGTAATATCTCGGATCGGATTAAGACAAGATCATGTCGTTTGAATTTATTATGTGTCATATAAACATGTGGTAGGCGAGGCGGGAGTCGAACCCGCACGGCATCGCTGCCAAGGGATTTTAAGTCCCTAGTGTCTACCATTCCACCACTCGCCCTTATATTATCGAATCGATATAATCTCGACCCGATCCTGTTTTAAGATACTTTTCATGTTTCCTGGCTTCTACTGAGTCAGGGAAAGTCCGCTGATAAATAATTTTATATGGTCGATGGTTTTTTGTTGATCGATTATAGCCTGAATTATGTTCATGAAAACGATGTTCAAGGTTTTTGGTCATGCCAGTATACCTGAACTTTTCTTTTCCTTCGATTACATAAACATGATATTCCATAGTCTACCACCCGCCCCAGGCGGGTAAATTCCGCCACCGCGGCACAAGTCCTTGTCAGATAGGGCACGAGGCAAAATATATCGGAAAATAAGCAAAATGTCAATCCGGAGGCTTGACAGATGCGTCGTAAAATTATAGCATGCACTCTGTTCTATCAGGGAGGCAGGATCTTGAAAGTTAAACCCAGTCAAAGATTGGCCGGCAACGCGTACACTTTTCGTTTCGTGGGTCAGGCGGACATTATTCAGGTGTTGCGCCAGCTGGGGCTTCGCGTCGGCCCGTTTCAGTATCATGTGGTTACCCGTTGGCGTTTTCACAACGAGTTTACTGAGAAACAGCAACGAGCCAAAGAGGTGGTGGCTTACATCGAGAAAGGTCGGTTGGTGGTTTCTCCTCGGGCTATGGATCTTTATCTGGCCCTCCTTGGTCACTCGGATTTTATTCTGGTTCGGGACGTAATGGGCCCACTGGAACAGAAATTCGGCATCCATCGTCATGGCGGGTACCCCTAGGGGTGCCCTTTTTTTCTTCGTCTACTCTTGAAATCGAATCGTTCGTATGCTAATATTTTTCCACAAAAAGATTTTTGCGGGAATAGCTCAGTGGTAGAGCGTCTCCTTGCCAAGGAGAAGGCCGCGGGTTCGATCCCCGTTTCCCGCTCCAAAAAATTCTCTGACTTTTATCAGGGGATTTTTTGATGTTTGAACAGGATCGAACCGGAGGGGGTTTGGGGGAACACGTTGTTCCCCCACCTCCTGCCGGGGGATGGCATGGGAAGGGGTGGAAACCCCTTTCCAGGAGCGAGCTTTAGCGAGCGACGTGAGATTCCCCGTTTCCCGCTCCATTACAAAACCAGCCTCATCGGCTGGTTTTGTGTTTCTAGATTCCGCAGTGGTTTTATAGTCTGGTTAATCGAGTGCAGTGAGCAGCGTTTTCAAGATCAAGTTTTCTTTCAATCCGGGCACAAGTATCGCCAACACGAGCTTGTTCAAGTTTCATGGAAATGTGTTCTTGGTCATTTTGATTGAGTCGCTCAAAGGTTTCATCAAAACTCATTTTCATAAAGGCAAAACCAGATTCCATGTCGTCATGTAGTTCATCAAATCGACCTTCCAGGTTGTCGAACCTGCCTTCCAGATTGTCGAATCGTGCATCGAGTTTGTCGAATCGTTCGGCTAATTGGTTGTTGGTTATTTCTTTGGCCATAGGAATTACATTATAGCATATCAGCTGGGGCGGGACAGAATTAACCTATCCCGCCGGCTTTAATTCAACTCTTGGCCGCGAAGTACGCTTTTCCTTCGTCACTCAGAGCAAAACGAATTCCAGATTTATTCCCAGATTTATACTGGCTCTTGGCTACCTCGATCACAAAATTGCGTATTTCAGCTAAGGCTGGGCCTTCGATTCCCAGATTAGTAGCCAGGTTGTTTAGTTTGGTGGTCATTTCGATGTACCATTTTGGGGCTTGTTTTTCCATAGGTTTAACTAGTTAAATTATAATTTATGTTTTGAGGTTTGTTATTGGTTGACTGAAGACGAGCTCGGTATTTAATGATCAGAACCAGTAGAATTATGCCAACCGTGGTTGCCAAGGAAACAGCATAAAGTCCACGGCGACCCTGGGCCTGTTCCTTAGTGGACAGACCAGCCAGTCCGGTCGGTTTTGGTTCTGTTTGTTTCAGATCCTCGGCATCTCTTGGTAATAAACGGTATTCATCAATATATTGGGTCACAATACCCGTTATTTCAACTTGATCACCAATGTTGTATTTTGCAAGATCAATTTCAGTCTCTTCTTTGATAATCACTTTTAGAGTCGAATTACCGTCTTCTAAGATGAACCGATCATTTTCAATTGATTGAATCATGCCGGTTACACTCACTAGCCAGCCCTCAGTTTCTTCGCTGATTTTTGCCAGGCTCATTTTGTGAGCAACCGGTCCTTTTGTGTGGCCAATAATTGATAGGTCATCAGCACTTGAGAGTTTTATTCTTGTTTCGTTGTAGCTTTCCACTAGTTCCCCCGTGACGGTCACGGTGTCTCCACGATTGAGCTCTGGCCAATCAGCTCGATAGAAATAGATTTGAATTCCTGATCCAGCTAAATACATGACTTGTTTGCCCAAGACTCCTGGCTCTACCGAAACCGTTCCTGTAACTCGAACTTCAGTTCCTCGAGCCATGGCCCGAACTTCGTCTAAACTCGACTCGAAGATTGAACTCGAGCTTTTGGTAGCTGTGGGTTCTATTTCTTCGACTGGATTTGGAGCCAGAGCCATGTTTATGGGTTCAGTCGGTAAATTGGTTGATGTTTCATCTGTCGAAGTAGTTTCTGATTCATTTCCCAGAGCTGTGTTCTGCCACGCCCATCCGCCAGTGCCGAGAATAAGTTCGAAGCCTTTTTTGGTTTTTTCATAGGTGAGTTGGTCAGTGATTACTCCATTGGGAGCAATGATGGAGACGGTTTCGCCGCCGCTGTTGTTAAGGGCCAGGTTAGTATCAGTTCTATAGAAGGTTAAGGATTCATCAGGGTCAATCGAGATGTTAGGCAGGTCGTAACCCTTGCTCGCGTCGGCTAGCTGCCAACCGTCAAGCTCGATTGGTTCAGTTCCAGTGTTGGTAATCGAGATGAATTCACTGGTGGCGTCTCCTTGGCTTGTGTTTGGGTATAGGGCAAGAAGCCGGAGGTCGTAAGAGCCTTCCCAACCTTCTTGGTCTTCTAAGCCTTCCAGCTCTTCTTTTGGGGAGGAGGCGGTAGACGAGTTCAAGGGCTCGTCGCTCGTCGCTTGTGGCACGTCGATCTCAGGCTCTGGATCAGGTTCCGGATCAATCGTAGTCGTAATTTCGTTAACCCAGCCCGGTGTTGGAGTTTCTGTTTCAGACCAAGTTCCGTCATCAGCTCGAGCTGCTGAATTTGGATCATCTGCAGCCGGAATTGAATCGGTTCCGTACATAATCTCGTCAATAACAGCATCGGTGGGGTCGAATAAAGTGATGGTGTCTCCATTGTTATTTAGTTTGCCTTTCGGAGCGGTTACCAGAACAAACTGGTGCAGGCCAAGAAGTTGGTCCGGCAAGTTTGTCTTGGCTCCAGAACCATCTTGAACAGTCCAGCCAGCTAGATTGATGACATTGTTATATGGGTTCCAGATTTCAATCCATTCTTCTCCACCCTCGCTCGGGTCACAAACGAATTCGTTGATGATTAACGTGCCAGTTGGGTGAGTAATGGGAAGAATTTCGTTTGTTTCATCTTCGGAAGAGTCGGTTGAATCGGTTCCGGAAGGGTCATCTCCATCTTCAGATTCAGACTCCTCGCTCTCTTCTGAAGGATCTGTTGGATCGGGGTCATAGGGTTTTTGATCATTTGAATTATCGTCTGTAGGGGCGAACGGTTGTTCGCCCAGGTTGCTAGTGCCTGGCGTGCCCAGCTCGATTGCTTCAGGATCAAAGCCATTCGACTCGGTTGCGTCGGACCACGAACTCGCCAGTGTTCCATCATCAGTCGAAATTCGGGTCATGGATTTGTATTGCCCCGAGCTTCCCGCTGCCGGAGGGCCGCCATCTCCAGCAGAATCAACAATTGTCCCAAACTCATCCGAGAGAGTAATTCCGAGCGAGGAATTAGATAAGCTGATCGACGTGCTGACGAAGTTGGGGGTGACGCCGAGCACGCTTTTTTTGTTTTCTTGGTCATAGTTACTTATAAGATAGGTAGAGTTGGGTTCAATGACGGCTTCGTTCGGAAGTGTCAGGTTAGAACCGTTGCTTCCCGATCCAATTAAGATCCAACCCGAGATATCGACCGATTCTGTTTCTAAATTAACAAGTTCTATCCATTCATCAGCGTTCGACAAGCTAGAGCCTGCCCAGGCGATCTCGGATATATAGATGGAAGGTGGGTTTAAGGTTTCTTCAGTTAGAGTCTCGTTCGCTCTAACGTTTATCGGAGCCAACAAGACCGCACTGAACCAACCGAGAGCAATTAGCAATCGTAAAGGTTTTTGCATATATTGTGCTTAGCACGTCGCACGTCGCGAATCGCACGTCGTACTGGTTATTTAATTACTTGTTTAAAACGCCGCGTTTTTCTTATTATTTTTTCAGCTTTTTCGTATAGTTCATTTTTTGTTTCTGAATCAATGTAGTCAAGTTTATGAGCGAGAGTGATCAAACTAACTGTTTCTGCGGTAGATCCAATACTGTAGCCGAGAAATCGAATGAAATCTTTTGTAGTGTTTGTTCCAGAGCCCTCCGCAATATTTGTTGGTATTGAGATCGCAGCACGTCTTAGTTGATCAGATAGAGAGAATCGTTCGAGTTTTGGAAAATGATCAATTGTTTTATATAAATCTAAACAAAACTCAAGGGATAAGTTCCAAATATCTAATTCTTCGAATCGAAACATGTGTTATCGAACGACGTGCGACGGGCCACGTGCGCTTTGCATAAATAAAAACCCCGCCCAAAGTTGGGGGGAGTCTTTATTTGTAATTTCTTCTTACCATTATTTAACCCTCATGTCAACCCTTGATTTTGGGGACAAACTGGGTTAATATCACGAATGTTGATGCCGGGGTGGCGAAATGGTAGACGCGCCAGGTTTAGGACCTGGTGGGAGTAATCCCGTGGAGGTTCGAGCCCTCTCCCCGGTACCAGACAATTTTTATGCGTATCATATTAATCCATGGCTTTAATGCCAGTCCAGAAATGAATTTCCATCCTTGGTTGCGCGACAAACTGCACCAAGCTGGTTTTGAGGTACTCGCACCAGAGCTGCCGTTTTCAGGTGAGCCAGATTTAGCAGCCTGGATCAAAGCGATGGAAGATCAGGTAGGAAGACTGGAGTCAGACGACATTATCCTCGGGCATAGTCTCGGTGGAGTGATGGCGTTACGATATTTAGAGGCAGCTGAGATGACGGGGACACCAAAGGCGGTTGTGTTAGTTGCTGCTCCGTGGAATTTGAAAGGAAATGCTCTGCAATCGTTTTTTACACATGAACTTGATGCCGATGTGTTAATGTGGAAAGCTAACGAATTTGTGGTTGTACATTCTAAAGATGATGACAAAGTTCCGTTTGATCATGCAGAAAAATATAAAAAGATGCTGAAAGGTAAGTTGTTAGTGCGTGAAGGCGAGGATCATTACATGGGAGAAAAATATCCTGTGTTACTCGAGCTTATAAAAAAGCTCGCGGAAAGGGAATACGAAATCAATCCGGGTGAAGGTTTGGGTGATGATTTTGAATAAAATCTATTTTGAAAGAAACAAACCGGCCCAGTGAAGGGTCGGTTTTTTGGTTGGGAGCGTGGCCTAGTCCCAGATGAACTCGTGGTTTTTCCGGTAGAGGATCAGGAAGAGTAGGGTCACGCGGGCCCACATACCGTTGCGGATCTGGCGCCAATAGAGTATACGCGGGTCATTGTCGAATTCGTCGGTCAGCTCCGGACCACGTGGCCCTGGATGTAAGACGGCCAGCTTGTGCTTACCCATCATGTACTGAGCTTTGAAGTAGAACGGATTGTAATCGGCCTCGATCGAATCTTTGTCGTCATCGTTCTGTGCACGAACCATATAGATCGCGTCAGCCCCACGACAGGCCTCGGCCATATCCGTGGTTACCACGAACTTTATGTTGTGTGTTTCCATGTATTCGAGCATTTCGACCGGTAGACGCATCTCCGGCGGAGAGACGAGCCGAAGCTCAACCCCCGAATAATTGCGGAGCAGATGAATGTCTGAATGCACAGTTCGGCTACGCAACAGATCACCGCAGTACACAAGCACCTTGTTGTCGATCCGCCCGTGCTTGCGGAACGTGCGATCCAGTGTGTAGATGTCCAGAAGTCCCTGGGTGGGGTGGTGCATGGTGCCACCACCTGCGTTGATCACCGGAAGCGAACGATTGCTATGCGTATCCAGGTACTCGGCAGCTCGTGCTGCCAAGCCGGAAATAGGCGAGCGCATGATGATGATATCGTAGTAGCTCGAGAAAGTTCTGATGGTTTCGAGTTCCTTCTCGTCCTTGACGGCCGATGTAACCTGCTTGTCTTGGACGATCGTCGGTTCGATGCCAAGCATCTTGCAGGCGACTTCGAACGACTGCACTGTACGTGAGCTCGGTTGTGTGAAGTACAGCATAGCCCTTCTGCCCCGCAACCAGGAGCGCATGGCGTCCCGCCCCGGCTTGATTTGGCCCCAGTCCCGCATACGGGAGGTCAGGTCGCAGAAGAGGTTCAGGAACGGCCGACTGAACTCCGGTTGCGTAGTAGCCAGCACATGTCGCAGATGCCGACGGTAATCCGGCGGCTTACCGGTCTCGGCCTGCGTCTCGAACAGCTCGGTCAGCAGGGCGACCTGCTCGGAATTGAACTCGGTAGCAAGCTTAGCTTGGACGGCTTCGATCTTGGGTCCACTCTTTCCGTTCATGGGATTTTTCCCCCTAGAAAAAAGCACCGGCGTTCGTGCCGGGCGTAGTTTGGTAATGTACCGCAAAGATTGTAACATTTTCCTTGTTCCGGGTCAATAATGGTAGGTTTTATTTTTGAGAATCGTGATTGCGCGGTAGATCTGTTCGAGCAAGAAGACCCTGGCTTCGTCGTGCGGCATGGTGAATTTGGAAAGCGCGAGTGTGACATCGGTGTCATCCGAGCAAACATTCTTGTGTAACCCGAGTGGGCCGCCGATAATAAAGGCGAGTTCGGTTTGGCCCTGGTTCGACCATTCGTCGAGCCGGGCGGCAAAACTTTGTGAGCTCATGTGTTGCCCACGTTCATCCATACAAATTTTAAACGCTCGAGCCGGAATTGCTTTGGCTAACTTCTTAGCTTCATCCTTTTGTACTCGCTCTCGCTCGGATTCATTCTTAAACTTGGTTTCGGCAACTTCAACGACTTCAACTTTAGCGTACGGCTTAAGCCGCTTTAAATACTCGTCCGCCAGCTCCTTCCAAGCTCCGGATTTTAGTTCAGAAATGGCAATTATTTTGATCTTTAACATACTCTTCCAGCATAGAACAATTTTTTGAAAGAAGAAACCCCACCATGAAGTTGGTGGGGTGTTGGGTTACACAATCCAGCGACCCTGCGAGCGATCCCAGTACGTCTTGCGACCCTTGTACGAGGCACTCTGTTCCGGGTCCGGAATGCGACCGCGCAGAATCACGCGCTCGTCAGGGAGCTCGCGCGTCATGCCGTCGATCACCTTGGTTGAGGTCACCCGCTGGCGACCTACCTCAGAGAACCCGTAGTGTTTCTGGTATACCCCGATGACAATCGGCTGCACAATCGAGGTGCGCACGACCGCGTCGTAGTAGCAGAGGAAGGCGGCCTGACGAAAACGTTCGTGAATGAGCTGACGGGCAATACCCTCGCCACGCCTGTCAGCGTCAACGAAGAGCTCAGCCAGGTAGAAATCCTGGTGTGCGTCTTTGTGCACGACAGGCAGGTCGGTCTTGAACCGGAGCGGGAAACCGATCGCGGAGCCAACGAGTTCTCCCTCGTCCTCGGCCACTAAGAAGACCCGGTGTTCCATACTCCAGATCTCTTCGAACATGCTTCGGACCCCCTCGAGTTCGAACTGTTCGAACCATGGTGGCTCGGCAAAGCAGCTCTTGTAGAGCTTGGCCAGGGTGTACATGTCGGTTTCGGGGTTGAAAGAGCGGACGTCGATCATGTTGTCTCTCCTCGAGACAGAAGTTGGTTCAATCGAGAAAAATAAAAACACCCTCCTCGACTGAGAAGGGGGCTGGGTAATAATTTATTTAGGAAACACTAACCAGAGCTCTTCTCAATCGAGGAAGGCCCGGTATGATGTACAAAATTAGCAATATATTTATTTTCCATGTCTCTATTTAATCATGAATATTGTTTGATGTAAAATTAAGCTTATTTTTGGCATAAAAAGAGCCCGCCAAGACAAGGGTCCTGGCGGGGACGGGAAAGGACTGGGTGGGAGGAGGGATTCCTAGAAGCAACGCTCCATGGCCGCGATGGCGTAGGACAGCACGTGCTGCTCGGTGGTATCCATTTCCTCTGTACCAAACCTGCAGTCGAGCACGAGATCGGCTTGTGCCTGGACTACACCAGTCTGGTTGTAGGTCAGGGTGATTGAATCGCGTTCGTGACGGCGGCCACCTGTGGGAGAAGCTGTGATCTCGATTTGACCATTCGATAAACGGAAGAACAGCAGGTCATCACAGCGGAAACGTTCGTAACGATAAGACGTTTCGGATGTGCTGGGATATTGTCCCATTAGGTCGTAGGCCTTCCTGCCCAAACGGACTATCTCAGCATCATCTCGATCACTTTTTCGACAACCAAGCGGGTCGTCCGACCAGTACAGATCCGTGGTCTCAGCTTTCGGAGAGACACTGATGCTCGGTCGTATCCCCTGTGTCCTGCTGTTGGAGTCATTGCCTGAATCCGTAGTCGTCTTTTTTCCTGGCAGATGGGCCGGAGGAGGAGTCGACTTATTGGACGGAGGCGGTGCCGGGGTAGGATCGCGCTCCTCACCCGCAGGAAGTGGATCAACCTCGGCTTCTCCGTCTTCGTCATCCTCGATCGGATCGGGTTCGGCAGGTTCACGATCAGTCTTGAAGCCGAATCTCTGAAACAGGAAGAGGGCTGCACAGAGACCAGCCAGCCAAAGTACAATATTTCTTCGGGACAGCATGGGCTTTTCCATCGCTTTTTCCTAGGGCCGGGCTTCCGAGGGAAGGATAGTTAAAGAGTACTCCTCGATACCTGCCCGGATTGACAGGTCTCTTAGCCTAGTGTACTCATCGTTGGCTCCGTTTTCGATCACGAATACCACATCGGGACCGTTTTTAGTAGCGACTTTGGCGAACCAGATCTGAATGGCCTCGTCGCTCAAGGCCTCGGCCGTGGGGTCATAGTAAATACCTTCTCGCAGTGCGTAGAGAGTGAGGTCCGGGACGCGCTGTTTGCGCTCCTGCCAAACAAATTTCTGCGTCACGACCTCCCATTGACTCTGTCGTAGCTGATCGAGACGGATCTCGGCGTCGTTGATCTTCTGCTCCATCTCTTTAACATCCTGCTCTACCTGCTCTCGCTTTGCTTCAAGTTTTTCTTTTTCTACGACGAGCATCAAGAACAGTACGCCGATGAAACAGGCCATCAGATCAGCCGCCGACATGAGCGCGATTTTGCGCAGCCGTATCATTGCCAGCCCCGTTGTCCGGCTTTCTTGGCCAGTGAGACAAACATGAGCACAGCGTTCAAAGCCAAGGCTTGACCGGTGGTTAAAAACGCCAGCTGTAGACCAGTGAGGTCTGGTTGGGTCCCTTCCGTTCCCCATTCGATCAAGAACATGGTGAAGCCGAGGGCCGTGCCGAGAAACCCGAGCGTGGGCAGAATCTCCATGCAAGTACTAGCCCTCTCGTCGTCTTCACGAAGAAGAAAGACGATGGCCGTCACGAAGACCGCTGACTCCAGGTAAACAATCCATCCCTGATCCAGGAGGCCCTGGAAGTACCGTAAACCATCCAGAAGGTTGGTAATTATGATGCTTCCAACGATCACCGCTACCAGTTCGATAATGATGCGCCAATGGCGCTTGAAAAAGTCCATGAACCCTCCTGATTTGGTTGCGGTAAATTCCACCGCTAGGAGTCGAGAATCGACATGAATTAATACCATGTTCAAAGGTCGTTGTCAACTTATCTGACCCTTATCTTTCTGTGGACGGTAAAGGGATATCTGGGACTTGACAGGAAATACCCTATAAGCTAAAATTCCGTCAGTTCTGTGGATAGGACACTACTTAAAACTTAAGGTCTTTACATCTTTGTCCCAAGAAATAAGCGGAAATGCTGCCAAAATTTGACTTTTTGGCTAAAATAAGGTATTATTGCAGGGATGGAGAGATGTAAAAGGCTATGGAGACACAAAATATGACAAATTTAACCCAATTGCTTATAGACTAGGCGGTATCCTAAGACCGTAAACATTATAATCGTTTACGCAGGATCGCTCACTAGGCGGTTTTTTGGTTGTAAAACAAAGCCTCTGCTCGAGTGCGAACTCGAACAGGGACCAGGATCGCAACCGATCCCATGAACTTTCACAATTGAATTCCATAACAACAAACAATACGACAAACTTAAGATCTGATTGTTGGAGAATCGTTCAGCAATCGAAACAGATTCATTAAGTGGTTGTAGAGCATCATAAGAGCATATGGTGGATGCCTCGACAGAAGACGCCGATGAAGGACGTAGCAGCCTGCGATAAGCCTCGGGAAGGTGGCAAGCAACCTTTGATCCGGGGATTTCCGAATGGGGAAACCTAGCATGGAGAATGCCATGTTGTCTTGCACTGAATATATAGGTGTAGGATGGGAACCTGGTGAAGTGAAACATCTCAGTAACCAGAGGAAAAGAGATCAAGACTTGCTAATGTAGTAATTGCATAATGCTTTATGCGATGGCTACATTCTGCAAGTTCATTCCCTTAGTAGCGGCGAGCGAAAGGGGATGAGCCCAAACCTTTAATGTGAAGTTTTATTGAACTATCTCTTCGGAGTTAGGGATTTATAACGAAAGCTATTAGGCGTTGCATTTAAGGGGTTGTAAGATAGTTGTGTTCTCTTGCTAATACAAGAGAGGTAAGGTCAAAAATTATGACTTCCCTAATAGAAGCCGTTGGAAAGCGGCACCAAAGAGGGTGATAGTCCTGTACATAAAAGGGGTTATATCCTTACGACAATTATTCTTGAGTACCACGAGACTCGTGAAATCTTGTGGGAACCTGCCGCGACTATGCGGTAAGGCTAAATACGTCTTCTGATCGATAGTGAACAAGTACCGTGAGGGAAAGGTGAAAAGCACCCCGGGAGGGGAATGAAATAGTATCTGAAACCGTATGCTTACAAGGAGTCGGAGTCCCGTCTAACGGGATGACGGCGTTCCTATTGAAGAATGAGCCAACGAGTGTGCTGTGCGTCGCTTGGTTAAGTCCTTTGGGACGAAGCCTCAGTGAAAGCGAGCGTTAACCCGCGAATTTTGTGGCGCGCACACGACCCGAAACCGAGCGACCTAACCATGGGCAGGGTGAAGCGAATGTAACAATTCGTGGAGGCCCGAACCCACTGGCCGTGCAAAACCAGGGGATGACCTGTGGTTAGCGGAGAAATTCCAATCGAGCTCGGTAATAGCTGGTTCTCGCCGAGATAGCTTTAGGGCTAGCGTCAGTTAATAGCGTATTGGGGGTAGAGCACTGAATGGAGCTGGGGCCGCAAGGTACCCTCTCTAACCAAACTCCGAATACCAATACGTGTTCCTGGCAGTCAGACTATGGGGGCGAAGCTCCATTAGTCGAAAGGGGAACAGCCCAGATCTCAAACTAAGGTCCCTAAATCGTGATTAAGTGTGAAAGGTAGTGAAAAGGCAAATACAGCCAGGAGGTTGGCTTAGAAGCAGCCATCCTTTAAAGATAGCGTAACAGCTCACTGGTCAAGCTTTTTTGCGCCGAAAATGTAACGGGGCTAAATCACGTACCGAAGTTGAGGGTGTTTGTGTCTCACTAGCGTTCGACATGAAAATGATCAATTTACGAATGATCAATGATCAATGAATGTTCAATTTGAAAATTTACAAATTGTAACTTCAATGAAAATTGAAAACTAAAAATTGAAAATTCCTGTGGCGAGCGGTAGCGAGACACAGACGCGGTAGGCGAGCGTTCGCATTGCGTTGAAGCAGTATCGTAAGGTCCTGTGGAGCGATGTGAAGTGAGAATGTTGGCATGAGTAGCAAAAAGACGGGTGAGAACCCCGTCCACCGAAAACCCAAGGTTTCCTGGGCAACGTAAATCGTCCCAGGGTTAGTCGGGTCCTAAGGCGAGGCCGAAAGGCGTAGTCGATGGACAGCAGGTTAATATTCCTGCACCACGTATTGTGTCCGATGGAGGGACACTTGTTCGAGCTTCCCGCGTCCTATGGCTATGACGTTGGGCGCTTGGGGATGGATAGTAGGCAAATCCGCTATCCGTAAGTCTCTGAGTGAGCGCGATTCCACCGCAAGGTGGGAAAGGGGAAGGTAGAATGAGTCTAGAAAAGCTTCTAAGGATTCCACAATATGTGCCCGTACCGCAAACCAACACAGGTGGGTAGGTATAAGAGTACCAAGGTGTACGAGAGAAACATTGTTTAGGAACTCGGCAAAACAGCGGCCGTAACTTCGGGATAAGGCCTGGTTTCCCTCGGGAGAGGGAGACCCGCAGCGAAAGATAGCGAGCGACTGTTTATCAAAAACACAGGTCCCTGCTAAACCGTAAGGTGATGTATAGGGGCTGATGCCTGGCCAGTGTCCGAACGTTAAGGGAGGGGGTTAGCCGTGCCATGTGAGCACTTAGCACGGAATGATCAATTTATAAATGATCAATGATCAATGAATGTTCAATTTGAAAATTAACAAATTGGAAATTCAATGAAAATTGAAAACTGAAAATTGAAAATTCCATGCCGAGGATTCACATGGCATGGTGAAGCTCCTGACCGAAGCGCGGATGAACGCCGGCGATAACTATAATCGTCCTAAGGTAGCGAAATTCCTTGTCGGGTAAGTTCCGACCTGCACGAATGGCATAACGACTTGCTAACTGTCTCAACAATGTACTCGGCGAAATTGCGAGGAGAGTGAAGATGCTCTCTAACCGTGGCCGGACGAAAAGACCCCATGAAGCTTTACTACAGCTTGCTATTGGGTTTATGTTTCGCATGTTCAGTATAGGTGGGAGCCTTCGGGCGCCAGTGAGATACCACCCTTGCGTTGTGTAAATCCTAACTGGATACCGTGAAACCGGTATCTGGGACAGTAGCTGGTGGGTAGTTTACCTGGGGCGGGTGCCTCCCAAAAAGTAACGGAGGCGTTCACAAAGGTTGGCTTAGCGCGGATGGAAATCGCGCTGGACGTGCAAGCGCACAAGCCAGCTTTACTGCAAGGCCGACCAGCCGCGCAGTTGCGAAAGCAGGAGCTAGTGATCCGACCGTACGATATAGGACGGCGGAAGCTCATCGGATAAAAGCTACTCTGGGGATAACAGGCTAGTCTCCCCCAAGCGTCCACAGCGACGGGGAGGTTCGGCACCTCGATGTCGGCTCATCGCATCCTGGAGCTGGAGAAGGTTCCAAGGGTTGGGCTGTTCGCCCATTAAAGCGGTACGCGAGCTGGGTTCAGAACGTCGTGAGACAGTTCGGTCTCCTATCCGCCACGGTCGTAGAAAGTTGAGGGAACCCATTCCTAGTACGAGAGGACCGGAATGGACGAACCTCTGGTGTACCGGTTGTCCTGCCAAGGGCATCGCCGGGTAGCTACGTTCGGGTCGGATAAGCGCTGAAAGCATATAAGCGCGAAGTCGATCCCAAGATTAACTTTCATTATGAGACCCCTCGGAGATGACGAGGTTGATAGGCTCTAGGTGTAAGCGTGGTAACACGTTCAGCCGAGGAGTACTAATAGGTCCAGCTCTACAATCACTTAACGAGTTTATTTCAAAATCGCCAAAATTATTTTGACGATTTGAATTCGTTGTTTATAAAACCTTCAAAGTTCTGGTGGTTCTTCCAGAAGGGCCACACCCGTTCCCATCTCGAACACGGCAGTTAAGTCTTCTAGGGCCGATGGTAGTCAATTGGCGAGAGTAGGTAGCCGCCAGAACTTTGGAGGTTTTTTGATTGGCGCTCGGAATATATTTTGGCCAGCGCTCGGCCTCGGTTTGAAATAAATTGATTGATAGGTAAAAGGCCTCGCTCATACGTCGACCGGAACATAACTGGTTGTTTTTATTTGATTGGATTGTTTTCAGTCCGGTCTCCGAATGTGTCTAAAATATATTCCTCGCTTGGGTGGGTGGGGGATAGACTTGACAATTTAGCTAAATTATGGCCATAATCAGACAGTACTTTATACATCAACCTCCCGGGTAGAGCCGGGGAAGGAGGAGAGATGTACCGCTTTGGAGTGGTTCTTGGTTTCTGGTTGATTTTCGTGGCCGGCTGTAGCCCGAATGATGATGATTTCATTACGTCGAATCCAATCGATGACAACGATGATGATGACGACGACGTGATCGACTACGGTGACGTTACCATCGAGCCGACCGGTCACCTGACCGCGTGGGTGCGCTGGGAAACGGATGTCCCGTCTGACTCGATCGTTGAGTTCGGCATCGGGGAGCTGGAGTATCGGCAGATCTATACTGAGCTCGTGACTGATCATGAGGTGTTGCTCGCCGGGACGAGGACCGACGAGACATACCAGATTCGGGTCACTAGCTCCACGACGGACGCTCTCGTTTTCGAGAACGCTGACATAGAGTTCACAAATGACCCGTTGCCTGACTGGCTCCCGCTTGAAGCGGAGTTCAACTGGGACGTGTACGACGCAGAAGCGGTCGATCCTGGGTGGACGGTGATGAACATTGCCGTTCTTCAGGAGGACGCCTCCATGGTTACCAGTCCGGTCACGGTGATCGTTCTCGATCACGAGGGACAGCCCATCTTCCACTATCGTCAGGAAGCAGAGATTCCGGCCACAGCCGACATCGAAGCCACCTGGGACGAAGGTGAAATTCTGGTCGGTGGAGGACTGGCCGAGGGTAAGAGCCCATTCAAGTTGAATCTGGCCGGCCAAATCACCTGGGAAGACAGCTTTGTCCAACCGTTTCCAATGTCCGAGGAGTACATGCATCACGTGTACTACAAGGACGACTCCGGTAACCTTATTTCCATGCTTGTTTCATATGCCGACGGCCTCTCTGATGAGATCGTGGCATATGATGCATCCATGGCCGAGGTGTGGAGTTGGAATTCGGTCAAGCTCAAAGAAGAAGGGTACTCGGAGTATCCAGACCTCTCGAACGTGGCGATCGTAGAGCCGGAGAACGGCGTGGCTTACTACGGGTTGCGCGACGACTCAATGCTCTATAAGATCGACATGGCCACCGGAGATGTGGTCTGGGAGTTCGGACAGAATCACTCAAGTGGTGATCTTGGTGACTTCGCCGGCGAATACGGACACCCTCGTGCCTGGCCGATGCTCCCGCACGGTATGGAACACGACGGTGACCGGTGGCTCTTCTATGACAACCGCTCGGATTTCACTGGCTCCCGTGTGGTCGAGTATGAGGTTGATGAGGCGACCATGGAAGCGTCTATCGTCTGGGAGTATCCAGGCGAATACGCGGACGATCCCTGGTACGGCTATGTCTGGGGTGACGCCGATTGGCTTTTGAACAGCAATGTTCTCGTGACCACCGGTCAGTCCTGGGCAGTGGATCCGTCCTCTACTCCGCATGAGCTCAACGATGCTTGGGCCGAGGCTGGTCACGCCCGTCTGTTCGAACTCGCTCCGGTCGGTGGCGAGTCGGACCAGATGCGGATCGTCTGGGAGGTCGCTCTCGAAGGAGATATCACGGGTAGCTACGCTGCCGACCGTTTCTCTGCGCTGGTCGAGTTCCTGTAAAGCCCACCCAATCAAAACACGCCCTACCGGGTTCTCCGGCGGGGCGTTCAACTTTTTGAATCGGATGGCGTGTCGGATTGCCGCAGGTAATTTCTACTTTAACACTTCGACTTCAGGTAAATGTCGCAAGCTTGGCCAGTAGATGTCAATGTCGTTTAGTTTAATGTAATCGTTTTGATTGGCTCCACGCTTCAGGGAAAGCGACAACAACATTCGTTTACTCTCAGCCCATAAAAATAGAGAATCATCTTTTCGCCAGGCGGCAATATTTTGTACTTTTCGAGTTTTTGGCTTAGTCTTTTCGGTGACTTTATACTTTCCAGTTTCAAGTCGTTTGATCAAACGGTTAATGACCCAAGACACAGTTTCCTTTTCCGGCTCGGACAAGTTAGCGGCTCGACTGACTTCATCTGGGGAAAGCAGAGTTTCGATTATTTCCTCTTGCTTGGTGGCTTTTGGATCAAACAACTTGCGTACACTTTCTGGTAATGTTGTCTTTCCAGGTTGACTTGCTCCCTCACCCAAGAAAACAGAAAGAAACCGCGTTTCCACGGTCCCGCTTTGTAAAGTGTGATTAATTCCGGCACTAATAATAATGGCTTCACCTGAGGCAACAACCTTGGTCGATTGCGGAGTGATAATTATAAGCTCGCCATCAGCCACACTGATGAACTGGTCATAATAGGGATGGACGTGCATTGGTGTACGCACTCCTGGCAAATAACAAGCAGTAGTCACGCGAATATTTGGTTGCGTGATTACAACGTGCGTTGCAAATCCACCGTGCTCGACAGCAGGCCAGATTGACATAGAGTGTTTGAAATATTTCTATACCTCCAAGTCAAGAATCAGGGAGTCGAGAGCGGTTTGCATTTGGCTGATGGCCTGGCTGCGCTCGTCCTTGTCCGCGTTGGAATTCAGCAACACTTCAATAACGCGGCGTCCTTCGAGCATCGGGTCAAACCCGGCCAGACCGCTCGCCAGCCCCACTTGTCGGCGAACATTTTTTGGCCACATAAAAATGCTTTTAATACTCTCTATATTCATTGTCACCAGAGAAAGGCTTATTTGTCAATAAATTTAGGGGCAGTTATTGACATGTTTTGCCCAATTGGGTCATATTCGGTACAATGGAACCGCTAAATTAAGCTTAAATATATATGGATAATCCAAAGGTTAGGGTAGTCATTTTAGCTGCCGGTAAAGGAAAACGAATGGGCTCTGATAAACAGAAGGCTTTGATGGAAATTTGTGAGAAACCCATGATCGGGCATTTGCTTGATTCGGTAGAACAGGCAGAAACCGTGAATATGAAACCGATTGTGGTGTATGGACACGGGGGAGATGAACTGGTTGAGTATGTAAAAGATAGAGCCGAGGTTGTGCTTCAAGAAGAACAAAAGGGAACCGGACATGCTGTGGCAGTTACTCGCAAAGCAGTAGCAGATGCAGATCTGGTGATGGTGTTATATGGTGATACATCACTCGTTTCATCGGCCACGATTGACAAATTAGTCAACTATCATACTAAGCGACCCGCTCCAATTGTTATGGCTGTCGGAACTGTTGGTGATTTTACAGGCTGGCAAGAGGCTTTTAAGGGTTTTGGAAGGATTGTCCGTGGGAGTGATGAAATGATTACAGCAATTCGTGAGGCTAAGGATGCAACCGATGAAGAGCTCATGATTAAAGAAGTGAATCCCGCTTACTTTGTGTTCGAAGCCGATTGGTTGTGGGATCACATTGATAAGATTGGTTCAGAAAATGCACAAGGTGAAATTTATCTAACAGACTTGATTGAAATGGCTTTTGCCGAAGGTGAACCGATCCGCACCGTACCGATTCCGATTGAAGAATGTGTGGGGTGCAATACTCGTGAAGAGTTGAGTGTGGCTGAAAAATTGATGAAAGACAGGGGATTATGCGAATAATTGCCGATTGGCATATTCATTCTGGATTTTCACGGGCATGCTCCAAAGATTTAACGCTACCGAAAATTGCAAAAGCGTGTGAACGTAAAGGAATCAATGTTGTGGCTGCGCCGGATTGGACTCATCCGGCGGTTTTTAGTTCTATTGAAGATTTGTTGAAAGAAGATCGACCGGGCATGTATCGACTCAAAGATGGATCAAGCCCAACTTGGTTCATGCTTTCAACTGAGGTTTCACAAATTTATAAAAACGGTGGGAAGTGTCGGCGCATTCATAATAATATTTTGTCGCCGAGTATCGAGACGAGTCAGAAAGTTAATATCGAGCTCGAGAATCGTGGTTTTAATCTCAAGTCTGATGGCCGACCGATTCTTGGAATCGATTCCGAGGAACTATATAAGATGCTCAAAGAAATCGATGAACGAATTATTGTGATTCCAGCCCACGCCTGGACACCGTGGTATTCGATCTTCGGCTCAAAATCTGGTTTCGATTCAATCGAAGAGTGTTTTGGGTCCATGACCAAGTACATTTATGCGATTGAAACTGGTCTCTCGAGCGACCCGACCATGAACTGGCATCTTTCCGGGCTCGACAAAGTCGTGCTTGTCTCTAATTCGGACGCTCATTCATTACCGAAGCTTGGACGGGAAGCCAATGTGTTTGAACTCGAAGAACCAAGCTTTGATGAGTTTGTACGAATTTTCAAAGAGCAAGATAAGAGTAAGTTTTTATACACGATCGAGCTCTATCCGGAAGAAGGGATGTATCACGCGGACGGCTGCCGCAAGTGCGGCTTTTGGTGCGAGCCAGTGGAAACGAAAAAGCTTGGCGGGATTTGCCCGAAGTGTAAAAAGCCGATGGTGATCGGAGTTTGGAATCGGGTGGCGCAATTGGCAGATCGTTCAACCGTAGGGGCGAACGGCCGTTCGCCCCTACCGACCAATCGCATTCCCTTCAAGTCCATCGTACCGCTCGATGTTATTCTTGCCGAGGTGAACAATGTCAAATCAACGAATTCAAAAAAAGTGCGCGAACAATACGATCGAATTATCAATGAGCTCGGTCCCGAGTTTACCGTCCTAATCGACACACCGATATTCGAAATAAAAAAATTCGATGAACGAGTGGCTGATGCAATCGAGCGCATGCGC
The DNA here is from genome assembly GCA_965231015.1 of uncultured Gammaproteobacteria bacterium. Taxonomy (GTDB): domain Bacteria; phylum Patescibacteriota; class Patescibacteriia; order UBA9934; family CAZDDW01. The sequence continues at coordinate 136,463 of OZ246408.1, forward strand.
ACCGGCAACATCCACATCCGCCCGGGTTATGACGGAGTGTATGGCGAAGTCAGTATTTGGTCGGAGGAAGAACGCCCCAAAAGCCCAACGCAAAAAACACTAATCTAAATCAAAAATCCCCCACGAATTCGTCTGGGGAACCCAGGCACGCTAGGGGATTTTTGTAACTATTTGCGCTTCTTAGTAGTCTTACGACGCTTAGGAGCGGCTTTTCGTTTCTTTGGAGCTGCTTTACGCTTAGCAGGCTTACGAGTGACTTTGCGCTTTGTAGTCTTTCGTTTAGCAGGCTTGCGCTTAGCAACCTTGCGCTTCTTAGCTACTTTTTTCTTAGCAACTTTTCGCTTCGCTGGCTTGCGCTTAGCAGGTTTCTTCTTAGAGACTTTCTTTCGCTTAGGAGCAGCTTTGCGTTTTGCAGGCTTTCGCTTTGCAACCTTACGCTTCGCTGGCTTCTTAGTTACCTTCTTGCGTTTTGGTGCAGCCTTCTTAGCAGGCTTTCGCTTTTTAGCGACCTTACGCTTAGCAGGTTTCTTTTTCTTTGCTGGCATGTTATTTCACCCCCCTTCTTTTTTAAGATAAATATTTTTTAAAAATCCTCCAATAGCTTTGTGAATTTTTAAATTCGACCGTATAGTAATTATAAAACTTTTTTTGTTTTGCAACAATACAAAATAGTAAAAAGTCAAAAGTAAAAAGTAGAAAGATTTTAGATTCTTTCTACTTTCTAGATTCAACTTTCTATTTTAGTCCACGACGTCAACCGGAATACCTACTTCAGCCCAGTGAAAAATCCATTCTGCGTTTTCTGTTGAGGCATTTACGCAGCCATGACTCATGCGGTTGCCAAAGTTGTTGTGCCAAGGGGCAGAGTGAATATAAAAGTGTGGCTGGAACATTAAATTCCACGGCGTTAGACCCAAGCTGTAATTGTTAGGATTGCCTTCCCCATAACTCCAGGTGTAATCGACCCACTCTTTTTTGGCTAAAACATCGAAATTTCCTTGAGGTGATGGAGAAGAATAAAGCCCTGAAGAGATGTAGAACGAGTTATCTAAGATGCCATTCTTATAGGCAAATAATCGTTGTTCAGAGACGTCAATAATGATGTGTCGTTCACTTGATGGTCCAGCCAGAGCCCCGTTAGGAACCATGACTATTTCATCTTCACCGTCTTGGTCTAAATCGATTAGTTCAACATCTTGCACCCAGTCTCTTTTTATCTCAATAACTTCGCCATTATTTTTTTCAATTCGAACGTTGTTATTGTTATAACTGGTTGGTGCAACAACTAAATTGTTATCCACAGTTTGTGAAAAATTAATTCCACTTTGTATATTTTTTTGTACGGAAGAAATAAAAATTGGTGCACTGTGAACAGAATAAGATATTATTTCAGAATTATTTCCGGTCATGTGTGAAACTAAAAGTTGTTTGTCACCGTTTGCAGTCTTAACGATTTCAATATTTGTTCCGTCACTGTCTGCAGCATCGAACGCAAAAAATTCTTCTTCAATCTGCCAATCTTTTCCATTCCATTCCCACATGCGTACGTGTGGTCCTCCGGTTGGCCCAGGCGCGGTCACAATCTCGACTTCACCGTCTCCATCTAGATCATCACAGGCTACGTTGACTCCACCGCGGAAGTCTTCCGCGTAGGCAAAGAATCCGTTACTAAATTTTACATTTCCATTGGTATCAAAAACCCGCACTTGGGGACCGCCACCGTATTGAGTTCCAGTTACAATCTCGGCTGGACCATCACCATCAAGGTCACAAACTGCCACGTTAATTCCGCGACCAAAGTTGGCAGCGTAGGCTAAGAAACTGGTGATCTCTGATCCGTCCTGGCGAAAAATTCGTACTCGTGGATCATTGCCAAAACCTTGACCGAGAATGATTTCTGGCACTCCATCGATCCCAAGATCAGCTACAGCCAAGCTGGCTCCACCGGAGTTGTTATGAATCGAAATCTCAAAGCTTGATTCTAGCTCACCGTTTAGATTATAAATTTCAACCGGTAGGGTTCGATACACTGCCGCATTAGCGTTTAAGGCAAATACAAAACTCGCTATAAAAAGCGAAGTAATTGAAAGTGGGGCTAATTTTTTCATATCAATCCAAGATTACCAAAAATAGGCCTTTACGTCCATGAAACTGTTGACAAAAATAGCCAAGCATAGTACTATATCCGCACTTTAGGATAACCGATCCGTTTTATCATCTGAACGTGCACCGTTGTTTTCGAACGTGTTAGGGCCCGCCCCGCCGTTCGCGAACGGCGGGGCCCGTAGCTCAGCTGGTAGAGCACCTGCTTTGCAAGCAGGGGGTCAGGAGTTCGAGCCTCCTCGGGTCCACCATCCTTCGCTCCAGCAAGTTATTTATTGATGGAGCGTAGGATGTCCTCCGAAGCTTTGGCGAAGGAGGACCACTGAAAAAGAATTGTGCTGGAGCTACGGATGGCAGGCCAGCAAATCAAAACGATCGAGCTAAGCTCGACCGCTTTTTGTTTATGGTTTTATTTTTCACAATCAGCTTCCCGGGCTTCTGCTTCGGCTATCTGTTCATTGCTCGGGGCGTATTCACTAAACCCTGCATATGGATCATTGATATCCATACTAAGAAGGTTTCGGCTTTCACCTCGGTCATCTCCGATTCCGGTTAGGAGAGCCTCTTCACAGGTGTCGAGCTCGTCAGCATAGTCCATCATTAAAAGAATCAATTTTCCGTCTTCATATCCTACAGTTAACATTTTGGGTACCATTGCCTCATCCAGTAGTGAAGTTGCCCCACGACGGTATCGAGTTCGAAATAGTCTTTCAAAGTTATCATTACTCTCGTTATAGCGATAGATACTAATCAGGTTTTCATCAATGTCACTATTGTAAGCTGAGGTAGAAAAATAAACCAGGTCTACATCATTTGGGTCAACCACAATTGATTCGTGTATTACCTGTCCCACCCCCAGGGTCTGAATGTTAGTCATGGCTGTTTCATAATTAGGCCAGTCATTAGGTGTACCGCCCTCATATGAGCTACCACTGATTTGTTCACTGGTCTCATTTACCTGCTCTGAAACTTCATTATCCGTGACCGTGTCTTCACTTGGAGCTTGGGCGGTCTGAAACCATACTATAAGCAGAATGACGATAATAGCTGCCAAGATGCCAATTGCTAAATTACTTGTTTTTGGCTTTGGGGTTTGGTGACCGTTTGTGTTTCCTCCATTTGTTTGCATTTCATCTTGCATAATTCTTACTTAACTTTATTAGGGATTTTTTTGTTGTCAACAAAAGCTAGAATATTTGTGGCAGCCGTTCGACTCATAGCCTGTCTAGCTTCAATGGTTGCCGAAGCAGTGTGCGGAGTCAGAATTACGTTATCAAGCTTTTTGAGCTCGTGCTTATCGGTTGGATCACAATCAATGGCCGGCTCACATTCGTAAACGTCCAGACCGGCTCCCCCGATTTCACCACGCTCGAGTGCCTTTGTCAAAGCCAACTCATCAATTACTGGACCACGAGCGGTGTTGATCAAAAAGGCAGTTTTTTTCATGGCCTTAAGTTCTTTGGTCGAAACAAGGTGTCGCGTGGCTGGTAAAAGAGGGACGTGAAGCGAAACAAAGTCAGCTTTTTTTAGAAGTTGCATCTTGGTAGAGAATTTGGCTCCGTATTTTTTCTCGAGTACCGGATTGCGACGAATGTCGTTGTACAAAATATTGAGTCCAAAACCGTCATGCAGACGTTGAATCAAATGGGTCCCAATAGCCCCGGTTCCAATGACCCCAAGAGTTTTGCCGTGTACATCGGTTCCAAGAAACATCTTTGGTCCCCAACCTTTGTATTTTTCGCCGCGAGTAAACTTATCGACTTCAACGATCCGGTGGGCTAAAGCAAAGATCATACCCACAGCATGTTCAGCAACCGTCTCCGAAACTTCAGGGGCGGGGGTATTCGAAACAATGATTTTACGTTCTTTAGCTGCTTTTAGGTCAATGTTGTCAAAACCAACGGCATAATTAGCAATCATTTTTAAATTTGGTCCGGCTGCGTCCATGATCTTAGCGTCAATTCGTTCCGTTAAGAGTGATAAAATAATATCCACGCCCTTAACCTGCTTGAGTAACTCGCGGCGCGGAATTTTTTTGTCTTGATTGTAAATTTTGACCTGAAGATTTTTTCTCTTTTTTAGCATCTTGATGCCTTCATCCGGAATGTCTCGCGTTACAAAGACCTTCATATTTGATTTAGCCATACTATATTTTTTTTACTTTGATCTTGTTTAAATTTTTACTTGAAGGAAATTTTTTTAAAATTCCTCGCTTGGCTCCGATTGAACCAATGACAGACTCTGCGTTCAAGGTCCCGGTCTGGAGAGCTCGGGGCAGGTCATCATACTTTAAAAGCGAAGACAGGAAACCCGAGCCAAAAGCGTCACCTGCACCGGTTCTGGACACGACTTTAGATTTTGTTGGCTTAGCAAACCACACTTCATCACCAAGGCAAGCATAACTTCCGGCTTCGCCATCAGTAATAATCAAAATCGAGTTATGCTTTGTCAGGTCCTTCATGATCCCCATCAAGTTTTTAATTGGTCGTCCGGTTAAAGCCGCGGCCTCTTCACGGTTGACCATAAGAACTGAAAGCATGGGCAGTAATGAAGAGAAAGCTTTACGCCCTTTTTTGATTTCACTCATTCCCGGGTTATATGCAACCTGAATATTTTTTTCATGAGCTGTCTGGACGATCCTTTTTACAAGAGACAAGTTGCCGCCCAGGGAAGTTATGTATAACCATTTGCTTTTCAGTTTTGACCAGGGGATGTCAGATGGGCTTAGTTTGGCAGAAACACCTCGGTGTACTAAAACGGTACGTTCACCGGTTGGAGTGGTTAAAAGACATGAATAGGCCGTTTGACCAACCACCCGTTTTATCATGCTGGTATTAATTTTTTGCTGTTTTAGTTCATCGATCAAGCCACGCCCGGTAGAGTCATTACCAATTTTTCCCACGCAGGCCACACGGTAGCCGAGCGAAGCGAAAGTTGCCGCGGCATTAGTTGCACCACCACCGGTGGTTAGAACCATTTTATCGATTTCGATTTTTGATCCCAGGGTAACACACTCGTAGGCTCCGGTAGCAGATTTAGGTGATTTTAAAATCTTGAAGTCATCAGAGACTAAAAATACATCACGTGTAGCAGATCCAATGGTAATTACATCAAACATACTATTTTTTGTTTTCCTCCCAGAGGTCAATTAAGCCCATAAAGTTTTGGGAGATTTTTTGCACCGCTTCATCACGTTTGATTTTTTTGTCACGGTATTCTTCCAAAGCTTCCATGAAAACAGTCCGGCCGACAGCAAAACCATTCACCAGTCCGGTTGAGGCGGCAGTTTTTATCCATTTATTAACTTGCGATGCATCTGCACCTCGCCCAAGCACAATGATGCCGACATTTCTGGTCATCCGAGAGCCGCGAACCACCTCACTTAGTTTTTTCCATTCCTGCTTGTTTTCCATAGCCTCGATTTTCCAAACATCAGGAACGATTTTATTATCATATAACTCTTTGATCATCTGGCGAGCCATTTCCGGGCGCATTTTTTTGTCATAGGTTCGAACATTGCCTTTGCATTTTTTCAGCTGAGCCTTAGTGGCCGGAACCAGAGGTTCAATCATTAGTTTTATCTCTGCTTGATCACAGAAATCTACCAATTGTTTTAGACGCTTTCTTTGTTCTGCATTAGCCTTTTTATTGGCCGGATTGTACCGGATCAGGGCCTTAGCAAAAGTTGGTTTATATTTTAATAGATGGTCCTTAAACTTGGTTCCGTATTCAAATTTGAATATGTCCTGTCCACTTTTTTCCACGGGCATGAAAAAATTTAAACCGTTCTTTTTGGCCTGTTTGATAATGGGAAGACCGAATTCTTCGTCAACTAGAATTGCTAAGCACTGGGCACAGTAGGAGTGCTTTTGAGATTCTTGAAAACCGTCAAAAACAATTTTTTTATAGAGGGTCACTTTTTTCTTATCGGATTCTTTGACCGGGTAACCAAGATCAAGCAGCCCTTTGGCAAATGTGGAGCGATGATCAAATGGTAAAACGTATAGTGGTGCCGCGTAACCTTTCATATTAAAGTTCTTTTACTTTAATATTTTTGTGGTTTCTGAGCCGGGACATAATTTGTGTTTTTTTAAGAAGCCCCTTTTGCGGACCAATGTATTTTATCACCGAGGCGGCATTCATGTTGCCCCAGCGAATCGCGTCAGAAATCTTTTTTTCGTAAAGAATTGCTCCCATAAACGCGGTTGTGAAGGAATCACCTGCTCCGGTGGTTTCTACCACTTTGGCTGGATAGATTGGACAGTGTAGAACACTGGTACCATTGAAAGTGTACGAGCCGTTTTTCCCATCAGTAAGAGCCACTATTTCCGGTCCCATTTTCCAGAGTTTATGAATCAAAGTCTTGGTATTTTTCTTTGAGTTACCCGGAGCCAAACGTTCGCCCTCACCTCGATTAACGAATAAAATACTGCTGACTTCTATCAGATCCAGTAAAGATTTTTTTCGCTCCGCCAGTTGTACTGCACCCGGATTAAAAGCAAGTTTTATTTTGTTCTTTTTAATATAAGGAATCAATTTTCGGTACATGTCTTCATATTTATCACCCAGCTCCCCTACATAAATCCATTTGGTCTTTTCCAGCTTTGGTAAGCGATATTTAAACGGTTGGTGACTGGCTAGAATAGTGCGCTCACCCTTATAGTTTAAAACCGCTGAATAACTTGAGGGTAAAGAGTGATCAATTTCAATATAACGACTATCAACTCCTTCCCGCCCTAATTTTTTAAAAGCCAGATCAGTGGTTTCGTCGTCTCCCATGACTGAATAAACCGCTGAATTAAAACCTAGTCTGGAAAGACCGACTGCAACGTTTGGAGCACTGCCGGCGATTTGTTCTTCATAATCTTTGACGGGAATTTTTCTTCCGTAGGCCAAACACAACTGGCAACCTCGTTTTCTCAGTTTACAGTTAACGGAGGCCTCAGATAGGTTGATAAAAGAGTCAAGTTTAATGTCTCCAATAGCAATGGCATCAAACATATTATTTTTTGTTGAATACTTTTTTAATGGCTTTGATAATGTGGGGAGCGGTAAGGCAGAAGTGTTCTAAAAGTTCATTTGGATTTCCTGATTCTCCGAAAGTGTCTTGGATTCCAACACGTTCCATTGGTACCGGACAACATTCACTAAGTAGTTCCGCTACTGCTCCTCCGAGTCCGCCGGCGGCTTGATGTTCTTCCACTGTGACCACAGCACCAGTTTTTTTGGCGGCTTTAGTAAGAGTGATTTTATCAAGAGGCTTAACGGTGTGAGAATTAATGACTTGTACGTCAATTTCATTTTCTAGTTCGCGGGCGGCTTTCAGAGCTTCGTAAACAAGTGGTCCGCAAGCGATAACGGTCACATCCTTCCCAGTGCGTAACATCTCAGCTCGGCCAACCTGGAAAGGACTGGCTTTGGTGGTGAAGACCGGAGTGGCTGAACGGGCAAAACGGATGTAAACCGGACCCTTGAGTTTAGCCGCAGCTATTGTTGCTTTTTTGGTTTCCGTAGTGTCAGCGGGCACAATAACGGTCAGGTTGGGGAGGACCCGCATCAGTGAAATGTCTTCGATCATTTGGTGAGTGGCTCCATCCGGACCAACCGAGATGCCAGCGTGTGCGCCGGCAATCTTGACGTTGGTTTCAGAGAGGGCAATACAGGTACGAATTTGTTCATAGTTCCGTCCCGGTGAAAAAGCGGCGTAGCTTGAAATGAAAGGAATTTTTCCGACCATGCTCATACCGGCGGCAAAAGCGGCCATCCCTTGCTCGTGTACGCCAAGCTGAACAAAACGATCAGGATACGCTTCTTTAAATGCCTGCGATCTGGTTGATTCTGTTAAATCAGCACAAAGTACTACTACGTTGTCATCTTTTGCTCCAGCTTCAACTAAGCCTTCGCCGTATCCGTTGCGGGTTGGAACCTGTTCAATTTTAGGATCAAACAGCCTTCTCTTGAGTTTTGCATTTTTGTTCAAGGCCATATTATTTGTGCTCTTTTTTGATGTTGGCCAGATTTTCTTCTAAAGACTTGATGGCTTGATTTAGTTCTGCTCCTTTTTTTGGCGGTTTTCCATGCCAGGTGTAATCACCCTCCATAAAATCAACGCCCTTGCCGGGGGTGGTATGGGCAATAATCATGCTTGGTTTTTCTTGTACGGCTTGAGCTTCGCCAATGGCGTTTACGATTTCTCGAATGTTGTTGCCATCGATTTCAATGACATGCCAATTAAAGGCTTCGAATTTTTCAGCCAAGGGTTCTAGCGGCATTACGTCTTCAGTGCTACCGTCAATTTGGATATTGTTGCGGTCACAGATTGCGATTAAGTTTTTCAACTGATATTTACCTGCAAATAGAAAAGTTTCCCAATCGATTCCTGCTTCAAGCTCACCATCGCTCATAACGCAATAAGTGAACCAGCGAGCTTTGTCCATTTGTGCCGCATAGGCACATCCGGCGGCCTGAGCAATCCCATCTCCAAGTGGACCGGATGTGTTTTCCACTCCAGCGAGTTTAGTTTTTTCCGGGTGGCCTTGCAGGGGAGAGCCAAGCTGACGAAGATTTTTTAGTTCTTTCTTGGGAAAATATCCCGCAAATGCCATTGTCACGTATTGGATGGGACAGACATGACCGTTAGAAAGAAAAAGTCGATCACGGTCGGACCAATCAGGTTTTTTTGGGTCATGGTTGAGAACGTGAAAATAAAGAGCGGTAAAAATGTCAGCCAAACCAAGTGGTCCGGCTGAATGACCACATTTTGCGTTGGCTAAAGTTTGCATAAGCTCCATGCGGATTTCATAGGCCTTTACTTCAAGCTGACGCAGTTTCTTATCGTGTAATTGGAGAGGTTTTCTTCTTGGCATAGTGGTATCATTTTATCACACTTTCTGATTCTACTCGAATAACCAAAAACAGGGCCCGTAGGCCCTGTTTTATGGTATTTTACTCTACAATGATAACTCCGGTCATGTCTGGATGATAGCTACAGAAGAAGTAGTAGTTACCGGCTTCCTCAAACTTCTTAATATAGTTGACTCCAGGTGCCATGGTACCGCTTCCCCAGGTCAGATCATCCGCGGTTACAGTATGGTTTTCGTCTCCGTCGTTGGTGAATCGAACAGCGGTTCCAGCGTCAATTGTGACTGCGTCCGGTGAATAATCAAAGTCAATAATTGACATTTCAGCCGGGGCTTCTAATCCTTTGTCAGTATTAATGTCAGCAGAATCTGCCATGACGTCATCTTTATCGTAATCACTGGCATCGTTAATAGGGTCGCTGTAGTAGTAGTTCCCAAAAAAGCTATCTGGCACATCGTCAATCATTTGGTTCCAATCAGACCCATAAAGATCAGTAGCTACTGACTCACTGGTGACATGACGTAACTCTCCGTTCATGCCTACGGCATAGGTTTTAGGATCACTGTTGATCTTGACCATGCGTGTGCCAGGGCGGTAGGTGACATTGCCACCGATTTGGATCTTGGTCAGGTCTTCATCACTAATCCATTTTACGTCATCAAAATTTTCGTACCATGTGAAGTAGGTTTTGTCGTTTGGAAAAACGTAACGGAATCCATCCATGCCATAATAGTAAACTGCCGGGAAGGTTTCTCCGCGAATCATGTCGCCGGAAGAAAGGTCTTCCAGGGCAACCAAACTGTTAGCCTTAGCTGAATTCAGGTTAGATAGACCAAACCCGAGAGCTACGCCAAGTGCGATTAGGGCAATAAATATTTTCTTAGTCATAAGAGACTGGCTTTAAATTTTTTTTATGCATTAATGTTAAATTCGTACTTGAGTATAGCACACTGAGGGCGAAATATCTAGGCTTGTTTTTCAGCTATTTTTTGCATTTTCCCGAGAGCATCCACAGGGTCATCAGTGTTGAAGATGGCACTGGCTGCACTTAGGCGCGTAGCTCCAGCCGTGATCATCTGCCCGGCTCGTTCCTCATTTACCCCACCATCTACTCCAAGCGGCAGGTTGGGATAGCGGTTGTGAATACGGGCGATTTTTTTCATAATGGCTTGACCACTGATACCATGAGCTTCATCGCCAAAAGATTGGCCGCTGGCCCCTGGGTAAACCCCCATTATCAGTACTTCATCAACGTGTGACATTACGTGATGAATTTCATCGACAGGTGTTGCAGGATTAAGAGCCACGCCGGCCTCTATTTTATGAACTTGTTTAATAGTATCAATCAGGGTTCCGAGTGGTCGATCAAGTTCGGCGTGGATGATGGCTCGCACGGTGTTTGGAACATGCACGGCAAACTGCTCAATAACCAGCAAGGGATTTTCAATCATGAGGTGCAATTCAAAATTGACCGGGCTTTTCATGGCCGCAATTGTTTTAGCATCAAACCAGCTGGTGGCATCAAACATTGAGCCATCCAGAATGTCTATTTGGACAGTGTTGCAATCGTGCTCAACTAAACGTAACCGATGTTCAAACTCTTCAACGTTATCAACGAGTAATGACGGAATGATTTCAGGCACATTCATCATATTCTTGTTTTTCTATTTCTTTGACTTTGGCCAATCGTCGTTTGTGGCGCGGGGCTTCACTGAATTCTGTATTGATCCATTTGTCGACAATTTTTTTAGCTTCACGTTTTGATAAAACCCGCCCCGGTAGACAAAGGATGTTTGAATCATCATCGGTGCGACTAGTCTCAGCTGCAAATTCGGAAAAGCCAACCGCCGCCCGAATTCCCTTTACTTTGTTGGTGACGATGCAGATTCCCTGCGCATTACCACAGCTGACAATACCGTAGCTTCCCGGGTCAGATACGACTCTTTTAGCTACAGCATGTCCAAAGTCCGGGTAGTCATCGTCATCGACCAAGTCACGGTTACCCATGTCTATAGTCTTAAAACCTTGTTCCTCCAAAACTTCTTTGATGTGTTCCTTGGTTTCCCAACCAGCGTGATCGGCTCCAAGGTAGATTGTTGGTTTTTCATTCATACCCGCCTATTATATCAAATAAGCTTGTCACTGTCGCTCGCGAGCGACGTAACTTGATAAATCATGCTAAAATTGGTAGGATTTGAGCGTTATTTAGCTAAGAAACTGCTGAAAAATTTATGTCAAAAGGTGGCTCCAATTTTCCTCAAAAAGAAGAAAAAATCCTCGAATTTTGGGAGAAAGAGCGGATTTTCGAAAAATCGATCGAACGAGAGGCTCCGAAGGGAGATTATGTTTTTTATGATGGGCCACCGTTTGCTACCGGACTCCCGCACTACGGGCATATTGTGGCCAGTATATTGAAAGACGTGGTGCCACGCTACTGGACCATGAAGGGTTACCGCGTGGAACGCGTTTGGGGTTGGGATTGTCATGGTTTGCCGATTGAGAACATCGTTGAAAAGGAAATGGGCTCTAAGAGTAAGGCTGACATTGAAGCGGCTGGTGTGGGTGAGTTTAATGAAAGTTGTCGAACCAAGGTTTTAAAGTATGTTGAGGATTGGAAAGTGGTGATCCGCCGGCTGGGTCGTTGGGTTAACATGGATGACGCTTATAAAACTATGGACCTCGGTTACATGGAGTCGATCTGGTGGGTCTTTAAACAGCTTTATGATAAGGGCTTGATTTATGAAGGCCACCGTTCCATGCATGTTTGTCCGCGTTGTGAGACTACACTTTCGCAATCCGAAGTAGCAGAGGGTTACCGAAACGTCAAAGATTTGTCAGCCACGGTCAAGCTCGAGATCGTGGATGAACCGGGGACATCGGTTCTTGCTTGGACCACGACGCCTTGGACATTAATTGGCAACGTGGCTTTGGCTGTCGGTAAAAATATTGATTATGTGAAGGTTGAATTAGTGACAAAAGATGGGGTTCCATCAAAACATGTAGTTAATTCTACTGGTGATGGTCAGATTCGTCGTGTTAACGTAGAAAATTTTATTCTGGCAAAAGACCGTCTCGAAGAAGTTTTTGGTGACTATGACTATAACATAATAGATGAGTTCAAAGGAAAGAAACTCGTCGGCAAGAGCTATAAACCGTTGTTTTATTATTACGCTAATGATGAGAGTCTTGAAAACCGCAAGAATGGTTGGCAGATTTACGCGGCTAACTTTGTTTCAACTGAAGAAGGAACCGGTGTGGTGCACATTGCACCTGGCTTTGGTGAAGACGACATGCAGCTTGGAGTTGAAAAAAACTTGCCATTTATTCAACATGTAAAACTAAACGGTGACTTTGCTGATGAGGTAACTGATTTTAAAGGCCTTAACGTTAAACCAGCCGACGACAGAATGGCGACCGATGTAGAAATCATTAAGTGTTTGGCCGGTAAAGGAACCCTGTTTGCCAAGGCTAAGTATGAACACAGCTATCCGCACTGTTGGCGGTGCGATACTCCGCTTTTGAACTATGCCACGTCTAGCATGTTTGTGGCGGTCACTAAAATGAAGGACGAACTATTAAAGAAAGCCAAGGAAATCAATTGGTCACCGGAACATATTAAGGACGGTCGGTTTGGTAAGTGGCTCGAAGGCGCGCGCGACTGGTCAATTTCTCGTCAGCGTTATTGGGCGAGTGTAATTCCGATTTGGTGCTGTGAATGTGGAAAAAAGAAAGTGATTGGATCCGTGACTGAGCTCGAGGAGTTGTCAGGAACTAAAGTAACTGACTTGCACAAGCATGTCGTGGATGAAATCACGTTTCCGTGTCAGTGCGGTAAGACCATGCACCGCGTGCCGGACGTTTTGGACTGTTGGTTTGAGTCGGGTAGTATGCCGTACGCGCAAATGCATTATCCGTTTGAGAACAAAGAGAAGTTCGAAAATAATTTTCCGGCCGAGTATATTGCTGAAGGGGCTGACCAAACCCGTTGTTGGTTTTACTACTTGCACGTGCTTTCAACCGGAGTGATGAATAAAACCGCCTATAAGAACGTTATTGTGAATGGAATCGTGTTGGCAGAAGACGGGAAGAAGATGGCCAAGAAGTTGCAGAACTATCCTGACCCAAGTTTGATTTTTGACCAGTACGGAGCAGACGCTTTACGTTATTACTTGTGCACGTCCCCGGTGATGCGAGCCGATACACTTTGTTTTGCCGAACGTGAAGTAGATGAGGTGGTTAAGAAGGTGTTGAACATGGTTTCGAATGTGAATCGGTTCTATCAGCAGTACGAAGGCAAGCTCGAGCTGTTGGACGAACCAAATTCTGACAATGTACTCGATGCCTGGATTTTAGCTCGGCTCAATGAACTTGTAGCTGAAACAACTCAAGGAATGGATAATTACGATTTGGTGGCTGCGGCTCGACCAGTTCGAGACTTTATCGATGACCTTTCAACCTGGTGGTTGCGCCGTAGTCGAAATCGATTCAAGACTGAAGGGTTTGATGCTCAAGCTGCTGTAACAAATTTGCGTTACGTGTTGCTTGAACTTTCTAAGGTCATGGCTCCATTCATACCGTTTACCGCGGAAATGATTTATCAGGACGTAAACGGTCCGGCTGAATCAGTGCATCTTGATGAGTGGCCAGAAGTAAATGGTCAGTTTGAGGCCGAAGAGGTTTTGAAGAATATGGAAGAGGTACGGCGAGTCGTGAGTGAGGGATTGCAAGTTCGCGAGAAGACAGGAATTGCGGTGAAGCAAGCTTTGAATTTGATGAAAGTAAGTGGTGCTCGGGATCTTGAGGACGAATATTTGGCTTTGATCGCAGAAGAAGTGAATGTAAAACAGGTCTTAATTGATCCGTCCGGAGATTTTGGGGTTGAACTTGATACTGAAATTACACCAGAGCTGGCGCGCGAAGGTTTGGCTCGTGAAATCGTACGCAAGGTAAATGGAATGCGTAAGGAAGCTGAGCTGACGATTGAAGATAAAATCGAACTGTACGTCTTTGGGGAGGATGAAGTGATGAAGACGTTGACCGAGCATGGTGAGGCGATCCAGTCTGGTACCATCGCCATTAGTTTACATGAAGAAAAACCAAGCACAGCTAACGCTACCGAGTTCAAAGTGGGAGACGTTACAGTTTGGGTTGGGTTTAAGCATTAAAATCCGAAATCAGAATATCGAAATCCGAAACGTTTTGAATTTCTTATTTCGTGCTTTGAGTTTATTATGTTGGATCGTCAGAATTGCTTATTAATAGTTCCCGTGAATGACGAGGAAGCCTTTTTGATTGCCGAGATTGGAGAGAAGATTGGGATGCAAGTGTATCGGTCGAGTCAAGAACATGGCGCGAAGTTAGAAGATGAAACAGGGATTATGGATGTTCTTGAATGTAGGGGCGAACGGCCGTTCGCCCATGTGATCATTGTAGAAATGCCGGGGGTTGAGATCGAGAAAAGGATAAAGGATAAAGGACGATTTTTGCATATCATTGACCATCACCAGTACAACGATTTAGACCGGGCTCATGATAAAGACGGGAATGCTCTGCCAAGTTCACTGCACCAGTTCCTCGAGCTTGCAGAGATATCGGACTCTGAACTCGAGCAACTCGGTTACGATCCGCGACTGGTTCACGGAATCGGATATTGGGATGCTGGATATTTTTGGGGGTTGTTGGACGCTGGGTACTCGCGCGAGGAGATTGACCGGGTGGAGGAATATAAGAATGAACTCGGGGCGAAGATTCCTGGGCGGTTGCCGAGTAAGGAGGCTCGTGATGTGGCCGAGAAGGCTTGGAAGGCCAGGGAAGCTTGGAAGGACTTTCAGATCGTAGTGTCGGATGATCCGGATACATACATTCGTTCGTTGGTTTCTCGGTTGAGCGCTCGGGAGTACTGGAAACCCATGCCAATGATCATTGTTGAACGAGCCGGAAAGAGGATTTATGTTCAGGAATCACCTCGAACTCGAGATTTGTTTGAGCATTTTGGAGGGTTCACCTTTGGCTCGGACCGGAATTGGGGGTATGATAATGAGGAGGAGGTAAGAATAACGTTGGGGAGAGTAAAAGAATTTTTAAAATGATATGTCAGAAAGAGAAGGATACAAACCAAATATTGAAAAAATTGAGCACGGTGATCAAACAGAGCTTGGTCGCAGGTTAAAGGATGTTAAGGATAACCAAGAGTTAGTTAATGAGTTAGTAAAGCTGCGAGGTTCAGGGGAGATTAATGATTTGTCTCCGTCCGAACAGCGTGATCTGATAGATCGGGTTGTGGCTTGGTATTCGGAAAATTTGACTCAAGGAAAGGTTGATGGCTTTGATGGTGCGATTATGGTCAATGGTCTATTTATGCCTTCCCGGCGTTCATACAAAGATAAGGATATTTTGGATGAGTATGCTAGCATGATGCCTGAAATATGGCTTCAATATCCCGAAGCTGCTCGCGAGTTATCTAATTTATTAGATCAAGATGCCCAGGTGGTTAACCCTGATGTGTATTTGGAATCTTTGGGAAAAATTTTTCGACAGCCGGGTCTGCCGCCTGATGCACTAACAGGTGCCGTGGCCGGTTTATCTTATCAGGCGAGTTTCGGTTTGATGCCTTTTCTTGAAAAAAGAATGGACAATCTTGACGAGTTAGAGGTGGAGCAAGCCTCTTCTTTACTGTCTGTGTTAAACGCCACGTCTTCATACGGAGAAAATTTTGGTTTTTCAGAACAGTCAGCAGAGAAAATGGAAAGTATGTTGGAAGAGTTTCCTGAAAAAACCAACTCGGCTTTGTTAAAACGAAAGGCCGAGGCTATTTTGGAACAACGGTCTTCTGGGGGTGGTTTGCGATTTGATACTGAAGATATTCGAAATTGGATGGCTAATGATCGGGATACCTTTGATTATATTGATGAAGATAGGATTGAGGAGATGTCGGACGATGAGCTATGTGATGAATTTGAATATGTTTTTAATCAAACTGCACATATTTTTCGTGAATACCTAATTGATAAAAAACGTGTGAAAATGGAATCCCCGTATGGCACTGACCAGATTGATATTCACAGGTTGCAGCGGAGTAATGTTGGCGTGGTTCCAGTATCAAAAGAATACTACGGAGTTTATGATCTCAACGGTAAACTTATTGGCATGTTGAATAAAGAAAATGAAAAAGAAGTATATCAAGCCGAAGAGATGATTCATTTCGGTGATTTACCGATGATCGGTATTTCAGATGATTTGAATAGTGAGCAACGTGAGTATCGAATGCAGGCTCAACGAGATTATTCCATGTTGTTGGACAATAACCTCTTGGATGGTTTAGAAAAGATTACTGTTTTTCAGTAAGAGAATTAAGTACTCGAGAACAGATTTGGTTTATGGCTTCACTTCGAGAAATTTCACCAAAGGAAGAAAAAGAAATCATGGAATTTACAAAAAAATACGGCCTGGATGGAGCCCGGACTTTTCTTTCTTGTGAATACGGAGATGAATTCAGAGACACTGTTTTAAAGATTGATGAACGCATGGACCGGGAAACCGCAGAATTGGTCTTTGCTCGGTATGGAGAGGTGGTGCAAGCGGCGCAAAATGTGGTTTCTGAAATAGAGGATTATCTTGGCTCGTCTGCCAAGGAGCAACTTGATCCGACCAAGTTGGAACAGAAGCTACTAGAAAAAGCCAAGGATTTTTTGGTTGATGTATCGGCTCAAGATTCTAAAAGGTTAGACGATAAACTGAAAAGTTTTACTGCTGACGTGCAGCTTTTTGGAAATATTTTCAGAAGCTTGTTCAAAGGAAAGGAAAACCCGGATCTATCGATGGTTAAAAATGTCGAGGTGGTCAGCCGGGAGGCGCAAGAAATCGATCAGAAGGACCAAGCAGCCATGCTCGATATTGCTGACAAGAACTGGCAAGAGATTCCGCGTATGCATGATTTTGTGGTCGGGTTGTTAAAGAAAAGCGTGGAAAATCCCAAGGAAGGTTCTGAGTTTAAGATTATGAAAAAAGATAATGACGTTCTGGCTTTTATGCGGGTGGACAAGGGAGAAGATGGGTCAGCTCATATTGGATCCGTCAATGTGAATCCGAAATACCGCGGTTCAGCCATTGGTGAAGTCATGCTTAATCAGGCCGTGGAGCAGTTGGCAGCAGATCATGTAGTTAAACTTGAGGCTTATCCTGGTTCTTTGATTACGGTGGTTTACTGTGAAAAGTTTGGTTTTGTGGTGGATGGGGTGCATGAGATTCCGGTCGAAGGTGATGAACCGTTGTATGGATTCAACATGAAGCGAGATAATAAAGCGAATGAAAAGTATACAGCTCGAGCAGAACAGTTGGATCCTGAAAAACTGGTCAAGTTATCACAGAAACCAAACGAGGCCAAAAGTTAGGCCTTGAGATTAAGAAATTTGATTTACGAAAGGTTTACGATGAAATGATTGCCTCGGTTAAGGCAGAAACGGAAGAAGGAGAAGTGGCTAGCCGGTTGTTTGCTGATCCGAATGATCCTGATTCTCGAGTTGTGGTTTTTGAGAAGGCAAGTTAGAACAAGTAAACAATGCTTTAATGGTTGAGCGCATGGTTTTAGCCAAGCTCGGACTTTCAATAATCACGGCAATCATATTTTCGTGATCCATAAAGGCAACATTGTTTCCAAAAACACTAATATCCCCGGTAAAGGGGTATTTTTGTTCATCAATGACTGAAGCCTGACGCAGTTCAGACTGACTTCGGCTCATCATTTCGGATACTCGTTTACTTGAGGAGCTCATCACAGCGAAAACCGGAATTTGGGCGGCAACGCGCTGTTTTAAATACGAGCCACGTAACCACTTGAGCAGTGTGGTTTCTTGAGCTGGCGGGCCGATTAAGCTGTAAATCGGCTGGCCGGTTTTAAGAATGGTTTGGTACACCTCTTTCATGCCGCTGACCCCTTCAAAGACTCGAAAAGCCGGTTTTTTGGTAATTAAGTTGAAATGGCTCTTTAGGGAAGGAAGAGTAGAATCGAGCTGGGAATATAAATTTTGCACAGATTCAAGCCGGGCTTTAGCTAAACCACGCAAACGCTCCGGATCAACTGCTCGAAAGACAGTCTTTTTGCCAGTTTCTTCAATAACCAGCCCTTTTTCTTTTAAAGACGTTAAAACATTATAGGTATTGCCGCGGCCTAAATCAGTGAGTTTTACGAGTTCTGCTGCTGGTTTTGGTCCATATTCAAGCAAAACCTCGTATATTTGAACTTCTGAGCTGTTTAGACCAAGCTCTAAAAGGATAGGGAAATGGATTTCATGAGGCATATGGAGGGAGAAGGTAAAAGGTAAAGGGTAAAAGGGGCTAAGTTTGCTGGGATTTTCTTAGGGCGGCAAGGGAAATCCAGAGTTGTTCGGTTAAAGCTCGAGTTTCGTTCCAGGAAGTTTAAGTGATGTATCCCTGATTAAGGGCGATTTTTAAGCAGGCGTCGGTTTCTGTTAGTGAGCCAAGAGCAATATTGAGAAAGCGTACGAATTCGGGTTTGGTGTTTCTGGAGCTCTCTTCAGCTAAATTAAGGTAAATTGAGATTGAAGCCCGGCGAATTTGGCTCGTTAGACCGAATTTTTCCTCGTCCGGAAAGCCTTTACTTAGGGAATACACTTGATTGACATAGTCTAAAATGACCTGGTTAACCCTTAGTTGTTCATATCGAAATTCCATATTTTGATTTCTTTTACCTCTTTCCTTTTTCCCTTTACCATCATAATATCATGAAAACGTCACTTAGTCAATGACAGGAGCTGTGGATAAGTCTGGGCTAAAATAAGCCAATTTTGAGGAATAGTGCCACTGACCCCTTGACAAGTTTTGTGTTTTGTGCTATACTGGTGTTAACAAGATGAGAAAAGGAA
Organism: uncultured Gammaproteobacteria bacterium; assembly: GCA_965231015.1. GTDB lineage: Bacteria > Patescibacteriota > Patescibacteriia > UBA9934 > CAZDDW01. The sequence goes on from OZ246408.1 coordinate 155,308, forward strand.
ACGAAGAGCCTGGACTCATCAAGTACCTTCAAGAACAATATAGAGCGAGAGAGCCCGAGCCTGGGGTTATAAGGCATAAGTGAATGGATACATTTATAGATTGATAGATGTATACATTGACTAGACGGATTTAATTATCTCTTGCCGAGTTAGTTAGATCCGTCTTTTTTATAAGACAACAGTTCATTACTAGCATTTACGAATATCCGCAGTGATGACCGGCCCGGTCGGGCACGACAACCGACAGCGAGGCCATACGGAGGAGCGAGAGAGATCACCACGAATATGCGTAAGTGCATCTTACAAACCCAACTTCATGGGTTCTAACGAGTGCGCTACGCCTGGGATCCCCAATCGGGTCGAGCCCAAGCGGAGCAGTCCTTAGAACCAGAGAGGATCAAGCGAGAGACAGAAAAACCTCTATTCGCGGGAAGTACCTTACAATTGAATACCAAATCGAAGAAGCAGGATGTAGATAAACGAACGAGAGAGATCTCTTGTCTAGGTTCTGCTTCCAGAGATCATGGATTCTAAAGTTATCCAAAAGGAAACTGTGGAGCATGACTCAATACATAACAGTGAAGTCGGGTCAGGGATTAATTACCAATCGTGATCTTATTATATAGATCGGCCTAGCGATCCGACTTCAATACTTTTTATGAATACAATTCTATTATCAACTTACATTCCTTTCATGATGGTCGTGGGAACGGTCAGTGTGGTTGGAGCGTGAGTCTTCCATAGCTCGCAAGGGAGAGAGCTTGCGAGTCTTGGAAGCCTCTGAATCAGATCCGTTATGACGGATCTGATTCAGGGAGAACGCTGCGAGGAAATGATTCTTCGCAGTGGATTAAAACGGTGCCCGTATGGGCGTTGGTGGCGTAATGCTACAACGGCCTTGAGGGGCTGCCGCAAAGCGTAGGGGCGAACGGCTGTTCGCCCTGGAGGAGATGACGATGACGACGACCACGACGAAGACAACGAAGACGACGAAGACGACGACGACGGCGCTGCCGCCGATTTCTCGACCGGCGGAGCGGCTGGAGGCCCTGCGGGGTCGTCTGATCTCGACACCCCGTGGTCCGTCCACGGGGATCGACCTCGGCCATGGCCGTCAGGTCCTGACGGAGGTCGTGTCCGTCCGACAAACGGACGGAGAGCTGGTCACCGGCCGTGATGCCCGTCACGGCCGGACCGTGCCGCTCGCGCGGCACATCGAATTCCTCCGTCGCAAGATCGCGGCGGAGAAGAAGCAGGCGGCAGCAGGCCGCCGCGGCCAGCAGGTCACTCGCCGCCGGCCGGGCAAGACCGCCCGTCGGCGGGAAGCGGCCGCCGCGGCCCGTCGCGAGGCAGAGGCCAAGGCAGAGGCCAAGGCCGCCGCGGCCCGTCGCGAGGCCGCGGAGCAGGCGGCCCGCGAGGCGGGCTGGAACTCGGCCGCGGAGCAGGCCGAGTGGGAGGTCCTCCTCACAGAAGAGCAGGCCGCCTAGCCCGCCCCCCTGATCCGTGCTTACGGGGCGATTGAAGCACGGCGGCCAAGGGACCGTTTCCCTCGCACTCGAACCCCGAGCGGACGCGACGCACATCGCTTCGCTCGGGGCCTCGATTGAGAATAGGAAATAGGTAAAAGGTAAAAGGATCTGAAAATCTGATTTTCTTACCTCTAACCCTTTACCCTTTCCCCTTCTGAATTGAGGCAACCGGGAAGTTTCTCTCGGTGACTCAAAGTGAAAACAAAACTCGGATTTAGCCACCCGGGTTTGAGAATGATCAGGTTGGCGACCTGAAAACGAGGAGAAAAGATGTTCCAAATGACTATCAACGTTGCGGTCATGTTCTCGAAGTTCTTCAGCCCCGCCGACCGCGAGGCGGTGCTGGAGGCCATCCCGGCCGACGCCAAGAAGGTGCTGTTCGTGGACACGGGCGCCACGCCCGTGCTGGCGGACACGATCCGCGTGCTCTTCGAGCGCGGGATCGAGGTGGTCGTCCGAGACCACCACCGTGGCGAGGGCAGGACGCCCGAGGCCGCGGAGGCGATCGAGAAGATCCTGGGCGACAACGCCCGGATCGTCTCGCGCGATGAGGCACCGGCGTGTGCCTCTCTCGTCGAGATCGCCGAGTTCGCCGAGGTCGGGACGGTCATCGTGGCCGATCCGGACCCGGACGGCCTGACCGCGGCCATGAAGGCGGCCGGCGTGACCTACGACGGCCTGGACCGCGACGCCGCGGTGCTCGACGGGCCGCGGTCCGAGCAGACCGCTGACCGGCTCTCGGATCTGGCGGTCCTGTTGACGAAGGGGATGGCGACCTTGCCCCCCTTCAACCCCAAGCGGCCGGAGGGGGGCGAGAAGGCGAAGAGCGAACACTTCGGAGAGTTTGTTGCCGCCACCCAGGGCGACGAGCAGGCCGTCGAGGCCTTGACCAAGAAGGTCGAGGTCTACGAGGTGCAGGTCTCGGAGGCCGAGCGCCTGGCCACCCGCGCCGAACAGATCCTGCCCGGCGTCTGGCTGGTCGACTGCCGCACCGGCGGCAGGTTCGACCTGGCCACGCTGGCCAAGGAGATCGAGTCCCGCCCCGGCTGCATCTGCACGGTGCAGATCAAGGGTATGGGTCCGATCGCAGCGGCCTGCGGGGGGATCCAGTACTCCTTGGCGGTGGTGAAGAGCCATCAGGCCGAGCTGGATCTCCGGAGCCTGGTCCCGGACGGCGCCGAGTCGAGCCCGGCAGCCGGACTCATCTCGAACACCTCCTTCCTCCTGCATGTGAGCCAGGAGAGGTGGATCCAGGAGATCGAGCCGGCGCTGCGCGCCCGGCTCGGCTAGTCCGGTTCACCTTTTCACGCGCAAGGGGTCGCGGGGAAAAGGGAAAGAAGAATGCTGCCGGTGCTGTGAAGCCGAAAGGTGGAGCTAGGCAGTAAAACCCCCCCAATCCTACAGATAGAGAGGATCTTCTATGATTGTAGGAAAACGCCACCGGTTAAGGCGTGATAATACAAATACCGGCTAATGGCCTTCGCCAAGGCTACACCGACGTATCGTGAACTTGTGGCGACAAGTTATACGACAGTTGGTCTCTGCCAGGACCGGCCCGCAAGAGCTATATCTTGCATGCACTCGAGACATTCCCCGAGCGGACGCGACGCACATCGCACCGTTCGGGGACTCGACCGAAGTCCGGAAATTTTCCGAACTTCAGTTGAGGAGAGTTAAACCAACACGCAGAGCAAACGGGCTCTGGTTAGGCCTCTTTTGGTCGCGGTTCTGTGGTGGTTCCGCGCCCCGGAGGTCTAACCGGAACCCCTTTGCCAGGGGTTGTTTATGTTTTGCTTCTAAAGTCCGTGAAATATTTCATAGCCTTTGGAAGCGCCGTGAGGGAAATTGTTCCTTCGCGGTGTGGGGCAAGTGCTGATGCCCATTCATTCCAATTCAGCACAACTCTCATCGCCCGAATATCCTCTATAAGTGATAGTGTGCCTGTCATGAAATGGGGAGAATAGGGGTGATGAGATTGGAGAGCCATGAGAAAAATCATGGCCGGATGGTTGCGCAGCTCGAGCGGCATTCTTGTCGCGGGCTGTCTGCCATACGGACCGGTCCTGTGGGCGACATTGCTCACCTGTTTGGACCCCGCGTGCCGGCACCACGAGCCGGCAGCGCGGATCGTCACCCGCAAGTAGGTGATGATATCCGTAAGTCGCGATGCCCGGTGCGTTATCCGGGGAGGTCCTTTTCAGGGCCGGTGGCCGACGAGCCAAAGCGGGGCACCGCATGAAAAGCAGGGGGCGAGTCGGTTGCACACCGACCGCTCCCTTTCCACATCAGCGCGGAGACTCTAGCTCTCTTGCTGGCCGCCTTGTTTCCTAAGAGGCGTAACAGCCGCCGCTCTGATGTGGCCGCGTGAACATGCGTTCGCGCGGAAAACAGCCCCCGCCTATATCCGGAACGGGTCTGGATGAAATGGCAAGGGCAAACCGCATGAAAGGAGAAACAACATGCGGTGTTACACATGGTCCGGGGGCGAGCTCCGAGAGGGGCTCGCTCTGACCCAGGACGATCGGCTCGGGCCGGTTGTGTTCCTGGGCGAGGCCGGGCGCGGCCGACGCTACGAAAAGGTAGCGCTCGGTCGGCGCGCTCCGGCCGAGGTGATCAACGGGCGCGTGCTCGACGCGCACCCGGCCAAGATCACCCTGCCACCCCGGGACGGGAAGCCCGAGAAGAGCTTCTACGTCCTGGAGAAGCCGCGCCAGCACGGCGGTGACGCCGTGCTCGTGCGGGTGTACACGTACACGTCGTACATCCGCGGCGGGCGGGGATGTTGGCGGAGGATCGCCGGTGAGCCCATGACCCTGATCTCCGGCTACGGCGCCTTCGGCGCTGCCGGCCGGGTCGGGAGCTGGGACGACGGGCTGATCGTCCTCCGCCACGGCGACGTGTTGCGCGTGTCCCCTTCGCGGGGACAGCACAGCTACGCGCTGTGGCTCGAGGCCGGCCGGCCGGTCACGGCCACCTGGCAGGACTACGAGAACCTCCAGGCGGTCGAGAAGGCCCAGCAGGTGCTCGAGCAGGCGGCGGAGACGCCCGAGGATCTCGATGTGATCTTCGGCCAGATGCGGACGTTCACGTTCGCGGGTGGCCAGATCACGGCGGGGCTAAAGGTGACGAAGGGCGCCACCGGCCCGGTCATCGCGTTCGGCGAGTCCGGACGCGGGCGTTCGCTCGTCGAGGTGCCCCTGGTCGGCCTCGACGTCACCAAGCAGAGCGACAACTACGGTCGCGAGAGCGAAGTGGTCGAGACGGCCAGCGTGGTCAAGCTCGACGAGAAGGCGGCGCCGGCGCGGTACAGCTGGGAGCAGCCCAAGGTCAATACGATCTACGGGCTCACCCAGACGGGCAAGTCGGAGGACGCCTTCCTCGTCCGCGTGTCGACCGCCGGCCCCTACACCAAGGGGACCACCGGCACCGTCGACCCGTGGAAGGGCTCGCCCGTGGTCATCACCTCGGGCAGCGGTGCCCACGGTGACGCCGGCCGCGTCGGCGGGTGGGACGACGTCCTGCTCGTCGTGCGGGAGGGTGACGTGCTCTTCGTCCGCTCCGAAGGGGGCTACAAGAGCGCGGGTCCGTGGGCGCTGTACGTCGAGGGCGGCGAGCTCAAGGTCGAGTTCTGGCAGGAGTGGAAGCTCCGCGACGCCAAGAACGACCCCGAGTTCTACGTCGCCCAGCGCACCGCGCCGATGGGCCACACCCCCTCGGAGTGGGTCGGCCAGGTCGTGACGGTCTGCTACCTCTCGCAGGGGCAGTCCGGCTGTGGCCCGACCAAGACCTACCTCGAGGACCGCGCCACGGGCGAGCTCGTCCGGATCGGGCAGGAGTCGGTCGTCCTCAACCTCGGTTGGGACGGCAAGGACTACCACGAGTCCACCATCGGTGGTTCGTGGGTCAAGCTCGAGAAGGACAAGCAGGTCCGGAAGCTCGACGGTGAGGAGGCGGAGAAGCGCAAGCAGATCCGCACCGAGGCCGAGGAGTTGAAGGACAAGGCCATCCTGGCCACGAAGCAGAGCCACTTCGAGCTGGCCGAGGCCACCTTGCGCCGCCAGGTGCAGGAGATCGCGCAGGAGTCAGGGTTCGACACCATGTCCACCGAGGGCTGGTACGACTCCCTCACCTCCTGGGTCGAGAAGGCCAAGGCCGTGGTCGAGAAATGGCAGGCGACCGAGGCCGAGCTCAAGACGCTCGAGGAGCGCAAGAGCTCGGGTGAGGTGCTCGTGGACTTCGGCGGCCACTTCCGCGTGATGGGTGCCACCGGCAACGCCCAGTACTGGGTGATCATGCCGGACGGCTCCGAGCGCGACCCCGACGAGGTGGAGTACCGAAAGCGGTATACCTCGGAGGGGAGCAAAAAGTGGCGGCTGGTCGGTCCCGGGGAGCTGGCGATTTCGTGGTTCAAGGCCTACACGGCCGCGGACCACGAGTTTGTCGTCGACAAGCTCCCCGAGGGTGGTTGCACCGCGGAACAGCTCGTCACGGTTGAGCGCCTCGAGCGCGAGATCGACGAGCGATTCCGTGGCAGTGTCGGTTGCTCCGGGCAGTCTAGCCCGGACATCGGCCGTGGCTGGGATCTACAGCCAGCCCCCACCCCCACCGCCCCCGTGGTCGAGTCTACCGGGACGTCCGACTCTTCGGAGCCGGATCTCTCGAGTCTGCTCGGCAAGTGGGGCCGCCGCTAACCGAATCCCGTTCGGGCCCATGACGGCTCGGACGGGAACTATTCTTTCGGCCGAAAACTAAGAAGAGTAATGCCGTAAACTATGCTCTTCTGCGGACTATTCGTCCGTCCGCGCAAGCGGTAACAGAATCGGCACTCCCCGGGCCGCCGCAAGGCCCGGTGCACATACATCCCCGAGCGGTTGCGATTGCACATCGCGCCGCTCGGGGCCTTAACTAAGATTGGGAAGTGATTCACAATCTTTAATAGGAGGTGAGACTTGATCAGATTAACTCTGACGAGCGGACCGTACGCGGAACGCTCACGAAGCTTCTCGGACAAGATCGCGGATGACGGATCCGTTGTTGACGCGAACGAGCTTCTTGGATCTCTCGTCAACCACGGCTGGTCCTGGGAGATAGATCTTTCTTCTGCTAGCGCGGAAGAATCCTTCATCTGGGGACGAGCCGACATGGTCGCGCGCATTGTTCGGGCGGTCATGGAGCGAAGACCGGTCTGGGTTTTGACCCGCCGGTTCGAGCCCATCGGTGATCCGTCCACGATCGTGGGAATGATCGAGGACGAGATCGTCGAAAGCGGGCGACTTGTTTACGTGGCTTCGGATGACGAACGAGGTGTTGTCATCGGGGCGCACGGGTACGAGGAATGACCCGCCTTAACTCGCCCAACGTTCTTGAGGAGGATGAACGTTGGGCAAATCCACAAGTTCAGCAAATCAAATATCTGGCGGATGAGCCCTGAGCTCTCTCGCCAGGAGGAATTTGTCATTTGTTTGGCTCTGCTGGACTTGTGGATTTGAGCTTAATTTAGCCTAAATATCTTTGTCAGGTCTTGACAAACTTAAAAAAATATGGTATAGTGTGAGCGTTACAATCAAAGAGTTGAGAGAGCCCTGGTCCAGGGAAAAGGACAAATGCAAGAAACGGTAAATGTATACATGTATAAATTGATACATTGATACATTGATACATCTGTTCTTGCGAAACCGGATTTGGTTACCTCTCACGAGTTAATTAAATCCGGTTTTTTCATAAGCACAGATCTGAGGAGGAGAGCTCTGACACTAAACTTGAGGAGGGAGGTGTCGGGTGGTATTCAAGTGATTAATCCCGGTTTAACCCGTTCGACGGGTTTTAGCTGGCACTATTCACACGCACGAATACCTGGTGGATATACCAACTGCTTGCAGTAGGTCAAGGTCCACATGCCCCTCAGTTCTGTGCTTGGGAAACCTAGCACCCTATGGCGTGGCCTTATGCTAGTAGTCTAGTAAGGTAAAATAAGTCGGGTGGAAGTCCCGGCCACGCCTGCAAAAATTCCGCCCAGTCAACAGACCGGGCGTGAAGATATATAAACAAATTTCAGAAAGGAGAAGATTGAAGTACTGAAAGGGTTGCAGGTTAACCCGCCCAAAAAACCTGATCGGGATTTGGGACATGGTCGAGCCCGGATTCTAGACGCAAGACCAAAGGGACTATGAAGACGCCCTGCCAATCGAGCCCGTTACGTCATGGGCTGGCAAAAAGTATCTTCGTCAAATTTTACAACCGGTGAATCAGGAGGAAGAAATCCGCTAGAGGATCAATCCGTTTGGCAAATCAATCAGATGGTTGAGTTGTGCCAAGAGAGGATCGGTGAATGCAGAAGGATTGAAGGTCGCTCGGGGGCTTGTTGCTAAGCTACCCGCCCGGGCGATAGTAAAAAACAACCTCGTTAATTCGAGGGTCAGGGTAGTCGGCGGAGCATGAGGTACTTGTGCTGGAACGTTAGGAACGCCTAAGGATAAAACCGGTGGCTAGTACGAAGCAAACCCAGCATAAAGGCCGTGCCGAAATTCCGGTACCCGTCGTCAGGTTCGCACCCAAACATGTCGGGCGTCACCTGCCCGTTAAATCCGTCTAGCCAACGGAAGTGGTGAGCCAAGGGGAAGCAGATCCCCCAGTGAGATTACTTTGGCCCGTGCAACACAAGCACTAACGTGTTGCACGGGCCTTTTCCTAAGAGCTTGATACAATTGAATCGAGCGTTTGGGTGAACATTCACACATGGGTATCACTTAAATGGTTAAAACAAAAAACCCCACAAAGTGAGAGTTTGTTCTCCATAATAAGAATTTTATCAACTCTGCGGAAACGGTTCGAGTTCTAAGATTCGCCGAGCGTCATCCTCAGTAATCACAGAACGTTCGACCAGGATTTCAAGAGTGGCAGCTAATTTACGATCTTCCTTGCGAACCAATACTACAAGATCACCACGTAAGTCAGAGAGTTTTTCATCCAAGTAGTCCTTAGTGACCATAGTTGACTCAACCTTGTTTAGTCTTGATTCAACACCATCAAAACGATCGTCAACATGAGTTGAGAAATCGTTAATGGCCTCTAAAATTTCATTTTTTACAGCATCTTCCATACAAAGATAAAATATCATGGTTCATTGATTTCGACAAGAAATCACCCCATCTAAGTTCTCCAGCCTTTGCCAAGGCTTCGGCCGGCAAGTGGCGAGCTTGAGACCTTGGACGGAGGAATGATCCTTCAAAGATTCAACCCACAGTGGAGTAATTCCGCATGGAGCGGAACAGAAACACTGGAGTCGTGATGAAGAATGCCATGATGAAGAATGCCATGATGATCTTGACCGTTACAGTATTCACCTTCTGCCTCGGCTGCCTGGACTACGATCTGGTATCCGTCGAGGATGTCGGCGACGAGCACGACCTGGATCAGGTCGATCCGTCCGACGACGACCCCGATATTGGCGAGCCCCATGCTGTACCCAACGGCGACGAGTACGATTTGCCCGAGGGTGACGATGACACGATCAATCCCGAGGTCATGTGCGGCATGTACATTGATGACGGGTACTTCGGTACCCCCAACGCCGTCTATGTCGAGAGTCAGCCCATCTGGGGACGTTTGAGCCCGGACGTGGTCGAGATCAGTCAGGGTGACACGGTGGAGTTGAGCTACGTGATCTTGAACACTCCGTGCGCCGACATCGAGGTCAACTCCATGTTCATCGGAGTATACGACTGGTCCAATCCCGAATGGCTCTGGGACCTGTTCGAAGCCTCGATCAGTATGGAGCTCGAGGAGACCTCGACAGGTGACCAGTTCACCCCACACGTCCCGGTTAACATGTTCGTGACCCCCACCGGCGACCAGCTTCACTATATCTGGAATAGTGATAACGGTCCCTACACCAACTGGGGATCCACACACATGGATGATCTGGTCTTCACTCCCGGACAGGCCGAGGTGTTCACCTTCATCTTCACGGCCACAGAGTTCGCGCCAATCGGTAGTGAGTTTGAGATCAGTCTGACCGAACTCACTTGGACCGACGTCACCACTGGGCACGACATCATGTCCTACCCATTCTGGGACGTGGCGACAACGGTTCGCGTTGTCGACTAGCTCACCACAACACCGACATTCCGTCGGTCCCGCCCTCTGTCACTTCTCGACATCAGGGCACCCCATCTAAGTTCTCCAGCCTTTGCCAAGGCTTCGGCCGGCAAGTGGCGAGCTTGAGACCTTGGACGGAGGAATGATCCTTCAAAGATTCAACCCACAGTGGAGTAATTCCGCGCGGCACATCCGTTCCGGAGTCACTCGATTCCGGAACATCCAAAAACACAGCAATTTGACGAAAAATCTTACGCTCTCTCGCAAGATCTTTCGCCTGAATCTGCTGTGTTTTTGTTTGAGTAAACGCGGCCAAAATGTTACACTTAGAGCATTAAATAAGCTTATTTTATGTGCGGAATAGTCGGATATATCGGAAAAAAGGAGGTTTTGCCAATTTTGGTGGATGGCTTAAAGCGTCTTGAATATCGTGGATACGACTCAGCTGGAGTAGCTGTAATTTCTGGTGAAACTCTTCAGGTTGTGAAGGCTCCAGGAAAAATTGTGGAACTCGAAGGAAAACTCGAAGGATCAAGTATAAAGGACAAAGGACAAAGGATCGGAATCGCTCATACTCGTTGGGCCACTCATGGTCCGCCGACCGAAGATAATGCTCATCCGCATACGGACTGTTCGGGTAAACTGGCACTCGTACACAATGGAATTGTAGAAAACTATCAAGAACTAAAAACAGAACTTGAAGCGGATGGTCATAAATTTAAATCCGAAACCGACACCGAGGTGTTGGTTCATTTGGTTGAAAAACATCTTAAAGATTGTAAGGATTTATCAGAAGCTGTCCGGGAAACTGTAAAAGAAGTTCGAGGCACGTACGGTCTGGCTGCGGTTTCAGCTGGCGCGCCAGAAGAAATTGTGGTTGCCCGAATGGGCTCACCGATAGTGATCGGACTTGGCAAGGACGATTTTTTTGTTGCCTCAGATGCCTCGGCCATCATCAACCACACTCGAAACGTAATTTTTTTGGATGATGGAGAGATGTGTGTTTTGCGTCCTGACGGATACGAAATTAAAACTTTAAGTAACCTGCCAGTGGCTAAGGATCCGGAAGAACTAGAGTGGTCATCCGAAGACGTTCAAAAAAATGGCCAGCCACATTTTATGAAAAAGGAGATGTTGGAGCAGCCGGAAGTAATCTTGAATTCAACTCGTGGTCGACTGAAACCGAAAGACGGTAAGGCTATCCTTGGTGGATTGTGCGATATTGCCGAACGTTTGCGTGAGCTTGATCGCATCATCATTGTTGGCTGTGGGAGCGCGTATTATGCAGGATTGGTTGGCGAATATATGCTTGAAGAATATGCAGGAATTCCGGTTGAAGTCGAGCACGCTTCAGAGTTTCGTTACCGCAAAGCCATTATCGATCGTCACACCGCAGTGCTGGCAATTTCTCAATCAGGTGAAACAGCGGACACGCTCGCGGCCATTCGGGAGGCCAAAGAAAAAGGTGCACTCACTCTCGGAATCGTGAACACAGTTGGTTCAACCATTGCCCGCGATACAGACGCCGGAGTTTACAACCATGCCGGTCCAGAAATCGGGGTGGCTTCTACTAAAGCGTTCTTGTCTCAAGTCACGGTACTCGCTTTGATGGGTTTGTTCCTTGGTCGACAACGGGATCTTAGCATGGTCATGGGTAAACGCATTGCGGACGAAATCAATTTGCTACCGGATAAGTTACAATCAATTTTGGACCAGTTCGATTTGATAGTTCAGCTCGCAGAGAAATACAAAGATGCCCGCGATTTCATGTACTTGGGTCGTAAATATTTGAACCCAATCGCTCTTGAGGGGGCTCTCAAACTCAAAGAAATTAGTTATATCCATGCTGAGGGTTATGCGGCCGGGGAGATGAAGCACGGACCAATTGCTTTAATCGATCCAGAGTTTCCAGTATTCGTGTTGGCTCCGAAAGATTCCGTGTATGAAAAGACCATCTCAAACTTGGAAGAGATCAAAGCTCGTGGCGGCAAAATCATTGCTCTTACTACCGAAGGCAATGAAGAGATTCGAAAGTTGGTTGACGATGTAATCTTTATTCCCAAAACTCTGGAAATGCTAACGCCAATCCTGGCTGTAGTACCGCTTCAGATTTTTGCTTACGGTGTGGCAACGGCCAAGGGTTATGATCCAGACAAGCCGCGCAACCTGGCTAAGTCAGTTACCGTCGAATAATCATGTGGTCTAATTTATTTACCAAACCCACTAAACCAACCCGAAGCCTTGACGAGGTCATGTTTGAGATTATTCAGGAAGGTGGTTGGCTTTCAAAAGCTGATGAGGCTTTATCCAAAGCTCGAAAAAAATATCCGGTTCTGGCCGACACTCTGGATAGCCCCCAATCTCCGGACAAGCATGCGGAAGGGCCACGGGTTAATGACCACATTCGATTAATGTTGGCCTCGCTCTATGCAATTGTTGATGGTCGATTGAAACTTCTTGAAATCGAAGAGTTTGCTCGAATGAAAGGTTATGAAGGTGAGATTGAGGAAATAGAAAACACCATCAAGGAACGGGCGGCTTGGTACGAGGTTTTCGCTCTTATGCACGACCTGGCCAAAGGTCCCACAGTCCGTTTTATTCCCGCCCCAGAGTCACTTGGACAAGAGCTTGGATTTGGAACCTTAAAAGCCGGATGGGATGAGATTGGTGGGGAAGAGCGACTGGTATGGCAAAAAACATACGATGATTTGTATGCCGGGTTCGCCGCAACCAGGGTGGGAGAAAAGCGACAAATGATCCAAGTAGAGTTTTTCAAAAAATATGGCATCTCGGTTTCAAACTGGGGGCATGCCAAAGCAATCTATAAGCCGCACCTAGAAGAGCTGATTCGAGCCTGCGCTAAGGAATATCGTTTGAGCGATTTTGACACAGATTTGTTGGTTGACATTATTGCCATGCATTTAGAGCCCCTGGTCCGTTTTCGTAAAGGAGCAGAACCAAAAGATTATGATTACTTATTGGCTCACGCTAACAGACAAGGCTATGACGCAGATGATTATCTAGATTTATTACAAGGTTGTGTTTTACTAGATATGGTTCTTGGTCGCCAGGCGGTCGGTCCATACGGTTACTGGCATGATCCAGTCACACTGGAAAACATGCTTCGGGCGGAACATGATTGGGCTCCTTGGAAAAAAGAAGCTGGAGTCAAGCAAAAAGAACAGGAGGCAGACAAAATTAAAAAACAAGTCATGAAAGAGTTTGGTTTGGACGGTAGTTCTATCATGAGTTTAACAGGGATGACACCTGGGCCGGAACTTGGTAAGCTTCTAAAAGATATCAAACGAGCCATAGATGAACTTGGCTATTTACCGAAAATCGATCGCAAGCATGAGACCGAGATTATGCGGCGAATAGGCGAAGCTCGGATCAAATTAACCAACCTATGATTACAACACTCACCGGAACGGTAACTTATAAAGGATTAGATTGGCTTGTGCTTGAAGTACAGGGGGTCGGGTTTAAAGTGAATATGCCAGCTGAACAAATTAGTGGCCTGTCCGGGGGGATAACTTTGTATACCCATGAGGTCAACAGGGAAGATTCCCATGAATTGTTTGGTTTCTTTTCCATAGAAGCACTCGAGCTTTTTTGGAATCTGATTAGTGTTTCTGGAGTAGGTCCTAAGGTTGGTCAAAAAATTGTAACCGTTGAAGCAGTGGATGAGGTAAAAGCCAAAATTATGGCCGGGGACCTGGGTTTTCTAACAGGTATTTCTGGGGTTGGTAAAAAAACAGCGCAAAAAATTATTTTAGAGTTAAAAGGAGCGCTGGCGGAAGAGGTCCCGTCCGCTACCCTGGATCAAGATGCCCTGGCCGCTCTCGTTAATCTTGGCATTACTAGAAGGGAAGCTGAAGAGACGCTCTCACAGGTGGAAGCAGAGGATACGGACGAGCGGATCAGACAAGCACTTAAGTTGTTTGATAAGTAATATGGATATTCGGAAAGTTGGTGACAAGGAGCAATGGAATAATTTTGTGGTTGAACATGGCCCGCGTTCCGGGGTTTTTTTGCATTCTTGGGAATGGGGGGAATTTTTAAAAGCAGGAGGAACAAAGCTTGATCGGCTTGGTTTTTATGAGAACGATTTGTTGTTTGGTGTGGCTCAAATTGATTTGAACCATTTACCTTTAAAAAAGAATTATGCCGCTTGTTTACGGGGGCCGATTTTTAATGACAAACACCACTCAGAGGATATTGTTGAACTGGGTGATTTTTTAAAGCAAGAATACGGAGTCATATTTTTTCGCTTTGAACCACTGAATCCGATTTCAGGAAAAATACAAAATAAGAAAATAAAAACAACCGCGTCTGTTTCACCAAAACATACTTTGATTACTGATATATCAGGAAGTGAGACTGACCTAATGTATGCCATGCATTCCAAAACTCGCTACAATATTCGTTTGGCTGAACGAAAGGGGGTGCAGGTAGAGGAAATACATCCGCAACACTTTGAGAAGGCTTGGCAGATATTTTCTGAAACGAGTCAAAGGGATCAATTCAAACTGCACAGCAAGCAACATTATGAGCGCATGCTATCCTTTTTTAAGAGTGGTAACGTTCCGGTTCGTTTAGTTGGTGCTTACTACAAAGATGATTTGTTGGCCACCAACATCATGGTTGATTTTTCCGGTACCAGGACTTATCTTCACGGTGCCTCCTCAAACAGATCACGAAATGTCATGGCACCATATGCCTTACACTGGCATGAAATACGTGAGGCACAAAAAAATAATTTGAGTCATTACGATTGGTGGGGGATTTCTGATGATAACCCGGCCTGGGCCGGGATCACTCGTTTCAAACGTGGGTTCGGGGGAGAAGAGATAGTATATCCTGGTTCGTTTGATTATGTATTAGAGCCTGGTAGTTACATATTGTATAAAATCCTCCGGCGACTGTTGTACGGACCAAGGAAATAGATAATGAGCCCGTCCATGCGACGGGCTTTAAAGTCCAGGCTTGACAGGCTGGTTTTTTTGTTTTATCTTGGGGGAGTTCATCTGAGAGAGGAGATCTACTGATGAGTCAGGGGGAAAAGGGTTATTTGCATGTGGCTGATCTCGGTGACATGACCTGCTTTGTCATTCCCATGGGGAGCAGGTGGCTCGAAGTTGCCAACTTCGGACGTCATGGAATCGAGGTGGCCAATCTGACGCACCCGGTGATGAACTGCAGGGTCACACCGGCTGAAGATGAAGATCTGCTCCAGCTGCTAGAAAAGCTGGCGATTATCGACAAGAATCTTCCCGAAGCCTGGGCGGCAAGTCTCGGGCGAACAAGCGAGTTCGCCGAGGCCGAGCGACTCAACCGCATCTTGGCCGAGTTCTTGCAACACGGCCCCTTCTGACACGCAATCAAAAAAAACCCGCAAACCAGTCTTGGTTTGCGGGCGTATTTTTTGTTATTCAATTACTACTCCCTGGTTGGCCAAGTATTCATCACCCGAAGCTTCAGTGGTTAATTCTCCATTGGAAACACTCATTTTTTCTTGAGTTACAGAATCAGTAGCAGTAACAGAGATTGGATTAACCAGTTTCACAAAAGTACCAACATCATTTTGGTCTGGGGTGATTGATACTTCAAAGTAAGATTCCAGTTGTGAAATACTAGTCGGTAAGTTGTTGATATACCATCGAACCACACGGGACTCCGGATGAAAAGTGAGTTCTCCCATGTCTGTGGCGTAGCGTCCGGTCCAGGAGACATTCAGCGGCAAAGTGGCTGAAACTTCTATTTCATTGATATCATGCAGACTGTTAGTCAGATCAAGTTGAATTCTGTAGCTTGTGGTTTCATCAACGGTGGGTGGAATTGTTCCGGTGCCTAGTTCATTTCCCTCGTCATCGTAAAAACGGCTTAAAGCATTAAAAGCTAGATCAGAATTGATACCAATGTTGATCGGTGAACTGGAAATACTGCGTTCACTAATGACATTGCCTATCTGTTGCATGGCACTAGTTAGGGTTAAGGTTAAATTATCTCCGGTAAGGTCAGGATCAATTTCTTCAACAACCGGAAGAGTTAAATCAATCACATCTTCCTGATTTGGTTCTAACAAAGCAAGGTTTGGCAAGCTTGTACTATCCCAGGTGATAGTGCCACCGGTTTCATTATAAGTTCCACCAAACAGATCTGCACTGGCAAAGTCGATCGGTAGATTTAATCCGTCACTATTTTCAAGCTTTAATTCAAATGATGCATTACCAATATTTTCTGTGCCCTGGTTAGCGTACTTAATAGAGATCCGTAAGTTGTCTCCGAGTTCAACCGACTGGTCACTTTCCTGACCATTGATTACTGTATAGGCCACCAGGTTTCCACCGAGTACATCAGTTTGTACTGTGGTTTCGGTCTGGGTCAATTCAACCCCGGAAGTATTTTTAAATACGGAAACCATGCTTAGGCTGTTGAGACCCGAAGCCTCGGAAGCATAACTTCCCTTGATTTTGATTTCTGTGGTAGTGTTTGGATCCAAGTTTTCAAAGACCCATCTGGCTTCTTTGTTTTCAGGTAAAGCCGGTTCAGCTTCTGAAATCAGAAAGTGATTTTGCGGTTTTAGATAAACTTCAAAGTTTTGTGCCGGTTCTGATCCGGAATTAGTTAGACGATAAACATATTCCACTTCGTCCCCGGGAACGGTTTCCATTGATCCCTCAAACTTGGCCTCCAGAACCGTATCTTTGATCATGAATTCTTTGGTTTCAATATCCTGAAAATCAGCGTTAAAATTTGCCGGTCGGTAGGTGATAATTGCCTGGATGGTGGAGGCGCTTGGTACGTCACCGATGATAGTTCCGTCAATGGTGATAGATCCATCAGAACCCGGTCGCAAACTACCAATGGTCCAGGTTTTTTGTTCGTCAGTTGGAGAAGGGGAAAATTCGTTGATAATAAAGGTTTCTGGCAAGTTGAGCTGAATTTCAAGGGCGGCCACCGGCAGTTTGCCATCGTTTTCATAACGGATCTTGTATTCGGCTTGACTGCCACTTGTGACTTCTTCCGGCCCTTGAATGGTCACCTGAATTGATTCACTACTTCGACTACCCCAAGGGTCAAAAATCAAAAATCCAGCCCAGGCTATTCCAGACAGAATCAGAGCCACACCAATAAAGCCAACCAGAAAACGAGTTAACCTACTGGAACGCCTTTTATCCAGCTTCCCAAGCTCAGGTTTTTTATCGCCAGAACCGTAGATGGCATTTAGTTCCTGGTCGAAATTACGACTAGGTGGGGTAGGAGCCTTGGCCGGCTTCTTTTTAGAAGATAATTTCTTGGCTGGTTTTTTGGCCAGTGCTTTTTTAGTTGGTTTGGTTTTATTTTTGGGGACTCGAGCCATATTACAAATCTCTTTCAAAAACAATTCCTAAATAAACCTCATCATTGTTTTCGGCATTTATGGTAACAGTTTGTTCATTATGGTCTTCATTGGTTGACCAGATTATATTCAGCCGTGGATCGAGATCAACCTCAACGTTGTAACTTCGATCAATTACCCCGGATTGTTTTTGGATAAATAGGTTATATGAATCAATTGGGTGTAGACCAACCAGGTCTTTGATTTTTTGAACCAAATCGTAGTCATTGGACAGGGTTTGAATTTTCCATGGCAGTCGGTAGGTGAAAGACGCCACCTCGGTTTCACCCGGCTTGGTTTGAATCCAGTTTCCAAACACGGTTTTACCAAACTCCTCGCTAATGGTAGTACCGCTGGCTGGATCGGTGTAAGTGGCACTAGCGGCAAAGGACAGGTCCTCGTCTTCACTGAAAAAAGGTTGTGGTCTTTCAAATAAATATGGTTCTGGAATTTCAAATCCACTGGCAGCAATTAATTCGCTACCGCGTGGAACATAAAGACGGGCGTAATCTACGTTATTGACTCCAGTAAACAGCTCGTTGGCAAGGCCATTATGCGTTCTGGAAATAGTGACCGTGTTGGTGATTGTACCATCGGTGGCAAACCCAACCTGCACATCAACTTCTTCGGTGATAATACTATCTGTTTTGCCACCACCAAGGTTAGAGGTGATAAGCATCAGATAATCCCCGGCCCCTCTTTTGACTTCTCCGGCCCAACCAAGTTCTTGAATTTGTTCTTCCAATTTATGATCTTTAAAGTAAAGTTGGATATCTTTTTGAGCTAACCCGGTTCCCAGGTGAGAGAGAATATTAAGAAAAGTATCAGTGTCCTGGTCTTTTATTCGTTCCAATAAAATTGGAGCCAGGTCTGCTATGAATTGTTTTGGAGCAGATTTATCCGCTTCGGTCTCTACGATTTTTTGTGTTTCAAAGACAAAGTTTTCCGAGTTTATGGTTCGGCCATACTCATCCATTTCAACTGGTCCGAGCAGACCTATCAAGTCAGCCATGTAGGTGGCGTTCAAAGAAATAACTCCATCAACACTTGGCCCACCTGAATTATCATGGAATTCAATGAGTTTTTTTGCCGAAGCAGGGAAGTCGGGAAACCAATTGGCGTCCTGGAATTCCCAGCGAGCGTTGATTAGTTGTAGTGGTTCCGGGGAAGCTAAAAACTCCTGGTTGCTACCCTGAAGGTCATAGGAGCCTCCGGCCGGAATATAGACATCCTCGATTTCCCCGTTGTATATGTCGAGCAGAGCATAGCTACCAATGAAACCACCAGTTGGTCGTAGTTCATTGTTGTTTTGGAATATAACAAGATAACGTTTCTTTTCTTCTTCACCCATGATTTCTTTGGCCAGTTCAGAAAAGGACAAAAATTCGTTCAAGGTTGTAGTTAATTGTGGTAAAGCGCTAGTTAATTCTTGGTAGGCCGGGACAATATCTTCGGGAAGCTTGCTCGGATTAATTCCATATAGGTGTTCCGAGGCTTCTTCTAAAAATGGCAAAGATCGATTAAGAGAGGTTTCGAGAATTTTGATTTTGGCCACCGGGGTATTAGAGATTTCAGTTTGCATGGCCGCAAAGGCATCAGACAAACGAGTGGCGGCACGCGAAAGGGAGTCCCCGGCTTTTAATAGCTCTGCTTTAGATCGGGTTTCTGGAATAAGTCCGGACAATGTATTGATGGCCAGACCCATGTCGCGCAGAGTGCTTTGAGCTTTGGCAAATTCATCACTGGCTGTGGCAAATTGATTGGCTGCGTTATCAAAGTCAGCTCCGGCCACCGCATCAGCCCCGGAAGTAAGATTAGATAAAGCGGCGTGACCGGTATTTTCAAGACTGGCTTTGGCTTCAGAGAGATTGCGAAAAGTTCCCATGGCGTGCAAAGGAAGCACAAAGACAAAGGAGAGCAGGACAAAACCAGCAATGGCTCGATGCCAACCGTGCTCTAATCGCAGGCCGATCGGGAAATGCCACTGCCGTGGTTCTTTAACTCTGCTTGTCGTTTTAACTTTTTCCGTTGACTCTTCTTCTGACTTCACAATGGCCGGTCCGGCAGAGCTAAGAACAAATTCCGGCAGTTCTTCTCTTGTTTCTGCTTCCGCGACCACTTCATCAAAGGTTTCAGCTTCCTCGGTTTCCGGCAGATCAAGTAAGTCAAAAATATCGACCGGAGTTTCATAAGGAATTTCCGCCATTGGTTCCGGAGTATAAAATCGACTTAAGTTCAATTCTTCCAATTTTGGCATCTTTGGTTTGGTAAACCAGAGTGGTTCTACAATTTCTGTGAAATCTTTTTCTTGGATTTGCCCGGATAAAACTTTTTCATCAACCAGCATGCCCTCCATTGGATCTTCAGACGGGGTAGTATGCATGACCCAGTCCAGGCTGTTTAGAAAATTAATTTCCGGAACAGATTGTTCTTGATCTTCAAGAAGAACGGATGGGGTTGGTAGGTCTCGGGTCAAATAAATTGTGAAGGGAGAAAGGGGAGCCTCGTCTGCCACTCTAAGATTAAGTTTGTGGTGCTTTTTCTTGGCTGCTTCTCGTTCGATTCTTTTTAATTCGTCTTTTGAAGATTCAATAATCGAGGTTAAAACCTCAGCTCGTTCTAGGGCTTCTTTTTTGGTGATAGGGCGTGGGATAACCGTAGACTTGTTTGCCGCTGCTTGTTTCTTGGCCGCTGTTTTCTTTTTTACAACCGGTTTCTTTTTGGTCGACGTTTTCCTCTTGGCCGTTGTTTTCTTTTTAGTTGCAGACTTTTTCTTGGGTGCAACCTTTTTCACAGCTTTCTTGGTCGTTTTTTTCTTGGTCGTCTTTTTTGACTTCGAAACCTTGGCCGCGCTTTTTTTAACGGTTTTTTTGGTCTTCCCAACGTTTTTGGTTTTCCTAGTTGTTTTTTTCTTAGCCGGCATGTTTAGCCTTGTTCGTTATAAAGTTTTAGGATTTCTTTGGCCATGGTTTGCCAAGAATACTTTTTAACTTGATCTGCTCCTTTGGCTTTTAATTTGTCCCGTAGTTCAGAGTCGGTTAAGCCTTGCTCCATTGTCCGAACCATGGCTTCAATATCATCAGGGTGAAAATATAAGGCGGCATCTCCTAAAATTTCGGGGATAGCCGTGGCTTTGGAAGCGGCAACTGGCACCCCGCGGGCCATAGCTTCAAGCGGTGGCAAGCCAAAGCCCTCGTGTCGGGAAGGAAAAACGTATAGAGCAGCATGGGCATAGAGTTGGTCTAGCTCTTGTTCTGACGCATAACCAAAAAAGATAACGGACTCATGCGGAACGTCGATTTCATCAAATTCGCGCTCAAGCCATTTCCAGAAAACATCTTTCTTTCCGACAAGCACCAGCTTCACTTCCGGATGAAGCCGGTGAAAGAAAGAGAAGGCATGTAAAAGCGCTTCTAAGTTTTTATGAGGGTAGGCGTTACCAACATAGAGCAGATACGGAGCAGAAAATGGACGCTGGATTTCAAGATTTCTGGATTTCAAGATTTCTGGATTTTTTGGCTCAGTTACTCCTTCATGAACAACGGAAATTTTGTCAGTCGGAACTGAGAAATTTTTCAAAATTGAACCTTTGGTAAAGTTGGAAACAGCAATAATGTGCTTCGATCGATTAACTGCCTGTTTGAGAACAAACTTGTAGCCAGCGTATTTGAGATGAAAACGGATTGGGTCAAGCTGTGAAGCTTTGTTCGAGTTTGGTTCATCGAGCATGATGAGGTCATGGATGGTGACCATAAATGGTGTCTTGGCTCGAAGTGGGATGTTCCAATGCGGATAATGAACAAAATCGCATACGGCACCGTCGATTATTTTCGGCATCTTGATTTGTTCGGCCATAGTATACCAATGAACGTCGGCTAATACTTTTTCAAAGTTCGGGTTGGTGATTTTGCACGTGTCAAGGTTGTCACGTTTCAGAAATAAAACATAGCGGTTCTTTTTGTCGATTCGTTGCAGTTCATTAACGAGCTGTTCAACATATCGACCAAGACCGCCTCCCCCCACTTTTGGGCCGTAAAGCCGTGCATCAATCCCAATCTTCATAAAGTATATACCCTTGCTGAAATTGATCTTTCAGCTTCTATATTATAGCAAAAAAATAAGCTCTCGTCCGCTTATTTTTCCACATTCAATCAATTTTTCGTTTTTGGCTCTATTGAGATGATTTCTTCAGTGCTTTTACGGTGTCTTCTGCAGCTTTTTGCCAGGTAAAATTCATGGCCTGTTTGATACCAAGTTGTTTTAAGGTTTTGGCTAACTCCGGATCATCTAAAATTTGGTTTATAGAGAGAGCAAGGTCAGCAGAATTAAAAGGATCAATCAAGATGGCTGCGTCTTTGGTAATTTCTGGAAGGGAGCTTGTGTTTGAAGTGATCACAGGGATGCCACAGGCCATGGCCTCAAGCACCGGAAGTCCGAATCCTTCGTAGATGGACGGAAAAATGAAGGCTGTGGCTTGCCGATAAAGAGCTGGGCGATGTTCGTGGGGTACATATTCCAAATACACCACGTTTTCATTTTGAGCTAGACGGTTTTTTATTTCTTCTGACTTCCAACCGGACCCCCCGGCCATAACGAGCATAAGTTCCGGGTGATCTTTTTGTATTTTTTCAAAGGCATCCAACAGAGCCGATAGATTTTTTCTTGGTTCTAGTGTTCCGAGGAAAAGTAGGTATGGTCGATTAAGGGAATATTTAGATTTTATTCCATGATCTTGTGGGGTTGGTTTGTGATTGAAGATGGTTTGATCAATTCCGTGTGGTACAACTTGGATTTTGTCCTCGGACTGTTTCGAATAGGAAAGCAGATCAGTTCGGGTGCTGGTCGATGGACAAATAATAGTACGCGCGTTGTTGATGGTTTGTTCCGGCCGGTTCAGTTTAAAGGCCATTTGGTCTTTAGTGGTGAAAAATTCCGGGAATAAGTGCCAAGACATGTCATGTACGGTTAGTACATACGGTGTTCGCTCCATGGAAATGAAGTTGATATTGGGGAAAAAGAAAACATCACAACCACCAGATTCTTCATTGAGCCAGGTGTCAAGTTTTGGATTGTGGGTCAGGCTGATTTGTAAGTTTAGTTTGCGATTGGGAATAGGTAGATGAAGGTGACGGACGTGTGAGCGGAATTTATCAAGATCAATTTTTTCCAGATTATCTAAGCAGGTTCGTCGAGCTGTTTCCGTGCCGGCACTAAACAGCATGAAATCATCTCCGGATTCCAATTCAAAAAGCGCGCGGAGGAGCTCAAGTGTGTATTCCCCCACGCCGCTTGGATTTTCTTTAGCCAGGTGTCTAATATCAATAGCGATGCGCATGGTTGTGCCAGGTTTGGTGGATGAATTTTTTTATTTTTGTCTTAAAAATCTCGCTGTCAAATTGTTCAGCATGAGCACGGATTGAAACCGGATCGTAAGAGGTGTGTTCAAAATGCATAATTCGATCAGCCAGCTCTTCCCAGCTCTGTTCATCGATAAATTCTCCGGTTAAACCTTCTTCAACAGCTTCGGTGGCTCCACCGGTGCGCAAAGCAATGACCGGCCGGCCACTGGCCATGGCTTCCACTTGGGTAATTCCAAAGTCTTCTTCGTGCGGGTGCAAAAAGGCAATACACTCTGAATACAAGCGGGCTTTTTCTTTCTCGCTCACCCTACCCAAGAATTCGATATTGTCTCCGGCTCGTTCTCGTAGATTAGCTTCTTCCGGACCTGAACCAAAAATTTTAAGCGGAAGGCCAAGCTTATTAAAAGCATCAATTGCGATATCGAAACGTTTATAAGCAACGAGCCGGCCTCCAATCAGGTAGTATGTCTTGGGTTGGTTGGAAATAAAAAACTGTTTGGTTTCAACCGGGGGGTGAATTACTACAGAATCCCGGTTGTAGTATTTTTTGATTCTCTTTCTCACCGTTTCCGAATTAGCCACAAACACATCCACTCGATCAGCCGCGGCCTTGTCCCACATACGCATATAGGTCAAAAATGGTGGAAGTAATTTTTTAATAAAACCCGGGACACCAAGTTCTTCAATGTACCGGTGGGTATCGCTCCAAAGATAACGAGTCGGAGTGTGGCAGTAGCAAACGTGAAGAGCGTGCGGATCTGTGATGATTCCTTTGGAGTGGGCACTGGAGCTTGATAGTACTACGTCGTAGCCGGACAAGTCATGACGTTCAGTGGCGGTTGGCATTAGTGGCAAGTACCACTGGTATTTGGTAAGTGCGAGTGGCAGTTCTTGGATAAACGAAGTACGGATGTCCTTGCCTGCAAAATTTGGACCTACACGTTCCGGATCATGGAGTAGAGTGTAGGTTGGGGAATTTTTCCAAACATCTTGAAAAACCGACAGGACCTTTTCGGCCCCACCGGCTTGGATTAAATGATCATGTACCAGCGCGAGTTTCATAGCTTAATAAGCTCCTTTTTTCCAAAAAACAACTAGCGGTGTTTTGATTAGGATGATTATGTCAAGAAACGGTGTCCAATTCTCAATGTAGTACACATCTAGCCTGATTTCTTCTTCAAAGTCAAGGTCGGCACGGCCACTGATTTGGGCCAGTCCGGTGATGCCAGGTTTAACCGCATGAACGCGTCGGTGGTGTGGCTGGTATTTGTCCACCTCTTCTGGTAAATGAGGCCGAGGTCCAACCAGCGACATTCGACCTATCAGAACCAAGTAAAATTCTGGGATTTCATCAATTGAATATTTTCGAATGAATTTTCCAACGCGAGTGATTCTAGGATCATCTTTTAGTTTGAACAAGGGTGTTCCCCCGCGCTCATTGCCGTACTTTTTAATGAAGTCTTTATCAAAGCGGTACTTGTGAGCGTCTTTGACCATACTGCGGAACTTGAAGTAGTGGAACGGTTTTCCATCCAACCCGATTCGCATGGTTTTTTTATTGTCTGGTGTTCGAGAGAAAAGAATTCGGCCGGGTTGCTCAATAAATAATGCCAGAGCCACAAGAGCCTGAAGCGGCAAAGTGATTAAAATCAATAAAAAAGAAATCACAATATCAAACAATCTTTTATAAACCGCCCCCCAGCCTTCAAGTGGGGTAGATTTAAATTCGATAATCGGAACCCCGGCCATGGTATGGGCCTCGAAGCGGGTTGAGGCTGAGTCGAAAACATCAGCAGTGTGTTTAAAATTGATATGTTCCGCGTCAGCAAAATTAAGAATTTTTTGACGCATATCACGCGTGGTCTCTGGGTCAGTAATAATAATCTCATCAACCCCATCTTTTTTCTTGAGCCGTGAAATTTTTTTGGCTATCTCATCATTGAATTTGTCGTAGTTGGCTACAGTTATAAATCCAAGACTGCGCTTAGCTTTGAATTCTTTCATAAGGGCATCAGCTGTTTTGCCTTTCCCGATTACTACCACTTTATGTAGTCCAACACCCAGCCGACGTATGGAGCGTTGAATCAGCCGAATGATGATTCGTTCAGTTGAAACAAGCAGAATGACTAGCAGCCAGGCGGCCAGCAAAATAAATCGTGATTCAAAAGCTTCCCGAGTAAAGAAGAGCAGGGCAAAGACAGCGGCCACACCCGCTGCTGAAGCAACAATAATACGTGAGACTTCAACCGTAAGTTTGCGTGGTTGGATTTTATAAAGTCCGGACATGGCGAAAACCACAACCCAAATCACAGCCACAAAAATGACAATGTTGGTGTACTCCTCAATTCCTAAATCAAAAGTAACCGGACGAATAGCCGTTAGTTGAGGTAGAAATCGAGAATAGTAGGCAGCAATACCCGCGGCGATTAAAGTAATGTAATCGAGCGGAACAAGCAGAACCGCAAAAAGAAGTTCAGAGCGTTTCATATTGCATCTATTTTAGCGTAAATCCATTAATAAGCCAAGGTTTGTCATATCAAAAAACGCGAGTTTATAACTCGTGTTTTTGGTTGCCTTAGAAAACCTGTAAGCCGAATTTTGTCGAGGATGATCATCTATCTGGGACGACTGTTGCCAGTCGCCTCATGGAACGTTCGACGTTCCAACGCGAGCTACCAAACTTGCTCTTGCACCGGAAAGGGTTTACCACGCACCTGCGTCACCGCAGGGCGAGAAGTGTAGCCGCAAGCGACATCACTTCACTTTTCACGTTTGACCCGAAGGCTAGTATTGTCTCTGTGGCACTTTCCCTAGGCTTCCAAATTGATCTTTTGTCTCGAGAACAAAATCGCAATTTGTCGCCCGGTCGCCGTTAGCGACTTTCCACGCTCCTTAACCGTTGCCGGCCAAGGGGTGTTCGGACTTTCCTCCCCGCACCTTTTTCAAGGATGAAGGGCGATCATCTAGTTTTCAAAGGCCTACATAAGATACCACAAAAATTACCTCTTGTCAACCCCCAAACCTTTACAAATTGGCTTATTTATGGCAGAATCGCGGCATGTCTGAAAAGCAATACAATCCAGAGATTTTGGCTCCAGTTGGAAGCTGGGAGTCTTTAACCACGGCGATAAACGCTGGGGCGGATTCGGTTTATTTTGGTATTGGTGAGCTAAACATGCGCTCCCACTCGGCCCAGAATTTTACAGTTGAGGATTTACCAGAGATTGCTCGCCAGGTTCACGAGGCCAACATGAAGTGTTATTTGGCCTTGAATGTTTTAGTGTATGACGAAGAGATTGAAGAAATGAAAGGAATGATTGATGCAGCGAAAGATGCGGGGATTGATGCCGTGATCGCTTTTGATCTCTCAGTAATAAATTATGCTCGCGAAATCGGTCAAGACGTTCATATTTCAACCCAACATTCAATTTCAAATATTGAGGCCATTAAGTTTTTCTCTCAGTTCACTGATCGCGTGGTACTAGCTCGCGAATTAACGCTCGAGCAAATCGCTGAGATTCGTGATCAGATAAAAGAACAAAATGTACGCGGACCAAAAGGGGAACTTGTCGAAATTGAGGATTTTATTCATGGCGCCATGTGTGTCTCGGTCTCTGGGCGTTGCGGCATGAGTCTTTATTGCCACAACACTTCGGCTAACCGTGGCAAATGTTTCCAGCCATGTCGACGCGTGTACCAAGTGACTGATCCAAGCACCGGTAAGGCTATGAAGGTAGATAACAACTTTGTCATGAGTCCGGAAGATCTTTGTACTATTGGTTTACTTGATGATGTCCTCGAGGCTGGAGTGCAGGTGCTCAAGATCGAAGGGCGCGGTCGTCCAGCTGAGTACGTCGACACCGTGGTGCGTTGTTATCGCGAAGCGATCGAGGCAATTAACAACGGGACTTACACTGACAAAAAGATTAAAGAATGGAACGAGCGACTCGGTACCGTGTTTAATCGAGGATTGTCCGAGGGATTCTACCGAGGCAAAGCTTGGAAGTATTGGTCAGGAATTGGTGGCAGTAAAGCAACTGAAACCAAAGAGTTCGTTGGGCCAGTAACGCGGTACTACCCCAAGCTTGGAGTTGCCGAGATCGCGGTTCAGGCGAGTGAACTTGCCGACGGACAAGAGGTGATATTTATTGGTAAGACCACTGGAGTACACCGGCAGAAGGCAGAAGAACTGGTTGTAAACGAAAAACCGGTTGAAATATCAAAGCAAGGAGATGAACTAACATTCAAAGTGACTGATCGAGTCCGCAAGGGTGACAATATGTATAAGGTGAGCCCTCCTAAACGTCAAAACGAACGGTATCCGGACGCAAAATAAAACAGAGCCGGAAGCGGACTCTGTTTTTTGATTTTTTACAATTCAATTCCGATTTGTTTGCGTACTTTTTTCATATTCTTTTCCGCGATCTTTTTGGCCCGTTTTGCTCCGTCATCTAAAATCTTTTTGATCTTACCCGGGTTCTTCATCAGGTTTGCGTGTTTCTTTTTAATCGGGGACAAGAACTCGACCACAGCTTCAGCCAAATCATTTTTAAAATCAGCGTATCCTTTTCCATCATAATCTTTCTCGATTTCTGTCGGTGTTTTTCCAGTTACGGCACTCATAATGGTGATCAGATTGTAGACACCAGGTCGGTTTTTGTCGTACTTAATAGTTCCTTCAGAGTCGGTTTGGGCTGACTTGATTTTCTTTCGAATCACTTCATCTTCATCAGTAAGTGCAATATAATTCTTTGGGCTTGAAGCTGACTTGCTCATTTTTTTGCTCGGGTCATCCAGTCCCATAATCCGTGCCCCTTCTTTTTTGATCCTTGGATCAGGTACTATAAACGTTTGGCCAAAATCTCGATTAAATCGTTCAGCCAGATCCCTGGCTAACTCTACATGTTGCTTCTGATCTTCTCCAACCGGAACCACGTCCGTGTCATAAAGCAAAATGTCAGCGGCCATCAAACATGGGTACGTAAACAACCCCACACCAACCGAGTCATGTTTGCCGCGTCCTTTTTCTTTGTACTGGGTCATCCGTTCTAGCTCACCCATTCGGGTTAACGTCGTTAAGATCCAACCGAGCTCAGTATGCTCGCTCACCCGTGACTGTTGAAACAGAATGGCTTTTTTAGGATCAATTCCCGATGCCAAATATGATGCAGCTAAATTCAGAATGTTGTTCTCGAGTTCTTTTGGTTCTTGAGGGACGGTGATGGCATGTAAGTCAACAATACAAAAAATACTGTTGAACTCATTTTGCATTTCTACAAATTGCTGAATGGCCCCAATATAGTTACCTAAATGAATGTTGTTAGTTGGCTGAATGCCGGAGAATATGCGTTGTTTTGTCATATGGGGAGATGATATCATCAAATAAGCAACGAAGCAACGAAACAAAGAAACAAGCAGTTTGCTTGCTTCTTTGCTTTATTGTTTAGTTGTTTCGTTGATCTTACACCTCAATAACCACCGGCAGAACCATTGGTCGGCGCTCCGTCTTTTTAAAGAGGAAGCTACCAATGTCATTTCTAATACGATTTTTGATGTAATCGATATCTGCCTGCGATTTTGGATCTTTATCATGGACAATGTTTTTAACTCGTTTTCGAGTATCCTCAATCAGCTTCTTATTTTCTTTCATATAAACGAAACCTCGGCTGATAATGTCCGGACTGCCTACGAGTTTGCCAGTCTTTTTGGCAACTTGAGCAATCACGACCACCATTCCTTCTTCACTTAGAACCTGACGGTCGCGTAGCACTACTTGTGAAACGTCTCCCACGCCAAGTCCATCTACGAAAACGTAGTCAGACGGGATCTTCTCGTTGGTCAGGCGTCCTTCACCTTTTTTAAATTCCAGGATCTGTCCGTTTTCTGAGATGAAAATGTGGTCGTCATCATAACCAAGCGAGTTGGCTATTTCTGCGTTCTTGCTCATCAGATATTGGGTTCCCTCAATCGGAACATAATATTTTGGTCGCATTAAACTGATCATGAGTTTAATGTCCTCGGCATTGGCGTGACCACTCGCGTGAATGTCAAGCATTTTTGAGTGCAGGATTTTGGCTTTTCGTTTGGCCAAAGTATCACGCAAACGTGAGACGGCAACCTCGTTTCCTGGAATAATCGAACTTGAGAAAACCACGGTGTCACCCGGAATAATTCGTACACTCTTGTGTTCATTGTTGGCAATTCGCATCAAAGCCGCTCGTTGCTCACCCTGGGCTCCGGTACAAATTAAGAGTACCTTGTGTTTAGGATAGTTATCTATCTGTTCCGGAGTAATGATTGTACTTGGAGAGAATTCCAAATAACCGAGTCCTTTTGCAATCTCAATGTTTGTTTTCATCGAATATCCGTCAACTGCAACTTTTCGTCCAAGCTTTTCTGAAATTTCAATAATTTGTTTAATTCGAGCTAGCTGTGAAGCAAAAGTACCGATGATGATTCGTCCCTTGGCATCCTTTATCAACTGTTCAATATTTTTACCGATTTCACGTTCAGAAATAGTATGTCCCGGACTACCGGCGTTTGTTGAGTCTGAGAACAAAGCCATGACTCCCTCTTGACCCAGCTGGGCAATACGTCCGAAGTCAGCCGGAGTAGTTCCTGATGGATGGAAGTCAAATTTCCAGTCTCCGGTATGAACCACACGTCCCTCTGGAGTGTCAATTACAATTCCTACTGAATCAGGAATTGAATGATTTAAGTGAATGAAAGAAACTTTAAATTTTCCAAGCTGCAGTGTGTCGTCAACTTTAATTTGTTTTACGTCAATGTTACGACCATGAAAATCTTCCTGTTTCTTTTTAATCATTCCTGCGGCCATGGGCATGGCATACACGGGTGGATTACCAATGTTTGGAAGCACATGAGGAATACCACCTATGTGATCAAGGTGACCGTGAGTGATTACGACCCCACGGATATTTTGCTCTTTTCCTTTTACGTATTCCATGTTCGGAATCGCATAATCGATTCCTGGCATGGTGTCTTCAGGAAATTCAAGTCCCATGTCAATAAACATGATGTCATTTCCGTATTCAAGCATGGTACAGTTTCGCCCGACCTCTTCAGCGCCACCCACTAGGGCAATACGAAGCTTGCCAAAAGTTTTGGTCGGCTTTCTGGCGCGAGTTGATTTATTGTTTGTTTTTTTGTCAGAGTGACGTTGTTTTGTCTTTCTGGTCTTCTGAGACTTTCCGGCCTTCTGAGCCTTCTTTGTCTTTCGGACTTTTTTACCTTTCTCAACCATAAAAAAGAATAATTAATGTGAATTATGTTGAGTCATATTCTCGAAAGTTCGAGAATCAATCCGTGGCCCACGAGTCCGAACTCGTAAAACATGGATTGATTCTGGCTGGCCTGCCAGCCGTAGATCCAGCTATATTTTATCTTTGGTCCTCCTTCGCCAAGGCTTCGGAAGACAACCTCCGCTCCACCAGCAAATACCTTGCTGGAGCGAAGGTTGGTGCCGCGAGTGGGACTCGAACCCACACGAGATTGCTCCCACTACGACCTGAACGTAGGGCGTCTGCCAATTCCGCCACCGCGGCTGATATTAAATTCCCTAAGTCTTTAAAGAGGCTGTAGTTTAGCAGAAATAACTTATTCTGTCAACCCTTCTTCTTCTAAATTTTCTTCGTTTTCTTCAGGCTCGTCATTAGAGCTTTCATCTGTTTCTTCCTCACTTTCACTGTTTGATTCATTTTCGACTTCAGTTTCAATAACCTCATCCACCTCTTCATTAGCAGGACTTTCTAAGTCCTCTTCGTTTTCAGTATCATCTTTTGTGTTTATCTGCCAGGGCCAAATAATACTCATTTTAGTTTTAACGTACCACTCAGAAATTGTTCCAAAACGGTCCGCCGGAGTGTTGATTTGGTCTAAGGTTACATTTTGAATTTTATTTGGAAGGGCATAACGATAAGTTGGTTGATAGAGGAATACAGCCGGCACATCCTCAGTTAGCAGGTCTTGAAATTCGATATATTTTGTAGCCCGTTCGATTGGATCCGTGGTAATCCTTGCCTCTTCTAGCAGTTCGTCCACATTACGGTTGGTGTAGTTCGACAGGTTGAGTCCGGAGTCAGTAGCCTGGGAAGAATGCCAGAAAGGAAATGGATCCGGGTCAATTCCCATGAGTTCCCCGGTGAAAAACATTTCGTATTTGCGTCCAGTTAATACGGTGGCGTTCAGTTCGGTTGCCCCAACAACTCGAATTTCTGTTTTTACTCCAACTGCCATCCACTGTTCCTTAATGATTTCCGCACTGCTGATGAATTCTGGTTGATCTAATACAGTTAGAGTAAAAGTAAGCTCTGTTTCTTCACCATCTACGGTTTTACTTCGGTAAGGTGCATTTTCATTCCAGGTCCAACCTTCTTCATCAAACAGATTGTTCGCAGCTTCCTGACTATATTCGTAAACTGTGACGTTTTTATGATAACCAAGCATGCCCGGCAAGATCGGAGCGTTGATTACCGTGCCGTTGCCCCCTAAAATGTCAGAGACAATTTGATCTCGGTTCAGAGCGTGAGTCAAAGCAGTTCTGATGTTCACTTCTTCGATTTCAGTTCCGGAATCAAGATTGAAGAAAATAGCACTGACTTGCGGAATACCCGGCCGAAACATGTTGACCCCGCGCAAGCCTGATATTTCTTCTGCCAGATCAGTCGGCACAAACCCTAGTCCTTCTACATTTTTGTTTTCCAAAGCTTGTAATGCCTCAGCACTGGTGTTGTAAAATTTAAAAGTGAGTTGTTCAATCATGGGAGCCTGGGCATAATAATCGGTGTTTCGGATTAAGGTGTATGAGCCAATGTTGCCAAGTTTATCCTTTGTGAAAACATCGAATTTGTATGGACCACTGCCAATTGGAGTAAGGTTGAGTTCAGTCAAAGTTGCCCGTTTTGGAGCCACACTCTCCCAAATATGAGAAGGTAGAATTCCTACGGTCAAACTGGATAGGAAAGGTGCAAACGGTTCCGGCAGAATAAACTGGAATGTTTTTTCATCGACTTGAGCTACTCCAATATTTTTGAAACTAACCGAAAGCGGACTTTTATATTCTGGATTTTGAATGGCCTGAATAGTAAACACAACATCGCTGGCTCGGACCGGCTCACCATCGTGCCACTTAGCGTCTTCGCGAATAGTAACCGTATAGATGGTTTGGTCTTCTGAAATTTCGTAAGAAGCGGCCAGGTCAGGCACTAATCCGTTAACCGGATCAAATTTAAAAAGACCGCTAAAGACAAGTTGAGCTAAATCAGCATCTACGTCAGAAGCAATAGAATAGAGAGGATTAACAAATTGTGGCTCACCGACTAATCCTTCAGTATATTCACCGCCAACAGCCGGTACTTCCTCTCGGTGATTAACCCCATACCACGCTCCAATAAAAATAAAAGCCACTACAAGTGTTCCAAGAGCCAGTCGAAAAAACAGCAATTCGGTTTTGGTCAGCACCTCTGGCAAACGTTTCCATTGTCGAAAATTAGGTAACGTCCGTTCCCGGGTTACCTTTAAGACGTGTTCCGTGGTCAAATCCTTCTCACCACGGTGAAACATTTTTTCTATCTTTGACCATCCCTTACGAAGATGGCCAAGGGGGTCGTCTAATTTCATGAAGAAAATCCCTAGTAGATAACGTTAGCGATCGACACAGCAAAGAATAGAATGGCGACCACAATCGTTAGTTGGAAGAGCTTTTTTTCAACTCCACGTTTGGTTCGAAAAACATTTCCTTCACCACCAAAGGCTGAACCAAGTCCTGTGCCACGAGCCTGAACCAGGATGGCAACAATAAGAATGATGGCTAGGATTAATTGTGTAATATTGAGAATCGTGTCAGTCATATTTTTAGCTTACTACAAGCACGAGGATTATATGATAGTCCTGGTTTCTTGTCAATCCAACAATTAACTCTTCTTGGCTAATTTCTGCGCTAATTGTTTGGTTCCACGACCGCTGACTCGCATTTTTGGCTGTTTTTTTCGTTTTCTTCGTTCTGCCTTTTTGGCCAGCCGGGTTTCTTCCGGGTATTCACTCATAAGACGCTCTTAAGCCTTTACTATTTACATGATATACTGAAAGACAAGAATATGCGAGGTGAAATTGGGGGAAAATCCACAAGACATATCGGTTGGACCGTGTTAGCGGTGGTGCTTTTGATAATTTTAGCTCTTTTTGCCCTTCGGGTAATTATTATTTACGACAAGATTAGTAGAGGTGATTACCATGATTTAGCTATTGATTTTAGTGGATATGTGAGCACAGGGCAGGGTTTGGTAGAAAGTAGTGATGACGAGGTGTATGATGTGGCGACAGAAGATGACCCGAGTTTTGGTCCTGATGGTGCGCCCTTAACCATTGTGCAGTTTGCTGACTTTGATTGTCCGTATTGTGCAGATACCGCCTACACTGTTCGCCGCTTGCAAGGTCGGTATCCGGATCAAATTAAGTTTATCTTTCGCGATTTTCCGATTACAGAAAATCATCCCGATGCTCAGTTAGCCGCCGAGGCAGCTGAGTGTGCCAACGAACAAGGAAAGTTTTGGGAGTTCCATGATAAATTGTATCAGAACCAGTCAGATCAAAGCCGTGAGGTGTTAAAAAGATTCGCTGTTGAACTTAACATGGATTACAATGAATTTGTTGGTTGTTTAAATAGTGGCCGTTATCGAAGTGAGGTTCAGGAAGATTACGCTGATGGAGTTATGGCCGGAGTTTATGGTACACCAACGTTCTTTTTTAACGGTCATCGAGTTCAGGGAGCAATTCCTGACGACGTTTTTTCACTCATCGTCGATGCTTTTTTAACGGGTACTGCCGAGTAGTATGAAAAGAATGAAAAAAATAGGATCAATTTTTGTAGCGTTGTATGCGTTTGCTTTTATTTTTGCTTTGCCTGCGACTGTTTTAGCAGCCGAGAATTGTGTTTGTTGGTGTGGGTTAGAAGGAGCCGGAGCCGTGGTAGCTGAAGGACCGACTACAATAGAAGGCTGTCGAGCCGGTTGCGATACAGCTAATATGGAATTTCTGACTTGTGCTGAAGAAGGCGATTATGATCCGACCAATAATCTAATCTGCTGGTCAGAAACAGAATGTGCTACTGCTGAAGGTATTTGGGGAGACGATATTCCAAAAGATTGTACGGACAACACTCGTTATTGTTACAACCAAGCCGAGCCGGTTAAGCTCGGTGTGGCAGTCGGTGGAATCAGTACCGTTAATGATATCGGAGAGTACGTCAACGCCTTTTATAAATGGACTTTGTCAGCCGGAGTAATTGTGGCCACAGTTATAATCATGGTTGGTGGCGTGCAGTACATGGTGGGTAAAGGTTCAGGAAATGTCCAAAAGGCTAAGGATCGAATTCGTCATGCGGTAATTGGATTTGTTTTGTTGCTCGGAGCGTACATTATTTTGGCCACGGTTAATCCACAATTAGTTAGTTTAGAAATTCCAACCTTCCCGAAAGTTAAAACCGTTCATTATCTTGGTGACGAAGACAACTGCGATAAATTAATCGGTCATGGCTATAAAGTTGAATTGGAAAATGGAACCGAAGTGAGTACAACCGACGCGACCATTATGGCTCTCTTGCGATCTGGTCAAACTCTGGGTGCACTCGGGAAGTCCAGTTTGAGTTGCGGGACAGAAGCCACAGTGACAGCTGGTCCGGGGGACTCTGAAGTTGAAGAAGATAAAACCTGTTTCTTCACCTATTGTCCAACCGGTGAAGGTTGTATTCCTCCGTCAGCTGGAGAACCACCAGAGTGTATTGGGTGTACTGATATCGTCGGTTTTCAAGCAGGAAAGCCACAGCCAAGCGAAAGTACTTGCAGTATGATTACCTATCCCAACTCCGGCAATACTAAACGTTACTGTGTATATTCTCAAACCGGACTCTTGTCACCTTTGCAGGCTGACGACATTAAAGCTCATGGTGGTTGTGGTGAGTTGACAGTTGATTGTAGTAGCATTTCTTCCTGCCGAGATTATGATGAAGCCACTGTTAGTATCACGGCAACTAAAGTCGTTGAGTGCGTTTCAGGGGCTGGTATTGCCGCTTTTAATCCATCAATTTTTTCCAACCTCTGTAATAGTGATCCCTGTAACGTTGCCCCGGACGGTCAAAGTTGTGGTCCGAAATTTACGTACCTGAATGATGTTTCTGAAGCCTTTCAATTAGGACCACTACCAGCCAGTTTTTATCCGGGGTTACCGAATGTCCAATGGGATTGTGTAAATACTAATTACAAAGAAACTGGTTGTTTGGATAAAGATAATAAGGACATCACTTGTTGGGATGTTGAGGGAACTACTGGAGCTTGTTTGAGGTTTTAACAATTGAAACAATCGGTTCAGAATGGGCCGGTTTTCCCCGCCAACGGTTCTACGTGGCGGAGTCCCGCCACGATTTGCGATGGCGGGATTTGTTTTGTTTACCCTTGTCTCTTGTCAGATAAAAAAATATGTGTTATCATCTCGAGCACTTGTAATAAAACCAAATTATGAAAGATGCTATCAAAATTAGAGGCGCTCGAGTTCATAACCTTAAGAACATCAACGTTGATATTCCGAAGAATAAATTAGTGGTTGTGACCGGACTCTCTGGTTCTGGTAAATCGTCTTTAGCCTTTGATACTGTCTATGCTGAAGGACAGCGACGCTACATGGAGTCGCTTAGTTCTTATGCTAGGCAGTTTTTAGAAATGCAAGATAAACCAGATGTCGATGAAATTATTGGTTTGTCACCGACTATTGCTATTGATCAAAAATCTTCTTCACACAACCCTCGCTCTACAGTAGGAACTGTCACTGAGATTTATGATTACCTGCGAGTGTTGTTTGCCAGAGCCGGTCGGCCACATTGTCCAGAGTGTAACGAGCCTGTATGCGAACAAACTCGAGATAAGATTGCTGCCGAATTAATCACCATGGTTTCAGAAAGCGAAGTTGGTTTATTTGCACCAGTGGTTGATTCGCAAAAAGGTGAACACAAACAAGTTTTACTCGCTGCGGAAAAGGCTGGTTTCAAAGAAATTCGTTATGATGGTTTACAAATGGATTTGGATGAGTCTATTCGTATGCGTAAGGATAAAAACAAGGCTCACTCGATCGATATTTTGATTCACACGTTTATTAAAGACGAGGAAATTTCCCGGGAGCGCATGAACGATATTTTGAAAAAAGCCCTCGACTATGGCAACGGTCTGATTTTGGCAGTGCATGAATCAGATGGCGAAGAAATTATTTTTTCTGAATCGTTTGCGTGTCCTAATTGTCACATTAATCTTCCACGTCCTGAACCACGAATGTTTAGTTTCAACTCGCCGCTAGGTGCTTGTCCTGAATGTACTGGTCTGGGAGTGAAGTTGGTGTTAGAGCCAGATTTGGTAATTCCCAACAAGCGTCTGACTTTTGCTGAAGGAGCCGTGAAGCCTTGGACTCGGATTGCTGGAAACCAAACTAGTTATTTGCGAATGCTTGAACTAGTGGCCAAGAAACACAAGTTTTCTGTCAATCAATCAATTAGTAAAATTTCTAAAACTAAAATAGATCTAGCTCTTTACGGAACTGGTGATGATATCTATAAGTTTGACGGAGCTGAAGTAACGTACCCGGGAATTATTCCGCAGCTAGAAGAAAAGTATAAATCAACTGATTCTGATTATGTACGTAGCGAATTAGAGACTTACATGCGGACCATGGTTTGTCCTGATTGTAAAGGTAAACGTTTAAGGAAGGAAGTTTTACATGTATTAATTGGAAACAAGTCGATTGCTGACGTGGTCAACATGTCGATTGAAGACATGTCTGGTTTCTTTGATGATATTTCTAGGAAAGAATCTAAAGGCAAAAAAGCAAAAGATAAAAAAGTTGCCGCCGACATGTCAGAGGCCGAAACCAAGGTAATCAATCGGGTAAAAAAGGAAGTAACTGAACGACTGCATAATTTGCTTGATGTGGGATTAGGTTATCTAACTCTAGACCGGTCAGCCATGACTCTGTCTGGTGGTGAAGCTCAGCGTGTTAGACTTTCAACTCAATTAAGTTCGTCACTTTCTGGAGTAATCTATATTTTAGATGAGCCATCTATTGGTCTGCATCCCAGAGATAATGACAAACTGATCAAAACCATTGAAACTTTACGCGATCAAAACAACAGTGTGATTGTTGTCGAACATGATGAGGCCATGATGGCGGCAGCTGATCATGTGATTGATGTTGGTCCAGGGGCTGGTGAGTATGGCGGAGAGATTATTGCCGAGGGAACTGCAGCAGCTTTGAAGAAAAACAAAGAGTCATTAACGGGACAGTACTTAAGTGGAAAGAAAAAGATAGAAACTCCCAAGAAGTTTCGAAAAGGATCTGGCAAGAAATTGACTATCGAAGGAGCTAAAGCCAACAACTTACAGGATATTAACGTTGAAATCCCGCTTGGTAAATTTGTTTGTGTCACCGGAGTGTCTGGATCGGGAAAGTCAACTTTGATCTTAGATATTTTGGGCCGAGCTTTGTCTAAACATTTCTACCGAGCGAAGGCTTATCCGGCCGACCATGAAGATATTAAGGGTATTAATAATATCGATAAAGTTGTGGCTGTTGATCAGTCGCCAATCGGACGCACACCTCGCTCTAATCCAGCAACTTACACAGGAGTGTTTACGGCTATTCGTGATTTGTACGCAGCTCAACCGGAAGCCAAGATGCGTGGTTTTGACGCTGGAAAATTCAGTTTTAATGTTAAAGGTGGTGGTCGATGTGAAGGTTGTGGTGGTGATGGAGTAAAAAGAATTGAAATGCAGTTTATGGGTGATGTGTACGTTGAATGTTCTGAGTGTCACGGTAAACGGTATAATCACGAGGCCCTCGAGATATATTACAAGAGTAAAAATATTGCTGACGTGCTTGATATGACGGTGGAGGAAGCTCGCCGGTTCTTTGCCAGTGAACAATTGATTTTTGATAAGTTGAACGTGTTGCACGAAGTTGGACTCGGTTACATCAAGCTTGGGCAATCAGCCACCACACTTTCTGGTGGTGAGGCACAACGTGTGAAGCTTGCCACTGAACTTGGACGACGGGCTACGGGAAGCACTTTGTATATTTTGGATGAGCCAACAACCGGACTTCACTTTGAGGATATCAAACGTTTACTCGAGGTACTGCATCAACTGGTCGATAAAGGAAATACCGTTTTGATTATTGAACACAACCTGGACGTGATTAAACAAGCGGACTGGTTGATTGATATGGGGCCGGAAGGTGGAAACAAAGGCGGTCTTATTATTGCCGAGGGAACACCAAAAGAGCTCTCGAAAAATGGCAAAGTCAGCTATACGGCCAAGTATTTGAAAGAGGTGCTTTAGATTGATACATATTTTGTTAAACCAGCGTTTTATTAACGCTGGTTTTTTTTACGCCTAAAATTAGGTCAAATCTTGACAAAGACACAAAATGGTGCTATATTTTGACCTTGATCATTCAAATTTCAAGGTTAAAATTTATATGAGATAAGTATTTTGTCTGGCTCGTTTGAGCTATGTAGAATACTTGTCTCATGTTAGAGACCGGTCGTTTATCCGAACGAGTCGGATGGTTGGCCAAAAAAGGAGATGATGATGACGACGGAAACGTTGATCACGTCACGGGATCCCAAGGGCAGACAGTGCTTCAGTGTGCTCGAGGCCGTCTATGACAAGGCGGAGCTCAACCCCGAGGAAGCACAGCACATCAACGAACAGGGCTATGAACTCAAGCGCGAGTTTCAGAAACTGATCGCCCGTTTGCGTGTCCGTCAGGATTACGCCAACGAGCAGGTGATCTCGAGCTACACCTACCCGAACGAGTACGCGGGCCCGCAGCCTATCGCCGAGCAGGTGGACATTCTGGCCGAGTTGTTCGGCCTGTCGCTCGGAGCAACGGTTGAGTACATTGAGAAGGTGCTACCCTCGCTCGAGCTTCCCAAGGGAGCCGAGGGGTGGTTCGCCATCCCGAGTGTCGGCGCTCTCGCTGCCCGTCACTTCCCCAAGGTCACCGATCCGGCCGAGCAGTACTGCCGCGCGGTCGAGCTGGTGCTCAAGAAGATCAGTCACTCGCGGAAGTTCTACAACTACCGCCAGGGGCAGATCAATCCGAACCAGCTGCGCCAGTATGCTAGCAGTATGGCCATGATGGAGCAGACCGTCAAGAACCAGCCAGGCGACATCATGATCATCCCGGCCCAGTTCGGTCTGCGTCACCGAGGATGCAGTGTCCGTCGAGCCCGAGCTATTTTCACCAAGAACGAATTCGGCCTCGGAGCGCTCGCTGTTGGTTCAATGCTCCTCACTCATCCCAAGCGCCTTGTCCGTTGGGAACAGCTCCACGTGGACTGCACGGGTGATGAATTTGCTCCGGTTGCTGGTGGCCAGTTCGTGCACGCGCCGTTCTTCGACTGGCTCGGCGGCGGAGTCGGGTTCTACTCCGGCCGCCTCGACAACGCGCGCGTGTACTATGGTTCGGCCTCCGGGTTTCTCCCGCAGTAGTTGAACCTTGTTCTTTGAGGACTTGAATCTTTTGAGCCCTTGAAGCTTTTCGTTAAAGCCCCGCCCGCGGCGGGGCGAACCTGTCGGCTATCCACAATACGCGTGGGTAGCCGACTGTTAATTTTGCTATAATGTTCGCGAGTAAGGCTAATGAACAGTAGTTCAAGGATTACTGTCGCCAAGCTCTCTCTTCAAAGAGAACAACAGCCAGAATCTTGACGGTTACGGCTTTCAAGAGCGTGCTGTCTTGAGGGGATACTGCTTGTTTCTGTCTGGTGGAGATGTTTTGTAAACATAACAAAACTGCTCCCAAATAAAATACAGGAAAGAGAAAATGGATTTTCAATTTTCAGTGACCAGGATGGACAGAAACAATAATCCGGATGCTGGTGGCCAGTTCGTGAACGCACCGAACTTCAACTGGAACGACGGCAAAGTCAAGTTCAACACCGACAACCTCGACAACGCGAACGTGAACTATGGTTCGACCTCCGGGTTTCTCCCGAAGTCACTCCTCAATAACAAAAGACGTCCTGTAACGGACGCCTTTTGTATTATTATTCAGATTTAAGTGAGCGTATCCATCCTCCAAGCATGCGTCCGATTTCATCTACCTGTTGTTGCAAGGGAGTATATTTGTTGTTGTCGATAATTTTGATGTCCTTGGCCAGGCGAATTAAAAATCTAAGTAGGTTAAGTCGAACACTAACTTTTTCTAATGTCGGTAGTTTATTGTGTTTATACAGCTCGCTGGCTTGCAGAATACCTTCAATATTATCCAGGTTAGCATTTTCAATTCTTTGCCATAGAGTATGTTTATCCTGTTTTGGTATACTGGGGCGGAGAATATAAATGTTTCGATACAATTCGTAAGATTTTTTGAAGATGGGAATGTCAAACTCGTCCATATAATAAGTGTGAAGATTGATAAGAATATTTTTGATTCGATTATTGATCCGGAGTCTCTTTTTCAGGCTTGGCAGAAGTTTCGGAATGGTAAAAGCAAACGTAAGGACGTAACTCAATTTGAGTGGAATTTGGAGAGTAATATTTTCAAGCTACATCGTGATTTAGTCAATGGAATTTATCGACACGGGTCATACACTGATTTTTACATCACTGATCCAAAATTGCGCCATATTCACAAGGCTACGGTGCGGGACAGGATTGTACATCACGCCGTGTATCAAGTTGTAAATACAATCTTTGAGCGATCATTTATTTTCGACAGTTACTCCTGTCGGATTGGCAAGGGTACACATGCGGCAGTGAATCGACTCGAGAAGTTCGTTCGTAAGGTGAGCAAAAATTACACTGGTCCATGTTGGGCGCTTCAGTTTGATGTGAAAAAATTTTTTGATTCCGTTGATCATGACATTTTACTTAGTATTCTCAAACAAAAAATCTCCTGTCCAAAGACAAACCGTCTTTTGGCGGAGATCGTGGGCAGTTACTCGAGTTCAAATTCCGTTGGGGGGGGGGACGCTACTTGGAACCATTCGCGCGAAAGGTCTCCCGATTGGGAATTTAACCTCGCAGTTGTTCGCGAACGTGTATATGGATGCATTTGATCATTTTATTAAAGAGGGGTTAAGAGCGCAGTGTTATCTACGCTATACTGATGATGCTTTGATTATTCACGAAGATCCGAAATATTTGAGTCTGCTCGTGCCATTTATTCAGCACTGGCTTTGGCAGAACAGGTGTCTTGTTTTGCATCCTTATAAAACATCTATCCGAAAATATTCGCAAGGGATTGATTTTCTTGGCTATGTTAATCTGCCACATTATCGAGTGCTTAGGACAAAAACCAAGAAGCGCATGTTTAACCGCATTGATGAAACAAATCTGTCTTCATATTTGGGGGTTTTGTCTCATGCTGATACTCACAAAATGCAAGATAACTTGTTAAATATAGTTTGGTTTGAGCTTTAGCCTAAAATTAGGTCAAATCTTGACAAAATGAGCGAATGGTGCTAAGGTCATATCTCACAAAATTAACTAAAACAAGCCTAAAAATATGTTTAAAAAACT
Source organism: uncultured Gammaproteobacteria bacterium (assembly GCA_965231015.1). Classification (GTDB taxonomy): domain Bacteria; phylum Patescibacteriota; class Patescibacteriia; order UBA9934; family CAZDDW01. Next base: position 196,259 of record OZ246408.1, read on the forward strand.
AATTAGTCTTATTGCTGTGCTCGGAATTCTGGGTGGATTTATCCCAGTCAGTCCAGCAATTGCCGGTTCGGAGACGACCCTTGAGGCCGACCGAGTTTGGCACTATGACGGGTACCGCGTGGAGCGCCTTGATTTTGGCACCGATGAAGTCGACGAAATAATTAAAATCGACGACTACACTATCATTACCGTGCGTACTCCTGGTTGTGATTCTGAATGCAATATCCGCGATCTTTATTTTATTGAAAACGGAAATTACACTCATGTTGAAGACGTTCCTGGGTATGTCCTTGATGAAGCCAATTATTTCGCCAATGATGAGCGTTTCGTTTGGATTGAACTTATGAATGAAGACGAGGAAAACCGTTACAACGTGGTTGAGTACTTGCCCGGGACCAATGAAAAAGTTGTTGTTTTAGAAGATCTGTTTTTCAGTGGTGTAGAGTCAATCAAAGCGATTGCCTCCGGAGATGAGTATTATATGAACCCGGTGTACAACTATGACAACCACCAAGGGTTCAAACAGGCTGCGGTTTACAAGTACTTTCCTGATATTGGACTGACTGAAATAATCACTAAGCACTGGGAACTTCAGAACGAGGAAGTTTTGGATGCCCATGACGGCATGTTACTAACACAAATGAATTTTGATAGTGACTATAAACAGCTCTGGCTTTATGGAGATGGTGAATGGCCGTACGCTCTTGCCGACACCTGGACTGTGCCACATGAAGATATTGTTGGGGCACACTTCCTGTCAGATGGATCGGTTGAGTTTTTTCGCATGTATGAACGCTACATTTGGACTCCCGGTGAAGATGGTGGTGTAACCGAAGCTCAAGGAGACTATCTTAGCTGGTACCGTGATTTTGAGGATGCACTACAGATCGTAAATGGTCGTATGGCTTGGATTGATGCTGATGACAACCTGCGTGTTTCTACTGGAGATGGAATTATTGAACTTGGCAGTATTGGTTCGACCGGTATATTCCGTTTAGAGGATGATCGCATCTTCTATGACTCCGGAGAGTCCGGTCATTTATATGATTTTTCTACTGACTCCAGTGAAATTGTTGGTTTTGCTGCCACTGATTCAGCTGAAGGGGTAATGGTTGGTACCGATGTATTGAATAATATCCTGTATATTGAAGAAAGCACCGGAACCGAGTTAACCCTTGGCTATGGTTCAATTCCGTTCGTGACTGATGCTAATCACATTTATTGGGTTGGTAATGACGGCCATGCATATGAGGCTACTATTAGCCCTGGAACAATCGCTGATACGGACGATGTAACGGCTGCCATGACTAGTTCAAGCAATACAGTGTATCTGGTTGACGGATCAGAATATTACGAGATTCCAAGCGAAGACGTATACTTTAGTTGGTTTGATAGTTTTGAGGCAGTTGAACTCGTTGATAGTTCTTGGTTCAATGCTTACGACTATGCCGGAACAGCACAATTGTCTCCAGGAACCACTGTAAAACTTGAGGGAGATCCTAAGCTTTATATGGTTGGAGATGATGGCAAGTTGCATTGGCTTATCAGTCAGGCGGTAGCTTATTCAATCTACGGAAGTGAGTGGAATCAGAATGTGATTGAGATGAACTATGAACAGTTAGTGCCGTACGCTTACGGCGTAAATGTGACAAGTGAAGCTGATATTCTCGAGATCTAATCGAATAAAAAAGCAAAACGAGCTCCTTTAACCGGGGAGCTCGTTTGATTTTGGATTTATTTCATCCAGGTTTCTTTCAGTTTTCGTTTGAAGCGACGTTTTACATTGCGTAGGAAACCGAGCTTGGCTTGGCGGACCCGAGCAACCTTGACCACTTCAATCTTGGTCACGTTTGGTGAAGAAAGTGGGAATACTTTTTCCACACCAATTCCACCACTTACTTTACGAACAGTGATGGTGCGTTTGTTTCCGGCGCCCTTCACTCCAAGGACGATCCCTTCAAACACCTGAATTCGTTCTCGTTCTTCACCCTTTGGTGAAATGTCCAGAATTCGCTCATGTACTCGGACGGTCATACCGGACTTCACTTCTTCACTACCGATCATTTTCCCTTTGTGACCACTGGTGTCTTGCATCTCTTCAGAGATTGGGGAAGGTGGTTCCTTGTCCGCCGAATTTTTCTGTTCAGGCTCAACATGTTGAGCCCCTACATCTGAATCCTCTTGATCCTTTGTTTCTTCTGTATCCCCTACATCCTTTGGAGCTTCTTCCTTTGGCTCTTCCTTCTTCGCTGAGGCTTCAGAGGAGGAATCAGCTGGTTTTTCTTCTTGTTTTGATTCTACAGGAGCCTCTTGATCCTTTGTTTCTTCCGCATCCTTTGGATCTTGTGCACCCTTCTTATCTTCATCAGCCATATTTACGATATTTAAGTTTATTTGGAGAAGTATTTTAGTTTATAACGACGAGCAGAAGTTTAACAAAACGGCTTAATTTAGTCAACCCTTCAAATATCTCAGGGTTGACCCTGAGTCTGTCGAAGGGTTAAGACACCAGTTTTTTCACCTCCTCCACCGTTTCCTCAACTTTTCCATCAGCATTTATTACCTCATGGTCACAAACCTCGCGATAGCTGAGTTCATGATCCAGTTCCTTAATTCGACGTTCAAGATCCTGTTTCTTGTTTTGTCCACGTTTTTCGAGCCGGGCAATCATGGCTTCGCGCGACTCGGCGTTTAGAAAAATAGAAATAGCTTCCGGTTGAATTTCTTCAATGGTTTTGGCACCTTGAACATCAATGACCATTAAGACGTCTTTTCCGGACTCGAGCAATGACTCAAGATCAGATTTTGCATTTCCGTAGTACTTGTCGTAAACAGTAGCCCACTCAAACATTTCTCCTGCTTCAATTTTCGCTTTAAAATTCTCCTCACTCACAAAATTATAGTGCACCCCATCTTCTTCTCCCTCACGTGGTTGGCGAGTGGTGTAGGTGACAAGTTTAGTAAGGTTTGGCAGGTCCTCGAGTAATTGATTAGCCACCGTGGTTTTTCCAACCCCGGACGGACCGGTTAAAACAATTAGTTTTCCTTTCATAACGTTTCTAATAGATTTTGTAAATCATCTGGCAATGGTGTCTCGAAAGTTTTCGTTTCTCCGTTTGGTAATTCAATCGTGAGTTTAGCGGCATGTAAAAAAATACGGTCAAGTTCAATGTGGTTGATATTTTTCATCAATTTCTTTTTGTATAGCGGGTCACCAACAATCGGATGGTCAACTGCTTGCATGTGAGCTCGAATCTGATGAGTACGCCCGGTTTTGATCTGGACTTTGAGAAGGGAAGTGGTTGGATACTCTTCGAGTACATCGTACAATGTGATAGCCTCTCGTCCTTCCTCTGAATCTTCCGGCATAGCCACCATTTTCCCAGAGCGTTTAGAGCGACCAATTCGAAAATTAATTTCTCCGGCTGCTTGTTCCATTTTTCCGTAAACAAGAGCTAAGTATTCTTTTTTGGCAAGTCGATCAGTAAATTGTCGTTTTAGGTGCTCGAAGGCAGATTGGTTTTTGGCCACGATCATAACTCCGGACGCGGTTTTATCGAGTCGGTGCACAATTCCGGGTCGTTCTTCCGGAGCCTCACCCACGCCGGCAATTTCTGGGTTGCGTTTCAAGAGCGCATCCACGAGTGTCCACGACGTGTCCTCGGCGTTGGCTCGGTGTACAAGCAACCCGGCTGGTTTATTGATTGCCAACACATCATTGTCTTCATATAGTACCTCAAATCCAGGTCCGGTTTTGGCTATCCCCGGATCAATCCCGCTTTCGTTCCTAACCTCGATAAGATCGCCTGACCTCACTTTATAACCGGATTTACCGATTTCATCATCAATCTTAACAGCTTGGGCTTTGATCAATTTTTGAACCTTGCCTCGCGGTAACTCCAAAACATCGCTTAAAAAGACATCTAAACGGTTTCCGGCTTGCGTGTCATTTACTTCAAATTGTTGTATCATAGGGTTGACTTTTGGCTGTTTTACTGCTAGTTTACAGAGATCCGTGACATAATACAACCACGGGCCGATAGCTCAACGGTAGAGCCCCGAGCTTATACCTCGGTAGTTGATGGTTCGAGTCCATCTCGGCCCACCACCCTACGCTTCATTAAGAAAATTGGTTTTGAAGTGGAGGATGTCCTCCGAAGCCCCGAAGGAACAAAGGGGGATCTCGGGAGTAAGTTATGAAGCTTCGGATGGTAAACCATACATTATATGTTTATAGCACTCGGAATAGTAATAATGATAATGGGCGGGTTGTTTCTGTGGCGCTACATGCGTGAGGGGAACACCTTCCAGTACTTTGCTTGCGGCGCTTTTTTTGTAGCCGGAGTGCTGTTATTTGTTTTACAATTTGTTTTTGTTTAATTTATGGACTTAGCAATTTTTACGTGGTTTTTAGCAGTCGTTTGGTTCATTTTTTATTGGGTGTTTGGTGGAGTATTTTTTGTTGTGGTAGCCATGTTGCGTTTAGGTAGAATAAAAAAGATTCGTTTTTCATGTCTTTATACTTTGCTTTCAGCCATCGTTGGGTATGCCGCATCCTGGACCGGAGTGTATTGGTCAGAAGATGCAATTAATACCTGCCTGGCTGAAGCCAATGGAATGAGTGAACAGTTTGCTGCAGTATTTGCTTGTGGAATAATTGGTATTTTTTCCGCCATGCTCGTTTGGGCGGCAGTGTTGATGCTCGGAGGATTCATTATGATGGCCATTACTAAAACGAATGAAAAAGCTTGGTTTGAAAAAACAGATGAAGAGGTTGAAGCAGAACGTTTGAGTGATGAAGATGAGACTCTTTACACTGAAGAAACAAATTGATAAGATCCTTCACTAAGGACGTATAGCTCAGTTGGTTAGAGCGTCACATTGACATTGTGAAGGTCCGTGGTTCGAATCCACGTACGTCCACCAGGCTGCTGGGCGGCTAACGCCAAACAGTGGCGCCAAAAATCGACCACTAGAAAAAGTGGCCGGTTTTTTTTTGACTAAATATTGGGTACGGGATAAGTTTAGATCTGAACCTTTGTCAGGGAGGTCAACAGTGGCCAATATTACTTTTCGTCGTCAGGTGGCCAAGCATCCAGGGGACTTTTCGTCCGAGCTTGTCCGTAAAGTCGTTCGCATGAACCAAAACGTGTTTGCGGGTCAGGATGAAATTTCACCTGGTTCGTTCAAGGACTACCGTGAGCGTTTGGCCAAAGTTTTCTCAATTATTCTTACGGCCGAAACCAAGGGGCTTGTGATCGCCAATTGCATTGCCTACCCGATCGATGACTGGCTGTACATCTGGGTCCTAGCCGTAACACCTTCGGTGCAGAGGCACGGTTTGGCCACGCGTCTCATGGATGCCATTGAACTTATGGCTAGGGAGCAAAAACATGAAACCGTACGGGTCAAGGTTTACAACGTCTCCAAGGATATGCAGGCTCTGTTGATCAATCGCGGCTATCATATCGTTCAGGTCGTGCCATCAAAAACCGATCCCAAATATAACGAAGTCTTCTTCCAACTTCCTCTCTAAATCAACCCACCGAGTCACTCTTGGTGGGTGCGTTTTTTGTTCAACAAAAAAAAGCGCTTCGGGAATAAAAGAGTTCCAAAAACGCTTCAGGTGTCGAGCCTGGGCTCGTTAAGCTCGCAGAAGGTGCGAGTGAGCTCACAGATAAAGTATATGGCCAGTTCTTGGGTGACAACGATGTCGTCATTGGTGAACTGATCGGCCCAGTGATCAAGGAGTAAAGCGACGGTTTCTGGAAAATTGTCCGTGCTGCCCTCGGTGTAAAGGCCGGTTCTCCAGGTCTCGTCGAATATTAAGCGACGAACGCAGAAAGTGAACTCCCCTTGTTCGGTCTGAAACTTCAGGTTAAAGGCAACTTCTCGATCTTATTCCTCCATCAGAGGACCGTCGTGGCACCACTTGAGATTAATCCTCAAGATGCCGATAGGCAGATCACCCGTGAACTTGAAAGATTTGCCTTGCGAAGCTTCGTGTTCGGTCGCGGCTGTGATACCCTGACTCATGAGTCTGTAAGCACTCGCTTGGCTCGGTCGGAGTCCGGCCGCAGCCACCGCGGTTTCGATCATCAACATGAACGGCTCGGCCCATTCGGGTTCGTGGTTCATGATACATTTCCTCTCTCTGAAAAGATCTTACTCCGCCAGTTGTTCCTTTATCTTGGCTACGATATTTTTTTCTACTTCCATAATCGTCTGGTCCATGAAACACAATCGAACTTCGTCGCGCGTGCCGGCCGGGCGGAACGGAGCTGCAAGGGTCATGGCGTCGTGCGGTTCTTCGGCTCGCAAAATTGCACACACGTTACCTTCCCGGTCTTCATACATGAGAATTACTACCTTGGCGTGCGGTGAGCTAGCAATTAGCTCATCCACCACGTCCGGTAGGTCATCCTCATTAGCGCCCGCATGCATGAAATCACTTCTGCCTAGCAAGGTCCAAACGAGTCGGCTATGTTCGTGTGACTTGAGACGAGCCAAGGCTCGACCCCAAAGCCGAAGCGTCTCGACTGATCGGGTGCGGAAAAGGTTTTCCACGATTTCATCGCGACGAGCTCCATAACTCATAAGCATCGAAGCGATCTTTAAAGTGCGTGGAGTCACGTTAGCAGTTTTAAAACTTTTCGTTTTAGCAATCATGCCGGCCAGCAAGGCGGTGGATACTTCTTCGTCAATAAGATTTGGTTCAACGATTTGAATCAAGTTGTGGGCTACTTCAGAAATTGCCGTGGCGGTAGTGTCGACCAGATTTAATTGCCCATAGTGTTCATTGGCCGGAGAGTGATCCAAGTTGATGATTGGGGTGGTAAAGAAAAATTCAGCGTGATTGTGAAAAATGTGATCATGGGCAGTTAGGTCAGATGCACCAAGAGAAATAATCAAATCATATCGATAGCCAGATTTGGCCGTGTTAATGTCTTGGTCGGCCCAAATACCGGATTTGGGAATCAGGTGAATATGAAGTTCGTCCCCCTCGATGTTATAAGACAGCTCTTCTACTTTGGTTTGATTAATATTGAGCTTGATGGTGAATTTTTCCAAGCTTTCAATGGTGGGACGGACAAGGCAATGCTTTTTTAAAAATTTGAGTTGCTTGGGAGCTGGACCTTGGGCTGAAACAATTTCCACTGGTTTATCCAGTTTTTGTATGGCCTCGGCTAAACCAATAGCTGATGCAAATCCGTCAGAACCAGCACCTTTGGCAACGCAAATAAGCGGTCGATCAGATCGCTTAATCATTTCCTGGATTTGTTGTGATTCAGTTAAGGCCATGGTGGTCTGGTTTTCGGTTGTCCTCTCTCCCTCATCCCTCACCCGAGGTTTCGGATGACAGGCAGCCACGCATGGAATGGCGAAGAAAGTATCTTACACCGAGCTTAAAAATAGGTCAAGCCCTCTTGTCAGGCACGGTTTTTTGGGCTAAACTGTCAACACATATGCCAAAGCCTGATATTCCAAAAGCATACGAGCCTCAAGAGGTTGAGGACGGTATTTACACCGCCTGGGAAGCAAGCGGTTTCTTTAATCCGGATAATTTACCGGACGCGGATAAACAAAAGGATCCGTATTGTATTGTTTTACCTCCGCCAAACGTAACCGGAACCCTTCACCTGGGGCATGCGGCCATGTTAGCCGTTGAAGACATTATGATTCGTTATGCTCGGATGAAGGGGATGGATACTTTTTGGGTGCCTGGAACTGATCATGCCGCCATTGCTACTCAAACCAAAGTCGAGAAGTTGTTGCTTGAGGAAGGGTATGATGACCCTCGAAAAGAACTCGGGCGCGAGAAATTTTTGGAACGAGTCAACAAATTTGCTCAGGAGTCACATGACACGATTGTAAACCAGACTAAAAAAATGGGTTCATCTTTGGATTGGTCACGCGAAGCGTTTACTTTGGATGAAGCTCGAACCAAAGCGGTACGAACCGTGTTTACCAAAATGTATGATGATGGATTGATTTACCGCGGCGAGCGAATCGTAAACTGGTGCCCGCATTGTCGCTCCACCATTGCCGACGATGAAGTGGAATATAAGGAATCAGGAACCAAGCTTTACACTTTCAAGTATGACCATGACTTCCCAATTTCAATTGCCACTACTCGACCGGAAACAAAACTGGGCGACACAGCGGTAGCTGTGCACCCGGACGACGAACGGTATAAGCAATATGTTGGTCAAGAATTTGAAGTTGATTTTGTGGGACAGCCTCTCAAGATAAAAGTAATCGCTGATAAAGAAATCGATTCTGAATTTGGAACCGGAGCTTTAGGGGTTACCCCGGCTCACTCGCATGCGGACGCAGAAATGGCTCGTCAGAATGATTTGCAATCAGTTCAGGTGATTGGTGAAGATGGAGATATTGTTCCAGGGATTAAAGTGTTCGCTGGCCAGTCGGCTGAACAAGCTCGGGACAAAGTTGTTGATTATTTAAAAGAGCAGAACTTGCTTGAAGTTGAAGAAGACATCATACACAACCTTTCAATCTGTTATCGTTGCAGCTCGGTGATCGAACCGTTGCCAAGCCGACAATGGTTTATTGATGTGAACAAGGAATTTAAATTGGTTCAATCTAAACGAGCTCCGCTTCAAGGATTAAAAAATGGAGAAACAGTGACGTTAAAAAAATTGATGCAACAGTCAGTGCGTTCCGGACAGATAGAAATTATTCCGGATCGCTTTAACAAAACTTACTTCCACTGGATTGATAACTTGCGCGACTGGTGTATTAGCCGTCAGATTTGGTACGGCCACCGTATTCCGGTTTGGTATCGAGGAGAGGAAACCTATGTGGGAGTTGAAGAACCAGAGGGAGACGGCTGGGTTCAGGATCCAGACACCTTGGACACCTGGTTCAGTTCCGGACTTTGGACCTTTTCGACTCTTGGCTGGCCGGATGACACCAACGAGTTCAAAAAATATCACCCAACGGCCGTGCTTGAAACTGGTTATGACATTTTATTTTTCTGGGTGGCGCGCATGATTCTGATGACTACCTACACGCTCGGAGAAGTACCGTTTGATAAAGTTTACTTGCACGGACTCATACGTGATGAACAAGGTAGAAAGATGTCCAAGTCGCTTGGTAACTCGATCGATCCGTTAGAAGTCAGTCAGAAATTTGGAACTGATGCCGTTCGGCTCGCTCTTGTGATTGGAACCAGCCCTGGGGCTGATACTAAGCTCTCGGAAGAAAAGATAGAAGGCTTTAGAAATTTTGCCAATAAACTTTGGAATATCTCACGTTTTGTGATGACGAGTGTGGATCAGGTTCAAAAGGTAGATCGAGTGGAACCAAAGACATTAGCTGATAAGTGGATTTTGTCGCGGCTTGATGAAGTGATTAAAACCGCCACCGCGCATTATGAGAAGTACGAGTTCTCGCACGCTGGTGAATTGTTACGCGATTTTACCTGGAACGAGTTTGCGGATTGGTATTTGGAAATTGCCAAAGTGCAGATGAAAAACGACGACGTGCGACGTGCGACGTGCGACGCACTGCTTTACGTGTTGCGCCAGTTACTAATAATGTGGCATCCGATCATGCCATTTGTGAGCGAAGTGATTTGGAAAAGTTTTCGAACCGATGATCAGGATTTCTTGATGATTCAGAGTTGGGCTAATCCAAAAGCCCTTAGCGAAAAAGAAGCAATAAAAGATTTTTCCTTACTACAAGAAACAGTAACCGCCATTAGAAATTTACGAGCCGAGTATCGAGTTGAACCATCCAAGAAAGTACCAGTGATTATTGCTAGTAAAAAATACACTTCGTTTTATCGTGAGCAATCAGAGGCAATAAGACATTTGGCTCGAGTTAGCCCGATTGAGATTCAGGAGTCGGCTAATAAACCTGATGGAGCCGCCACTGCCGTGGTTGGAAAAGTACAAATCTTTATGCCGCTTGAGGGAATTGTGGATGTTGAGAGGGAAAAGGCTCGGCTTGCCAAGGAACTTGATTCAGCCAAACAATATTTAGACTCGCTCAACAAAAAACTCGCGAACTCAAGTTTTGTGGACAAGGCTCCGGCTGAGCTTGTAGATGGTATTCGAACCAAACAAGCGGGAGCCGAGGAACGAGTATCAAAAATAGAATCACAATTAAAGTCACTTTAATATGTTTGAAAACTCATACGTTGTGGCCGGACTGATCGTAGTCGGATCAATTGTCGTTGCACAGATCGTTGTCTGGACATTACCTCTTTTCAACAAGCTGGCCAGTAAATCAAAAACCAAACTGGACGACTATATTCTTAAAGCAATTGGAGCAGTAGTTCGGATGGCGGTTATGGTGGCCGGATTTTTTTATGCTTTGTGGTATTTATGGCCGGAAGCCATGATCGGAGCACATAAAGTGAGCGACCTTTACATTGTGATTGGATTTATTTGGGGAGGATATGCTGTACGGAAAGTTATAAAGGCAATATTCGCTTGGTACACGGACGAGTTTAGCGATAAGGATCACAAAGGGGAGCAAACCATTTTTTCTTTTATTGATAGTTTGTCCGCGATTGGTATTTGGGCCATTATTATACTCTTAATCTTGCAACGCTTTGGAGTGGAGATTGGTCCGTTGTTGGCTGGTCTTGGGATTGCCGGTATTGCTTTAGCTTTTGGCCTACAAGATACGCTCAAAGGAATCTTTTCAGCACTTTACATTGCGGTTGATCAACCATTGCGTATTAATGATTATGTGAAGCTGTCTGATGGAACAGAGGGTTTTGTTGATGATATTTCATGGCGTTCAGTTCGACTTAAAACTTTTGCCGAGAATGTAGTGGTCGTACCAAACAGTCAACTGGCCGACATGGTCATTACGAACTATCATATGCCACATGCTCGCACTGGACTGGTGGTTGGGTTTGGAGTTGCCTATGGAGCTGACCTTAAAAAAGTGGAAAAGATTGCACTTGAGGTAGCGGCCAGAGTGATGAAGGAAGTGGCCGGGATTGAAGACCATGAACCAGGCTTCCGGGTTGACTCCTTGGCTGATTCATCAATTAATTGTAAGGTCTCTGTAAGAGCGGAAAAGTATGCCAATCGTTTGGCTGTTCAAGGAGCAATTTTAACCGAGCTTTATAATGAGTTTAACAAAGCTAAAATCGAAATTCCGTATCCGAAGATGGATGTGCATATCGTAAAATAATATGAAAGTTGATACTAACCAAGAAAAAATTGAAGAGTTATTAAACCGAGGGGTGGAGGCAGTGTATCCAACGCGGGAGTGGCTTAGTAATGAGCTTGCTTCTGGACGTCGATTAACCATTTATACCGGTTATGACCCAACCGCTGATAGTTTACATATCGGACACGGAATAACTTTGATGAAACTGAAGCAACTTCAGGATCTTGGTCACAAAATCATTATGTTGATCGGGGATTTTACCGGCATGATTGGCGACCCGACCGACAAGACTGCGGCTCGAACCAATTTGACTCGGGATGAAGTGCTGGCTAACTATAAGAACTACAAAAAGCAGGCCGCAAACGTACTGAGTTTTTCAGGCTCAAACAAGGTTGAGCTAAAGTATAACAGCAAGTGGCTTGGCAAGCTTAATTTAGAAGATGCTCTTGAATTGGCTTCGCACTTTACCATGCAACAACTAGTGGAGCGTGACATGTTTCAAAAGCGACTTGAAGAAGAAAAGCCAATTTACATGCATGAATTTATGTACCCACTTTTACAAGGTTATGATTCCGTAGCTATGGACGTGGACGGTGAGGTGGGAGGAAACGACCAGATGTTTAACATGATGGCTGGCCGAACTTTAATGAAGGCCATGAAGGATAAAGAAAAGTTTGTACTGACCATGAAGTTGTTGGCCGACGAGAGTGGAAAGAAGATGGGGAAGAGTGAAGGGAACATGATTGCTTTGTCTGACAGTCCGGAAGAAATGTATGGCAAAGTCATGAGCTGGACTGATGGTATGATCGTTCCTGGATTTGAACTTTGTACTATGGTTAGTGACGAAGAAGTCGAGGCGGTACGTCAGGCCTTGGAAGCCGGTGAAAATCCACGCGACCACAAAATGAGGCTGGCCTATGAGATTGTGAAAGTTTGGCACGGTGAAAAAGGAGCTGAAGCAGGGAAAGAAAATTTTGCTAAGGTTATCCAGCAAGGCAACAAACCGGACGAGATTCCGGAAGTCGAAGTTTCCGTTCAAGATATCGTGAGCTTACTCGTGGAAACAGAACTTTGTACCAGCAAGTCTGACGCTCGTCGTAATATTGATGGCGGAGGAGTGAAAGTGAACGATGAGAAGGTTGATTCGTATGAGCTTGAAGTTAGCTCCGGCGATGTGGTTCAGAAGGGCAAGCGTCATTTTGTGAAGATCAAATAAAATATGTATTCCATTTCCAAAGCCAAACAACAGGTTTTAAAGGAGCTGAAAGTTGCTCTTGGAAAAACTCACGTACCAAGCGTGGATGAGTTGGAGCGACCGCCAGAGTCCGCCATGGGAGACTTGGCGTATCCTTGTTTTGCTTTGGCTAAAGGAATGAAACGAAATCCAAACGAGATCGCGACCGAGCTGGCGGCAAAAATCGGACCGAAGAATTTCATTAATAAGGTTGAAGCCAAAGGCCCGTATGTAAATTTTACTATGGATACAGCCAGTTTTGGCGACGCAGTACTAAAAGAGATAACAGTAGCTAAAGAAAAATACGGTCAGGCCACCTCTGGATCAAAAAAGAAAATTTTGGTCGAATACGCTGCACCAAACACCTTAAAAGAAATCCATGTCGGACATTTGCGGAATTTTGTACTTGGAAATGCTTATATTAAAATTCTGCGTGCCGCCGGCTATGAAGTGATCGCAGCATCATACATTAATGACCTTGGTTCTCACATTGCTAAAACTCTTTGGGCTATTAAAAAGTTTCATGCGGATGAGAAGCCGGAATCTCAGGATCGTCAAGAATTTTTAAACCAAGCTTATATTAAGGCAAACCAGTCTGAAGAAAAAGATGAGAAGGTAAAAGGCGAGATCAGCGAGGTATACCGTGATCTTGAGTCGGGCAGTCGAAAGTGGCAGGCGCTATGGAAAAAGACACGTAAGTGGTCGCTTGATTATATTTTTAGTATTTTTAAAGAGTTGGGACTGGTTAAGGATGTTCAGTATTACGAGTCTGATCTCACAAAGCGGACTCATAAGATTGTCAATGAGCTTGTTAAAAAAGGAATCGCCAAAGAAAGTGAAGGTGCGATTATTGTTGATTTGGAAGAAGAAGGGCTGGGAGTCAATCTGCTCAAACGTAGTGACGGAACTCTGCTTTATAACGCGAAGGATCTGGCTTTAGCAGAGCGCAAAGAAGATGATTATGCTCCTGATCGTTCGGTTTATGTGGTTGACGCTCGGCAGTCATTGGCTATGGATCAACTGTTTGCCACTTTGAAGCGCATGGGTTTTACCAAAAATTTACAGCATCTATCTTATGAGTTTGTAACGCTAAAAGAAGGAGCCATGGCTTCTCGAAAGGGCAACGTGATAAAGTACGAAGCTTTTCGAAATAAAATGATTGAGTTAGCAAAAGATGAAACAGTCAAAAGGCATCAAGACTGGGATGAAAAAAAGCTCAATAAAACCGCCGCATCAATTGCGTATGCTGCTATGAAGTTTCCCATGTTAAAACAGGATTTAGATAAAACAATTATTTTTGATATGGAGGAAGCGGTTAGTTTTGATGGATTTTCCGGGCCGTATATCCTATACACTATTTCTCGGGCTAACAGTATTCTAAAAAAGACCAAGTTGAAAGCTAAGGTCAAAGGTTCTGTCTACACAGACCCGGTCGAACACGAGTTGCTTGTTAAACTGGCTGAGTATCCAGAAATAATTTTAGGGATAGCCTCTAATAATCGTGTTTCCAGCCTACCTCATTTCTTATTTGAACTGGCTCAGACTTTTGCCGAATTTTATGAAAAAGTTCCAGTTCTTCAGGCTGAAGATGAAGAGGATGTCAAAGCTCGCCTGGCTTTGGTTGGTAGCCTAAAGCAGGTTTTGGAAAACGGATTGGCTTTGCTTGGAATTGATTCAGTTGAAGAGATGTAATAAAAATTGTGTTCAAGCGTCGTTGACGAGACACGGTGTCGTGATAAAATGATCACGATATTTTTAAACCAATATATAACACGTTAAATATGGCAACACAAAGTTCACAACAGACCATCATTGCTGAGGGTGTGAAGGTGGAAGGAGACTTCACAAGTCAAGGTTCTGTGGTCATTGAGGGGGAGGTTACCGGTTCAGTTAACACCAACGAGTTTCTACAAGTTGGAGAAAGTGCCCGGATTCACGCTGACGTCACAGCCGCTGATGCGGCCATTGCTGGTGAAATCAAAGGAAACATTCATGTTGGTGGAAGACTTGATTTAGCCGAGTCCTCCAAGGTTCATGGTGACGTTGAGGCCGAGGTTTTAACCGTCGCTGCCGGAGCGAAAATGAACGGAAAGGTGAGCATGGGTGGCGGTGCTACCAAGAAGGCTAAAAAAGAATCTTCGGCAACATCTGAAGAAAAAGAATAATCCGCTCTGATGTATTATTACGTTTACGACGATTTTGTACAGGATAAAAAACACGAGCGGGATTTATCGAGAATCGAGAACCGGTTGGCTGATTTGGGTATTGCTGGAAAGATTGCCCGGCTGGCACTTTTTAAACACGCGGATGAGTTGATTATTGATGAGGTGCGTCGAGGGGTGAAAACAGTTATCGCGGTTGGGGATGATAGTACAATTTATAAAGTTTTTCCGGCTGTGGCTGAAAGTGGGGCCACCCTTGGGGTAATTCCTTTTGGCAAGCAAAATAGTTTGGCTAAGATTTTCGGTGTTCCAGAGGGGGTAGAGGCTTGTGATGTGATCGCCAATCGTATTACCGAAAAGCTTGACATCGGTCTTGTAAATGGAGAGCGGTTTTTAACCGGGGTAAAGTTTACAGGTGTGAAACCAGAAATTGTTTGTGATAAATCTTTTATTGTTACCCCAACGGAACCAACTGAGGTGGAGGTAAGAAATTTGATCGCTGGAGATGATGTTGTTTTAGATGATATTGCAGACCCTAAGGACGGTAAATTAGATCTCGTAGTAATGAATAAAAATAGAGGTGGTCTCTTTCGAAGAAAGAAAACAGCACCGGCAACCATTTTACCGATTAAGCGATTTGCTTTTGATGGGAAGCGTGACGCTGTAGCAGAAGTTGATGGGCGAAAAGTTCGTGATGCCCGTTTTAGAATTCGTTTAGATGCCAAGAAAATCAAAGTGATTGTTGGAAAGGACAGGATGTTTTAGGTCTTGGTCTTGACAGGCGGTCTTTTTTTGTTTAAAATTCGGACACAATTTTGCGGTCGTGGTGGAATGGTAGACACGCTAGCTTGAGGGGCTAGTGGGCGCAAGCCTGTGAGAGTTCGAGTCTCTCCGACCGCACCAAAGAACCGTCAGTTTTGTCTGGTGGTTTTTTGTTTTGTTTAATTTTGACAAGGGTTTAGTAAATAGGTAAAGTTGCAAATGCCTAGATAGGCAGAAGGAGGTTCTGGATATGGGTAAGCGACTGGAGTTCGACTTCCATAAGCGGCTCATTTTTGCTATCGACGTCACGACCTACGCAGACCTGATGCGGTACATGCAACTCGCGCACAAGAGCGGGATCAAGACTGTGAAGCTTGGTGCAACCATCATGGCTTCGCGTCTGCGCGACCAGGCCTTCGAGATGACCGCGCGTTACGGCCTCGACGTCATGGTTGACCTCAAGTTCCACGATATCCCGTTCCAGGCCAGTGGGGCGGTCGAGATGATCACGCGCGACTTCACGCCGCAGATTATGACCGTGCACTGCTCGGGCGGCGGCAAGATGCTTGTGCAGGCCATCGAGGGAGCGCGCCGCGGTATCGAATATCGCGACCCGGACAAGCAGGTCATGCCGCTTCTGGCCGGTATCACCCTTCTCACAAGCATCGATGAGGATGATTTGAAGGAGATTGGGATCATGGGTACCTGTGAGGGGCACGTGCTACGCATGGTCTCTCTTGCTCGGAAAGCTGGGGTGCCCGCACTCGTTTGTTCAACAAGCGAGATTAAGACCATTCGCCATTTCACCAAAAACACCTTCAAGATCATCGTCCCGGGCATCAGCTTGGAGGGCAAAGGGCGCGATGACCAGGCTCGCACCGGCGAGCCGGGTAACGCCATCCGCGCCGGAGCCGACTACCTGGTAGTCGGTCGTGACATTCGCCGCGCTGATGATCCTGCTCGGGTCGTCAATGAATACTTCACCCGCATGTCTGCCGCGTTCCAGTGGCGAGCCGAACAGGAGGTGTGAGCATGGATCGAAGCACAAGCGAAACCACTGGCCATCTGCTTGACGAGGTGATCCATGGTCTCTTCACGGGAATGGAGGGTCAGGAGGGCCAGATTCAGTTTGGTTCGTTCCGACTGAAGATTCATGGGACTTATCCGGACGCATCGGAGTCCCCGTTCTATATCAACTTGCGGGTTCAGGACAACAAGGGAACCCTGACCGAGGGTCAGGTTTACCATATCGCCGTCTTGTTGGCGGAACGGGTCTGGTTGATGTATTCAGATCCATCGGAGAGGCCGGATTTTCTGTGCGGTCTCCCGAAGGCCGGTGAGCCGTTCGTGGAGGTTATGAGCCACATCACGAAGATCCCCGTCCTGAAGCTTCACAAGCGGGGCGAGGGTGACAACCGTCGCATCGTGGCTACCTCGGACATCTATCCGGGCAACGGTCGGAAGGTGCTCGTGGTCGATGATCTGATCACGAACGCCAAGAGCAAGCTCGAGGGTGTAAGTGCTCTGCGCTGCGCCGACTACTTGGTCAACGATGTTCTCGTTTTCTTGAACCGAGGCGGTGAGGAGTGTGTGAACGAGCTGGCTCGACACAGTCTCCGTTTGACACATGTGACTACCTTGGAGAAGATGCTGAACACTCTGCAGAGTCTGGGTTGCATCAGCGCCGAGCTCTGCGACCAGTGCCTGGCCTACCAGGCCGAGCTCGACGCTTACGTGTTCGCTCAGCGCGTCAAGGCCTAGCACATCGCTATTGAACGCAGCGGATCTGTCCCGCCCGGGGACCGATCCGTTTTTTGTTTGAAAAGGGTTGACAGGAGAATAAATATAGGGTACTATTTCGCTACTTATGGGTGATTAGCTCAGTTGGCTAGAGCATCTCGTTTACACCGAGAGGGTCGGGGGTTCGAGTCCCTCATCACCCACCAAAAAATTCCGAGTTTGATCTCGGAGTTTTTTTGTTTTAAAAAAAGTACCACCCGCGTGATTGAGTTAGCGGGTGGACGTAATAGGCACGACAAGTCAGATTTCAGGATGCGTCTCGTTGCTCGGTCAGCCCTTGGAGGATCTCAGGAAGTTCGTGAACAATCTTGGGCAGAGCCACAACCTCAGCTACACCCATGCTCTGGTAGAACGTTCGTTCAGCAGCCAAGTTGACATGACGGTTGTTGATCGCCACAATGACGTGCTGACACTGCTTCTGGTGGCTGGCAGCATGTACAGCAGCGAAATGAGGCTCGGCTCCCGGACAGGTCGTGGAGATGATTGCGAGTTTGGCCGTATTGCTCTTGATCCAGGCAATAGTCCGAGTAGTATCGGGAACATGGACCAGGGTTTTGAATCCACATTCTTTGAGCATGTCTTCCAGCCCCTCGGGCACCTCTCGAGATGCAATCATCACCGAATCCATGATTTCTCCTGACCTGTCTTTAAGATGGAAAGGGCGTGTCCCGCACGAAGTATAATGAAAAAATGACAAGTCGTCAATATTTTGGCATAATAGTTTTAGCTATGCCTTTGTTTTGGAGAATTGTTATCGGAATAATTGTTGCCGCCTTCGGCTTTTTTATGGTTTGGAAGACCACGATTGTTCAGGGTTGGGTTGGACGCATACAATGGGCCGAGGAAAAGCTAGGCAGCGGTGGCACTAATACCTTTTTGAAATTACTGGGAGTAGGAGTCGTGTTTCTCGGTGTGTTTTACATGACCGGTATTTTTGGTGATATTGTGACCGGACTTCTATCTTTTATTACCCCTAGTTAATATGCCAGTTATTCCTACCGGTAAAGCTCTGCTTGATGCGGAGAAAATATTAGCCCAGGCAGGATTGGTTGCGGACATGACCGTAGCCGACCTTGGTTGCGGCACAATTGGTCATTTTACTTTTCCAGCCGCTCGAATTGTTGGAGAACACGGTAAAGTATATGCGGTTGATATTTTAAAAGGTGCCTTAGCCGGGATCGAAAGCCGGGTTCAAATTGAATCTATTCATAATGTGGAAACAGTTTGGGGAGACTTAGAAAGAGTTGGGGGAGTTCGTATCCCGGATGATTCAGTGGATTTGGTCATTATGGTCAATGTGGCAACTTTGGCACAAAAAACCCCAGCGGTTTCTGCTGAAGTAAAACGCCTTTTAAAGACCGGAGGAAAGCTGTTAGCTGTTGATTGGAAACCAAACGAATCTAGTATCGGGCCAAACCCACGTGATCGTGTAAGTGCTGAAGAAATGGCCAAGGTCTTCACAAAACATAAATTTGTTGTTATAAAAGAGTTCGAAGCTGGTTCGAATCATTGGGCCCTAGTTCTTAAAAAGCAATCACAGTAGATATGTTTGATACTCTTTTAAGCCTGGATTTTTGGTTTCAAAATCCACCACCCCCTCTATCGCCGTTTTTTGAGCGGGGATTATTTGCCTTTTTTGGCATCATGTTGATTGTCGGAGCGATTGTACGCATCATGGCTAACTATAAAAAAGAAGACAGATTAGTTCTTTCTATCTTTAATCGAGCTGGCAATTTGTTGGTTAGCATGGGCTTGATTGGTCTGATTTTATTTTTCTTTTCTTATGAAAGGATTCCGTTATTAGGTATGCGCATGTGGTTTATTGTTTGGGGTTTGGGATTGCTTGCCTGGGTAGGAACATCTGTTTTTTATGCCTGTAAGACTGTGCCGTGTTTGCGTCGTCAAGCAATCGCCAAAGAAGAACGGATGAAGTATTTTCCAAAGAGTAAGAAGAAGAAAAGTAAAAAGCGCCGTTAGTATGGATGCGCGGAGGAAGCTTGGTAATAAAGGCGAAGAATTAGCAGCACATTTTTTAGAAGACCTTGGATACAAAGTTATTGATCGTCAGTACCGAACTCGTTTTGGTGAAATTGACCTCGTGGCCCGTGATGGTCACGAGCTTGTTTTTGTGGAAGTAAAAACCAGGACTAATCTCGCCTTTGGTCACCCCGAAGAAGCAGTGCATTCGCAGAAGCTTTCACGCATGGTCAGAGCCGGAGAAATGTATCTAGAAAAGCATCGACTTGAGTCATATTCGTACCGCTATGATGTTATTGCGATCACTTGGGTCGACGGCGAGGTACCGGAGGTGGTACATTTAAAGGCAGTGTAGTAGGTTCTTGACATTTTGCACACCCGGTGGTACTCTCTAACCACTGGACCTGTCGGAAACGACAGGTTCTATTGCTAAATAAGACAAATTTAACAATTTACTAAGGTTCAATTTTCATTTAATTTTCAAGTATCAATTTCCAACATTGATTATTGATTATTCATTCGAAAATTGAAAACTGAAAATTGAAATTTCATATGGCATCACCTATTGAACAGGCTATTCGTCAGATCTGTGATGAAAAAGGCCTTTCTTATGAAGCGGTAATCGAGACTATCGAGACAGCTCTCGCTGCTGCCTACCGAAAAGACTTCGGTGAGAAAAATCAAAACGTTGAAGTGGAGTTCGACCCTGAAACGGCCGGAGTTCGCGCTTTTGACGTTAAAACAGTTGTGGAGGATATTCCGGAAGAAGCCTTAGAAAAAACCGAGGAAGAACGTAAAGCTAAAGTCGCTGAACGAGAAGAGAAGATCAAGGAACTAAAAGACGCTGGAAAAGAAATTCCACCAGAACTTGAAGAGCCAATTGAAGTTGAAGGGCCTACCTTTAATCCAAAAATCGAAATCATGTTGAGTGCAGCCAAAGAGATCGATAAAGATATTGATATCGATCAAGTTTTACGCCAAGAACTCGAAGTGCCCGGTGAGTTTGGAAGAATGGCCGCGATGACCGCCAAGCAGGTGGTAACGCAAAAGTTGCGAGAAGCTGAACGTGAAATTTTGTATAGTGAATACAAAGAAATGGAAAACGAGGTCATTACCGGAACTGTACAACGACGTGAAGGTCGGGTGATCCTGGTTGATCTTGGACGGGTGACCGGAGTTGTGCGACCAGAGGATCAGGTTCAGTCAGAGCGATACAATTCAGGTGACCGTCTTAAGTTTTTCGTACGTCAAGTTGCATTAACGACCAAGGGCCCGGAAATTTTGCTTTCTCGAACGTCAGAGGAATTGGTAAGTCGCATGTTTGAAATTGAGATTCCGGAAGTCGCGGAAGGTGATGTAGAAATCAAGAATATTTCTCGGGAAGCTGGCAGTCGAAGCAAGGTTGCTGTTTGGACCGGAGACGATGGAATTGATCCAATTGGGGCTTGTATTGGCCAGCGTGGAACCAGAATCCAGACTATTATACAGGAGCTTGGCGGAGAGAAGATTGATGTGATTGAATGGAGTGAGGACGCTGAAGAGTATATTTCTAACTCTCTGGCTCCGGCTAAAGTGAAGCAGATCGATCTTAATGAAGAAGAGAAGTCAGCTGTGGTGACCGTGGACGTAGACCAATTGTCATTGGCAATTGGTAAGGGTGGTCAGAATGTTCGTCTGGCGGCTCGGCTAACTGATTGGAAAATTAATGTGGTAGAAGAAGGCAAAACGGTAGAAGAGATGCAGGCGGAAAGGCAAGAGCAGAATGAGAAAAAAGATGCCAAAGAAACAGACAAGACTGAAGAGTCAAAGGAGTCTGAAGAAACAGAAGAAAAGACTGACGTGGATGAACAGCCTCAAAAAGAAACCAAGGAACAAACTAAAGAACAAACTAAGGAGGATGATTCTGCCAAAGCAGAAGCCTCGCCAGAGGATGACGATGGCGAGAAGACCTCAGAAGAAAAATAATCTATGGTTGAATTATTTAACACTTATTTGTCAGAACCTCTCTATAACTTATTGGTTCTGCTTTACAACGTAATTCCGGGGCAAGAAATCGGTTTTGCTATTATTGCTCTTACCATCATAATCAAACTTATCCTTTGGCCACTGGCGGCAAAGTCATTAAAGGGTCAAGCGGCTCTTCAAGAGTTGCAACCAAAAATAGAGGAATTAAAAAAGCAGCATAAAGATGACAAGGAAGCCATGAGCAAAGCCATGATGGAGCTTTACGCCAAGGAAAAAGTAAACCCACTTAGTTCATGCTTGCCTCTTCTGATACAACTGCCAATCATTCTGGCTTTATACCGCGTTTTTCTGCGCGGGCTAAATGGTGAAGCAGGGGTTTATGATTTATATCCGTTTGTGACAGATCCGGGAATTATCAATCCTGTTTTTCTTGGTTTGGTTGATCTTTCTAACCCAAACATTATTCTGGCAATATTGGCCGGTATCTTCCAATTTATTCAAGCTAAGATGATGATCACTAATCGGCCACCGCCACAGGTCAGAGGTTCTGAAGGGGCTAAAGACGAAAACATGATGGCCAACATGAATAAATCTATGATTTATTTCTTGCCGGTTATTACTGTGGTCATTGGTGCCTCTCTCCCATCTGGACTAACTTTGTACTGGGCTGTGGTAAATATTATTGCAGTCATTCAACAGCTCATCTTTTTCCGAGGCAAAAAACCGGCCAAGCCGGATCAGGCTCCGCCTGAGAAACCCAAGTCTGAACCAGAAGTACTGGAAAACTAATATTGCGACAATTAATTTAGACTGCTAAGGTAGGGGTAAATAACCCTACCTTTGTGGTTGATGAAATTCGAACAACCAGTGATTTAGACCAAGCAATCCTAAAAACCATTGCCTATTTTTCTTTATTTGATTATCCCTTAACTACTTTTGAGGTTTGGAAGTGGCTTTTTGGATCTCGAAAACAGTATACATATCAGGAGGTGCGACAAACCTTATGGAATAGTGATATTTTAGAAAATAGAATCGAGCACAGTAATGGTTTTTGGGGAATGAGTGGATCTTTGGTGGCGAGCTTGGTGGCTACGCGACATGAGCGATGGCTTGATGCTTGGCGGAAATATAAAAGACTGCGCAAGGCGGTTAAATATCTATCCCGTTTACCTAGTGTGCGGGGGATTGCCGCTTGTAATACGCTTGGTTGGAATAACACCCGAGTTGACAGCGACATTGATATTTTCATTTTGGTCAAAGAGGGAAGTATTTGGACGACCAGACTTCTTGCGGTCAGCCCGTTTAAGATTTTAAAAATGCGACCTGGAGAATCGCGTGATCCTCTTTGTTTTTCTTTCTTCCTTACTGACACCAATCTAAACATTGCAAGTCTAGCGTTAGAACCAGATGATCCATACTTAACTTTTTGGACGCGTTCAATTGTTCCGGTTTTTGATAGAGACGGAGTGTTCCATGAGTTTGATCAGGCTAATAGTTGGGCACAAGAAGCTCTTCCCAACAGTTGTGCTGTAGCCGAGCACCGGATGCGAACTTGTCCGGCTTTTGGGAAAGCCCGTCGAATGCTGGGTTGTTTTGAAAACATGGCGGCCAGGATACAACGCTCTCGGTTTCCAGAGGTAATTCAAAATATGGCCAATCGTGATTCCAGGGTTGTTGTCTCAGACGCGATTTTAAAGTTCCACGACAACGACCGCCGAGAAGAATATCGGGACAAGCTGGTCGCAAAGATACAAGAAATGTAGGGGTAACCACAAGGGTTACCCCTACATTTGTGATACAATGTTTCAATGCGCGACAAGATTGTAAACAGTTTAGTTTATTTGATTGTATTTTTGTTGCCGTGGCAAACGCGGTGGATTTTTGGGTTTGAAGAATTGTATGGGCAGGCTTGGGAGTATGGGTTGTTGAGTTTGTTTGCGGTTGAGATTATGATTGTGTTGGCCGCACTTTTGCGACCAAAGGTAAAGTCTCGCAAGGATGCGGATTGGCCATTAATTATGGGTGGGTTCTTTTTGGTAGCAGCCCTGGTTTCAGTTTATTCGGCCCTGGATCCTCTGCTTGCAATTTTGGTTTGGTTGCACATGTTCATGGCCTATCTTTTGTTTCGTTTGTTGCTGGATCGTCGCTTACGAATCAGGTACACAGTGGCCGCTTTTGTGGCTGGGCTGCTGATCCCTTCTGCGCTTGGCATTTTGCAATTTTTGGTAGGAGCCAGCCCCGAATCAGCCTGGTTGGGTTTGGCCGCACTTGATGCGTCTGAACCCGGAGTTTCGGTAGTGGAGTCGATTAGTGGTCGGTTTTTACGCGCGTACGGAACCTTTCAACACCCAAATATTTTTGGAGGGTATCTTGCCGTTGGTCTAGTCGCCTTGGTTTTGTTGGCCAGATGGTTCAGAATTAAAGGAGAGAAGATTGGTCTTCATGCCATGGCTGCGATAATGGCTGTGGCATTTGTCCTCACTTTCTCTCGATCAGCTTGGCTGGCTTTTTTCATTGCTGCCACGATCGGAGGTTGGATTGTACTTTGGGAACACCGTATTGCCGCACGTAAAGCTCTGCCGTTTATAATCGTGGCTACTGCTGCTGCGCTTCTGACCGTGCTTGTTTTCTTTGAGCCAATCAGCGCACGATTCCATCCTGAATATCGGCTGGAAGCAATCTCGATTTCTGAGCGGACAACCAGTTGGACAAATTGGTGGCCAACTGTTAAAGACGATTTATTATTCGGAGTCGGACCCGGAAACTATACCGTGACCTTAGCGGCGGATCACCCCGGAGTACCAATTTGGGCCTATCAACCCGTGCACAATAGTATCTTGCTTGTAATTGGTGAGGTTGGTATAGCCGGGGCATTTTTCTTGGTTCTCTGGGCGGTCAGTGTAGACAGGGTCAACTACAGAGCCCTGCCTCGTTCAACCGCGATCGCGGCTCTTCTTATGGGTGCCATCGTGCTCGTTATTGCCCTGTTTGACCATTATCTCTTCAGTTTATGGCCAGGACTCGCCTTAATGGCCTTTGTTTTTGCTATGACCGTGCGGCTGTCGGAACAGAGATAAAAAAGAAATAAAGAAAGAAAATGGGCTTATAAGGCCTGTTTTATTGACCAAAAAGAAGGAATTGGGTAAGATAATGACTCGTAGCACTCAACTTGACAGAGTGCTAAAAATAAGCTTAAATCTAAACCAGAATTAACTCAATTTTGTATGATCAAACCACTTAATGATTTCATTATTTTGAAACCCCTCTCACGCGAGGAGGTAACTGCTTCAGGAATCATTTTGCCTGATACAGCAGATAAGGATCGACCGGAATCCGGTGAAGTTGTAGCAGTGGGTCCGGGAAAAAAGAAGGAAGACGGAACCCGCGGAACCATGGAAGTAAAGCCGGGTGATAAGATTATGTTTAAGAAATATTCACCAGACGAAATTAATATTGATAAAGAAGAGTACCTCGTCATTCGCATGGATGACGTGGTAGGGGTGATTGAAGACAAATAAACAACGAAGCAAAGAAGCAACGAATCAATCTTGTTTCATTGCTTCATTGATTAAATGATTCATTGACTTATGGCAAAACAGATTAAATTTAGTGAGGACGCTCGTCAGGCCATGAAGGCCGGAGTCGACAAACTCGCCAATACGGTAAAAGTAACCCTTGGACCCAAGGGTCGAAACGTTGTGCTTGAACGAGGTTTTGGTGCACCAACTGTGACCAAGGACGGAGTAACTGTGGCTCGTGAAGTTGAGCTCGAGGACAAGTTTGAAAACTTGGGAGCCGAACTTGTTAAAGAGGTGGCTTCTAAAACCAACGACGCGGCCGGTGACGGAACTACTACCGCCACCGTACTGGCCCAAGCATTTATCGCTGAGGGACTTAAGAATGTGACCGCTGGAACCAATCCGCAGTCTTTGCGTCGGGGAATTGAAAAAGCAGTTGAAGCAGTGGTGAAAGAGATCAAAGAAGATATTTCAAAGCCAATTACTGGTGAAGAGATCGAACAAGTGGCTTCAATTTCAGCTAATGATAAAGTAATTGGTGGCATGATTGCCAAGGCCATGAAAGAGGTTGGTGAAAACGGTGTGATCACAGTTGAAGAATCACAGTCACTCAACATGGAAGTCGAAGTGGTAGAGGGGATGCAGTTTGATAAAGGATATGTTTCAGCCTACATGGTAACTGACGCTGATCGCATGGAAGCGGTCATGGAAGATTGTTCAATCCTTATTACAACAGAAAAAATCAGTTCGGTTCAGGACATTGTTCCGCTTCTTGAAAAAGTAGCAGCAGCGGGCAAAAAAGAACTCGTAATTATTGCGGAAGATATTGATGGTGAGGCACTCGCTACTCTTGTGGTAAACAAATTGCGTGGAGCATTTAGTACGCTCGCTATCAAAGCTCCTGGTTTTGGTGACCGACGTAAGGACATGCTCCAAGATATTGCCATTCTAACCGGTGGAAAGGTGATTAGTGAAGAAGTTGGCCTGAAACTTGAGAACGTTGAAGTCAATGATTTAGGTCGTGCCGGCAAAGTGATTGCTGATAAGGATAACACTACGATTGTGAGTGGTCATGGTGAAAAACAGGCTATTGATGAACGTTTGGCGCAGTTAAAAAAGCAGATCGATGCTTCTGACAGTGATTTTGATAAAGAGAAATTGCAAGAGCGAATGGCAAAACTGGCCGGTGGAGTGGGAGTAATAAAAGTGGGGGCAGCCACTGAAACTGAAATGAAAGAGAAAAAGCATCGTGTAGAAGATGCGGTTTCAGCCACTAAAGCGGCTATTGAGGAAGGGATTGTGCCCGGCGGCGGAGTGGCCTTGATTCGTGCCGCAAAAGTACTGGATACACTTGAGATTAGTGCGGAAGAAAAAGTAGGAGCAGCCATTATAAAGCGTGGTTTGGAAGAGCCTTTGCGCATGATTTCAGAAAACGCTGGGCAGGACGGATCAGTTGTGGTTGAGAAGATAAAGACTTCTGGAATTACAGAAGGCTACAATGCGGCTAACAACAAGTTTGAAGATATGATAATTGCTGGAATTGTTGACCCAACCAAGGTGACACGATCAGCGTTGCAAAACGCGGCTTCGATTGCGGTCATGATTATCACTACTGAATCGGCTGTAACAGATCTACCAAAGAAAGAAGACGATAATGCTGCTGCAGCGGCTGCCGCTGCTGCCATGGGTGGTGGAGGTATGCCAGGCATGGGTGGAATGATGTAAAGGGTGCTCGGTTATCTCCCTGTGAGGACCATTCGGCCTTGGACCTGCTGAAGGTGATGGTTTGAGTCTAGACCTCTTTATGAGTTTCGCCGACCAAGGGTCATTGATCCTTGGTTTTGTTTATCTTGTGGTCGGCTCACAAATTCCTCCCAGGGAGAATAACCTCGCTAAAAAAAGATGGATAGTGCTGGAGCCCGTGGTTCCTCCCCTCTAAGAGGAGGTTAGGAGGGGTACCATTGAAAAAAGAAAAGTGGTATAATCTACGCGAAAATAATTAAATTTTTTTTTATGGAAGATGCTCCAAAAAGTCCTGAAATGGGCGGAGACAAGAAAGATATTGAGGAAAATAAGGTTGTGGCCGCAATTGGCTACCTTTGGATTCTTTGTCTTGTTCCACTTCTTGCCAAGAAGGACTCCAAGTTTGCCCAGCATCATGGAAAACAAGGTTTAGTACTGACCGTTGTTTCCGTGATTATGTGGGTAGTCGGTTTTATTCTAGCCTTTATTCCAGTCATTGGTTGGATTATTTTATTCGCCTGTTGGATTGCCATTATCGTTTTAGCGGTGCTCGGCATTATTAATGCTTTGAACGGAAATTATTGGGAAATGCCAATTCTCGGTGAGTACGCGAAGAAAATTAAGTTGTAGGGATTGATTGAATCAATCCGGTGTAGGGGCGGACCCGTGTGTCCGCCCTTTTGAATAAAAATAACCCGGTTTTCTTTGGACCGGCAAAGAAAACCGGAAAAAAGAAACCGGTCGCCTTTCTGCACTCGCCGGAGGTAGATAATGAACATTTTATGACCTTGACTGCGGGACTTGCCTCGCACCTTTGTCATTGGGGTAGGTGCTCGGCTTCAAACAGTCCTCGTCATCCGGTCATTCGACCGGACCGGTCAAAAATATCCATTAACCTCTGTCGTGCTCGAAGTGGCGGAACTCGTGGTTTTTCCCCTCTAAGGGGAGGTTAGGAGGGGTACCTTCAGTAAGAAATAATAAAGCCGCGCTCTCGGGCGGAGGCGCGGCGACTCGGTGTGTCAGGTGTCCCTTAGTAGTAGTCGACGTTGCGATCGAAGTGAATCACATGATAGTAGCGGCCATTGTTTTCGATGACCGTACAGCAGTCAGTCAAGACCTTGTGCGGTTCCTGGTAGGATGGAATTTCACCCATGGGTGTACTCATGGTTCCGGTCTTGCCCGGGATTTCACGCACCACGCAAGAATCTTTGCAAGCCTCGCGTAACTCCTCGGTGGCCGGGTCATTCGGATCAACCTCGACGGCAGACTTGTACTTCTGTTCGACCACCATAGGTACGGGGCCGGGCTCAAAGACCTCGGCACTGGTTTCCGAATCGCTCCCTATTCCTCCGCAGGCCAAGCCGAGGAAACAGACGCAGGCAATCAGGCTCATACGAAAGATCATGTTGGCTCTCCTTTCCCGAATCAGGTAATAATCTTAGGCTAAAATATGGGTTGTGTCAAGGCTTGAATTTTTGAGTAGGTTTGCTAAAATAAGCCTAGTTTATGAAAGAGCTGACAAAACAAGTGAGCGAGCTAAAAACCCGGGTCCAGGAGACCTGGGGGCTTTTGGATTTAGACACTGTTAAGACAGAGCTGGAGACGTTGGAATCCGAGATGTCAGCTCCGGATTTTTGGAATGATCAGGACAAGGCTAAGGTTGTCAGCAAACAAGCAGCCGACCTCAAAGAAGAACTTAAGACTTGGGAGGGATTCATGAAAGAGGTAGATGACTTGGTCGAGCTCACTAGCTCGGATGACGACTCGTTGCATGATGACGTGGCAAAGAGTCTCGAGGATTTGGAGACCAGATTTGCCAAAATGGAGTTTGCCACTTTGTTTGCTGGACCGTACGACAAAAATAATGCCATTCTTTCTTATCATGCCGGGAGTGGCGGAACCGAAGCCCAAGATTGGGTAGAAATGCTGGTTCGAATGATCACGCGCTTTGCTGAAAAGATGGGTTGGGAAGTCCATATTTTGTTTGAGTCTCGTGGGTCTGAGGCCGGAATCAAGAGTTTGACCATGCGAGTGAGTGGTCGGTACGCATTTGGATATTTGAAAAGCGAACATGGGGTGCATCGGCTAGTCCGTATCAGTCCTTTTGATGCCGAGAAGATGCGCCATACTTCGTTTGCGCTCATTGAAGTTATTCCGGAGCTTGCTGAAACTAACGAAATCGAGATCGATCCCAAAGATATTCGTATTGATACCTTCATGGCCGGCGGTCATGGCGGACAAAGTGTGAACACTACCTACTCGGCGGTCAGAATTGTACATGAACCAACCGGAATTACGGTGGGTTGTCAAAACGAACGCTCACAAAAGCAAAACAAAGAAACCGCACTCAAGATCTTGCAATCAAAATTACATCAGCTACAATTAGAAGAGGAACAAGAGAAAAAGAAAGAACTCCGTGGCGACTACCAGTCAGCTGAATGGGGAAACCAGATCCGTTCATACGTTCTACATCCGTACAAGATGGTCAAGGATCACCGAACAGAATATGAATCACAGGATCCTGACGCCGTCCTCGACG
Source organism: uncultured Gammaproteobacteria bacterium (assembly GCA_965231015.1). Taxonomy (GTDB): domain Bacteria; phylum Patescibacteriota; class Patescibacteriia; order UBA9934; family CAZDDW01. The sequence continues at coordinate 225,113 of OZ246408.1, forward strand.
GAGATCTTGAACCATTCATGGAAGCGTTTCTGCGCAAGCAGCTCGAGGAAAGTGATCGGTTTGAGAGTGCTAATATAGATAATTAGAATTCCCCTCCTTGAAGGAGGGGTTAGGGGTGGTGCCGCTAGATAGATTTCTGACGGTACCCCCTCTAACTCCCCCTTACAGGGGGAGAACGCATAGAAATATGGCCAAAAAATATAAAAAAGCTCTGGTGGTTGGTGGGGCCGGTTTTATTGGTTCGCACGTGGTTGAAGCCTTGATTAAGCGAAGAATTAAGGTATTTGTAGTAGATGACTTGTCTTCTGGAAAGAAAAGTAACCTGAACCCAAATGCCAAGTTTTTTAAGATGTCTGTTACCAGTCCGGCTTTTCCCAAGCTTGTAAAAAAGATCAAGCCTGACGTTATTTTTCATTTTGCAGCTCAAATAGATGTTCGGGTTTCAGTGGCTGACCCGATCAAGGATGCTAGAGTAAATATTATGGGCTCGCTCGCACTTATCAAGTCGGCAGCTGATGCCGGAGTGAAAAAGATTGTCTTTGCTTCAAGTGGTGGGGCTATGTATCCAGAGAGACTTAAACCACCATATAAAGAAACCGTTCAGCCAGAACCGATTTCGCCGTATGCTATTGCCAAACGCGCAGTCGAATTGTATTTAGATTTTGCTAATTTGGAATATGGTATTCCAACCGTGTCATTGCGTTTTGCTAACGTATACGGACCGCGTCAAGATTCTTCCGGTGAGGCTGGAGTGGTTGCTATTTTTTCCGAAAAAATGCTCAAGGGTCAGCAGCCGGTGATTTTTGGCACCGGTAAGCAAACACGGGATTATGTTTACGTGGGTGATGTGGCAAGAGCTTGCCTGGCGGCCATGAATCGTTCTGTTAGCGGGCGGTTTAATATTGGAACCGGTAAACAAACTGACTTGATTACGCTTTTCAAAAAGATAAAAAATATCACCGGAGCAGATGTGGTGCAAAAACATGGTCCGGCCAAGTCCGGTGAAGTGATGCGATCAGCCTTGCATTGCGGTTTGGCTGATAGAAAGCTTGGTTGGCGACCGAAGGTAAAGCTCGACGAAGGGTTACAAAAGACAGTTGATTGGTTTAGAAAAAAGATTTAATGTATAAATGAATAAATTTATTCATCTATACATTTATTCATTGACTGTGACACTATGAACACTTGGGTCGTGATCCCAGCGTATAACGAGGAGGCTAAACTGGCAGAAGTGTTACGAGAGGTTTTGGATTATGTGCCGAATGTGGTAGTGATTGATGACGGGTCAACGGATCGCACTTACGACGTAGCTCGATACTGCGGGGTACACGTGCTGCAGCACAAGATTAATCGTGGTCAAGGGGCGGCCCTTGCCACCGGAATTGAGTATGCGCTTAGAAACGGAGCGGACGCCATCGTAACATTCGATTCGGACGGTCAGCATGCGGCGGAAGAGATCGAAATGATGTTAGAGCCTTTAATGATAGGAGAAGCTGAGGTGGTTTTAGGGTCTCGATTTCTTAAAAATACCCACAAAAACATGCCTAAATTGCGCCAAATTATCATCAAAGGCGGAATTATTTTTACTAAGATCTTATCTCAGATTAATATTACAGATACTCACAACGGCTTCCGTGTCTTGAGTCGAAAAGCGGCTGAAGAGATCGGAATAAATCAAGATCGCATGGCCCATGCTTCTGAAATTCTTGACCAAATTACAAAGAATAAATTGAAGTACGTGGAGCGACCGGTCACTATTACTTATACAGATTATTCCAAAGCCGGTGGGCAGGGAAACCTAAACGCCATTAAAATTGCCGCGCGCATGATATTTTCAAAGTTGTTCTAAGTTATGACCATTCAAATAATTATTTCAATTGTTATTGCGTTCATTGTTGCCAAGACAGCGGCTCGGTATCGCAAAAAAGAAATCAGTACTAGGCTGTTTGTTTTTTGGGTTCTGTTTTGGTTACTGGCCGCTCTGCTTTTTTGGATGCCGGAACTGTCACAGTATGTAGCTGACTTGCTTGAAGTTGGGCGAGGGGTTGATGCTATCCTTTACATTTCTCTTGTGATCCTCTTTTATTTCATGTTTAAAATTTTTAATCGTTTTGAGCGTATGGAACGGGAAATAACAAAATTGGTTCGTGAAACAGCAATCTTGAATGCAGAAAAACCTGAAAATTCTGATGAACAAAACAAATAAACAATTTAAAACTGCTTTGGAGATGCTCAAAAATGGGGAGGTGGTTGTTTTTCCAACGGAAACTGCCTATGGTTTAGCAGCAGATGCCACCAACCACGAGGCAGTACAAAGATTGGCTTTGATTAAGGGTCGAGGAAGCAAAGTAATGTCCGTGATTGTGGCTGATACAGCCATGGCCAAGCAATATGTAAAAATGAGTCAGGCGGCAATGCGGTTAGCTAAATGGATGTGGCCCGGACCACTTACCATGGTTTTACCGGTCAAGGCTTCAGCCTTGGGAAAATTATCAGACAGGTGTGTTAAAGACGGCATGGTTGCAGTCCGTGTATCCTCTCATAAGGTAGCAATATTACTCTCAAAAGAGCTAAAAAAGCCGGTTGTTGCCACTTCCGCCAATTTGGCCGGAGAGCCTCAGTGTTATTCAGTTCGAGCAGTTAAAAAACAGTTTCAAACCCGTCGTTTACAACCGGATTTCTATTTAGATGTTGGTGCCTTACCACGTCGCAAACCATCGACTATTATCAAAGTCAGCGGAAACGAGATTGAAACTCTACGCACAGGTTCGATCAAGCTTGGGAAAGATTTAGTATGAGCATTTTTACCAAAAAATCCTACGGACAACATTGGCTGAAAAGCAAGGTTGCGGTTAATAAGATTGTTGAAGCCTCTAAGATCCGGAAAAAGGATTTGATTTTGGAAATCGGTCCCGGAACCGGTTTGTTGACCGAGGCTCTACTAGAGAAAACCAAGAATTTATTTGCCGTAGAGGCGGATCCGGATTTGATTGAAAAACTTCGAAATAAATTTGGACCGGAATTTAATCTGATCGAAGGAGATGTTTTAAAGTTTTCCAACAAAGATCTTGTTGGCAAGGCCCGGGTCAAATATAAGGTGGTGGCCAATCTTCCGTATAACATTGCCAGCAGGATTTTGCGCAAATTTTTAACACAAGACCCAAGGCCGTCTGAAATGGTGGTCATGGTGCAAAAGGAAGTAGCGGATCGCATGGGAGCTAAGCCACCGAATATGAGTGTAATTGGGGTGATGTGCCAGTTGTACTCAGATGTATCAAAGGTGTGCAAAGTGAAACCCGGGGCATTTGTGCCACCGCCGCAGGTTGATTCAGCTGTGGTGAAATTGGAACTGAAACCGGTTTCACGATGGCGAATCAAAAATATTGAAGCCGAAGCTGTGGTTCGTTTAGCCAAAGTCGGTTTTTCTTCGCGCCGGAAACAATTGCAACGCAATTTAGCTAACGGACGGATTATTTCTTCTGATCGGGCGCGTGACATTTTGTCTAAAATGGGCTTATCTGAAGAGGTTCGCGCTGAAGAATTAACGGTTAAGGACTGGGTCTCTCTTTTTAAGGCTATTTCTTCTCTAAAATAAGTTGATTAAACCCTGAACAGTTTATCCTCATTTATAACTGGTGAAAGGTCGGTTTTTTTGTTATACTTTAAGGCAAATATGGAAAGAAAGATTGGGATTATCTTGTTTTTGATTTTGGCCGGTGCGGGTCTGGTTTTAGGTTTTCGGTATCTGAATGCTCACGTGCGCAGTCCGTTTTATAATGTGCTTTATTATGACGGACCGGAATACGTGACTTTGGCGGAACAAGAATTGGCCGAGCGTGAGGAACAAAAAAAGACTGACACGGACGGAGACGGCCTGAACGATTACGATGAAATGTACGTTTATGACACTAGTCCGTATTTAACTGATTCAGATTCAGATGGGTATGATGACAAGGCTGAAGTTTACGGTGGCCAGGATCCGAATTGTCCGGAGGGAAAGGATTGTGGAAGCTATTTTGCTTCAGCCGACGCCACTGGTTCAGCTGTGGCGGCCAGTGATTTCATTGGTGGGATCCCCAATTCCGGGATTGATGAAAACGGAGCTGGTACCACTTTTGAAACCGAGGAGGATATCATGAATTATTTTTCTTCTTTGAGCGCGGATGAAATTCGAGAGGTCATGATCGCCTCAGGCGTGCCGGCTGAAACCTTGGATCAAGTTTCTGATGAGGAGTTGATTGAGCTTTTTAACGCGGCGCTGGCAAACGCCGAAGACACCGGGGCTTTTGCGAATATTGTGACCGATTACGCCAACAACCAAGAATAAAATTTTTATGAATTTGGCCAGTCAAAACAAAAAAAGATTTCTAGGAGCTTTTATGTTAGTCCTGTTTGTCGGGACTTTTATTATTTCGAGTTTTTTGTTGGCTCATGCAGTCAATGCGCAAAGTCAGGATCCATTAGCTACCGCTGAAGCCGGATCCCGAGCCGGTGAGTCAGCCGGAATGCCGGTCGGAAACGCCGGTCAGGCTGCGGCTGATGTTTTGGAAGTGACAAGCGAGAAATTGGTTCATCCACCTCTAAAAGTTGTTTTGAAAACGGTGCTGATCAACCTTTTGAGTTTTGTGTTAAACCGCCTGGCTTATGATTTGGCTGTCTTTATGGCCTCAGGTGGTCAGGGACAAACTCCGAATTTCCAGTACAAAAGTGCGGATGAATATTTTGCGGATCTTGGTATGGACATCGTCGGAGCCCACATGGACGCTTTGAACGGAGTGCTAGAAGAGATAGATGTAAACTTCAACGTTTGTGCCCCAGAAGATCCTATTTTCCGTATGGGTATTCAGCTTGGGATTCGTTCCGCTTACAGTCGGCCAGAACCGAATTGTGATATTCGCGATGCTATAAATAATTGGGACAGCTTTGTAGGATCGATCCAGGAACGTTTCCAGTCTATGGGAGAGAATCCGTCTGATTACGTCTTGAATGAGTTCAAAAAAATATATCGGCCAGGATCGAATGAACTTTCAGCCTCATTTACTATTATTTCCAGTATCCAGGATGAGGCTACGACCCATAAAAATGTTAACTTTTTAGAAAATTTGTTTAATCAAGGATACTCGCCGGTAACTGACGCCATTACCGGACAGGTTGAAACCCCAGCGGACATTATTCAACGCAAGACCCAGCAGGAGCTGGTTGAAGCTCAAGGAGATCAGACGCAGATGAATTGGGACGCGGTGATGTCTGACTCGGACCTACTCGTTGGAATGGGAATGTCAGCGGCTTCTGTTTTCTTAAATACTTTACTTTCCGAACTTCTTAACAATATTTATACCGGAGTGTTTGATGTTGAGCTTGTTGAAGAAGACGTTTTCTCCGGGCAGTATGCTTCAGTCGGAGGTCGAGAAGCGGCTGAAGAAAAGTACCGTGACCTGTTAAGTGTTGAGCTTGTTTCGCTCGACAGTTTTTCGCCAATAACCGAGCTTTTGGCCTGTCCGGGTTCAACCAGTCGCGGCATTTTCAACTGTGCTATGGACGCGGCTTTTGCTACCGCTGTGACAGCCGCGGAAACAGGGGAACCAATGACAGTTCAGGAGGCTCTTGACGACGGAATTTTGCATGGCAGTTGGCCACTCATTCCACCGGACGATTACGCCAAGAATCAGGATCCATACTGTTACACCTATGGTTATTGTTACGCCAACCTGGTTAAGCTTAGAAAGTTCCGTATTATTCCGATTGGTTGGGAAATGGCCGCGGCATCACCATATAACAGCAAATCAAATCCAGTGACTCTTCAGGAGGTGGTGGATAGTTTTGATGATTGTTCAAACGAGGGTAAAGCTAATGCCAACCACCCATGGTGCCACATAATCGATCCAAACTGGGTCTTAAAAGCGCCGGAAACATATTGCCCTGCGGCTGCCCCGGGTGAGTTGCTCGTCAGTTCAAGCCTCGACACTCGTCAATCTTACTGTATGGATACTCCAAGTTGTATTGCCACAGACGACCAGGGAAATTGTATTGGCGGGCAAGGATATTGTACGCGGGAAAAAAATGTGTGGAATTTCCGCGGGGACGAGTGTCCAGAGCAATACGCCAGTTGTTTGAATTTCCAAAATGTCGATACCAATGAAACTGCCAGCTGGCTTTTGAATACAGTTGATTTCAATGACTGTACTGAAGATAACGCCGGTTGTATGTGGTACCGCACCAATAAATATTTTGATGATTTCGGAACCGGGGATACAAGTGACGATACTTATGAGTGGTTGGCAACCGGTGATGATTTTATTGTTGATGACCGGGATGATGACATGGAAAGCAATATTACCGGTCCGGGAAGTTATGGTTATGATTCAGATGGAGACGGAACAGATGATTATAGCTATGAGCAATACGCGTACGAAGACCGTCTTTATATGACCGGGGACGTGGTTTCCTGTGATGAGGCTGATGCCGGGTGTACCGAGCTCGTTGCCAAAGATAATGACACGTTCTTGAACTTGGTAGCCAACTCCAGTTTCGAGTATGACGAAAACGGAGACGGTGAACCGGATTTTTGGTACGGGGTAGACACGTCCGATTATCGCGTTGATGATGGTAGCTCACTTTATGGGCTTGACTCGATTGAAATGAGTTCGGCAACGGTCGACGTTTATCAAGAAATTAAAATAACTCCAAACGCCTTTTACACCTTGAGCTTCTTTGTCAAAGATCCGACCGCCGGTTCAATGAGCGGATCAATGTTGGTTGAGGTTTATGACGAATCCGGGGTTGAAGTCAGTTTAACCGGCACAACCATTCTGGGTGACTGTGTGCAGGATGATCCGTATTCAGTCATCACTGAATTTACTGATGTTGGAGAAGATTGGAGTCGTTATGAATGTATTTTTACGGCTCCGGAAGACGCGGATAATGTGCAATTGGTCTCTGATTGGGCCAGTGGTAATTATTATCTTGATGCTGTGCAATTGGAAGAGGGAAGCATAATGAGTGATTATCATGAAGAGTATGGCTCGAGCACGCTTGATTACGATTATTATAAATTACCACCGGATTACTTAGGTTGTACCGGCTCTGATGCTGATCCGGCCGAGTGTGATGATTATGTCCGTATGTGTAGCGCCCAAGATGTTGGTTGTAATCTGTATTACCCGGAAGATGGTGACCCTGAGGTGCCGGCTATTATTACAGAACTTGATCAGTGTCCGAATGAGTGTGTTGGCTACGCCACCTACAAACAAGAAGCTACCCTTTATGACCAGTCCGAGTTCCCACTCTACTTTATCCCGTCATCTGCAGCCAGTTGTGATGAAACCAGTGTTGGTTGTGATGAATTTACGAATTTAGATGAAGTGGCTGAGGGAGGTGAAGGTCTTGAGTATTACACATATTTACGTGCCTGTTCTGATCCGGCTGACACGGCTGAAGCCGCCACCTTCTTTAGTTGGGAAGGTTCGGACCAGAACGGTTATCAGCTTGTAAGTTGGGATTTGATTGAATCTAATCTTTCTGACGCTTCATCCCATACTTTTGCCAGTGGTTTTGAAGAAGATAATATCGGTCAAGCTCCTTGTGTAAATCCGGTCATGCTCTCCGAAGGTGAATTGGTTTGTGATGATAACGGTTATGAAGACGAAGAAACCGGTTTGACCGGGATTAACGGAATTGCCGCTAATGAAGCGTGTGACGAACACGACGACATTTTCTCTAATCCGGATTGTCGTGAGTTTTATGACTCGGATGGTAATATCCACTACCGTGAATTCTCTTTAACCGCTACGGTTACCGAAGACTGTGCTCCTTATCGAAAAACAGAATCTACCCAAGATGACTGTACCGGCTCTGGTGGGTTCTGGACGCAAGGCGGCGAGTGTCGATATCTTGGATACTATGTAGAAAGCACTGAGTGTTCATCTTCGGCCAACGGTTGTCGAAGCTACACCGGTGGAGCCGGTCGTAACGCCACTACTATATTCTATGACGAGGTCGAGGATGGAGCTTTGAATGAATGGAACACGGCCACAGCTACAATTAGTAATGACTCTGTTGTGGCGGACGGACATTCCATCTTTATACCAACCGGAGGATCTCGACTCAGTACTCTTTACATTGATGAAGACATAGCTGGAACCACCTGTCCAACAGATGAAGTGTGTACCATTACCGATCCGGTCACTGGAGCTAGCTGTGACATTGTCGGAACTGATGAAAATGATTACTGCGGTACTTTGGTTGGTGGAATGGTTCAAGGCAAGACCTACATCCTTTCCTTCTGGGCCAAGGGTAATGGATCGCTATATTCAACCCTAGTTGACCACGGAGGAATGGATGACTCACACCGGTTCCAAACCGACGCGGTTGAGCTGTCCGGAAGCTGGCAGTTATACACCATGGGCCCTCTTGATACCTCGGACGCTAATGACTTCCAGGATTTTGACGATTCAGCCATCTTGCAAATTTATAATACTGATAACGAACTTTTCTACATTGATAACATCCAGCTCAAAGAAGTGGAAGACAATATCGCGCTCATTAAAGATTCATGGGTCACTCCGTCAACTTGTGACCAATCGCCTACTGGAGCGGATTCAGCCCAGTACTATCTTGGTTGTGAGGCTTACACTGATGCCGATGGCGAGGACTGGAGCCTTTACCGCTTTACGAACCTTTGTTCTGACTCGGCTATTGGTTGTTCGGCCTACTTTGATACCCAAAACAGTTCATCGCCATACGCTGAGGTGCACAACGCCACCTGTTCGGCGATAGATTTTAATAATGTTTCTTTGTTCACTCCGGACGGAGATGGAACTCCGGAAGCGGGCGAAGGTTATTGTACTCTTGATCCAACCGAAGAGTGTGCCACACACACAGATTGTATTGCTGCTACTTTTGACTTAAACGCTCGTTGTGTGGCTTATGAACCAACCGCTTGTGAGATTGATAGCGACAGTGTGTGTACAATTCAGGTGGGTGAAAGCACCTGTAAATTTGATTGGGACGGCAATCTACCAACCACCAAGCCGGATAACATTTGGCTTGCCCCGGAAACTAAGGTGGTATCAAACGATGAGATTGTCTACTTTATTGCCGACAATACTTACTCGTGTTCATCTTCGGATAAGGGGTGTACTGAACTCGGACTTCCTGACTTTAATCAGGACAAGAGTGAAGTGGAAAGTTTTGAATCGGTTTACCTGTTAGACCAGCCCGACAGTTATGACACTCTGCTTTGTGAGCACCAGAGTCTTTTCTGTGAGGCTTGGTCAACGAACGAAGACGGTAATTTCTACTTTAAGCATCCGGATGAGCAAACCTGTGAGTGGAAGGAAGCCGTGACTATTAATAATGATGATTACACCGGTTGGTTTAAAACCGGAACCACTGAACCGTGTTACGAAGATTATTTGATTTCCGGGGACGAGTACAGTATTTGGCGTAACGGGGACATGGATTATGATGGTTGGGTGGGGACGTGTGGAGTGCAGCATGATCAGTGTACTGAGTTTGTTGATGTGACTGACCTCGAAGAAGGTGGTCGAGCCGACGGCACTCCGTACTACTATTTACGCAACGACGCTATTTCAGAAAGTGAGGTTCCGGATTCGCAAAAGTGTAACGGACAAGTGTCACAACGCTACGGCTGTGCTCTGTTCAACGATACTTCTGATTCAAACCTGTATTACAACGCCAGTGCTTCATACGTGGTCTCGGCTCATGCCGACACCTTGTTTGGTGATGCCCCACATTCTCTGCAATCACCGATTAATTGTGACAACGAGCAGGGCGGTGAAATTACCACGGTCAACAATAGCACGATTGATGTTTGTACTCAGCGTTGTGAGTATGATGTTTACGTTGGGGTCGGAGTGCCGGCCGGAACCGTGAGTTATGAGGATTCCTGTGTGATTGATTCTGACTGCCCAACTATTACTGACGACTATCAAAATGAAATTACCGGCAGTTGTGTTGATGCCGGGGACGCTAACCGTTTAAGTAACGACGTAAATGTGATTCAAAAAGTGTACCGCGACCGCGAATGTGCGGAATGGATTACTTGTATTAATGAGTCTTATAGCTGGGACGAACGGCTCGGTTCTTACCGTGGCGTGTGTTCCGGGGTTTCGGCTTGTAACGAGTACTCGGCTATCGGCGACACCGCCTTCTGTGTCGGTTTCCCGGAAAACGATCCTGATCCATTAACCCTTGAAGAGTATTCGGCCCGTGACGTGACCTGGTTCGGCCGTGACTATTCCGGTTACTCAATTCCGAAATTAATTCCCGCCGAGTTCTTGACTGAGATCAATGTTAATCCGGTCATGGGTTGTGTATTGGCTAATCGTGGCTGGATAGCTAATAATACTTTTGGCTGGCCATTTAGTTGTGATGATGATGCTGACTGTGATCAGTTTGATGACGTGGGATTTGATTATTCGTGCCAGGCTTTGGATACCGACATCCGCATGGGATATCAGGCCGGTGGTTGTAATGTTGAAAATGGTGATGGTTGTACCATTGGAGTTTGTGAGGATTCCGGTGACAGTTGTGAATCAGATGCTGATTGTGGTGGGGCGGATTGTTTAGTCGGTTTCTGTGAGGTGGCTAATTTGAATACTTCATGTACTAGCGACAGCTATTGTTCAACAAATTTCAGTCCTTACAGTACTTGTGTAAATGGAATTTGTACCGAGGTGACCACTACTTCATGTGTTGAAGACGATGATTGTGGAACTGACCTGGATGACGATGGTGATGGCGACATTGATATTGATTACGAGTGTGACATTGTGGCCGGAGCTTTTGTTGGAAATTGTATCAATGGCGGTTGTTCCGTTGATCAATACGGCACCACCTTTAGTTTAGATACTTCAGAGGTTCTCGAGTGCCGTGGTTATCCGGAACAAACTTCACCGTACCCGCAAGAATTGGTTGATGAGTGGCGAGTGGTGACGTGTACTGACGAAAATGATCCGTCAACGTGTTCGACTTCTTACGAACTGCAAGTTGATGATGCTGAAAATGATAGTATCCCAAGTCAAACCAGAACCGGTTATGACAACGTTAATGTTTGTTCGCCCGGTTATGAAGATTGTCTGTGTAGTTATGATAAAGCCACTTACGGCAACGGTTCGGAAACCAGGTACTATGAATACGGTTCAAGCCGTGAAAGCGACGCTCTCTCCGGAGTCTGCTTTAGTGGTGCTTTAGAAGGTCGATCTTGTGACAGTAATGATGATTGCGGTTCCAGTGGATCATGCATGATTCTGGACGGTTGGGATTCCTATCTTGGTTGGGAAGGGTTCTGTTTGGAGCGTGATACAGCTATGAATCTCTGGGGAGATGCCAATGGTCCGGGAGTATGTTTGACCTGGCTGCCGGTGGATCAGTTTGCCGGTTCTACTGACATTTATGCCAAGAACGAAGAAGCCGGGTTCCCACTTGAAGATTACTACTATTGTACTGAAGCCGCTTACTTTGTGGATCTTTATCCAACCGGCTCAATTTTTGATAACGATCCAAATAGTGATACTTATGGACAGGTGGTGGATATACAACCGGGTTGTACGGAGTCATTGCGGGAGGGGCATGTTGCGTATGATACAGTTGACTGGACTGAAAATGAAGCTCAAACAGCCGGGTGTGGTTATAAAGAAGATGCCGATGGTGAGTTTGGAGAGAATGAATACGATGCCTGTTGGTACAACGTAGCCTGTCCGGATGGTTATTACGGAATTGTTGGTTATTGTGATCCAAGTGCTCGACCAAATGATTATGCTGACCAATGCTTAGAGGGCGCACCAAACGGAAATTTCTACGGTGCTGCTGATGACGATTGTCCGTTTATGTGCATTCCGGAAAATGCTTATGATTTAGTAACAGGAGAGTCTTGTGATGATTTAGCAAGTAGTTTAACTCATGATTTTGAATCAAGATTTGGTACCACAGTGTACTTGGGTGGTCATTTTGATTATCGCGTGGAAGCATTTAAGAATTGTGTTGTACGTGGTGTTCCAATGACTGGTGAAAATGATCCGAATAATGATGGTTATGAAACCCAGTGGGCTGAATGGATGACAAATTCCGGATTCAATGGTAACCATTTTCACGAGGCTGGGGATGCTTGTAATGATCAAACTGGCAATCCGGATCACTACAGTTGGAATAATGCAAAACCTCTTGGACAATGGGGGATTGTATGTGACCCCCCTAATGGTGATGAGGGGTTCTGGAATTTGGATTTTTCCGGGGCCAATCCATCCGGTAGCACGACAGATAACCAAGGGGCAGTGGTGGAATACATAGGTTGTGCCGCTTTGGTTCAGGCTTCCAGTTCTGAGCCGGAACTTGGAAACAAGGCCTTTACTAATCGTTTGTTGCATGACGGTGATATATATACTTGGCAAGCCATTGGTAATGATCCGGGAGATATTTTGGAATGGGCCGATGGATTGGATCCTGCTCTTGGCTATGACCAAAATGAGGCTCCGGGTCCGGTTGGTCGGGTGGCCTTTAAAGAATATTACAAAGATAGAGATGAAGAAGGAGACCCTAGCGACGACGATGTTCAATATGTGTTCTCAACAGGAGACGGTCCGTTTGATTTTGTAGATGCACCAAACGGAATAGATGCACCGGACTCCGCTCCAATACCACTTCTGACTTGTGATCAGGGTTCAACCATACCGGGTGGCTTTGGTCTTTCCGTGACTGACCCGGATGATCCGAATAGTTTGTGTACACAGGGTTACTACCAGTATCCAACTTTGGCTCAATTCCCGGATATTGGAATTATTGATCTGTTTTCATATGCCTTGGGTCTTTCGTATGAAGATTTGGACGTCGATACTGATTTAGGAACTCATGCTGATGAGGAAGATGCCGTTTTAAAAAACAAGAACGATATTTTGTCATTTGGTTCGAGTGATGGAGTTGAAAGTGTGCTTTTTTCACTGGGGCAGTTCTTTGCCAAAACTTTTGAAGGATTCGCTTGGGATTGGGAGGGAACCGGAACGGGATTTAACGGCGGTGCTTATATCCCGGATACTGAATATTCACAGCTTTATGATCAGACCATGGACATTGCCGATCAGCAGCCGGTTGATGAGTTTGAGGTTGGTTCAGCCAATGACGGCGAGCCAAGCGCTCCGTACGTCATGGGGGTTGGTGCGTGTTTCGGATCACTTTGCAAGGAAGATTCCGATGATGATGAAAACCTCTTTACCTTAAATGATAAAACCGGAGGAACAATTTTTGGCGAGCAGTTTAAACATGTGATCATGAAGTTCTTCTTTTCCACCGACCCTAACCAGTTCCCAATCCGCACAGTGAAGATTGATTGGGGTGATGGGCAAACGTACGGAAGTGAGTCAAACGACAATTATTACAAAGCGCATCGCGGATTGAAAGATACCTCGGGAAATGAAACCACCACGTATTGTGATACGGGTGATGAGTGGGGTATGACTTTGGAATCGTGTGACCCGAGTTATTTCACCTTCAGTCATGATTACATTTGTGCTTCCACCACGTACCAGTCCGTTTTGCCGTCGTGTGACATTGAACCAAGTCCGGTGGACGGCCGGCCAATGGTGCTGAATTCGCCGTGTCAGGGCGGGGACGCCACGACTTATGGGGTGAGTGGTACCGCCTGCGTCTTCCAGCCGCGATTGTACATCAAGGATAACTGGGGGTACTGCACCGGGTATTGTGAAGGCGATCCGGCCGGGGATTTGTGTTATGATGATGACGATGGAGGTACTGGGATTAATGAATGTCAGTTAACATGTCCTGATGAGAGTTTTCAGGAATGTGAAAAAATGGGAGAGATCGGGGCTGTTTATCCAGATAGTGCAAACCCATGGGTTTATTACAACGGCTTGGTTGAGGTTGAGCCGGAGTAGGAAAAACGAAACCAGCGAAATTATAACGAAACCGACGAACTCGCGGGATCAACCTTTGATCTCGCGATTGTTTTTGTGTTATTCGTCATTAAATAACGCTTGAGAATACAGGTGTTGGCAGCGAAATTAACCAGGTATCCAAGCTCATATTTGGTGACACGAAGATAATCAAAAAGTTGTTGGTATAATTTTTTGGGCACAAATAATACCGCTTTTAATTCAACGATTATTTTGTGGTCAATAATGAAATCCGGTTGATAATACCCGATCATTTTTTGAGTGGTCGGATAATAAGTTTTGATTTTAGGTTGTTGTTCAAACGGGATACCTCGCAGTCTCATTTCTTCAACCAGAGCTCGTTCATAGATTTTTTCCTTATGACCTCCTCCGAGTTGTTTACGAACCTCAAAGCAGGCCCCTTGAAATCTGTAAGATAGATCTGGAAAAAGTAGTGGCACTCGAGTTCGTCGGTTTAGTTTTACAAAAAGAAAGAGACCCCCCGTAGATTGACCGTGAACCGGTCAGGTGGGGAGTCTCGGAAGGAAGCCGCGTGTGAATCGAGAACCGATTCGCAGCTGTGAGAGGTGGGTTGTGTGCTTGGCGAGCTAGTTGACGAGGCAGAGGTAGGTTGACTCCGAGGGGCTGGTGATGTAGATCACGGTCAGATCCGAGGAGATCCAGCCGTGAATACCCAGAAGCTCGTTGTCATCCTTCTCGTTCGCCAGGTACTGCTCGTACTCGTCGTCGTTGATGATCACGTCGCCGATGATGTACAGCTTGCCGATCAGGTCGTTGAGCTCGATGTGCTGGCCATCGTCTTCCGTGTAGATGTCGTACTCGTACCCGGTGGACTGGGTGCACTCCTCGTCCTCGTAGGACTCGTAGTGGCCTTCGGGCGCGAGGCCGCAGAACAGGTCCACGGATCTGTCGTCGTTGACCGACTTCTGCGCGTCCAAGCAGAGCACGTTGTCGTGCTCGGCGCCGAAGACGTAGGTACCCTCCTCGAGCTCGGTCGTGGTGGGCGTGTTGCCGATCACGTCTTCGTCGGCGAAGGCAGTGAGCGTGAACAGGTCGTCCACGTTCGTGTAAACCGATACTTCGTAGAACGACGTATCGGTCGTGTCGTCGTCATCCGCGACGTCATCGTCGCCGGGATCGGGATCGACGTTCTCGTCGCAACCGGTGAACAGGAATGCCCCCATGATGAGGGCGGCGAACAGGGTGTACCACTTGGTGGTCATAGCCTTTTCTCCTTTTGAGCCCTTTCTCGGGGCATCGAGTCGCTTTGCACCATGCAGAGCGACATTTTCCTGTAGGGGTTAATTGAATTAACCCTCTAATCAAGAAGATATCGCTCTACTCACACACATTTAAAGAACATTTGTACACTTTGACTATAGCATATTTTAGTAAAAAAGTCAATGTACTCCTGTCAAGTTTAAATGGGGATAAAGGGAAAATTTGGCTAAAATTATACGATTTTTGTCGTAATTGTCCGGAAAAGTACAGGATTTACCTAATCTTAGGATCAAAATATACAGCGATTGACAAAAAGCCAGAAATCTGTCTAATATCCAAATAATATCATTCATTTCGACCCTTATTTTGTCCACGTGGACAAAATAAGGAACAATTTATGAAGGAGGATATAAAAAGAAAAACCAGAGATTTCACTGACAATGTGTTCTCGTTTTTAGTTGAAGGAGTGGATATTCTGTCCACCTCTAGACAATACCGATCACTAGAATCTCGAAACCGAGCTCTAGATAATGCAAAACATAAAAAAATGTTTGATCGAATAAAACTACGTCGGGCTTTAAGAGGATTGAAAGAGAAAGGATGGATAGAGGTGAGAAGAAAGGGAAAAGAAATTGAATATTTATTAACCGAGAATGGTCGAATACAGGGGTTAAAGGTGCAGATGAAAACAATAGATAAAAAACTAGACGATCCCCTTGGTTGTTTTGTTAGTTATGATTTTCCAGTTGGTGCCAATAAGGCACGAGATCAGTTTAGACGATTGCTCAAACAAACCGGTTTTATTAGATGTCAGGATAGTCTTTGGTTTTCTGACCGAAATATTGTTGGGCACGTAAAGGAGATTGTGCAATATCTTAAAATAGCAAAATGGGTCAAAATAATTCTTGGTTCAGAATGTGGTTTTAGTGGGGTGAAATAAAATATCAAACCATGCTAGATGATAAAAGGTGTGTTATTCTTTGTACGTGCGTAAAATAGCGCACATTTTTGATCGTATTAATGGCCCCTTTTGGTCGTTTGTCCCCATTTACCCATTGACAAACCGTTCAAAAAATGTTTAACTCTTATTAAGACTCCCCAAACAGTTTGAGATAACCGGATCAGCCGGTGGTCTCACAGCTGCTTGCGGAGTTCTTTTTATTGGTAAGGAGAGAAGTCATGTTATCCAAGATCAAGGAGATTTCGTCGGTTTTGTTCAATGTCTGCCAAGTGCTAGCCCTGATGGTGTTGGTACTCTTTGCAACCGACATGTTCATGCAGTACTCGATCTTTCCACGTGTTAACACATGGAAAGAAGCCAGGGTTCAGGAACAGGTACTTGAGCTTCGTGCGGCAGGAGAACATGACCGAGCCTTCTGCTTAGAGTATCCATCGAAATGTACAAAAGATGGTCGGTATGTGCCTCCCTTTCCATTGTCAAGAGGCTATTTTTCCTCAGTCGACACCACAGAAGAGGCTTGGGGACTAGATCTCAAGCAATGACCTTTTAATACCCAGGTGGGTTCTCCGCCTGGGTATTTTCAATGGGAAGAAGCGCCGTGAGAGCCACGACGCTAGGTAGGTATTTTGGGATCGAATCCGTGAGCTCTGGCAAAGGAATCCCAATAGTCAGGGCAGTCGATGAGTCGAGGATCAATGATACTCACCCCTTTTTTGATCTCATGAGCTACCCAACCATCAAAGACTTCACCGTTTCCTTCGCGTAGGTTAGGACACATTCCTTGATTTGCATCAGAGTAATGCAGTTCGAAGGCCAGATCACATTCAGCTCTATAGGCCTCAATTTCTCTTTGCAACTTTTCCTCACACGGGTTTTCACCCTTGTACAAGCTTCCCTCAATAGTTTGCTCGTAGTGAATACTTTCGTGGTAGAGCGAAAGCCACATCTCAATTGAATCCCGACGGGTTGACATGCTGGCTAAATAGATTGGATTGACCCAAAGCTTAGTCGCATGTCCGTCCTCCAGAGAGTAATAAACACCGGCTGTTGCCTGCCCCGTGTTTAGATTTTGGAACGAAAGGGGCAACCTTTCAGTATACACAGCATGCCGCAAAGTACCGTTGACTTTTTCTCTTGGATGACTCTCCATCAGTTTGTCCAGCCTTTGAGACAGCCCGGCGTTGATCTGGTCGGAAGGGAGGGCCAAGTTCAGTCTTTGGAAGACAGGTGGTGTTAACGGATCAATTCGTCTTGGTTTCTGATTTTCCGGATGCTCTGGTTTTGGTCGGTTTGATTCTTGTTCCGTAGATGCCGCGTTGTTATTCAATAGGCACATAGCACCCAGAGTACAGATCAGAATTAACCCCAGCCACAGAATTCCGGAATTCTTTCTCTTTTGCATTTTGTCCTCCTTTTGCTCATACCGAGCGAGTTGTTTGGTCACAAGCATGGGGTGACCAAGGGGCAGAGTCTCGTGATTTGTAATGATCGAACAAAATACAATATCACAGATTCAGTGATTTGTCAAGAGTTTTTTAGCTAAATTTAGCCAAATTTTGTCAATAAAAAATAACGCAACTTTTTTGCTAAAACTAAAACAGAATCAAAAAACATGTCAAGAAGTCTTAACAGAATTTCTTGATTTTTATGTTATTTTAGCTAAATATTTCTTGACATTTTATCTTGAACCTGCTATATTATTTTCTTAATCTTTCTCATGAGGAGATCAGTATGACAAAAGAACGCAAAGTCAAGGTCTACGGCAACATTATGCTCGTGGCCATCATCATCTTTCTGGTCTTTGCCTATCCGGCCCAAATCGTTCAAATGACCACGGCCTGGTCTGTGGAAGGGTTGTCGGTTTGGCAGTATTTTTTGAACCTTGGCATTCAGATTGTAGCTGTTTACTACGGTTGGAATCTGGCTCAAAAACCGATCTGGGTACCGGCTATCTTTAACGGCGTGCTCTGTTCGGTCATAATTGTTCTATATTTCATCATCAAATTCTATCCTCTCGCAGGGTAACTCCCCTAAATCGAGCTTCTTGAACCCGTGTTTATATGACGCGGGTTAATCTTTTTCAAATGTTATCCACGTTTAGATGTCAGCAAACATTAACACAAAATTTAAGCTCAAGTTTGGCTTGAGTCTTTTTGTTTTGTCAAAATAGACAAGACAGTTTTTTGGCTAATTTATGCACAAAATCAACTTGACGATCGATTTTTGTCGTGGTTATATGACATTAGAACGTTCAAAGCACACCTCAAACATAATAGAGCCACGAGGAAATTGAAAGATTGAGACAACTGTTTAACTCGGTCCGCTAATTCCGGATGGAATAAGTAAGTCGAGTTAGCCCCACGATTAAACGGTGCTCAGTTTTAAGCATAATTAAAGCCGGGTTCTGCTCCATGGTTCAGGGCGCGATCAGCAAGAGGGGAGTCTGCTGGTCGCCCATGAATCATTTTACTCCTACGTCTCCTTGGCTAAATCCTAACGGATTCCCCAAGCCAAGGAGGCGGTCGATCAGTGTTTGATCGAATTCGTCTCTTGTACCTTTCACAAGTTCAGGAGACAAAAATGCAAAAGTTCATCACGGCTCTGGTGGTTTTTCTGGTGGCCGGCCTCACGCCGGCACCCATGGGATGTTCGGCGGGTTTCGATCCGGTCGATACCACCGCAACCACCGAAACCGGCGACCAGGGGGGTTACACCCCCACGGACGTGATCTACCCACCCTTTGCCGCCGGCGAAGTCTACCAGTGCACGCAAGGCGTTGGCGGCAGCTATTCCCACAGCTCGGCCAGCACGTACGATGCCATCGACTTCGACACGCCCAACACCTACGACGTCGACGTGTACGCACCCTGTTCCGGCGTGGCGCGAGTGCATCATGACGCTTCGCCTTCTGGTTTCGGTATCCACGTCAACATCGACCGCGGTGACGGAACCTACTGCTTGGTAGCACACCTCGCTGACGTGTTTGTGACCGATGGCGAGGACATCACACACGGTCAGTACATGGGCTTTGAGGGCTCAACCGGCTACAGCGACGGTGATCATGTGCACACGGCGTTGATGCAGGGTGACGCAAGCCAAATGGCTCAGTACGCCACCACGCTTCCGGTCAGCTTCTACGTCCGTGATGTCACTGCCGGTGGCGATTTCGCGGCCATTCCGGCCGAGGAATTCGTTTGCGGCATGAGCAACGGTCACTTCTACGAGTCCGGCCTGTCGGTCGCCAACTGGGTGCCTGATGGGACGCTCATGAAGTATCCGGGCGCAAGCGAAGTCTATGTGGTGGACGCCGATGAGCTCTACTGGATCGAAGACGAAGAGGTCTTCACAAGCTTCGGGTTTGAGATGAGCGAAATCGTGGCCATGGCCGAGATCACTTATTACGAGTGTCTGGGCGAGGCTTCGGACCTGATCGATTGGACCACGGAGTACCGTGGGCTCATCGATGACGACGGCGTGACCTGGATCGCGTTCGAGCCGGCTGATGACCCGGGGCGGTTCCGCTTGCCAATTCAACCCTACCAGGAAGAAGGCGCGGTCTTGACCATGATCGATTCCTGGGGGCTCCAGGGTGTCTATGGCATGTACCAGCAGGAGTCAGCCGAGCTCATCGAGTACCCGATTGGCAACGGCTACGCGCTGTTGCGCGACGGAACGCTCGTCACCGAGCAGGGTGACTCGACCGTGTACGCGATTCACGAAGGTCTGGCTCTGCCGATCGATTCATGGGACACGCTCGTGCTCATGGGTTTTTCCGAGCGTCGCGTTCACACCGTGCCCGAAGGAACGCTCGAGCAAATGGTGCTCGACGTTGGCAGTTGCTCGGCTGGGATCGGGTGCATTACCCGCGACGTGGTTACTGGCTGCGGAACCGGACTCGACCTGTCGCTCCTCGACACTGACCCGGACTGGGGCGGCATCGGGGACGATGACGTCGGGGACGACGATGATGTCTCGGATGACGATGACTCGGATCCGGGAGATGACGACGACACCGCAGACGACGATGACACCGGTGATGACGATGACGTCGGGGACGACGATGACGACGACACCATGGCTGACCCATGGATGTTGCTCGAAATCTATGCTGGGCTCACCGGCGCTCCGGCTGACTACATCTGGCTCCAGGGTGAGCTCCTTGACGAGAATGGCCTGACGGCTGGCGGCGGTTTCTGGTGGGCCTCGCTCGGGATTGAGTACACGACCAACTCCATTGAATGGAGCGCGTACGTGCAGCCCGACTGGACCTTCCGCTACTCCGTGGAATTCGAGCGCTATTCCGTAGTGGCCTGGTCCTGTTCCACTCCGTTCCCGCCCGGAACCTACAACATGGACCTCACGGCCATGGTCGATGGCACACCGATCATGATCGATCTCATCGACAACTACCTCGGCGGCTGTGAGCTCTGGATCGAGGTGCCGTGATCTCAACACAAAAGGGTCAACAGCCGTTGACCACTACACCGCATCCGGCCTGACGTTCTGTTAGGCCGGATATTTTTTATGAACAGACATTCAATTCGATTTCAAAATTTAAATTATGCTCAACCCGGTTTTTATTTCGTGACATTTTGTACGCAAAATAGGGAACGATTGTTTGAACATGATGATGTCATCGATACGATTAATTATATCTGGCGCGATTTACCGAACCGGTTTAATGATATCGTGGTTGATGATTGGATTGTGATGCCCGATCATTTTCATGGGATTATTGTTTTGGGTGCATCGAATTTTGATGTAGGGGCCTCTACATTAGGAAATGTTATAGGTGCATTTAAATCAATTACAACCGACGCCTATATTCACGGTGTTAAACACCACAATTAGATACCGTTTGAGGGCAGATTGTGGCAACGAAATTATTTTGAACGGGTGATTCGAAATGAGGAAGAGTCAGACCAAATAAGGGAATATACTCGTCTCAATCCTGAGCTTAAAAACGAACAAGAAGACGATCCCTGTACAATCCACAATCAGGCTTAAAAAAGGCGAGCCTTGAGCCTCAAATTGTGCTATACTAACAACATCTATGAAACGTTTTATAGAAGGGGTAAAAACCCAACTTTTTAAGCTTGCTACAGATCCGCGTAAACGATTTTTGCTGATCATTGCATTTGTCGCTATTTTTGCGATTTTTTTCGTTGCCGTAGATCCTGCTATGGCTGCTGATGAAAGCACAGACGACTTTGATTTCATGACCTGGCTCATGACTCAAATGGCGCAGTGGTTATTAAACATTACACAAATAATCGGTCAGGTCATTGTGGCTTTGGTGGGAGTATTGGTTCAAATCATTCAATACAATGGTTTTTCCAATTCTCAAGTGATCGGTCTTGGTTGGGCTTTAGTGCGCGACACACTAAACATCGGATTCATTGCTGTGCTTATTTTGGTGGCTCTGGGAACGATTGTTTTTGGCGAAAGTGGAGCCGGGGGAAGATTCAACTGGCGAAAAAATCTCCCGAACATTGTTATTTTTGCCATTCTCATTAATTTCAGCCGGTTGTTTTGCGGGATCATGATTGATATCAGCAACGTGATCATGCTTACATTTGTCAACGGAATTAAAGATATTGCTGGTGGAAATATTATCCAACTCTTTGGGTTAAGTAGCATCATGAGTTTTAGTGAGAAATCCGTTCAGGCATCAATTGATGCAGGAACCGGGTTAACCGCTTTTTCCATGCTGGCCGCTTCCTTGCTCGCTTTGCTGATGATGTCCATTGTGCTTCTGACCATGATCACCATGATCGCCATGCTTGGAGCCCGGATCGTGATTTTGTGGGTTTTGGTAGTTCTTTCTCCGGCCGCATTTTTTGCCGGAGCCGCCAAAAATGTATTACAGGGTCAAGCTATGAAGGTTTACAGTGATTGGTGGGCTAACTTCACTGGTGCTCTGGCCGTTGGTCCGATTTTAGTATTTGTTTTATGGTTAGCTCTGGCCGTAGCCGGTTCCGGCAGTATTGCCAGCGAGTTTGCTGTGGACGGAGGTACCGAGGCTGATGCTTTTGTGTCTGACATTCCGAACCAGGTTTTTGAACGGGACAATCTTATCAGTTTTATAATTGGAATTTTAATCATGTTTGTCGGATTTGATATCGCGGTCAAGACCGCTTCGGCGTTACCGGGCGGCTTTAAGAGTTTGGTTGGTCCCGGTTTGGCGGCTCGAGCTTTGCGAACTGCAGCTGTGACCACGGCGCGTGTGGGCTACCGCGGCGCTCGTGGCGCGGCCGGACTTGGGGTTGGTGCTGCTGCCGGTGCTCTTCGAAAAGGTGGTCAAGCGGCTCGTTGGGGAGCCGGCCTTGCTGGTGGTGCTTTGGCAGAAAATATTCGTCTTAAACCTCCAACTTATGACGCAAAAACCGGAAAGCTGAAAGAGGGTGAAAAAGAGGTTCGTGTGAAAGACATCAAGGCTTATGCCGCGGATCAGTTAAAGGCCGCTGGTATGCGCGGAATTGCCAAGGGGGTTCCCGGAGCCGGTTATGTCACCCAGTATGCGGCTGAAGTTGGTGCGGCTGATCGAGGCAAAAAAGCTGCTTTACTTAATAATGCTATTGATAAACAAAAAGTGATGGGCAAGGATGAATTGTTGGCGATTGCCTCGAACCCTAATCCGGCCATGAGTGCAGAAGAAAATGCCCGCCGCCAGGCCGCTCGTTATCAGTTGTTGACCCAGTTTAAACATAGGAAAGATCTAGACAGCAATCAGGTAAAGGCTCTGAAAACAGACTTTAATGAGGGTGGAGGTAAGGAACTTATTGAGGGAGATGAGAACAAAAAAGAGGCTATGCTCAAAGCCGGACACAAGCGTTTGGATATGTTCAAAGGCGATTGGCGCGACCCTGATTCTGATCTTGGTAAGGCGATTACCGGGCTTGAAGGAAAAGACTTTAAGGATCTTGATTCACAGGCTTTACAAGACCCTCGAATTCAAGAAATGCTCAAAGAAAAACAAATGTTTGTTAAGAGTGAGAACAGAGATATTCCAGTTTGGGATGCTTTGAAGAGAGTTGGAAAAGAAGCCCATAAGAGGGAGATTGCTTCTGTTGAATCTGGTGGTCAAAATTATGAGGATTTAGCCAAAGCTATGGGGCAACAGCAGGTTAATTTGCAGGCCAAAATTGAACAGTCTCCAGCTGGTGAGCGAGCTCAGTTGCGTGAGGAAATGGCTCGTATGCGCACAGCTCAAGCTGGGGCAACTCAAGATTTTATTGAAAGAAACCCAGCCTTTCTGTCTCAGGCCAAAGCAACAGATCTGGCCGCCGGTGGTGGGGTTTTGGCTCAAAATGTAGCTGTTTCAGGAACCCCTCGTCAGATTAGGGATGCAACGGCTAGCGATGAAAAGCGAACTGAGTTTTTGTCGCAAACCAGTGAAGATCGCATGCGCGGTCTTGGTTATACCGACGATCAAGTGTTTGAGGCTCGAGCCGGCAGATTTATAGCGTCAGGCAGCTCAGACGATCTTGGACCAAGTGCTGAGCGGGGAGCGGTGATTCAGCGTGTTGTTGAGCGTGGTGGTCCGAAAGAAGTTAATAATTTGATTCAAGTTGCAAATTCTCAAGAAGGGGCGGCGGCTCAAGAAGCGGCTCGAATTGAAGTGGCTGAATCATTTGATAAGAGTAAGGTTGAATCAATTTTGAATGATTTCGAAACTGCAACCGGGGAACAAAAAGAACAGTTGCGCCAGAATCTTTCCGGTCTCAAAGAAACCTTCAGTCAGATTCGTGATGTAAATATGACCGGTGAGATGCAGGAGATTAAGAAGATGCTTGAGCTCAAGGACTACAAGTACGAAGGTTAATAAACTATTATGGATGACTTGGTCCAACTCGATAAGGATGTCCTTAAGTTCCTGAACAGTTATGATTTACTGTCCAGGATTCTTAAAGTTTTAGAAGAACACCAGCTTGATGAAAGTGCGTATAAAAAAGTAGCACCGATCATTGACAGGATTGTGGACGCGCCTCAAAACATGAGCCGTCTACCAAGTGAGATCGGAAAAGTGCTTAACCTAAATCAAGCTAAAGCCAAACGATTAGCAACGGATTTGGCCGGATTTTGGTTGTTGCCACTCGAGGCACACCTGGGTGATGTATCCGGGTTAATTGTGAAGTGGGGAGGTGATCTTAGCCGCTACCCAAAAGATACGGTGGCTAAAAAATCGATTAATCCAATGCAATTCACCCGTGAGACTTTGTCGACTCTAGGGGTGAAGATGGAAGAACCGGCCATGAAGAATAGGTTGGAATATGTTTTAAGTACTTTAGTGCGCGGTGTGCGAACTCCGGATGATGCCAAGCGAGTTATGGTACGCGGTAAAAAGGTGGGTGGATTAGAAATGAGTAAAGAAGAAGCAGATAAATTGGTGGATCATTTTGTAGCCAAGATGGAGAACGTGGAGATTGATCGTGGGCCGGCTGTACCAGTTGATGGGGTGGAAACAAAAAAAGCACCACCGGTTAAAGAAAAACCAAGGCCGGAGGCGGTTAAAGAGATTCAGAAATTGAAAAAAACGGTCAAAACCAAAAAGAGAGAAGAAGATGAAAAGAAAAAGAAGCCTGAACCGACTCCTAAAAAATCACAACTCGAAGTCAAATCGAAAGCATCTTTTTCAGTAGAAACCTTTTCTGATGAAGATGAAACCGAGGTCAAGGCCGCGGCCAAAAAAATTGCCAAAGCTCCGTCCAGCCCGGTCTCGATTGAAAAAACAGTTGATAAAGTAATAAAAGAGGCCGGAATCAAGTTTAAGACTTTGGAGGGTGAAAAACGATTTAGGAAAATCGTAGAAACGCGCTTGCGTGACGTTCGTGACGCGCTTGAAACACGCGATATTTTGGAAGACAAAGTTGAACAGGGTGGACTAGGTCTTCAGGGAGCTCGTTTGGCTGATGTCATAGAATTGATTGAAAGGGCTTATAATGATCATGCATCAAAGTTGGGTGAACAAAAAGCCAAAGAAAAGCAGAAATATTTGCAAAAACGAAAAGAAGCTGAGTCAGGGAAAGCTGACCTTGCCCGCGCCGAAGCCGATGTTTTAGCTAAGCGTTATGCCAGCCTGACCGGAAAAGCCCCATCACATCTTGTTACCCCGGCGGCTCCTACCGCGGCCAAGGTTAGCGCTTCCCGAGGAAGTGAAACGGATTTAAAGGAAGCAGCGTCAAAAATTGATCAGGACAAAGTTAAACGGGTCATGGCCAAACCAAGTCAGCCAGCACAAGCCGATGCACACCTGTCAGCGGCTAGTGTTGCTAAGCAATCAGGACAGAGACCGCAGGTGCAGGATGTGGCTCGGGCTCGGAAGCTGGTTGGTCCGATTGATGAACTCGGCAATATGAATACAGTTAGTTTTCGTCGGTTGTCGTCTGATCCGGACGAAGCGGTTTTAAAAATTAGGGATAAAATTGAACTTTTAGAAGCGGATTCTTACGCTAAGCGCTTAAAGGGAATCAAAGCTTGGCAGCAAAGTCCTTTATATAAGCTGTACTTGCAGGTGATGCGGGAGTCATTGGTGCGTGGTTTACAGGTTAAAGATATTGCCGGGGAAATTGGGTCAGCTGAACAGGCTTTAAAGCCCGAAGAGGTGCAAAGTATCCGAAAACTGAACAAACAGCTAAAATTTTGATAGAATACACTCATGGATCAGTTTGTGGTTCCACAATTTATCGACGTTGAAGACAAGATTATCGGGCCTGTTTCGACCCGACAGTTTATTTTAATGCTCTTTCCATTGTTAATTGGAGCGCTTTTCTGGAAACTTTTTACCTTGATGTATTTCATTATTTTTATCATTCCGGTCCTGATTATTTTCGGATTACTGGCTTTTTTCAAGATCAACGGTATGCCGTTACACTTTTTCTTGTTAAATTTGATACAAAGTTTGCGCAAGCCGCGACTCCGTGTTTGGGACAAGTCTTTAACGGATGCTGAGTTAAGAGAAAGAATAAAGAAAGAAGAAGCTCCACCTCCACCTGCTCCATTACGTAAAGAACCAATTAGCTCAAGCCGTTTACACGAGTTGACGTTGGTTGTGAACACCGGTGGAGTGTATCAACCTGAAGAATAATTATGGCCAAGAAAAAATTAGCAAAACCAAAACCAGGACCTGCTACCCAACGTTATCTTGATATTTCCGAGGTCCGTGAGGATGTGGTCGTGATGAAGGATGGAACTATGCGAGCCGTGATTTTGGTTTCCAGCATTAACTTCGCCTTAAAGTCAGAAGATGAACAAATTGCCATTGTCCAGGCTTACATGTCTTTTTTGAATGGTTTAGATTATCCCCTGCAGGTTGTGGTGCAATCACGACGCATGAACATTGACTCGTATCTGACTTCCTTAAGAGAGAGATCTCGCGAAACTCTGAACGAAGCCTTGCGTGGGCAAATCAATGATTATCTGAGCTTTATTGAAGAATTAGTTACTTTAGGAGAGGTAATGCAAAAGCAGTTTTTTGTGGTCGTGCCATTTGATCCGACAACCGACAAGAAACGTAATTTTTGGCAGCGTTTAAGCGCGGCTGTTTCACCCGCTGTGCGAATTAAACTAAAGGACAAAGAGTTCAAAGAACGTCGGGATGATCTATTACGTCGCGCTGATTTGACGCTTGGCCAGCTAACGAGTATGGGTCTTTCCGGAACAGTGCTTGATACCCAAGGATTGATTGAACTTTATTACACAGTTTATAATCCTGACGTTTTTGATAAGGAGCGCATGGTTGATTTAAACAAATTGAGAGTTGAACAATAATTATGGCCATTGAATTAGGAAAAATTGGTAAGGCTACTCCGGCCCCACCGCCCAAAGAACAAAAACCGCCATCAAAAGAAAAGCAACAGGCGGCTGAAGAGAGAAAATCTCTTGAGGAAGAGAGGATTTATGCCAAGGGTGTGACTTCAGTGCGTGACTTGGTGGCTCCGGCTTCTTTTGAAGTATTCCCAACCTATCTGAGATTAAGCGGGGTTTATTTACGTACTCTGTTTGTGGTTAATTATCCACGCTACATTAGTTTAGGTTGGTCAGCGCCGATTATCAACCTTAACAACACCATGGACATAGCCATGTTTTTCTACCCGGTCAAGTCAGAAATCATTTTGAAACAATTGCGTAAGAAAGTCGGAGTGCTTGAAGCGGGAATCATGACGGATGCGGAAAAAGGAAAGCCACGTGACCCGATCAGGGAAACGGCCTTGCGCGACATTGAAAAATTACGAGACGATTTAACACAGGGTATTGAACACTTTTTCCAGTTTGCTTTTTATATAACCATTTACGCCTCAAGTGAGGATGATCTTGAAAAGAAAACTGAAGAAATTGAATCGATCTTTGGATCTAAGTTGATCTATTCCAAGAAAGGTTTTTATCAGGCTGAACAAGGGTTTAATTCAACCCTGCCTATTGGCAATGATGAGCTCATGATCAGCTTTAACATGAATACCTCACCGATTGCCTCCTCTTTTCCTTTTATTAGCTCAGACCTGACTTCGGATAACGGAATTTTGTATGGAATTAACCGGCATAATAACAGTTTGATTTTGTTCGAACGGTTTAGTTTGCAAAATGCTAACTTTGTGGTTTTTGCCACTTCAGGTGCCGGAAAGAGTTATGCTATCAAGCTTGAAATTTTACGCTCTCTCATGCTGGGAGTGGACGTAATTGTGATTGATCCGGAAATGGAGTACAAACGGTTGTCCGACGCTGTGGGTGGTACCTACATCAACATTTCTTTGGCATCTGAATCTAAGGTGAACCCATTTGACCTTCCGCGACCAACCGGGGAGGGGGTTAAGGTAGATGATATTATTCGTTCCGCGGTTATCACTCTCAAAGGTCTTCTCAAAATCATGATCGGAATGCCGGTGGGAGAACAGGGAAAGCTTGGTTTTACTCCGGAGGAGGATTCGCTGTTGGATCGAGCCTTGTTAGAAACATATGCCAAAAAAGACATCACGGCCGATTTGGTGGATCTAACCAATATTGAACCACCGACCATGCAGGATTTGCAGGATATTTTAGAGGGAATGGAAGGAACAGAAAATTTGGTTGCTCGACTCAAAAAATATACAGAAGGTACTTTTTCCGGATTGATCAATTCTCCAACCACCGTTGAGATGAATAATCAGCTTGTTACTTTCTCAGTCCGCGATTTGGAGGACGAATTAAGGCCAACCGCGATTTATACCATCGTTAACTACGTTTGGAACGTGGTGCGAAGTGAACGAAAGAAGCGAATTCTCGTAATTGACGAGGCCTGGTGGTTGATGCAGCACGAAGACTCAGCTAAGTTTATTTTCGCTCTTGTTAAACGTTGTCGTAAGTATTACCTCGGAGTAACCACCATTACCCAGGACGTCAACGACTTCCTTCGTTCCCCGTACGGTCAGGCTATTGTGACGAACTCAGCGCTCCAGCTATTAATGAAGCAGTCTCCGGCCGGAGTTGATATTGTGCAAAAGACATTCAATCTGACTGACAGTGAAAAATATCTCTTGCTAGAATCCGGGGTGGGAGAAGGTATTTTCTTTGCCGGCCCAAAACATGCCGCAATTAAAGTGGTTGCTTCCTATACCGAGGATCAGATCATTACCACAGATCCACGACAACTATTAGAGATAGAAAAAGAAAAGCAGGAGTTGGAAGAAGAGCTGGCCAAGCAAGAGGGAGCTGAATCATCAACTTAACAATAAATATATGAGCCGACGCATCAAAATAATTTTAGCTATTCTGATTATAGTGTTGATATTATTAGCGTTGTTTTTATTGTGGTGGAATATTTGGCGACCCCAACCAGCTCCGACCACTGTTGTAGTTGTTGAAACCGAAGAGGAGGAGGTTAGCTCACCGTTTGCAATTCCGCCGATCGCGGAGTTGGATCAACGTACCGACGAAGAAATTTCTGTGGAAACTCTGGCTAAAACATTTGCTGAACGCTATGGTAGTTATTCTAACGAAAGTAATTTTGCTAATTTAGATGATTTGGAACCATTGATGACAGATAGTTTAGCCAGTGAATTGGCTGTAATGGTTGCTAATACAGATATCTCAGACATGTATTATGGAATTACTACGCAAGTAGTATCAATGAACATTATCAGCATTGATGAAACATCCGGAACCGCTTCAATTAGTGTTTTAACACAACGTGAAGAAGCCGTTGGGGGCCCAACCAATACTGAAGTTAGTTACGAAACATTGGTTTTAGACATGGTGAAAGTTAGTGGAGTGTGGAAAGTAGACGGTGTAACATGGCAATAAAAAGTGTTCAGACATTTTTCCGATCAAATAAGGCCGCGCTCGACGCGGCTCTTAAAGTCGCGTTTGATGCTGTTTTTCCTGAATTTTGTGTGGTTTGTAAAAAAGAGGGCTCACAAATATGCGAGAGTTGTCTTTTACAAGCTCGGGTTAAGGTTTTGCACGAGCGGTGCCCATTTTGCGAACGGGTCACCGGAAGCGGTTCTGTTTGTCGACATTGTGCCAGGTTTGAGAGTTTAGATGGAGCCATTTCGGTGTCCCAATATGCTGAACCTGCTGTGCGTGGGCTCATTAAGAATTGGAAGTATGCCAGTGACACACGAGCGCAAGAAGAGTTGGCTAAACTGGTTCGGCGGGTCTATTTGGAAAATTTTTTACCGGACTTGCCGTGGGTAATTGTGCCGGCCGGTTTGCATCGTGCCCGAGCCAATGAGCGAGGTTTTGACCAAGCATACGAATTAGCTCAAATTTTTTCGACTCAAGCTGAATGGCCGTTGCTAGATTGTTTGCGTCGAGTTAAAAACAGTCTTCCCCAGGCACGAGCCGGCCATACAAGAAAAACCCCGGGCGAGCTACGCGGGTTGTATCAAGTAATTTGTGCTGTCCCAGAGCATGTTTTGCTGGTTGACGATGTTTTGACCACCGGAGCCACCCTTGACGCAGCGGCTTACGCTTTGAAGCGGTCTGGAGCGGAAAATGTGTGGGCATTGACAATGGCCCGAGGAACATAGCATGGTTTTTATAAGAAGCAATAATTAAAATTCTATGAATGAACAACACGATGCATTTTCACCCCAGTTTAATGAGCCTCAAGATAACTCAAAAAAGAAAGAAGTTAGAGAAAAAAGAGACAGAATGGCAATCAAGGGGAGCAGTGAAGATAGCTTTGCTCCTATGTGGGATGAAAAAGAAGCAGAGGAACATTTTTACGATCTTATAGGAGATCGTTCTGGAATGAAAGAAAATATTGAGGCATTAAAAAATCCAGATTTAGATGAACAGCAAGTCGCTGAATTGATAGATGGACTAAATAGTATGGGAAAAAGTGGTGGTCAGAGCGGTGAAATAGGCGCAGACTTTTATTTAGAGCTTCCTTCGGGATACAATGTGCATGCTCAATATCAGGCCTCTGGTGGACGGTTAAGTTTTTCACTCATGAAATAGCAGGAAAAGAAAAATCTCGGTCTGAACCGAGATTTTTATATTCTCTTAACACAAAAACCATGACCAAAGCCATGATTTTTGTGGCGGAGAGGGAGGGATTCGAACCCTCGGTGAGCTTGCACCCACGACGGTTTTCAAGACCGTTCCATTCAACCACTCTGGCACCTCTCCGTTTTCTTTTATTGGAGCTAAAAACAGGCTTTAGGCCTATTTTCAACTTGGCGGAGAGGGAGGGATTCGAACCCTCGGTACCCGTGAAGGTACAACACCTTAGCAGGGTGCCCCTTTCAGCCACTCAGGCACCTCTCCGAATGTGGGGAAAGGATACTAGATTTTTAGAAAAAAATCAAGTAAAATAGACTTGTATGTTAAAGAACAAAAAAGAGGAAAACCAGGAAGAAATAGAGGATATCGGGGTGGGTCAGCCACTTTTAGCTTGGGAAGTGGATGAATATGAGCGTCACGACCGTGGTATTCAGTGGTATGTTGTTTCAATAATTATTGGAACAGCTTTGATTATTTATGCTTTAGCCACAGCCAATTTCATGTTTGCCGTCATTATTATTATGGTGGGGGTGATTTTATTTTTAACCGGCATGAAGCATCCAAAACGTATCCCTGTTGTTTTGATTGACAACGGATTGTTGATTGGGGAAGTTTTTCACCCTTTCCGCATGATGCGTGACTTCTCAGTGATCTATGATCCCCCAGAGGTTAAAGTGTTGTATATTGATTTCCACAGCGTTTGGCGACCGCTTATGTCGATTCCGCTTAAGGATACTGATCCGGTAGTGGTGCGAGAATGTTTAATGCCGTTTGTAGTTGAAAATTTAAATCGCAACGAAGAGAGCTTGACAGATCTGGTGTCTAGACTGTATAAGTTATAAGCAAATAGTCCAAAAATTCTCCAACTGCTGCGTTGTGGGGCCCCTCTGACTCGTCGACGTACCAACGTACGCCTCCTCGTCAGTTTCCCCACGCCTTGCACTTGGAGCTTTTTGAACCATTTGAAAATTATATGCACCCGTAGCTCAGCCGGATAGAGCGTCAGCTTGCGGAGCTGAAGGCCGCACGTTCGAGTCGTGCCGGGTGCGCCATTAAATAAAATCCAAACCTCGCCAAAAGGCGGGGTTTTTGTTATTCTCCCTATTCGCGCGAATTGGGGGTATAGGTTATAATCGGTTTAGTGTATGATTTTTCTCGACAACAAAGTAACAACTTTACCTGGAATTGGGCCGGTAGTGGCCAAGGATTTTAAGAAACTTGAAATTATCACCATTCGAGATCTTTTGTTGTATTTTCCGTTTCGGTATGAAGATTTGTCAAAAGTTAGCTCGATTGAGGATTTGGTCCCCGATGAAGTAGCGACCGTGCAGGGTCGGGTGGTAAATATGAAAGCGCGGCGTTCGTCTCGGAAACGGATGATGCTGACCGAGGGAATCGTGGAGGATGATACTGGTCGAATAAAAGTTGTCTGGTTTAATCAGCCATACTTGGCTAAGAGTTTTCGTCCCGGAATCCAGGTGTCATTATCTGGGCGGGTTGATGATAAATATGGTTTGTCACTTGTGAATCCGATTTATGAGATTTTGAAGTCGAACGAGACCGTGCATACGGGTCGCATCGTTCCCGTGTATCCGCTTACCGGATCGTTAACTGGCAAACGGCTTCGGAACGCGATTCATACGTCTTTGAAAGCGGCAGGACAAATGGAGGACTGGTTACCCGATGAGTTGCTCGACAACGAGGACTTTTTAGATTTACCAACCTCGATTAGAACGATTCATTATCCGAGTGTCCTAGAAGAGCTCGAAGCGGCTATCCGACGGATGAAGTTTGATGAACTGTTTTTGCATCAACTAATGTTTGCTCGGGCTCGTGAGGAACAAGCAAGCTTGCCAGCCCATGCAATGAATAGAGATAAGAAGGCCGAAAATAGGTTTAAGAAATCGTTTCCGTTTGATTTAACCAAGGCCCAGGATCGCTCAGTGGACGAGATTCTTAATGATCTTACTCATGACAATCCCATGAACCGATTACTCGAAGGAGACGTTGGTTCAGGTAAGAGTGCGGTAGCGGCGTGTGCTTTGGAAGCTTGTGCCCGAGCAATGTTTCAGGCAGCATATTTAGCCCCGACCGAGATATTGGCCAAGCAACAGTATGAAGAAATGAAAAAGGTGCTATCTGACTATCGAGTTGCTTTGCTCACTAGATCAGAATTTCGAATCTCAGATTCAGATCAAGTATCCAAGGATGAAATAAAAGATGAGTTGAGCTCGGGTAAAATTGATGTTGTAGTAGCAACCCATGCATTACTCCAAGATGGATACAAGTTTTCAAAACTTGGTCTACTCGTGATTGATGAGCAGCACCGGTTTGGGGTTAAGCAACGTCAGGAGTTGATTGCGCGATCAGGTGATACTGCACCGCATTTGCTTTCAATGTCAGCCACGCCAATTCCTCGTTCGCTCGCCTTGTCGGTTTACGGGGACTTAGATCTATCAATTTTGGATGAGCTTCCCGCAGGGCGAAAACCAATCGATACTAAGATTGTGACCAGTAAAAACATGTCGAGCGCCATCAAGCTCATGGATGTCTCGATTAAAAATGGTCAGCAGGTTTACGCGGTATGTCCTTTGATCGATCCATCCGACAAACTTGGAGCTACTTCTGTAACTGAGTTTTCGGACGAATTGAAATCTGGACCGCTCAAGAAGCACCGCATCGAGATTTTGCATGGCAAGCTCAAAACCGCAGATAAGCAGGATGTAATTGATCGGTTTGTGGCCGGAGCAATCGACATCCTGGTCTCGACCACTGTGGTTGAAGTCGGGGTGAACGTCCCAAATGCCACAGTGATGTATATCGAGGGGGCTGATCGGTTCGGGTTGGCACAGTTGCACCAGCTCCGCGGTCGGGTGGGACGGTCAGATTTGAAATCGTTCTGTCTTTTGCATACCGAATCGTCCTCGGGAAAAGCACCCGAGCGTTTAGAGGCCATGGTAAAAAGCCAAGATGGTTTTGAGTTGGCTGAGAAAGATCTCGAACTTCGCGGGGCAGGGAATATTTTTGGCACCGCTCAATCTGGTTTTGCTGACTTTAAACTCGCGACTTTGGCTGACGTGGACATAATGAAAAAAGCCCGGGATTGGGCTCAAAAAGTAATGAATAAAGGTTTGAAGAAGTACCCTGGAATATCAGATCGACTGGAAGCAGAATATCACGAAGTTCATTTTGAATAATTAAAGTTCGGAAACAGTTTTTATGGCTCGGGTTTCAAAATCCGGGATTTTTGTTTTTGTTCGTTCTGGAATCCAGACTGCGTTCATACCAAGTCGAGCAGCTTCTTTGAGTCGACGTTCAGCAAAAGACACACTCCGCACTTCACCACCCAAACCAACCTCACCAAAAATAATGGTTCCAGGTTCGACTTGCTGATTTTTTACCGCTCCAACAATAGCCGCAGCTACTGCCAGGTCGGCGGCCGGTTCGTCTAAGCTCAGTCCACCAATCACGTTAATGAATACGTCTGACTCACTAAGTTTTAATCCGGCTCGTTTAGATAATATGGCGCAGAGCATCTGTAGCCGGTTGGTGTCGAACCCAGAAGCCTTACGCACCGGAGTTCCATAAAAAGATTTATCAACTAAAGCCTGAACTTCAACAAGGAAGACTCGTGACCCCTCGACAGTGGCAGTGACGACTGAACCCGGAGAGTTGCTACGCTCGGCTAAAAATCGTTCGGATGGATTTTCAATGGCGACCAAGCCGAGTTCATTCATTTCAAACACGCCAATCTCATCGGCAGAACCAAATCGGTTTTTGGTGGCGCGTAGAATACGCGTGGCATGCACAGGGTCGCCTTCTAAACTTAAAACCACGTCCACCAAATGTTCAAGAGTCTTGGGTCCGGCCACAGATCCGTCTTTAGTTACTTGTCCAACAATCAAAATCGGTAGGTCATTTTTTTTGGCGAGCTCTACGAGCATAGCTGTGGCTGCCCGGACCATGTTAGGCAAACCAGCCGTACTTTCGATCTCACTCGAGGTCAATGTTTGAGCTGAATCAACAATGAGTAGAGCCGGCATGGCTTTTTGAGCGGTAGCCACGACTCGTCCGACATCGGTTTCTCCAAGGTAGGCGATTTGGTCGGGTTTTATTGAGAGCCGCTGCAAACGTCCGGCCAATTGTCCGGCTGACTCTTCACCGGAAGCATATATTATTTGTCCGGACATCTGGCCGGCAATTTGAGCAACGAGCGTTGACTTACCGATTCCCGGTTCACCGGCAATTAAAACTACGGCTCCGGGCATAATTCCGCCTCCAAGAACACGATCTACTTCAGAAATTCCGGTCGCAGATCTGACTTGTGAGCTCGAGTCAATGGTCAAGGATTCCAGATCGCCGGGCGAATAGCCATTCGCTCCTACGCCTTTTTTCTTCTTCAAAGACAAAGCCGGTGCGGAATCATCCTCCCGCACCGTGCCCCAGGCCCCACATTCGGTACATCGCCCGGCCCACTTAGCAAATTGTGCGTCACATTTTGAACAACAGAACATAAGCTAATTACATGGTGGAGCGGTATAACATGATTGAGTAGTGTTGTTTCCCGGTGTTGTTTGGAAATGCCAAATTTCTCCAGTGTAACGCAACCAACCGGCACTGTACATAATTTCTGCCAGTAAACGAACTGCTTCCGGATCAGCACTTGATTGACTACTATAGGAAACATTCCAAGAAAGATCTCCATCGCTGTCGCGGTATTTGATATCGACTGCAGTACCGGTTCCGTGAGCAGAAGTGCCTGGCCAAGCCACGGCTGAAGGAACTCCGCTCATATTTTTACAAGCCAATTCAAGTTGTCTGGCCAATGATCGGTAGGTTCCTATCACTACCAAGGTGACATTTTCTTCGCGTGCTCGATCTGCAGCTTGCAACAAAGCATCCAACGCGTCAGGGGTTAAGTAATGACCGGCCGAGGCTTCGAGTCCTGGGTAATCCGTTGGCACAGATTCAAGCTCACTTGGACTGGTCATGCCTTCAGTTTTTAGACCCGGAACAAGTGCTTCTAAAGCATCAGTATCGGTTCCGTTAGCTGTATCGTTGCAAAAATCTCGGCACTCATCGTGGGTGCTACACAATTTTGAGGCTCCGGAAGAATAGGTGGCGTCATATTCCTCTTCGTTTTGGATGGGTTGAAAGGGAACATTTCTTACAGACAGGGTTTCAAAACTGGTTAAGCCAGGCGAGACAGTGTTTAAGATAACGTAACTTCCAAGCAAAATAACAAAACCGATTACAGCCGACCTGATGCGTTCTTTAGCCTTTTGTACCTCCCCGGTGCCCTTACCGATCATGTACTGAACCCCACCGATCATAATCACCACGGTGGCCACAATTACCCCAGCCCCAATCAACCATGTGTACCAAGCGTTAACATATTCACCCAGCAGATTGATTTTTAAGTTGTCACCCTCTTGTAAAATTTCAGAAAAACTGAAGTTGGGAATCTCAACGTTTAAGATAGGGATAATCGGCGGGGCGAGCGGAGGTGCTTCTTCTGTGATTTTGTTTAGTGCGACTAGAGCAGCATCAGCTTGGTCATTAGTGTATTCACATGCTGCTTCTTGTTCATCTAGATCAGCTTGTTGGGGCCATAAATAAGTTAAAGGGTCATACTTGTCTCCGTAATAGGTTTGACAAATGCTTTTACATTCAGCATCGTCTGAAATATTTTGTTGTGTTTTTATGGATAAAGGAAAACACTGAAGAACCTCCTGGTCATTAACATAACAGAAACATTGGCTGGAATCATAAGCAAAAACAAAAGCCGGTAAAATGATTCCTGTCAGCAGGATTAGACCGATGATGAATTTATTCTTCATAACGAGTCAGTTCAAGTAATAATTCACGGACGCGTAATTCGAGTTCAGTTGTCGTCATAGAGCCGGTGTAAGAGAATTCATTGATGAAGATGGTTGGAGTAGCGACTAGATTCAAACGTAGAGCTTCTTCATAAGTGCGTTGTACAAGGGGCAAAGTTTCATTGTTTTCGTAACACTCTGAAAAAGCCTCTCTGTCAAGTTCCAGATAGTCAGCTAAGCTGTAAAAAAAGTTACGGCTGATTTGATTTTGATTTGCGTACAAAAGGTCATGGTATTCCCAAAATTTACCCTGGTTGCCCGCGCAGTATGAAGCTACAGCGGCCGGAGTAGCCATTTCATTGGCTCCATCGTTCGGGACGGCTTTGTAAATATGCCGAACATCGTTAGGTAATAGCTGTTGAATGTAGAGAATAGATTCAGCCATTTCTTGGCAAGCCGAACAAGTAAAATCGGTATATTCAACAATAGTGATGGTGGCGTCAGTTGGACCACGAGACGGATCAATGTAGGTGATCACCGGTTCGCTAAGGATTGTCTGATCCTCTTCTGAATCATTAGAAGTTTGAGGTGGGCGAGTGGCTATGTAGAAACTAGCCAAGACTAAACCGGTTAAAATCAGTACAGCTACCCAGGCAATAATGCGTTTGTGTCCCATATTAATTAAGTCTGATCATTTTTAAGACTCCGCTAGCGTTAGTGTAATAAAGAACTGAACCATCATCAGAAACGGTTAAGTTGCTCATGCTGTCATTACTTTCTGGGATGGCAAGCAGGCTGTTAGTTCCCGTGTTCAGATTGACCTCGTAGACATAGTCATAGGTGCTGTTGGCTAGTTCGGGTTGCAATCCTGAATTTGATGGCAGGTTTTGTGGCACAGCACAAATGACAGTATCGTTATCGATAAAAGTGCATTTATTGACCCAGGTTTGCAAGCCAAGATTTTGGCGGTTGTTGCCGATATTGTCGCCATCACCATCAGTGACCCAAAGATTTGGTTGATAATTACTTGTTTCTCCGGATACTGAGTATAGGATTTTATCGCCTCGGGGTGACCAGATTGATTCAAAACCAAGTCCTTCCACAATTAAACCTTTGTAGTTCTCCTCGTTTTTACCGATTGGTAAAATCATGTTTCGAGAAAATCCGCTTTGTGTTGGACCGGTGTTTGAAAAGGCTACTACCTGATCATTCGGAGACCAGTTTACTTGTACTTTGTCCTCGTTCTGACCAAGTGCGGCAATGGTTTCCGTGCGCGTACCATCTTCACTTGTGATTACGAGCCAACGGTTATTTGGATCAGTTCCCAAACTTTTTGCAATTATTTCACTACTGTTCGGACTGAAATCAAAATCCTCCCAGTGTTCTGGTAGGGTGACCTGATTTCCGGTGTTAAAGTTGTAAACAATGTTAGACCCGTCCGGGAATTCCAAAATCGCCTTTTCTCCTTCGCTAGACCAGGTAACGTTTTCTACCTCCGGAAATGAAGTTTGACTAATTGTAGAAACGGTTCCGTCCTCGTTAATTTTGTAAAACAATCCATCATGTTCGTTGTAAAAATTTACACTGTCACCATCCGGATTGATGTTGGGAGAAGAGATGGCTCCAGCACTAAGCGAGGTAGTGGCCGTTAAACCACCATCAGCAACATCTGAAACCGGCAGGCCTGTCCCAGCTCCGTCTTCAGTTGGAGTGATGGTCGTTGGGACTCCTTCTTGAGCAGTTGGAAAAGTTCCTGTTCCAACACCTTCTTCCTCTGTTTCTGTTTCTTCGTCCGGTGGGCGTACATCCCCACGAAAAAAGACAATATACAGAGCAGCACCGATTACAATGGTTATTACCACGAAAAGTATAGCGTATAAAATTCTTTTTGTTCGTTCATTCATATGGGTTATAAGGCAATTTGGCCAACAAGGTTTAAAAGGGTCATACGAAGGTCATGGGGAAGAATTTGGGTGGCCGCCTCGTAGGGGTTTGAAAAAACAACCGCTACTACCATTCCCATGGCCCCCATGAAAGTCATAATAACTAGGGCTGCTCCAATTATAGCAAATCCGATGGCCATTTGGGGAAGTTTGTATTCAGGAACCAATTTAGCGATAATCCCCATGAAGCCTCGAGCATCTTTAAAGATGAGCGTCCTCATAAAACGGATAACCTGCCAGATGGCATTGGCAATGGTGTCAAGCCAGGCCATCCAAGCACTGGAACTCGTTGTGCCCTCAGTCCCTTCAAGCCCGGAAGCAACATAAGATTTTGTGGTTTCCATCTGCTCCTCTTTACCCTTGGCCTCAGAAATTTGACTTCGGCGTGACTGTTCAGCGGCTGTAGTGGCACCAACCTGTGCCTGCATGTTAGCTAGGTCTTGTTCAGCCTGATCTTGTTCGAGTTGAGCCTGTTCTACCGCTGCAGCTTGTTCAAGTCGGGCCTGGTTTTGAGAGTAC
Source organism: uncultured Gammaproteobacteria bacterium (assembly GCA_965231015.1). GTDB lineage: Bacteria > Patescibacteriota > Patescibacteriia > UBA9934 > CAZDDW01. Next base: position 263,982 of record OZ246408.1, read on the forward strand.
TCCAGTTCTTCACGGCGAGCCAATTCTTGCTCATTTCGACCCTGAACATCTTGATAGCCAGATGCTTTGATTGGAGCACGTTCGGCAAAACGTCGACCGGCCTCTTCCACACGAGCAGAAGCGCGACCAGGAGCCAACCGTGCTTCCCGTAAACGCAAATTAGCTTCAAGCATTATTTTTTGAGCCTTCTCGGCCGGGCGTTTTCCTGCGGCTTCAACTCTGGCTGCAGCTTGGGATGAGCCAATGATATTTTGCGCACGACGCTGTTCTTTGGGAGTTAAGCCAACTGCCATATCAGGAAACAATTATTTCATTATTTCTGACTGAAACCATGATCTCGTTTTTTAACGTTTTTTTCAAAAGGCGTTCAGCGATCTTGGCTTCGATTACTTGGTTCATTTGTCGGCGAATTTCTCTCGCTCCAACCTTGCTATGAGCGGCTTGGTCAGCCAAAGTGTTGTAAACTTCTTCGTTGAAATTAAGTTTGATTCTTTTTGGAGTAAGCCGTTTACTAAGTTCTCGAGCCTGTTTTTTTGCAATGTCTTTCATGACACCATGTTCCAGCTTGTTAAATAGGCTGATGTAGTCGACTCGATTGATGAGCTCCGGACGGAAACGTTCTTCAAGTTCGGTTTTGATATCACTAATCAAATTATCCTGGCTCATGCTGGTTCCACCTTCAAAACCAATCCCTCCGGATTCGAAACGTTCTAGTCCTACGTTTGAAGTGAGAACTACAATTGTGTTGCGGAAATTAATAACTCGGCCGGTGGCATCGGTGATTTCACCATTTTCTAAAATTTGTAAAAGCAGATTTTGTACGTCCGGATGAGCTTTTTCCAGCTCGTCAAAAAGAACCACTGAATAGGGTCGCTCTTTGACCCGGTCAGTCAGCCGGGCTCCTTCTCGGTAGCCAACGTACCCAGCCGGGGAACCAATGAGTTTTGAAACAGTAAAGCCTTCAGCATATTCGGACATGTCAAGCCGCACCAGGGCATCGGCTTCTTGAAAGACTTCGCGTGCCAGGGCTTTGGCCAGCTCTGTTTTACCAACCCCGGATGGACCAAGAAACAAGAAAGAAGCGGTTGGACGTTCCGGATGATTAACGCCGGTCTTGCTACGCCGCACAGCGTCCGCAACTGCTTTAATGGCTTCGGTTTGACCAAGAACATGATTTGAGAGTTTGCGTTCTAGTTTAGCAAGACGTTTTTCTTCGCCGCCGGTCATTTGACTAAGTGGAATTCCGGTCATGCGGGAAAGCACCTGGGCAATATCGGTTTCAGTAACCGTGCCGTATGCCGCTTTAGCCCTTGGCTTGTCTTTTAAGTTTGAGAGTCGTTTTACAAGAATTTCTTCGTCTTCTTTGGCATGAATGGCGTCTACAAAACGCTCCTCAATAACCGCCAACCGTTTGCGTTCGCGGATTTCGCGCAGCTCCTGTTCCAGTTCAAGCCTTTTACGGTCATCACGAGTACCGGAGCCTGCAACTCGGCAGGCCGCAGCGGCTTCGTCAATTAAATCAATAGACTTGTCTGGTTGGTTTTTTCCGGGCAAGTACCGGTTTGAAAGTCTGACCGCATTTTTAAGGGCTCGTTTGCTGATTTTGACCCGATGAAATTTTTCGTAGTTTTCGGCAATACCTCGTAAGATTTTATTAGTATCCTCATCGTTCGGCTCATTTATATGAACGGTTTGAAAGCGTCTTTCCAAAGCCGCATCCGGTTCGATGTTTTTTTTAAATTCGGCCGGTGTAGTAGCACCAATACAGCGAATCTCACCACGCGCTAAAGCCGGTTTTAAAATATTGGCCGCATCCATGGATCCGGAACTGGAGCCGGCCCCGATAATGGTATGTACTTCATCTATAAATAAAATAATGTTTGGGTTTGCTTTAACCTCATCAATTACCTGTCGCAACCGTTCTTCAAACTCACCTCGATACATGGTGCCAGCCACCACCAGCGTCATATCAAGAGCCATAATTCGTCGACCGTCTAGCACCGGCGGCACATTATGCTCCATAATTTTCTTGGCCAAGCCCTCTACGATAGCCGTTTTACCTACACCCGGTTCACCCAAAAGAACCGGATTGTTTTTACTACGGCGGCATAAAATTTCCATTAACCGTTGGATTTCATTTTTCCGTCCGATCACAGGATCGATATTTTTTTGTTCCTGGCCACTGGTTAAATCTCGAGCAAAAAAATCTAGGGCCGGAGTTTTGGCTTCTCTGAATTCATCAGTACCAGTTTCATCATTTTCTGTAGTAAGAATATCCAGTCCAACAGAGTCGTCAGTATCAATGGTTTCGGCAAATTCAGGAAACTTGCTGGTGCTTTTTAAAACCACGGCAATTTGTTTTTGTAAAATTGATAAATCTACTTTTTCTTTCATCAAAAATTCGTGGACGCGAGTATTTTTAACCTGCAAGAGTCCGGCCAACAAGTGTTCTGTCCCCACATAGCGATGCTCATAAATATTTGCCGTCAGTACCGCTTTTTCAATGATCCGTTTGCAAGAGTCTGACAGAACCGGAGATGGATTTATTTTTTTGGCTCGGTTTTGCCCATCCGTGGCAGTAGCGCCAACTAGCAGGCGAAGGCGTTCAGGTTTTATTTTAGCCTTAGTGATGATGTCGGCACCAATGCTGCCTTTTTGAGTGCCTAAAGCCCAAAGCAGGTGTTCCGGTTGAACTTCTTTTTGTTCCGCTTCCACAGCCAAAACCAGAGCGCGAGTGAGCACGTTTTTCAAATGGGTCGTGAACTTGTCAATGATATTGGGTTGCATGTTAAATTTTCAATTGTACAATCTCCAATTTTCATTGAATGATCAATTTGATAATTGTCAATTGTAAATTCATTCGAAAATTGAGCCTTAAACATTGAAAATATCTTACACTCCCATTGATCGAAGCTTTTTTATTCGATCTTCGATCGGTGGGTGAGTAGAAAAAAGCGAATTAAATTTTTTCTTGGTTTTGTGTGGATCAAACGGGTTGGCCAAGAACAGGTGGGCAGTGGCGTGGTTGGCTTTTTTGAGAGGTCGATCAATAGCCGCGATTTTTTCAAGTGCTCCGGCTAGTCCGTCCGGGTAGCGGGTCAACAAAGCGGCTGAAGCGTCAGCCATGTATTCTCGAGAACGGGAAACTGCCAATTTGATGAGTTCAGCAAACAAGGGGGAGAGAATTGCTAAAGCAATTCCGATAATGAAGATGATTAATCCGGCTTGACCACCACCGCGGTCACGCCGTCCACCAAAGAAAAATCCGCGCCGCATGATGTCGGAGAGCAGAAGCACGACTCCAACCAATACCACAACAAGAGTCATAACGCGGATATCTAAGTTTTTAATGTGCGACATTTCATGGGCTAAGACACCCTGCAGTTCATTCTTGTCAAGGATTTGTAAGAGTCCTGTGGTCACGGCAATGCTGGCGTGCTCTGGGTCTCGTCCGGTTGCAAATGCATTTGGGGAAGGGTCGTTTATGAGATAGAGTTTTGGTGTTGATATACCTGCTGTGATAGCCAGGTTTTCTACCAAGTTGTAAAGGACGGCGTTATCACGTTTACTGATCTGCCGAGCTCCAGCCGTAGCCAGGGTAACCGTGTCACCTTTAAAATATCCAACCAGAATCATGACAATGGCTATGATACCGGCCAGAACTAGTCCGAAACTTGGTTCTGCAAAGTAATAGCCAAGGCTCCATCCAAGAACCATAATCACGATTGCAAAAATTGCGATCATCAAAATGGTCTTACGTTTGTTGCGCGTGATCTCTTGGTACATGACCGCGCGTAATTAGAATTTAACTTCTGGTGCTTCGTGAACGCTATCAGGGGCGTCAAAGAATTCGTATTTCTTAAATCCAAGCATTCCGCCAATCAGGTTGGTTGGTAAAACTTGAATTTTGGTATTGAAGTCACGGACATTGCCGTTATAAAAGCGGCGAGCGGCCTGAATTTTGTCTTCTGCATCAACCAGCTCTTCTTGCAGGTGTTTGAAATTCCCAGCGGCTTGAAGAGCTGGGTAATTTTCTGCTACTGCAAACAAGCTCTTCAAAGTGTCGCTAAGCATGTTTTCCGCTTTAGACTGCTCGGCCGGAGTTTTGGCCTGCATGGCAGAGGCACGAGCTTCGGTTACTTTGGTAAATACTCCTTCCTCATGTTTGGCATAACCTTTGACAGTATTCACCAGATTTGGGATAAGGTCATAGCGTCGTTTCAGCTGGACTTCAATGTCAGACCAGGCTTCATCCACGCGGTTGCGCAAGCTAATTAAGCCGTTATATGTTAAAATAAGCCAGATCGCAACTACGGCCAGCACCGCAAGAACGATCCACAAAGGGAGTAATGGCATAGGGATAATCTTGAAAAATTAGATTAAAAGTCTACAATAAGAATACCTTTTTTAACGCTATTAGTAAAGACATTTTATGGATATTGACGAGAGTATTTTTAAGTCCTATGACATTAGGGCTACTACGGACAAGTTATCGCCAGAATTAGCGGAAATTGTCGGTTCAGCCCTAGTTCACATGACCAAGGCTAAAACTGTGGCTGTGGGGCATGATATGCGGCAAAGTTCTCCGGAATTGGCAGAAGGTCTAATTAGGGGTATCGCAAGCCAGGGGGCTAAAGCCGTGGACATTGGAATGTGTACTACCACCATGTTTAATTTTGTCGTGTCTGATTATGATGAAATTGAGGCCGCGGCCATGGTGACCGCTTCACACAATCCAGCCGAATATAACGGAATAAAAATGGCTAACGCAGACGGGTTTCCAATCAGTGGGGAGGAAATCAAGGGTGCTGTGATTGGCCAGGAATATCCAGCAATAGGTGAGCCCGGGGAAGTGGAAAAGCGAGATATCATGAATGATTATTTGGATAAGATTTTTGGGCTGGTGCAGCTGCCATCTTTAGATGGAATGACAATTGTTGTTGATGCTGGAAATGGAATGGCAGGCCTGATTTTGCCAAAAATGTTTGAACGGATGGACGCCGAGTTTCATACCCTCTACATGGAACCGAATGGCAATTTTCCCAATCATGAAGCTAACCCGGTAAAAGAAGAAACCCTGGACGACCTAAAGGACAAGATGAAAGAAGTTGGGGCTGATCTTGGAGCGGCCTTTGACGGCGATGGGGACAGGGTTGGTTTTGTGGATGAAAAATTAAATACCATCCGAGGTGATATTTTATTAGCCATGCTGGCCACGGAATATCTAAAACAACATCCGGGCGGCAAGGTGTACACAGCTGTCAATCAGAGTTGGGCGGTGCGTGACGCTGTTGAAGCCGCAGGAGGAGAAGTGGTTATGAACAAAGTGGGGCGAACCAATGCGATCAAGTGGATGAAAGAGAACGGAGGTGTGTTGGGCGGCGAGGTATCCAGTCATTTTTTCTTTCAGGAGTTTAACGATCTTGAATCAAGTGAGTTTGCTTTTCTGCTCATCATCAAAATGATTGCTGAAAGTGGTAAGACATTTTTAGAAATCATGACTCCTTATACGAAGTACGCTTCAGGCGGAGAGAATAATTTTGAGGTCGAGGACAAAGAGGGTACAATTAAGAGGCTGGTTGATGCTTATCAAGATGAAGCAGTGAATATGATCGATATTGATGGAGTGCGGCTTGAGTTTAATGATTGGTGGTTCAATGTTCGAGCCTCCAGTACCGAGCCTTTAATCCGTCTTACTTTGGAAGCCGAGTCTGAAGAGATCTTGGCAGAAAAAAAGCAGGCCTTAATTGAATTAATCACGAAGTCATGATTGGAATAGGAACAATTTTGCTATTTTTAGCGGTTTTATCAGTTTTAGTTTTAGTGCATGAAATAGGCCATTTTGTAGCCGCTCGCAAGTTTGGTTGCAAGGTTAAAGAATTTGGAATCGGTTTTCCACCACGCGCTAAAGTTTGGAAACACAAAGGAATCGAATATACTCTGAATTGGATTCCTCTCGGTGGTTTTGTGCGGATTAAAGGTGAGTCCGGAGAGCACCGAGAGGAGGAAGACAGTTTTTCTGCTAAGCCGGCCTGGCAACGGTTTATTATTTTGTTTGCCGGGGTGGCCATGAACTTTGTTTTTGCAGCCGTGCTGCTTAGTATTGGTTTCATGATCGGGCTTCCTTCGGCGATCGATGAAAATTTGCCAACAGGGGCACGTGTTTCTGGTGAAGCGGTGCGGATTGTGACTGTGCTTGAAGATGGTCCGGCATCTGAAGCAGGGCTCAAACGTGGTGATGAAGTTGCAGCGGTTAATGACCGTGTGTTTACTGACGGTGAAGAAGCTCGGGCATATGTTTCCGAGCAGGGTGCGGAGCCGGTCAATCTAACTATAAAACGCTCAGACGGTTATCATGACATCACGGTCCAACCGGCCTATGTTGAAGAGTTGGATGGAATCGGGATCGGGGTTGGATTTTTGACTACCGGATTTGTAAGCTTTGCGCCACATCTAGCCGTGTGGCATGGAATTGAGACCACGGTTTTATTTACCCGTGAGGTGACGGTAGCGTTTGCGGTTATATTGAAAAATTTGGTGACCGGCCAAGGGGTGGCTGAAGAAATATCTGGGCCAGTTGGTATTGCGGTTATGACCGGTGAAGTGGCTCGGTTGGGAATCTCTTACATCATTCAGTTTGCTGCCATTCTTTCCATTAACCTAGCCATCTTAAATATTTTACCGTTCCCCGCTCTTGACGGCGGCCGGATCGTTTTCCTTTTTTTGGAAAAAATAAAAGGAAAGCCGGTTAGTGAAAGGGTGGAAGGTTTAGTGCACAGTTTGGGATTTATATTTTTGATGGGACTCGTGGTATTGATTACTTATCGTGACTTTGTTCGTTTCGGTGATCAATTTTGGGAAGCAATGAAAGGTGTGTTTGGTGTATAATGGCAAAAATGATAAGTTTCAAATGACGAATGTCAAAAATATATGGAAGAGCAATTGAAAAAACTGGCTAAAGATTTAGAAAAAGCCCTAGATTCAGCGAAAAATGAGCAGGATTTAGAAGCAGTTCGGGTTGAGTTTTTGGGTCGAAAAGGAAAGTTGTCCGAGCTTATGAGGGGTCTAAAGGATTTGTCGGAGGATGAGCGGAAATCAGTTGGGCAGGCGGCAAATCAGATAAAGGAAACAATGGAAAAGAAATTTGAGGCCGTGGAATGTGCCCTTAAGGTCGCACGAGCAGGTGAGCTAGAGCAGGAAGAGTGGTTGGATATTACTTTGCCGGGTCTGGCACCGCGGCAGGGGCATTTACATCCGGTGACACAAGCTATTAACGAGATCACAGACATTTTTTCCAAGATCGGTTTTGTGCGAGCCGGTTTTCCTGAAGCTGATTGGGATTACTATGCTTTTGAGTCCCTTAATATGCCGGGTGATCATCCGGCACGAGATGAGTGGGAGACATTTTTTATTGATGCGCTGGAAGGAAAGAAAGGAAAAATTGTATTGACTCCCCACACCTCTAACTCACAAGTTCGTGATCTGGAAGAACAGGATTTGCCAATTCGGATGATTAACATCGGGAAGTGTTATCGTCGGCAATCAGACGTGTCGCACTCCCAGATGTTTCATCAGTTTGAGGGTTTAATGATCGATAAAGATGTTTCGATCACACATTTACGAGGCGTCATGGATCACTTTGTGAAAAGTTATTTTGGCCCTGACCGGTTAATTCGTTTACGGCCATTTCACTTTCGTTTCACTGAACCGAGTTTTGAACTCGATATTTCCTGTGATGCGTGTAAGGGAACCGGTAAGATCGACGGAGCAGTTTGCCGATTATGCAAAGAAGGTTGGTTGGAGCTTGGTGGAGCCGGCATGGTTCACCCAAACGTTCTAAAAGCCGGCGGAGTTGATCCGGACGAATACAGCGGCTTTGCTTTTGGTTGGGGAGTAGAAAGAACCATGATGATGAAGGAAGGAACCTCAATTGCCGACATTCGCATTCTTTATAAAAACAATCTTAAATTCCTCGAGCAGTTCTAATATGAATATTCTAGCTTCTTACAATTGGATCAAAGAGTACCTGGACACCAAAGATAGTGCCGAGGAGTTTGCTAAAAAGATCACGCTCTCCGGATGCGGAGTGGAAAACATGATCAATGAGGTAGAGCGGTATGAAGGTGTGATGATCGGGCAGGTGACAGAATTAAAGGAACACCCGAATGCAGATAAGCTTAAAATTGCGGTCACGGATATAGGAAAGAAAGTTGATATTGTTTGTGGAGGGGTCAATTTACAGGAAGGAATGAAAGTGGTGGTTGCTAAGCCGGGGTCTAGTGTGCGCTGGCACGGAGAAGAGGAGTGGACTCGTCTTGAAGAAGTTGAAGTGCGTGGAGTAAAAAGCCACGGCATGATTTGTGCTCCTGAAGAGCTCGGGCTTGATAAACTTCAGGTTGGACCAAAAGATATTTGGGACGTGACACAATTAACCGACGCTAAACCCGGGACGTCTTTTTCTGAGGCCATGGGTTTCAATGATATTGTCTATGATGTTGAGGTGACCACTAACCGACCGGACGCTATGTGTATTATCGGTTTAGCGCGTGAGGGGCACGTGGTGACGGGTGATGATTTTGAAATCAAGACTGCGGCCGGAACAGAAAAAACAGCCAAAGCAAAAGAGTTATCAGTCGAGGTCGCTAACCAGGAATTGTGTCCGAGGTACCAGGTAGTGGTTATTAACGGTGTTAAGGTTGGGCCTTCTCCTTGGTGGTTGCAAAAGCGATTACTGGCCGCGGGACACAAACCTATAAATAATATTGTTGATATTACAAATTATGTTTTGCATGAGTACGCTCAACCCATGCACGCTTTTGATTACGAAAAATTAGAAGGAAACAAAATTGTGGTTCGTCCGGCGAAAAAAGGAGAAAGGATAACCGTTCTTGATGAAACCGAGCATGAGCTTGATAAAAATAATTTGGTTATAGCTGACCAAAAGCAGCCTGTGGCAATTGCCGGTGTGATGGGTGGTTTGGATACAGGAGTAACAGAAAAAACAACAGCAATTGTTTTTGAGGCCGCAAATTTTGATCCGGTTTCTGTACGAAAGACTTCACGAGCTTTAAATCTGCAATCTGATTCACAGCAGTTGTTTGAAAAAGGTCTTTCGACCGAGGCAACCAGTGCGGCTATGAGTCGGGCGGTTGAACTCACTCTTGAATTAGCCGGTGGTCAAGTCGCGTCAAAGAATTTTGATATTCGAGCCAAGAAATATGAACCGCTTAAGTTTAAGTTCGATCCGGTTCAAGCGGTTAAGCTGATTGGAGTAGATTTAAAAGAAACAGACATGGTTCATATTTTGGAACGGCTTGGTTTTGATTTAACTAAGAAGGAAGACGTTTATGAAGTGGTGGTACCGTATTGGCGCGACCATGATATTGAAGCGGACGTTGATTTGATCGAGGAAGTGGCTCGGGTGCACGGTTATGATAATTTGCCAAGTGAAATTCCATCAGGCAAAATTCCGTTCCGCAGAATGTCTCCAGAGCTTGTTTGGGAGCGCAAAATAAAGGACATATTGTGTTCTGCGGGAGCCACTGAGGCGTTTAGCATGTCCATTATCAGCGAAGATGATCTGGTGGCTTATGGTATCGAACCAAAAGAAGCTGTGGCGATTACCAATGAGTTGAGTTTAGATCAAAAATATATGCGGCCAAGTCTGATGCCAGGCTTGTTGCGTTCCATTAAAGCAAACGAGACAGAAGATCCTGAAGCAGTTTGGTTTGAACTTTCCCGCGTGTTCGTTCCCAAGTCAAAGGATTTGCCTGAAGAGCCACGTAAGTTGCTTTTAGGAGTTTGTTCATCGGATGGTGCCAAGGCTTTCTTTGAAGCAAAAGGTATTTGGACTCGTTTAGCAGATGAAACCGGAATCAAGAATTGGACTTTGGAGCGTGGAGTCAAAGATAAGCGCTGGCATCAAGGTCGTTCGGCTAAAATTTTGATTGACGGCAAGGAAATAGGAGTGATAGGTGAGGTGGCTCGGGAGGTTGCGGTGCGATTTGGAATTGATTCTCGGGTAAGTTTGGTTGACGTTGACTTTACAAGTCTTCTGCCACACTTGAGTAATACCAAATCATACACCCCACCACCGGAGTTTCCGGCTGTGAAGCGTGATTTAGCTTTTGTGCTTGATCGAAAAATAGAATATGGACAGGTAAAAGCGGCTATCGGATCAGTCAGCGAGCTCGTTTCATCAGTGGAGGTTTTCGATGTTTATACCGGTGAGGGTGTGGAGGCAGATAAAAAGAGCCTGGCGGTGCACATGGAATTTATTTCACCGGAAAAAACTTTAACTGGTGAAGAGGTTGAGATTGAGGTAAAAAAGGTAATCGGCGTGCTTGAAAAGGAATTCTCTGCTACAATAAGAGGGTAAATAAAACAATTCTATGATTGAAGCAAAAGATATTTTATACATTGTGTTGGCTTTTTCAGTTCTTTGGTTTACCGCCTTTGTATGCTGGCTTATTTGGCAGGTAGCCATGATTTTAAAAAATGTGAACGACACTCTGTCTGAAGCTCGGGAAAAGATGGCCAAGATTGATGCCACCCTTGCGGCCATTCGTGATAAGTTTGAACACGCCAGTACCAGTTTGAGTCTGCTTGTTGAAGGTGGAAAGAGGGTTATTGATTACGTGGTGGAACGGAAAAAGGAAAAGCGGGAACAAAGAGAAAAAGAATAAGTAAAACCAGAAAAAGAAACAAGAACGGACGTGGGTCCGTTCTTTTGATTCGGTGAAGGATCAGGCACTAGTCATCGCGCTCGATCCCGAGGAAGTGTTCATCGTGAAGACGGGGGGTTGTTTTTTTCTGGAAGGAGTGAGGTCCTACCCCAACCCAGAAAAATAGCAGGGACATCAGAATCATGATGCCAATCCCCATGGTGCTCATGTAGATTGGGAAGACTCCGTCAGTGTCCATGACTCGCAGCCACTGCCAGACGGTCAGGCCGTCTTCGAGCGGTTTTTGAAAGATGAACGAGATGGTGGTGCCAAGAATCATGGCACAGCCAAGCGCCACCAGTCGACCCAACACTTCTTTCAGGGTCGGGAAGTCGTTGTGTTTGGTCATTTTCCCCCTTCCGCCGCGCCCCATACACGACACCTCAGCTTACACGATATTAGCATTATGTCAAGCTTTGTAAGCTAAAATTCAGACTTTCACGAACTATAAAAATCTGCTAAGGTAAGGTTGTTATGGGATCGCTAAACCCGAAGGATTTCGTGCATTTGCACGTGCATAGTCATTATTCTCTCCTCGAAGCATTGCCTAAAATCGGGGAGATTTTGGATCACGTGAAGGATCAAGGCTCTGATGCTGTATCAATCACTGACAATGGAGCGTTGTATGGAGCGATTGAGTTTTATCAGAAAGCAGAGAAAGCCGAGATGAAACCGATCATCGGAATGGATGCTTACATGGCACAGTACGGTCGGCACTCCAAGCGTGGTAGGGTCGACGCTAAGCCTTGGCGACTTGTACTACTGGCCAAAAACAATCAAGGGTACAAGAATATCGTCAAACTTTCGAGTTTAGGTTTTCTCGAGGGTTTTTATTATAAGCCGCGAATTGATGACGAGCTGCTTGCTGAATATTCGGACGGAATCATTGCTCTTTCAGGAGGAGCCTTTGGCGAGATTCCAAGTTTGGTACGGGAGAACGGTCATGAAAAGGCCGTAGAAGCCATTAAGCGATATCAGAAAATATTCGGGGAAGATAATTTCTATCTCGAACTTGTCGACCGGCCGGAAATACCAGAACAGGGTTCAACTAACGCTGGACTCATCTCAATTTCTAAAGAAGTCGGGGCACCGCTTGTAGCCACTAAAAACACCTTTCACCTTAAGCCAACTGATTCCGAGGCCTGGAAAGTTTTACAGTGTGTGAAGGGAGGTAAAACCATGGAGGAATTCGAACGAACCTCAAGTGGCGACTTTGACGCTTCCATACTCTCACCTGAAGAAATGATTGAACGATTCAAAGATGTTCCGGAAGCTATTACCAACACGAGAAAAATTGCGAATGAATGCGAATTAGATATCGAACTCGGAGTCTGGCACTTTCCCCCTGTAGATATTCCGGACGGGCATGACGCCGACTCATTACTCCGCGAGCGAGCCTTTAAAGAAATTGAAGGTAAGGTTCCGGAAATAAACGATGAAGTAAAAGAACGACTCGAATATGAGCTCGACATTATCAAGGTAAAGGGATACTCCGGTTACTTCTTATCGGTTTCGGATTACACTAAGTGGGCTCGTGACAATGGAATCGTGACTACCACTCGCGGTTCAGCGGCTGGGTCACTCGTCTCGTATTCAGTTGGAATCAGTTCAATTGACCCGCTTGAGTACCAAATTCCGTTTGAGCGTTTCTTAAACCCGGAGCGACCGTCTGCTCCTGATGTTGATGCTGACTTTGCTGATAACCAGCGGGATCGAGTCCTTAGGTATACCGTGGACAAGTATGGAAAGGATAAAGTGGCTCAAATTTGTACTTTTGGAACCATGCTTGCCCGTGGTTCTGTGCGCGATGTTGGTCGAGCCCTTGGGTATGAATACGGTTTTGTGGACCTGATTGCCAAGCAAGTGCCGATGGGAAGCCAGGGAATGCCGATGACACTTACTCGAGCCATGGAAGAGAACAAGGAACTCAAAGAAATGTATGAAGCTGACCAACGGGTAAAACGTATTTTAGATTTGGCCATGCAGATTGAAGGTTGTGCGCGTCATGTTTCAATACACGCGGCCGGAGTTGTGATTGCTCCAACAACTTTAACCGACTACACCCCACTCCAAATTGATACTCGAGAGGGTAAGGTGATTACTCAATATGACATGCACGCGGTGGAAGCGGCGGGTCTCGTTAAGATGGACTTTCTAGGAATCAGGAATCTGTCTATTTTAGGTGATGCCGTAAAAATTGTGTCCAAAACCAAGGGGGTTGACGTGGATTTGGAAAAGATACCGGCTGACGATCAAAAAACTTTTGATCTTTTAGCTAAAGGGCATACCATGGGAGTATTTCAACTTTCCGGAGAAGGAATGACTAAGTATTTAGTGGAGCTAAAACCGGCTCGAGTGGAAGACATCATGGCTATGGTGGCTCTTTATCGACCAGGGCCGATTGAATTTATTCCGGAATACATTAAACGCCGATTTGATCCATCACGAATTGATTATCCGCATGAAGACTTAAAAGACATTCTTGAAAAATCACTTGGACTGCTAATTTATCAAGATGATGTGATGCTGACCGCTATTAAACTGGCCGGCTATTCCTGGCTTGATGCAGATAAATTTAGGAAAGCTATGGGAAAGAAAATTCCGGAGTTAATGCTTGAACAAGAAAAAAAGTTCATGGAAGGTTGTGTTAAAAATAATATTGATAAGGCTCTGGTAAAAGATTTATGGGATCGCATTAAGCCATTTGCTATGTACGCGTTCAACAAGGCTCACGCGTGTTCCTATGGGATGGTGGCATATCAGACCGCATATATGAAAGCGAACTATCCGGCGGAATACATGAGTTCACTCATGACGGCTGAGTCTGGTGACTTGGAAAAAATTGCCGCGGCGGTAGAAGAGAGTAAACGCATGGGGATTGATGTGTTGCCGCCGGATATTAACGAATCCCTCAAGACTTTCACTTACATTGATAACAATACTATCCGTTTTGGGTTGCTCGTGATTAAAAATCTTGGGTCAGAAGCCATTGAAGGAATAATTGCTGAAAGAAAAGAGGGTGGTCCGTTTAAGGATTTAGCGGACATGGCCACACGCGTTGGCACTAAGTCATTTAACAAAAAGTCTTTAGAAGCTATGATCAAAGCCGGGGCACTTGATAAATTCGGGGAGCGTAAGCAGCTTTTAGAAAACATGGATCAGATTTTGGCTTTTAACAGAAATGCCCAACAGGAAAAAGAACAAAATCAAAGTTCACTCTTTGATATGGCTCCTGAATTATCAAAAACCAGGCTTAGCTTACGTGAAGTTGAGCCGGCTACCAAGGAAGAACGGTTAACTTGGGAAAAAGAATTGCTAGGACTTTACGTTTCAGCTCACCCATTTAAGGATTTCGTTGAACCTCTTAGTCCGTACGTAATTTGGTCTGATCAAATCGAATCCCAAAAAGCCAATAAGTTTGTTTATGCTGCCGGGATGATTGTGAACGTACACAAGATTGTGACCAAGAAGGGGGATCCGATGGCGTTTGTGATGATCGATGATACTAAAGGAACAACTGAACTGATTGTTTTTCCGAACTCGTTCAAAGAATATGAACCTTTGCTCGAGGACGGAAAGGCTGTTATTGTTTCAGCTAAGGTTAATGAGCGAGAAGGGGAAAAGAGTTTGATTGCTAATAGTATTGTCAGCTTCTCAAGTTCAGAACTTGAGGATATTGTGAATATGATGAAAAAAGGCAGTTGGGATTATTCATCGCCGAAGCATCAAGCAACCAGCTCGGAACAGGCAGATGAACCGCGACCAATGGAACCACCGGTTGACACGTCGGGAATCACAGTGACTTTACGGGGAAAACCGACTCATGAGATGATTCAAGAACTTCGCTCGCTTTTTGAAAGCACACCAGGCCGGACCAAGGTTTATTTCAAGGTAGAATCAGCCGGCCGTTTCCGTAGAATTGAAACCGATTACGCAGTAGAGAAAACGGACAATTTAGTCTCCACCCTGAACAAAATCGTTGGTCGAAATAATGTTGAAGTGTAATAAATGAAATAATCCCCAATTTTATTTTAAATAATGGGGTTTTTTTGTTATTATATATAGGAAAGCAAAAAATATATGCCAAAGAAAACACCATCAAAAACAACTAAGGCTAAGAAGTCGACCAAGAAGAAATCAACCAAGGCTAAGAACTCAACCAAAAAATCTGTAAAAAAGGCTAAGCCAAAGGTAAAGAAGGAAGCTAAGGAAACTAAACCGGTAATGCCGGAAACAATTGAGGAAGAGGATGAATTGGTAGAAGAGGAAGAACCGGTGGTAATAGAAGATGAACTGGAGGAAATGCATGATGAACTTGAAGACGTGTCAACTGAAGAAGAGGTTGAGGATATGTTTGATGATGAGATGGACGAGGAGACTGCAGAGACTGTGGAAGAGGATTTGGCACCGGAAACCAAAGGGGAAGATATTGACATGCCAAAGAAAAAATCACCGTCGTTGAAGCTGTACCGGCGAATTGCGATTGCTTTTGTGGTCGTGACCGTAGTGCTGCTCGGGGTTGTTCTGCTTCTTTCAACAGTTAAAGCCTCAATTTCTATTGTTCCGAATACAGAGTCAGTTTCCACTGAATTTATCACTGATGTTGTAGCAAGTCCAAGTGAAGCCAGTGACATTCCAGGTCGTGTTTTGGAAATAAGTGTGGAACAGGCAAAAGAGTTTATTGTTGATGCTAATGATGAACAGTCCGGGGTGCCAGCCAAATCAGGTGGAACAGTCACTATTTATAACACCTCCAGTATTCAACAACCATTGGTTGCAACAACGCGCCTACTGTCAGAAGATGGAGTTTTGTTCCGAATCGATGAGAGTGTAGTGGTGCCGGCTGGTGGTTCCGTTGATGTAATGGCACACGCTGATGAACCGGGTCTTGATGGTGAGATTGATCCAACCACCTTTACCATTCCGGGATTAAACGAATCTCGTCAGGAAGAGGTTTATGCTGAAAGTGCTACAGCCATGACCGGGGGGATGGAATATATTGCCGTTGTTACTGCTGAAGACTTAGTTGACGCTGAAGAGGCTTTGGCCGCGGAAATGCGAACTGCTGCTAGGGAAGAGTTGCGTGAATTGCTAGAAACTACCTATTCAGGAGAAGCGTGGTTTGACGAAATTACAGAAAAGGTATCTGACACTGAACCAGACACCGAAGCCGGTAAATTTACCATTTCGATTTCCATGACCGTAACCGGGGTTTTCTATGATAGTGAAAAACTGCAGTCTATTGCAGAAGGAAAGCTTTATGAAAATTTGGATCAGGGATATGAATTGGTTTCAATTGACCGAGACAACATGGTGGTAACTGTTGAAAAGTATGATGCTGAAGACGAGGTGGCCAACGTGCGTGTGTATTTAGATGGAACCATGATTATTTCGCCGGCTAACGCCTTGCTTGATAAAGATAATTTTGTGGGACTTAGTGCCGCAGACATAAATGAACAAATGATTAATGAAGGAATTGCTGCCAGTGTAGAGGTGAATTTCTTCCCGTTTTTCTTGAATAAAGTACCAGGGCTGAAAGACCATATTGAGATTAATGTGCAAGAACCATAAATTGAATTGCTGAAATTACTCCAACTGCTGCGTCATGGGAGCCCGATAACTTAGTCAACGTACGTTTAGTACGTATCCTCGTTATCACCCCATTCCTTGAATTTGAGGTTTTTTAATAATTTTATAATTTGACAGCTGAGATAATAGTGATAAGATGATTTTAGTTGCAGTGAAAGGGAGTACCGCCCCTGGAGCGACTCGCTGGCTTGCGTAAAGCCGAAATTGAGTGGTGTTTGACCGGAGAAAAGGCAAACACAATTCGGGTGGAACCACCTCGCGTCACAGCGGGGTCCCGAGAACTTCACGTTTGTGAGGTTCTTTTGTCTCTTAACCAATATTTATGAAAAAGAATAACGAAAAATTAGACATGATGCGGCATTCAGCGGCTCATGTTCTAGCCGCTGCGGTGGTCGAGCTTTGGCCGGACGCCAAATTTGGAGTTGGTCCAGTAATTGAAAATGGTTTCTATTATGACATTCTTACCAAGAAACCAATCAGTGAAGAAGACCTTCCGAAAATCGAGGACAAGATGTCTGAAATCATCAAACGTGATGAAAAGTTTTTGCGTGAAGAAATGCCGATTGATGAGGCCATTAAACTGTTTGAGGGAATGAGCCAGGACTTCAAAGTTGAATTACTTACTGATCTAAAAGAAAAGGGTAGTACTAAGATCTCGGAAGAAGAGGCTCAAGACGTGGGGGAAAAACCGAATGAAGCTTCAGTTTACAAGACCGGTGAGTTTGTTGATTTGTGTCGTGGTCCGCACATGAAGTCAGCTGGGAAGATCGGACCGTTTAAGTTGCTTTCGGTTGCCGGGGCTTATTGGCGGGGCAGTGAAGAAAATCAGATGTTAACTCGCATCTACGGAACCGCCTTCCAAAAACAAAAGGAATTGGACGAACACTTGGCCATGCTCGAGGCGGCTAAAGAACGTGATCACCGCAAGATCGGGAAAGATCAAGAGTTGTTTTTGATTGATCCTGAAGTTGGGCTTGGTTTACCGCTATGGTTCCCCAAAGGTGCTCGAATTTGGCGCATCATTGAGGATTTCTGGTATGAGCAGCATTACGCACATGGTTATGAGTTAGTTCGCTCACCACATATTGGAAATGTTGAGTTGTGGGAAACCTCAGGACATACTCAGTTTTACAAGGATGATATGTATTCGGAAATTACTGTTGATGATGAACGATACTTGTTAAAACCAATGAACTGTCCTTTTCATGTAAAACTTTATAACTCTCGGCCTCATTCCTACCGAGAAATGCCTTTGCGGTGGGCTGAGTGTGCTACAGTTTATCGATATGAAAAGTCTGGTCAGTTGTCAGGATTGACTCGCGTTCGAGGTTTTACGCAGGATGATGCACATATTATTTGTCGAAAAGAGCAGGTTGAAGATGAACTGCGTGCCGTTGTTGATTTTATTCAGGAATACTTTAAAGCTTTTGGATTGACCGAGTACAACGTGTATCTATCACTACGGGATCCAAACAATAAGGAGAAGTATGCGGGCGATGATGCTGGTTGGGAGTTTACTGAGGGGATTCTTAGGAAGATAGCAGAGGAGTCTGGTATGGATTATGAATCTGAAGAAGGTGAAGCGGCTTTTTATGGTCCAAAACTGGATTTCAAATTTAAAGATATGTTGGGAAGAGAGTGGCAGTGTCCAACCCTGCAGTTTGATTTCAACTTACCTGAACGTTTTGATATGACTTTTATTAATGAGAAAGGTAAGGAAGAACGTCCATACATGTTACACCGAACAATCATGGGCTCATTTGAGCGTTTCCTGGCAGTGTTAATGGAACACTACAATGGAGCTTGGCCAATGTGGCTGGCGCCGGTGCAGGTGCAATTGATTAGTGTTGGGGAAGGGCATATTGAGTTTGCTCAAGAAATTGAAGCTGAATTGAAAGCGGCCGGTGTTCGAGCC
Source organism: uncultured Gammaproteobacteria bacterium (assembly GCA_965231015.1). Lineage (GTDB taxonomy): Bacteria > Patescibacteriota > Patescibacteriia > UBA9934 > CAZDDW01. Next base: position 282,210 of record OZ246408.1, read on the forward strand.
GAAGTTGATGCCGGGGACGATACTGTTGGAAACAAGATTCGCAAAGCTGCTAAAGAAAAAATCCCTTGGACTATTGTGCTTGGCGATAAAGAGGTTGGCGGTGAACCGTTCAAGGTTCGAGTCTTTGGACAAGAAGATGAACTCGAGATAAAACGGGAAGAGTTGGTTGATCGGATCAAACAAGAGGTATAATCGAATAATAAAAAAGAGTGGGTTTAACCCGCTCTTTTTGTCTCTCAATTTATTTACCTCCAAACAGTCCTCGAAGGAATCCCATAATTCCCCCCGTTTTCTTTGTTGGTTCCTTTTTTGCTGAGACCACCTCGCCGGTTTTTGGCAGACGGTTCGTTTTCGGATCATCTTCATTCTCAGATTCTGTCAATACCCCACTTGTTTTGGTTTTACCAATACCTCCTTGACGCACATCTTCCAAAAACGCTTCGTGAACAGCAATAGCATTGGCTTCCGCCTTGCCATCATTGAAAAATTTTTCTGAGTTGGAAAGCATTTGTGCTTGTTCTTCCGGGGTACTGCTTTGGTATTGCTCGATTAGATTTCCGTAAGCCTTGGCATGATCAACGAAGTCCTTGTCTCGCATCATATCCAGTAACTTGGCGGTAGCGTCAGCTTCAGGGGCGGCTTGGCGAGCCAAAGCATTCTTACGCTCCAGCATAGCTTTTTTCCAGTAATTCATTTCCAGTCCATCAAGACCCAACTCGTCACCGATTTCATCTACTGAAGATTCAACAACATGTTCGTATGAACGAAGTTTGCTTTCAGGAATTGATTCTCCAGTGACATCTCGTCCATGAAGCTCGGCGATTAAGGTTGCGCCTGGTTTTTTGGTTTCCAGAGCCTTGGCAATAATCTTGTCTTTATAGGCCTGCATGGTCTCTCTATATTTTTCAGCCTGCTGACCTTCAAGACCAAGCTCATGAGCGGCCTCCTCAATAGTTTCGTCAAACATTTCCTCCAAGGCTTTTTCCTCACTACCGATTTCACTTGCCATTTGTTCTAATTCAGATTCAAATTTTGTATCTTCTGGACTTACTTTTGGTGCTTCCGCACCTTTATTTTTTGCCATAAATTTATGAATATTTAGCATGGTTAACCCTTAAATCGTAGTAAAAATAGGCATTTTTGTCAATTTGGAGGTTGACAAATTTATTTTTTTCGGCTAATCTGAGGTCTTCTTCTGGATATCAGCGGAAGAGGAGAAGGAGGCGGTATGGTGGCAACAGTGAGTCCGCTCGTAGGTCAAGACAGCAGTGTCGAACACACACTCGCGTGTACGCTTCAGGGGAACGACATCCTGGTCGACTACTTGGCCACGGAGCTGGTCGCGATCGGCGCTGGCAGTGAGGCGGCCGTGGTGATCCTGAACGTGATCGGGCGTTCGATCGGTTCGTCCGTGATTCGGGTGATGCCGAGCGACCTCGGTCGTCTGGCATCGCTGGACGATCAGGAGGCCATGACAAGGCTCAAGAGCCACCTGTATGACAGGCACCCCGATTTCGGACGTGCTTTCATGCAGTGTCTACTGGCTTTGAAGATGTGTGGTCCGGCTGACCAGATCGCTGCTGGCATCGAGGAACCGGAGGATGCCAGGGTCAGCGCGTATCGACCGCTACTCGACATCTTCACGGTCGCCTACGCACTGCTCGCCGGCTGCTCCTTCGACGCGCGCAGTAACGACTGAGCGCCATCCACTTCTACGACGGACAGAACCCCCTCGGGTCCTGTCCGTTTTTGTTTTGGTAAAAGTAAGACCGGCCATTCATTGGGCCGGTCTGAGAGGTGTGTTTTATGAGGTGGGACTACTTTTTCTTCTTGTTGGCGGTGCCGAGGAACTCCAGCCAGCTGATCCAGTCCTCCTTGTAGTACGAGTTGGGGTTCGAGGGGAGTCGTGGATCATCTGTCTTACGGTTACCCTTGTACTGCCCGACAGCTTTGTACCCAAGTGACCGAGTGGCGGTTCGGGCTTCCTGGTAAGTAGAATACAGTTCTGGGCTTGTTGGTCTTTCTAAGAACTCATCCCAGCTGACCCAATCGGAAGCGTACTTTTGCTGCGGGTGACCAGGGAGTCTTGGGTCAGTATTACGACCTTGGAGATATCCTGGATATGTTGTTATCCCGAGAGCACGAACAGCAGCTCGAGCTTCTTGGTAGGTGGCATACAGTTGAGATTTATTCTTCCTTCCGAGGAAGTCATCCCAACTAACCCAGGTTGCCTTATAGGTCTGCCTTGGTTCTGAAGGCAATCTTGGGTCGATCCGACGTTTATTCGTATATTCTTTGCTTGTTTGCACTCCGAGCCTCTGTACCGCTGCTCGAGCTTTTTCGTACGATTCATACAACGGCAGCTTGGCAGTTCTTCCCAGAAAGTCATCCCAGCTGATCCAAGATTCGTAGAAGGAGTTGGGGTTGGAAGGAAGTAAGGGATCCTCGTTATACCGCTTTCCATATTCAGTGGTGTTGGTAACACCACCAAGAGCTTGGACAGCAGCACGAGCCTCTTCATAGGTTTTGTAGAAGGTCTTTTTTTGAGTTCCTAGGAAGTCATCACCGCTGACCCATTCATTCGCATATTTTTTATATGGACTTGCCGGAAGACGAGGGTCTTGTTTGTATCCCGCCTTGTATTCCTTCATGTCCTTGAACCCGAGGGCCTGTGCGGCAGCCTGAGCCTCAGCGTAGGTGGGGTATTTTATCCGTTTGTTTTCAGTCCCCAAGTAGTCAGGCCAATTTGTCCAATCGGATGGATATGCCATGCGAGGGGAACACGGAAGTTTGGGATCAGTTTTATATAGAGATTGATACTCCATACAATTTTTTGGTCCCAGCGCTTGCGCAGCAGCTTGAGCCTCTTCGTAAGTCTCATAAGGTGTGGTGTTGAGCCGGTCAAGTACCTTCAGGAGGTCCAGGATCTCGGTGGTGAAACCGAGCTTGAACTGGTTACTCGTGATGTCGATCGTCTTAGGCTTGTCGTCACCTCCACCGTAGTGGGTGACGTCGAGGCCGAGTTCATGAACCGCCAGAATGCGGTCGCAGTTGGCCACGAAGTCGAGGACCGTGACGTTCAGCTTTTCGGCAGTGCGGCGCAGGCCGCGGCCGAGTTGCTGAAGCCAGATGGTCTTCGAGTCCGTTGCCCGCAGGAACACGATCAGTTCCGCGTCCGGGATGTCGATACCCTCGTTGAACTTGTCGATAACGAGGAGGGTCTTCAGCTTTCCGGAACGGAAATCGCGCATCCGTTGCTCGAGGCCACTCTTTCCCACCTTGGAGTGGTACTGACGAGCCTCGGGCATGAGCTTGGCAACACGCCGGGCGTGCTTGATCGAACGACAGAAGATGATGGTCTTCTTGCAAGCCCTACCGGGCTGTCGTTGATGCTCACGGATGATCCGGACCTGCTCTTCCATCCTCTCCTTAAGGAAGATAGTGTCGTCTAGCTGCTTGCGCGAAACTGTGCGGTCACCATCTCCAACTCGTCGAATCAGTTCGTGGAGCTGTCGGATATCCAGGTTGTCGGTCAAAAGGTGATAGTCCACCCGCGCCAGCCATTCATCAGCCGCGATTGCCTTGGCGAGGTCATAGGTGTAAACCTCGTCGCCGAAGATATCGCGAATGTCTCGACCGTCCGCACGTTCACGTGTGGCGGTCAGGCCAACGAGAAGCAGAGGGTCGAAGTGTCGGATAGCAGGCTCGTAGGTCACAGCCTTGCCGTGATGAGCTTCATCTACCACGATGAGATCGAACATGTCGGCCGGGAGGCTCTTGTAGGCAGTGCGCATGGTCTGTAGAGTCGTGAAGACCACTTCAGCACCATTGCAGCGCGCCTGGAAGTTGTTGGATCCGATGACCACGTGGGTCTCGTGTCCGTGCTCTTCCAAGCTCTCCTTGAACTCGTCGGCATTCTGGGTCGTGATGTCGAGACTATCGACCATGCACAGAACGCGGTTGATCCCCTCGTTGTGATTGAGAAGCAGTTCAGTAACATGGCTCGCGAGCACGGTCTTACCGAGCCCGGTGGCCATAACGATGAGGGCCTTGCTAAGACCCTCACTAACCGTCCGCCACAGATTATCTGCAGCTTCTTGCTGGTAGGGTCGTAGAGTTTTCATTGTGTAGCCCTTTTGTTGTTTGTTAAATTGTGAAGAACAAGGGCGTAATTTAGTATAAAAATGGCTTATTGTCAATGGTCTATTGTAATTTTAGCCAAATTTTGATATTATCCTGTCATTATGGAGCCAAAGAAATACCACATCATCACTTACGGGTGCCAAATGAACAAAAACGATTCAGAACGGATCGCGAGTTTGTTATCGGATCTTGGAATGGAATGTACGGATGATGAGCACAAGGCTGATCTGGTTCTGTTGAATTCTTGTTCGGTAAGACAGACTGCAGAGGATAGAGTTATGGGAAAGGTTCGAACTTTGAATAAAGCTCGAAAAAAGAAGCCCGAGCTTGTGATTAGTGTGACTGGCTGTATGGCCGGGCGGGATAAAGACGGCAAGCTCAAGAAGAAAGTTCAGGGGGCTGATTTGTGGTTTGCCACGGCTGACGCAGTCAACTTGCCACGTTGGATCGCCGAGCTCAGGCCGGGTTGGGTAAAAGCCACTGAATCGGTTGAAGAATTTTTAAAGCTCAAGCCACATTATCACTCAAACAAGCAGGCCTTTGTGACCATTCAAACCGGATGCAGTAATTTTTGTACTTACTGTGTGGTCCCATCAGCGCGAGGAATGGAAGAGAATCGGCCGCTGGCTGATATCATGAATGAGATTCGCGAACTCGCAACAAACGGTTGTCTCGAGATCACTTTGCTCGGTCAGGTGGTAAATGCCTATGTGGCCCCGGATCCTGAAAACTTTTCCAAAGACAATCCGTATCAGGATCATTTTGCGGCCTTACTGTGGGAGATAAATCAGATTGACGGACTTGAACGAATTCACTTTACTGCCCCGCACCCTCGCCACATGACCGACGAGCAGATCGATGCCCTGGCTTTGTCGAAACAGCTAAACTTTTTACATCTTCCAGTTCAGTCAGGCTCGAACGAGATCTTGGCTCGCATGAATCGTAAACACACCCGTGAGGAGTATCTTGAACTCATCAAAAAGATCAAGGCTCGGGTTCCTGGAATTGCCCTGGGGACAGATTTGATCGTAGGGTTTTGTGGTGAAACAAAAGAACAGTTTGAGGAAACCGTGAGTTTGTATAAGGAAGTCGAGTTTGATATTAGCTACACCGCGCAGTATTCGGAGCGTTCAGGAACGGTGGCGGACAAGGTGTTTAATGATGACGTGACTCGAGAAGAAAAAAAGCGGCGTTGGGAAGTGATACAGGATTTGATGGAAGGAATTACCCTCAAAAAGAACCAAGCCTATCTTGATCAGGTTGTCTCGGTCATGGTTGAAGGGTGCAATAACGGTATATGTTTTGGAAACTCGCGCGAAATGAAAGTAGTCAAATTTCCAGGGGGCGAAAAAATAGTAGGAACCATTCAAGATGTAAAAATATCTGAAGTACAAACTTGGATTTTGAAAGGAGAAAAAATATGAAACCAAAAATAGTTGCGGTGCTTGGACCAACCGCGTCCGGAAAAACTAGTACAGCTATTGCTCTGGCTAAAGAATTTAACGGCGAGGTGATTAGTGTTGACTCGCGTCAGATTTATAAAGGAATGGATATTGGTACTGCCAAAGAACCGGGGCAGTGGCAAGAGTATGAGGGTGATCGGGTTCTAATGATCGAAGGGATTCCGCACTGGGGGATCGATTTAGTAGAACCGAATAAAGAAATGAGTGTGGCCGAGTTTAAAGAATATGCCGAGGGCAAGATTGATGAAATTATTGCTCGAGGCAAATTGCCGATTTTGGCCGGTGGTACTGGTTTTTGGGTTCAGGCGATTGTTGAAAATCTGAAGATTCCTGAAGTTGAACCGGACATTGTTTTACGAAAAACCTTAGAAAACAAATCTGTTGACGAATTATTTGCCATGTATCGGGAAAAAGATCCAGTCGGAGCCGAAGCGATCGATCAAAACAACAAAGCTCGGTTGGTTCGCGCTCTTGAGGTTTGTTTTAAAACCGGACACCCATTCTCCGAACAACAAAAAAAAGGAGAACCAAAATATGATACCCTGCAGTTGGCAATTGAAGTTGATCGGGATGTGTTATACGACCGGATTAATACCCGGGTCGAACAAATGATTGAAGAAGGGCTGGTCGAAGAGGTTAAAGGGTTAATTGAAAAATATGGTTCTGTACCAATTGCCATGACCGGCATTGGCTACCGGCAAATAATTGAACATCTAGAAACCGTAGGGGAAAATCATGCTGTTTCCCTGCAAGACGCGATTGAGAAAATCAAAAAGGACACCCGGAATTACGCTAAGCGTCAGGTGTCCTGGTTTCGTCGTGATGAATCGATTAAATGGGTTAAGGATGTCGATGAGGCACGGGAAATCTGTAGGGATTACCGCAGGTAATCCCTACGAGTTTAATTTTACTCCCAAAATATTTTTAGCAGTACCAGCGTCGGCGTTGCCCTCGGTTTCCTTCATGACCATGCCGATGAAAAATTGCATTAGTTCAGTTTTGCCGTCCTTGTAGCGAGCCACCTCATCCGGGTGGTTTTTGATTACGGTATCAACTGCGGCCGCAATAGCGTCTTCATCATCCAGTTTGCCTAGTCGCTTGTCTTCCATAATATGGCTTGGGTCAGCCCCGGCTTCTAACATTTCTTCAAGTACTGGTAGGCCGTTTTTGGTTGATAGTTTACCCTTAGCAATTAAAGTAATAAACTCGGCAAAGTTCTCTGGAGTAATTTTAATGATTCGAATATCAATACTCTTAGCTTTCATAAGTCCACCAAGTTTTGAAAGTAACCATCCAGAAACCAGTTTAGCCAGTTTGGCTCGTTCTTTGTATAGAGCCTCCATTTCGGCTTCAGCAATCTCCGGTTGAGCCTCGAGCCAAGCTAACAGTTCTGAAAAAACATGTTCCAGATAGTCGGCTAGGGCAGGGTCTTCACAGACTTGCTTAGCGTCCAATGGTTTCATTTTATACTCATCAACAAAACGACGACGACGGGCATCCGGCAGCTCTGGAATTTTATTTCGTAACTCGTCGGTCATAGCGGTCAGATCAAGCACAGGTAAATCCGGATCAGGGAAGTAGCGGTAGTCACTTGATTCTTCTTTAACGCGCTGCTCAACCGTCACTTGCTTGTTATCATCCCAACCGCGAGTGGTTTGTTTATCCGGTAGAGTACCGGCTTCCCATAGCTTGGTTTGCCGCTGAATCTCGTGCTCTAGTGCCCTTTCCACCATTTTAAACGAGTTCAGGTTCTTGATCTCAGTCTTCGGGTTTAAATTAGCACTCTTGTAGTTTCCGTCCTCGTCTAACTCTCGGAGTGAAATATTGGCGTCACAGCGCAAGTGCCCTTTTTCCATATCAGCATCAGATATTCCAAGATACCGCGCAATCAATCGAAGCTCCTGCAAGAATACCTTGGCTTCGGACGGAGTTCGTAAATCCGGATCTGTCACAATTTCCACGAGTGGGGTTCCGCCACGGTTGAAATCAACGTAGGTCTTTCCGTTGTCTGCGTGTACATTCTTAGCAGCATCTTCTTCCAAGTGCAAACGGGTTATTCCGATTTCTACATTTGGTCGCGGACCGTCTGGAACATGAATAACTAAACTGCCACGCTCCATAACCGGCATATCAAACTGGGAGATTTGGTATCCCTTAGGTAGGTCAGGGTAAAAATAATTTTTGCGATCGAATTTACTGTTAGTGGCAATTTGACCTCGTAAAGCAAGACCAGTCAGAATAGCCCAACGTACAGCTTGCTCGTTTGGAACCGGAAGCGAGCCCGGGTGACCCATGCACACTGGGCAGATGTTGGTGTTCGGCGCGACCGCACTGTTGTGTGTGGCACAACTGCAAAACATTTTGGTCTTGGTTTTCAGTTGGATATGGATTTCTAATCCAATGACCGGTTCCAATTTCATAACTATTTTTCTTTAGAAGCTTTAGCACTTTCAAAGACCAGATAATCAGCTGTTAAAACCAGAGGGTTAATGAGAGCAGTAACCACAATTACAATTACAGCATTTGAGATGCGGAGTAATTTTTCTGCTATTTCTATGTTTAGTCCAGCCGCTCCAGTGACAACATAATTAATAATTAGAGTGATAAAAAATTGTAGCAGGGCAAAGGCAGAGAAGAAAACTAGTTTTGGAATCACCAGTCGCCAGAACACTGGCCAGAATCGTCCTTTGACAAGATCAGAACTGTGACGGAAAGCCTTTTTGCCTTTTTCGTTTTCAAGCACTACCGAATAACCGATGAAGAAGTATTTAATTGCCCACCAGATCACAAGGATTAATAGAGTAATAGTACCCGCTACAGCCAGGATTGAGCCGAGCAAACCAAGAATTGGTACAGTAGGAGCTAATATGGACATCAGGAGACCTGGCAGAACCAATAGTATCGGGGCCAGAATCAGTAAAGTGAACAAAATATTAACAATCAACAACGGCCAGAAGTATTTCCAGCTACCCATGGCGATTTCTTTCAAGTCAACCTTTTTTTCTTTCATTTCCGCATCAATTAGTTTGACGAGGGTAATGAAAAGCCAGATTCCGAGCACGGGTCCAACAATAAAGGAGCTAAACATGGCCAGGTATATTCCGATGTTTTCCATGGTTGAAAGTTCAACACCGGTGACCAAGTCCAAGGTGGTGGGGTAGAGCAGGAAACTGATGGTGTAGAGGGCGGCCAGAATCAGAAACCAGGCTGAGATACTCACGAGCTCTACAAAGTGCTTGCGGTAGTGTTCCCAGGCAATATCAATAATCTGTCCGACAGATAACATTTGTTTCATATTTTTGTTTAAATAAGTTTTTCTAAAAGTTTTATAAAATTGATTGTCATGGCTTGTTTTGGTATTCGAGTATCGAAAGTGTGAACTGAGGTTCCTTGTTTGAAAAAGATCTCGGAGTACCAGTCGGATCTATATCTTTCGGCTACTTTTTTCAAGAACTCAAGATTTTCGAAAACACCTTTTGAATCATCATCTCTGTTTTTGATGCGCTCGATAATAGCTTCTGGATCAAGGTCTGTCAGAACAAGTAAGTCAGGTTTATTTTCGAGGGCTAGCTTGTTGCCAGGCAGATTCATGACTTCGTCGAGAGTGATTGTCTCATCCATGATTGGTTGGTAGGCGATTGAAGTGGATACTGATCGGTCTTGGATGATAATTTTGTTGTCTACAAGTGCCGGCAAGATCAATCTTTTGTACATAATTAGCCGGTCGAGGGAAAGGGCTTGGGCAAGAACAATGCCCGGATACGGGTCGTCTGTTCTTGAAAGTTCGTAACGAATTGCGGCACCAGTCCATGCTTTATTTGGTTCAAAAGTGAAATAAATGTCGTAGTCTTTTACCTGGTCGTAAGTTGGTGGCTCGACGTGATCTTTGTTCCACTCAAGCAGATCAAAAATTTTATAGTCCCGCGATTCAGCCCAAAATTTAGCTGCTTTCATCAATGTTGATTTGCCTGATCCGGCAATTCCGTCAATGACAACAAATTTACTCTCTTTCATAGCCTAATTATAGCAAATTATCCGGTAGTTCCGAAGCCGCCGCGGTTAGGGCCGGTCATTTCTTGAACTTCCTCGAATTCGGCGACTGAAATCGGAACAAACAGGCCTTGTCCAAGTCTCTCGTAAGCCTCAACTGTGTAGGGTTCACTACCGTGGTTGTGTAAAGCAAGTCGGAGCTCGTCTTCCGGTCCGCAATAGTCTTGATCAATCACCCCGACTCCGTTACCAAACGAGATTTGTTTTTTTGCGTTTGATGATCGAGGGAATAGGAGCAAGGCATGTCCTTCCGGAACGGTCATAACATAGCCAGTTTTGACGAGCTTGCTTTCGCCCGGCTCGATCGTCACTGCTTCTCGAACATGCAAATCAAAAGCAACTGAACCCGGAGTTTTGTACTCGGGCATGGGGACGTTTGGATCGATTCTTTTTATCTTTACCCTCATACTTTTTTATAAGTCACAAATTTATATCCGTCGTAGATGTCTTCTTCGGTCACTTCCCATCTCTCAGGATCGATAGTAGGGAAGTAAGTGTCACCTGCGTATTCATTATCAAGGTGAGTGATCTCGAGTTCGTCGGCCAAGTTCATACTAGCCTGATAAATTGAAGCGCCGCCGATGATAAAGATGTGCTCGTTTTTGTGTTTGGCAACTGCGTCTTCAATGCTACTGTGTACGCGGCAACCGTTCGGGACCGGATAATCGGTTTGACGAGTTATGACGAGGCTAGTTCGATTAGGGAGTGGTTTACCAAGTCGATCCATGATCGACTCGAACGTCTTTCGGCCCATCAATACTGTATTTCCAGTGGTCAGTTTTTTGAACCGCTTCAAGTCTTCTGGTAAATGCCAGGGCAGATCATTATCTTTTCCAATAACATTATTTTTTGCTATTGCGGCAATAATCGTGATCATACTGCGATGTCAAATTCAATCTTTGGATAAGATTCGTAACCAACCAGCTTAGTATTTAGTGGTTTCCAATCAAAGATCGATGTGAAGTTCTCGGTTTCAAGACGCGGGTTCGAATACCTTTCAGGGTCCCGAGTCAATTGCTCCTTAGCACCGTCAAGATGGTTTTCGTAAATGTGTGTATCAGCCAAGAAACCAACCAACTTTCCTTCTTCAAAGCCGGATTCTTTAGCGAGCAAGTGCAAAAGTAGGGCGTAAGAAGCAATGTTGAACGGAAGGCCGAGCATGGTATCGACTGAGCGTTGGTTCCAAAGCAAGTTAAGCTTGCCGTTGATGACGGTCACTTGGAAGGCATAGTGGCACGGAGGCAGAGCCATTTCATGTAAAAACGATGGGTTCCAGGCTGAGACGATCATGCGTCGGTCGTGCGGATTCTTCTTCAACATGTCGACCATGTTTTGTAATTGATCAACCCCTTTACCGGTATGGTCAACATTATGTCCTTCATATTCGCCATTAAAATTTCGCCATTGAAAACCGTAAATCGGACCCAGATCTCGTTCCTCCATCATGCGACGTTTTGATTCCTCGTCGTGCCCATACGGTGCTTTCTTTGGTGTTGCCCATTCATCCCAAATATGATTTTTCCGTTTTTGTAACCAGTGTTTATCCGTAATGCCATTGATAAAAAAAGCCAGCTCTGTGGCAATACATTTGAACGGCATCTTTTTTGTAGTCAAAAGTGGGAAGCCTTCGGACATGTCATGTTCAAACATGGCTCCGGCTACGGCCATGGTGTCGATTCCGGTGCGATTTTCTTTACGTTCCCCCTTTTCTAGGACAGTTTTAACAATGTCTAGGTATCCTTTCATAGCAATTTTATTACATATAACGTCCTTACAATTTAGCAGAAAACGGCTCTGAAAACAAACCAAAAAACCACAGGTTTTACACCTATGGTTTTGGTTTATTTTTAGGTAAATATTTATTTCGCCACCTGTATTTCTCCAGCTTCGATCTTGGCAATAAATTCGGCAATTTTGGTTTGGTATTCTTCAAGCGTGCCGTCGTTCACGATATAGTAATCTGCCATAGCAATCGGCCCGCCTTTTTCAATGTTCTCAATTTCAGCCTTGTCTCGGGCTTTGGCTTCGTCGCGTGAAAATTTCCGGTTTCTCAGGTCTGGATCATCTGCTCCTGAAACGCGAGCCTCGAGCCGTTGATACCGCAGTTCTGGCGGAGTTGCGATCGCGACCACAATCATGTTCTCGCCATACTTTTCTCGCAAAACTTTGTACTCTGACCAGCTGTAGAGCCCATCACCAACCACATTGCCTTTTTCAAGTTCGGCATCAAACTTCGGCATGTTCAGAATTGCAAAAGCGGCCATGCCATGTTCAGCTCGGAATCCCTCACGAATCTCTTTTTCAAGGGCCTCACTTGGTTCTTCACCCCTGCGCTTTACCTCATCGAGTGTGATTTGCCCAAAACGAATAAACTCAAATCCTTTTTCAACTAACGCATCAGCCAGAACACTTTTTCCAGCCCCACACATTCCGACAATACAAACTAACTTATTCATATTATTCAACCGGTTTTAGTTCCTTAGATTCATATTGGTGGTACTTGACTCCAGCCATGTCGAGCATGCGTCGTGAGGCCTGACAGATTTCAGTATCATGATATTTGTCACTGGCGTAAATTACCTCTGTGATTCCATTCTGAATAATAGTTTTAGTGCATTCGTTGCAGGGGAACAATGTGCAGTAGATTTTACAACCGTTAGTTTTTGCATTTGAGTTATAAATGGCATTTTCTTCTGCGTGACAAACGTAGGCGTACTTGGTTTCTAAAAATCCCCCTTCGCGAGACCATGGTAATTCGTCGTCTGAACAACCTCGTGGAAAACCGTTGTAGCCGAGCCCGACAACCACTTGATCTGGGTTAACCACGACTGCACCGGCCTGGGTACTTGGATCTTTTGATCGATCCGCCATTACGTGGGCAATTCGCATGAAGCATTCGTCCCATGAGATGTAATCTTGTCTTTTTTCATTCATAGCAATTGTTTAATTCTCCTCTAATTTAACAGATTAGGCGGGGAGAGGCAAATCAAAAGACCCGCCGTTTAAGCGAGTCCCTGATCCTTTATACTTTGTCCGCTGTCCTTTATTCAACCTCGAGCTTGATACTTGGTCCCATGCTGGTGGTAAGATACATTGCCTTGAGGTAGATCCCCTTGGCTGTGGCTGGTTTGGCCTTTTTAACAGCGTCCATCATGGCATCGAAGTTGGCTTTGATTTCACCTTCATCCTGTGAGACCTTTCCGATTTTCACATGCAGGTTGCCGCCGTTGTCATTACGGAAACTCAACTTTCCGGCCTTCTGCTCCTTGATCATTTTTTCCAGGTCGTCACTGACGGTATCAGTCTTTGGATTTGGCATTAATCCTTTTGGGCCCAATACTCTTGCCGCTTTGGCAACTTTTGGCATCATGCTTGGTGTTGCTACCATGACATCGAAGTCAGCTTTTCCTGTTTTAACAATCTCGTTGATAATATCTTCACCACCAGCCATATCAGCTCCGGCCTTTTTGGCAGCATTTACTTTATCGTCTTCTACGATAGCGGCTACACGTTTACTCTCACCTTTCATGTGGGGAAGAGCAATAGTACCACGAACGATCTGGTCGGTTTTTTCAACATCGATTCCGAGTCGAATATGTAGTTCGATTGAGGCATCAAACTTCACGGTGGAAGTTTCTTTGGAGAGCTTAATCGCTTCATCAATGGCGTAATTTTTGTCCTCTTCAAGTTTAGCCTTGGCCTCCTTGATTCGCTTTGACATATGTTTTGTGGTGCAGTCGACCTAAACGGCCTCCCACAGGTTAATTTTCAATTTTGCAATTTTCAATTTTCAGTTTTCATTGAATTTTCAAATCCCATTTTCAATTTGGTCATTGGATATTCAATCGAAAATTGTAAAATTAAACATTGTAAATTATTTCACCTCCACTCCCATCTGACGAGCGGTTCCGGCAATAATTTTAGCGCCTTGCTCCAGGTCGTCGGTGTTAAGGTCTGGCATCTTCTTTTCAGCGATTTCTTTAGCTTGATCCCAAGTAATTGAGCCAACTTTATCTGAAAGTGGCTTTCCCGAACCCTTTTTAAGTCCAGCCGCTTTCATGATGAGAGCTGAAGCCGGAGGGGTCTTGGTGACAAAACTAAATGATCGATCTTCATACACGGTAATCACTACCGGCACAATATCCCCCTTTTTGTCCTGGGTTGCAGCATTAAACTGAGTACAGAAATCCTGAATGTTCAGTCCATGCTGACCAAGAGCTGGTCCAACAGGTGGTGCTGGGTTAGCTCCGCCGGCTGGAATCTGTAATTTGATTTGGGTTAGTACTTTTGGCATAGAATAGATTTAATATGCGTAACAGCTCAAATTAAATCTTTTTAATCTGTAAGAAGTCGAGTTCCACCGGAGTCTCACGACCAAACATACTGACGAGAACCTTGATCTTGCCGCGGGCTTCATCGATTTCATCAACCTTGCCCTCGAAGTTCTTAAACGGTCCGTCAATGATGTTGACCGGGTCGCCCGGTTCGACATCAACTTTATATTCTGGTTCCTCAACACCCATTCGCTTCTGAAGTGAAGCAATTTCTTCAGGGGCGAGCGGTGTTGGAATGGTTCCAGTTCCAATGAATCCAGTTACGTTTGGTGTATTTCGCACCACGTACCAAGAGTCATCGGTTACTACCATCTCCACCAGCACGTAGCCGGGGAAGATTTTTTCTTCAACAATCTTTCGCTTTCCGTTTCGAATCTTAATCTTTTTTTCCTTCGGGATCAAAACATTAAAAATTTTATCCTCCATGTCCATGGATTCAATACGTTGGTGTAAGTTTTCTGAAACGTTTTCTTCGTATCCTGAGTAGGTGTGAATGGCATACCAACGTCGGCCTTGTTTTGCTGTTTGTTTTGGCATATGTGTAGGGCGCGTCGCACGTTGCTCGTGGCACGTCGTCTCAGAACGACGAGCGATTTGCGACGAGCGATTTGCTAAATATTTATCAATGCGTTCAGACCCTGGTTAAACAACCAGTCCAGAACGAAAAAGAAAACCCCAACTGCCAAACTAATCCCAATAACCATCAGGGAGTAGCGGGTGGTATCTTTGCGGTTTGGCCAGGTAACTTTACTAAGTTCCTGCTTTGACTCACTAAAGTATGAGACAATTTTTTGGGCAAAATTAGCCATAAATACAGTTTTTTCTATCTTAAAACCCCCTTCGGGGGGTCAGTTGCACGTAAACTATAATATATATACGATTTTTTGGCAAGTTTCAGATCAATATCCACATTTCGTACACAACGAGCTTAAGCTTCCCGTGTTATACTTTAAGCACAAGGACAAAACGCTAAGCAAGGAGGGATCCTGTGCTGGCTCTGCTCATTGAACGCATAGAACGCACAACCGAGGAGTGTCTGACGCTTTCGAGCGATCCGGACTCTGAAGAAGAGCTGCCTTTCACTCGGGTGATCATCAACAACGAGCCCACCAGGAATATGGTGGAGGGGATTGGTGGATTTATCGCGGAAAAAACCGGTCAAGAGCCCCAGATCGTCAGACCCGACAGTAAAACCTGGTTCGGGTTCACCTTTCCTGACGAGGAAGCCATCAACATTCGGGAGCTGTATCAGCAGTTTCGGACGGCCTTCCCCCCGGATGGGAAGTACAGCATCAGAATGATCGAACTCGACATGGCAACCCCAGAGGAAATCTCATTGAGTCTTTCACAGGGAATCGATCTTGATCTTGGGGCGTGATGCGTCGTAAAGAGTGATGTTAGGAGGACGTCTGCATTACTCTTTTTTGTTTTTGAACAACCCTTTGGTTTCTAGTACACAACAATACTGCCACAGGTGTGAGTTTCCGGAGCAGTGGTGTCGGTTGCGTTGTGGCAAGAGTAGTGATAAAAACCCATTTCTGAAAATTTAATTACCCAGTCAGCCCCACCTTCAATCACTCCACTGCCCCAGGTTCCAGAGTCTCCGGTCAGAACTACCTCAGGTATCCAGTCAGATGAGTTGTTTATAAAATGAACCGGTTCCCCAACCTTAACGGAAACATAATTATTTGAAACATATATGTTTCGAGTTTCTTCCTGAGTTAGAATTTCCACTTGTTCTGGAGAAAGCAAATTCTTGTCTTCATCAATTGATTTTGCGGTTTCATCATCAAATTCTAAGTTGGGATTGAAGATGTCAACCGGAATACCAATAGTATACCCGGCAAAAACCGTATCCGGTAAATCAATGATTCGGTCAGCCCAATTGTCTCCTCCAAGAGACTCGGCCGCTGCTTCAGTGGGAATCCAGTGCAAAAAACCACCATTTGAAACAGCATAGACTTTTGGATCGGATTGAATTTTAACCCAGGTTTCACCGTCAGGGTTCACGGTGACCAGACCGCCGATTGGTGTTTGGTTAATGATTTCATTTTCAACCGAGACCACGTTATCAAAATCATCGTACCAACTTAAAAAAGTGGCTTCGTTTGGAAAAATATAACGATGGTAGTCTTCGCCAAGGTAGAAGAGCGAAGACGAATTATCAGTTTGGTAAACAGTACCTGGGATTAATATTTCGTCAAAGGCGAGGGTGGTGCTTGGGGCGAGCATTAGCAAAACAAAAATTAAGCCTGTAACGGTTTTTATTACGTGCATATTATTAAACGTCAAGATTTTTAACGGCTTTGGCATGGGTCTGAATGAATTTTTTTCGCGGAGCAACGTCAGATCCCATTAAGATTTCAAAGATTTGATCAGCTTTTTCAGCGTCTTCAATAGTCACCTGCTTCATCATTCGGCTTTCAGGGTTCATGGTGGTTTCCCAAAGCTGCTCCGGGTTCATTTCACCAAGACCCTTGTAGCGTTGAAGATTGATTTTTGGTCCTTTACTAACCACTACCTCTTCTCCGTCTTCATTTTCTTCGGTTTCCTCAACCTCGATCTTTTTACCCTTGGTCATCTTGTTTATAACTGCTTCTTTTTCTTCCTCCGTGTAAACCCAGTGCACCTCTTTACCCATTTGAATTCGGAAAAGTGGTGGCATGGCAATGTATATATGTCCCTGCCGAATGAGTTCCGGGAAGTAGCGGTAAAAAAGAGTCAGTAGCAGAGTACGGATGTGTGATCCATCAACATCCGCGTCAGTCATAATTACTATCTTGTGGTAGCGCAAGGTTTCTATATTGAACATTTCTCCGATGTTGGTTCCCAAAGCAATGATCAAAGATTTAAGTTCATTATTAGCTAGCATTTTATCAAGACGGGCCCGTTCTACGTTCAGGATCTTTCCGCGCAACGGCAGAATTGCTTGTGTTTTTCTGTCTCGTCCTTGCTTGGCTGAACCACCGGCCGAATCTCCCTCTACTATGTATAGCTCTGAAGCACTGGCATCTCTGGTTGAGCAATCTGCCAGCTTTCCCGGCAGAGTCAAACCTTCCAGTACTCCTTTTCGAAGCACAGTTTCCCGTGCGGCACGGGCTGCAGCACGGGCCTGAGCGGCTAAGACACACTTACCAATGATGGCTTCCGCATCTTTAGGATGCTCTTCTAAGAAAATTTTAAACTCGCCCGCAAAAACAGTCTCAACGGCAGTACGAGCTTCTGGGTTCCCGAGTTTGGCTTTGGTTTGCCCCTCAAATTGCGGTTCTTTTATCTTTACACTGATCACCGAGGTTAGACCTTCTCTCACATCTTCTCCGGTTAGATTCGGATCTTTTTCTTTGAGTAAACCCTTGCCACGAGCATAGTTATTAAGTTCTCTTGTCAGGGCGGTGCGGAACCCGACCAGGTGCATGCCACCTTCCGGGTTCGGAATATTGTTGGCAAAACAGAAAATTGATTCATGATAGTCCTCGGTGTACTGAAGCGAAACTTCAACCTCAACATCAGTATCTTCGTCCAGTTTATGAACGTAGAATACGTTTTGATTTTTAGCGGTCTTACCGTGATTTAGATGCCGCACGAAAGAAGCTACCCCTCCTTCAAAATAGAAGGTGTAAGAGGTTTTTTCTTTGTTACGGTGGTCACGGATGACAAATTTGACCCCCTTAGTCAGATAAGCCTGTTGTCTCAGGTGATCGACAATTGTTTTTAAATTGAATTCAACCGTTTCAAAGACCTTGGGGTCAGGAGTAAACGTGATGGTTGTTCCCGTGTCTTTTATCTTTCCGGTAGGTTTAACCTTGCCTGATGGTTTTCCGTATTTGTATGATTGTGTCCAAACTTTTCCATCGCGGTGCACCTCGGCCTCAAGTTCAGTGGACAGAGCGTTCACTACTGAAACTCCGACTCCGTGTAAACCACCGGAAACTTTGTAGCCACCTCCGCCAAATTTTCCACCGGCGTGTAGCTTAGTTAGTACCAGCTCAAGGGCTGATTTTTTGTATTGCGGATGAATATCAACTGGAATACCACGACCATGGTCGGTAACCGAAACCTTATTGCCGGGGAGCAGGGTTATCACAATTTCATTACCATTTCCGGCCATGGCTTCGTCAATCGAGTTGTCCATGACCTCCCAGATAAGGTGGTGCAAACCACTTGGTCCGGTGGAACCAATATACATTCCCGGTCGTTTTCTAACCGGCTCCAAACCTTCCAAAACACTGATTTGTTTGGCTCCGTATTCACCTGTCACTTTCTTGATATCTTTCTTTTTCTCGCGTGTTTTTCCCGCCACCTTTTGCTGGGCGGGATCCCGCCGTGAAGCTGGGCGGGATTTGCTAGTTTTAGCAACTTTTTTCGGACTCATAAACTAAAAAATTCCACGTATTTTTCAAATTTAAACTGACCTTATTTTACCATGAATCAATGTTTCTGGGAAGGGGTGTTAGTACTTGACATAAGGACGGTTTTCTGGTTAAATATCTTCTTCATGTAAGGGATAGGAGGCTCCAAGATGGAGTTCAAATATATTGATAAGTTTTACCATTCTTTCGAAGAAACCAGGCTGAAGACGACCCTGTCAGGTGACGAGCGTGGTTTGCACCTGTTGAATCGGATGGGGAGTTTGGCCGAGGGTATCGTTCGGGACAACTTGTCTCACGGCATGTCGGGGCTACTCGATACTCCGCATGACACCTCGGCCAGTCAGGGTCGGATCAACCAGTTCTTGGAGATCATTCTTTGTGTCAAGGATCATTTTGGCTCTTCGGCTCCGGCTTTGGTGGCCCATCTTGATTCAAGCGACACAAGGGGTTTGGCCGACCTGGTTTACACACTCGATCGCGGATCATTAGGTCCGCGTCGGAATCTCTAGCGGATCGCTTTCTTTACAAGCGGTCCGCTCTTTCGTATCATTGATATGTATGAGAAAAGAAGGTCAATTTGAACAAGTGGTCGATAATTTTAAGGAAACTCCCCGTGTTTTGGTTAGACACCTAACCAGTGTCATTGATCAGGTTAAATCAATCAACCCATCTCAAGACGCCACCGGGGAAGAACGAAGGGAATTGCAAAAGATGAAAGAAGATTTTTTTAAATCTGTGCATGATGCAATTATGGCCGCGAAAAATTATGGTCAGGCTAAAGCACAACATGTCCATGATGTTCAGTATTACCGATATTTGTTGAATGAGCCGGGGCCGGAAGCTCGGTCGAGGTATAAAAAACACATCACAAATGCTGATTCTCGTCGTCGCACAGCGCATGAAAGAATGATGAGCGAGTTTAATCGTGCCAACCGTTTAGCTAAATTGTTTTTTGATGCCTCAGTTGATCCGGATGAAATTCCTGAACAATTTTCTAAAATTAAAGATAGGGTCTTGGAGACTGATTTTGAGAGAGTGGGTTTGCCAAAGAATATTTTTACCCCAAATTCAATCGGCTTAACAACACGTGAACGCTATGCAGAGGTTGCTGACGGATTAATTGAGGGCTTGGTGGATAAAGAAGAATTATTTGAAAATTTGAAAAAGGGGATTGAGAAGCAAGATCTGTGATTGCTCGGTCAAACCTAGACTGCTATAATGCTTGCGTATGCCAAACGGAGGTTTTTTAGATTACAAGACCCCAGAATACAAACAAACCGAAAAGCGGTATAAGCTTTCGGTCTGGTGGGTTAACAACCGGGCTCTCTTAAAGAAGATCGGGCTAATTATTTGGGCGGTGATTGATGCGGTCTTGATTTTGTTTGCCCTTTGGGTAGTGGTTGATACTTATTTAATCAGTTATGAAAACGAGCGAGCCCTCTCATTTGGTTTTGGAATCAATCAGGAAACCAGGAGGGCGGTGAATGAGTTAAGTGCTCCGGAACCGGTGATTGTTTCTTCTGACGTTTCAGTTTTTTCCACCGGAGATGGACGATATGATTTTTACGGAACCATTGAGAACACCAATGATGATTATTGGATGGAGTTTACATATCATTTTTCTTATTCAGGTGGTCAAACAGATATCCAAACCGGTTTTGTCTATCCGCTTGAGCAAAAACCGGTCATAGAGCTCGCTTATGAAAGTGAGTCTCGACCAACTTCAGCAACCTTAGTAATAGAGGACTATGATTGGAACTTTATCGATCCACATGAGATTGCCGACTTTGATTCCTGGCGCGCGGAACGGATTGATTTTGACGTGTCAGACTCTGAATACACTACGGCTCTTGATCTTGAGGAAGTGGTGGGGCGAAGCACTTTTACGATTTTAAATGACAGTGCTTACAGTTATTGGGAGCCGGAGTTTTATGTGTTGCTTTACCGGGGCGGGTCGGTTGTGGCAGTGACCAAGACGGCGATTCCGGAATGTATAGCCGGGGAAAGCCGAACTATTGATCAAAATTGGTTTGGTTCGATTTCGTCGGTTACCAAGGTTGAGGTGGTTCCGGAGATTCAGCTTTTTGATTTTTCCGCGTACATGAGCCCGCCAACTCGATGACAATCCGGTCTTGAGAAAAAGACAACCGCTCGACAGCGAGCGGTTTTTGCATTAATCTCAAAGTACATGAATCGATTATCAAGTTATTGGCGACAATTTGATTGGCCGTTATTCGTAGCGGTTTTTGCTCTTATTGCCATGGGTTTGGCCGCAATTTATTCTGTGGCTTTATCTCAAGAAAGCACTAATTTTCTATTTGTTAAAAAACAATTGGTGGCTCTGGCTCTCGGAGTACTTGTCTTTGGAGTGTTGGCTTTTAGTAATTATCGATTTCTTCGTAGTTATAGTTTGGTACTGTATGTTTTTGCTATTTTATTACTGGTAGCGGTCTTGTTTTTTGGTGCCACCTTGCGAGGCACTACGGGATGGTTCACCCTGTTTGGCTTTAGCTTCCAACCTGTTGAGTTGGTTAAGTTTATTTTGGTGATTGTTTTAGCTCGGTATTTTGCTGAACGTGCACGACGCAGAATTGGAATACGTGAGATTATTGAAAGCGGGATCATTGCCTTGGTGCCGGCGAGCCTGGTTCTGTTACAACCAGACCTTGGGTCAGCCATGGTGCTTGTGGTTGCATGGGCTCTGATGCTTTTAGTGACTGGGGTCAAGAAGAGTCATTTGATTGCCTTAGCAGCTATAGCAGTTCTGGTAGCCGGACTCGGGTGGTTTTTTGTGTTGGCGGATTATCAGAAAGAACGATTAGTAACTTTTGTGGATCCGGCCAGTGATCCGCTTGATCAAGGTTATAATGTGACTCAGGCCATGATTGCCATTGGTTCAGGTCAGTGGTTTGGCAGAGGGCTTGGTTTTGGATCCCAAAGCCAGCTAAAGTTTTTACCCGCAGCCCAGACTGATTTTATTTTTGCTGTTATTGCCGAAGAGCTTGGCTTTTTAGGGGTCATGTTAGTGCTTGTGGCCTTTGGACTATTGTTTTTTAGAATTTGGCGTTTAGCCAAGTTGGCCATGGACGATTTTACGACTTATATACTGCTTGGGTTTGGTTTTGTGTTACTTTTTGAATTTGTGGTGAACGTGGGTATGAACCTAGGCCTTATGCCTGTTACCGGGATTGCTCTTCCACTGGTCAGCTACGGTGGATCATCTCTGCTTGTCACTTTGGCCATGCTTGGGATTATTGAGAGCATTGCCCTGCGTACCCGGTCTACCAAAGCTCGTCTGGCATCGTAGAAGGTGGTATAATTTAGGGGTCAAAAATGCAAAAATATGATTGGTGAGCAAAATAACCATCTCTCTGATAAAGGATTAAAAGTAATGTCACGTTGCCCGATTTGTCATACCGCCTATGACCAGATTGAGGCTAGAATTCTTGGAGAAGATGCTGATACACGTTTGATTCATTTAACATGTCATGAATGTTCTAATGCCTTACTGGCTTTGGTGCTTGTCACACCGGCTGGAATCAGTTCAGTGGGACTGTTAACTGATTTAAGCTATGATGACGTGCTTCGTTTTGGCCAATCAAGTGTTATCACTACGAATGACGTAATTTTAGCTCATCAGGAATTAAAGGAGGCGGGGTTCTTGACAAAATTGCCCCATTAAGGCAAAATACTGCCGTTATTGAATTACGAAATATGGCAACAATTACTCTAAAAGCTGAACCAAGGGAGGTAAAAGGGCGCGCCACCCACGGGTTGCGCGAGGCCGGCCTAGTGCCGGTGGTGGTTTATGGACCCAAAACTGAACCAACCATGGCTACAGTTAATGAAAACGAACTTAGGTCTGCGCTAAAAGAGGCCGGCCACAGTTCTTTGGTTGATCTTGTAATTGAAGGACAAGATCCAGTAAAAGTGATTATTCAAGATTTGCAAGAAGATCCGGTCAAGGATGAATTTTTGCACGCTGACTTGTATCAGGTGGATATGACTAAAAAGGTTGGTGCTACCGTGAAACTTGTTTTTTCAGGTATCGCTCCAGCGGTAAAAGAGCTTGGGGGAACTTTGGTTAAGGCTCGCACCACGGTAGAGGTAAAAGGTTTACCCGATAAACTGGTTCCATCTTTAGAAGTTGATTTGACCAAACTGGCCACCTTTGATGATGTGATTCATATTAAAGATATTACTCTTCCGGAAGGATTAGAGTGGGGTGTTGACGCTGAACGATCAGTAGCTGTGGTAAACCCACCACGAACTGAAGAAGAAATGGCTGCCCTTGATGAGGTTCCTGAAGAAGGAGAATTACCAGAAGGGGCTGAGGAAGATAAAGAAGGTGAAGAGGGTGAGGAAGGTGAAGAGAAAAAGTCTGAAGATGGTGAAGGGGATAAAAATAAAGAAGAGGAAAAGTCTGAATAAGAATCACATGCAGGAGGCATACATGAAAAAAGTGTTAATTGGAGTAGGAGCGGCGAGTGGAATCATCGCCGTTCTTTTGGTACTTGTTATTTTTCGTGAGCCCATCTTTGGCCAGAATAAGGACTTTGAGTTTGAGCCGTTTGCGGAAAATACTGAAACGGAGTTATTGTATCGGCATCCGCTGACTGGTGAGTCCTTAGAACAAGAACTGGCTGACCCACGGGTTTTGGCAGTTATGGTAGAAAATATGGTTGAGGCTTGGCCGCTTTCTGGGATCGATGAAGCGTATTTGATCATTGAGGCCCCGGTGGAAGCCGCAATTCCTCGCTTAATAGCTTATTTTTACGAAGGACAAGAGGTGGATGTTGTGGGTCCAGTTCGCTCGGCTCGTCCGTACTATGTTGATTGGGCCGAGGGGCTCGACGCTTTGTATGCCCATGTAGGTGGTTCGCCTGAAGCTCTGGAGTTGATTGCTTCGCGCGATATCTTGGATCTTAATGAATTTTATAACGGTTGGTACTTCTGGCGCGACGAATCTCGTGGTGCTCCGCATAATGTTTACACGTCAACTGAATTGTTGTTTGAGGCATATGATGATTATGAAGAACGAAACGGAAATTGGACGGTCGATTATGAAGCATGGCAATTTAGACAGGGAGAAGCAAGACCGATGCAGGATGGTCAACTTATCAAAATGGAATTTTCACCGACTTACGGAAGACTTTATGAGGCTCGTTGGAAATATGACGCAGGAGAAAATCGTTATTTACGTTATCAAAATGGTGAATTATTCACCACCGCTCATGGGGAATGGATTTGGGCAGATAACGTAGTAGTGATTGAGACTGAAATTGAAGTTATAGACGCTATTGGCCGGCGTCATATTGAGACCATTTCAGAGGGTGATGGATTGTTGTTTAAAAACGGGGAACGGATCGAGATTACTTGGAGCAAAGAGAGTCCAGAAGATCGAATTAAATTTTTAGAAAAAGAAACCGGCGAGGAGATCGCCGTTAATGTTGGTAAAACTTGGATTGAAGTGTTGCCGGACTTAGAAAGAGTACAGGTTGAGGATCCTATCGAAGAAGAATAGTTATTTGATTTTAGAAATCACGACCCGATCAAGACCACCAAGGTCTTTTTTGATTTCCGGTTTGCTTCCAGGAAAATAATGCTGTATCAAAGACACAATGGCTTTACTTTGTTGTGGGTCAATTTCAATGATGGTGTAGGTATTTTTGGGTAGAGTATTTTCAGCTCGAACCAGATCCTTATACAGCTTCCAATATTCATCTAATCCGTCTGCCCCGGCCACCAGAGCCTCAAGCGGCTCCCAGTCACGAACTTCAGGTTGAGCTTCAGTCACTTGTTCAGTGGTCAAGTAAGGCAGGTTAGCGGTAATAATGAGATTGTCTGGTAAAAGTCGCGGATCTTTTTCTTGAAGTTTGACCAGTGTTTTATTGACGGGTTCAAATCCCGGACCGGTTTTAAATTCAATCAGGTCACTGACTTTGTGTTTACGAGCGTTTTGTTTGGCCAGGGTTACAGTCCGTTCGTTGATATCATTGGCGATTACAGGTTGTCCGGTTTCTGCGGCTATGGTCACAGCAATCGCGCCAGAACCAACCCCGATGTCAGCAAACCAAGTTTCACCCTTTAGTTCAGACAGAGTATTCAAGGCTGACTCAATCAAGCTTTCTGTTTCTGGGCGGGGAATCAAAACAAATCTGTTCACACTAAAGTCCCGACCATAGAAAAATTTCCGGCCTGTTATGTAGGCCAACGGTTCGTTTTTGATTCTTCGTTTTATCATTTTACGAAAGGCATCGGCTTTGGCTTCTGGGACGTCATGGTAAAGATTCGAAAAAAGATAGGCCTTTGGTTGACCTAAGCTAGCCGCCAACATGAGTTCACTATCAAGCATGGGGGCCTCGAGTTTGGCAAAGTCAGGATTAGTCTCTTGGGCTTCCTTGAGCTTTTTGTTTCCCCATTCCATTAATTCCATGATTTTCATAACGCCTTGAGATTACCTTAAGTTTTTATTTTTGTAAAAGAAAAAGGACCACGCCGCTTCGCTCGGGCGGTGGCGATGCCGAGGGGGCGGTGGTCCTTGCGGGGATGAACCGGGTTGACCCCGATGAGGGAATTCAGACGATCAGGGACTATCCACAGATCGCCGCATTAGCGGGGAGATCAACCCGGTTCAATTTGAGCCGGTAATTCGGCAAGGAAAGAACAGATTTGGAGGGTCGCCTTTACTATTTTTAGGTTAGCAAGCCCGTTTTTGAGTGTCAAACCGTTTTATTGGCTACCTCGAGTTCTTCCTGGGTTCCGACCGGTAACCAAAAATCAGCCTTTATAACTTTTAACCCACACTCATCAACCATGTGGTTGAAGGTGTGGGGAAGGGAGTATTCGGTCTTACCGTGTACTTTTATCTTTTCAAGAGGGTAGTTGAAAAATTCTGGAGTGAGCACGTAAGCTCCGGTGTTGCGTAAAATTGGCTCGTCTTCGTCCGGGTTGTGTCGAATACCTAAAAAGCACCCAATGGCATCAGCCTCAATCGTTGATGGTGCCGGACCTTTTGTTTCAAAAACCAGCATTCCGTTATCCAGATCTATTAATCTCCTTAGGTCGTCTTGGTGATAAAGGTCATCTCCATTAACAACCAGGAATTTTTCCTCGAGATCATCTTTTAACAGGTGTAAGGCGGCCCCGGTGCCGTTTAGTTTAGGCTGATCAACGTAACGAATTGGTTTATCTTGAAAGGTGTCTCCCAGGTGATCGATTATTTGCTCTTTCAGATGGTGTACCACAATGATAATCTCATCGACACATTCAGGAAGGGATTCCAGGGTATGCTCGATTAAGGGCTTGTCTCCAATTGTCACCATGGCCTTGGGGGTGGTTTCAGTTAATGGGCGTAGTCGGAGTCCGGTCCCGGCCGCAAGAATGATTGCTTTCATAGTTTAAGATAGTTGTTCTTCAATGTTTTTTTGTTTTAGTTCTTCGATGATATCGGCTATATCACCATCCATTATTTTAGGCAGGTCAGACCAGTTTTTGTTCACACGATGATCAGTAAGCCTGTCTTGCGGGTAGTTGTAGGTGCGAATTTTTTCGCTCCGACCCCCTGAGCCAATTTGTCCCCGGCGTTTTTCTTCAAGTTCAGCTCGTCGTTTTTCTTCTTCCATGGCAAAGATTCGGGCTCGAATGATTGAGAGAGCTCGTTCTTTGTTTTGTTTTTGCGAACGTTCGTCCTGGCAATAAACCATGAGTCCTGATGGAAGGTGGGTAATTCGGATCGCTGAATAGGTGGTGTTGACAGATTGCCCCCCGCTTCCGGTGGACGTAGTAGCCTCTATTTTTAGGTTTTTTGGATCAATTGTAATTTCAGTTTCTTCGATTTCAGGAAGCACGGCTACGGTTGCGGTGGAGGTGTGAATCCGTCCCTGTTTTTCCGTTTCCGGAACGCGTTGCACTCGATGCACCCCGGACTCAAATTTCATTTGTCCATAAACTCCATCACCTTGTATGCCAAAGATGACTTCCTTGAATCCACCAAGGTCGTTTTGTGAACTTGAGATCAGTTTGGTTTTCCAATTCATCCGCTCTGCATAACGTGAATACATGCGGAACAGGTCTGCGGCAAACAAGGCGGCCTCGTCCCCGCCCGTTCCGGCGCGTATCTCAATGATCACATCTTTTTTATCAAGTGGGTCCGGTGGAACCAAGGCGATAATTACATCCGCCTCAAGTTTGGCTATCTTTTCCGAAAGATCAGCAATTTCCGTTTCAGCCAACTCTTTCATTTCTGGATCAGCAGATTCTTCCAGCGTACTTTTGGCCCCTGCCAAATCGTGAATCAACTTATCGTATTCATCGATAACTTCCATCTTATCTTTTAAGACAGAGTATTCAGTACTCACTTCCTTCATTTTTTTGGGATCAAAAACCAGGCTCGGGTCAGCCAGTTTCTGTTCGAGCTCGGCAAAGTGTTTTTTTCTGTTGTCGATTTCTTTTTGGATGTCCATATATTACTCAATACAAAAAGCGTCTTCCGAAAGGGAAGAACGCTCCAATTTTGCGAATCTAATTTTTGGCAACAGCTTTTTTAACGGTTGCCCCTTTGGCTTCTTCAACCTCATACTTAGGGCCTTTTTCCGCTCGCTTAGCGCGTTTGGCAGCTTTTTTGGCCGCCCTGCTTTGTACAGCATCTGCTGCTTTTTTGGCATCGCGGGCTTTGAATTTTTCAACTCGACGAGCCGTGTCCACAATTTTTTGAGTTCCGGTAAAGAAAGGATGACAGGCAGAACAAAGCTCAATTTGAATATCCTGCTTGGTGGAACCGGTTTCGTATTGGGCTCCGCATGAGCAGGTAATAGTCACATTGTTGTTGTAATCTGGGTGTAGATCTTTTTTCATAAATTTGGGCAATATCAGTACGGCGGAAGTTTATCAAACCGAGTAAAACTTGTCAATCCCTGTAATTTCGCTATGATAAGCGTCGTATGAGTACTTCAACTAGCCAATTTGACTACGATTTACCTCCTGATTGTATCGCTCAAGAGCCAATTGAACCTAAAGATCAATCGAAATTATTGGTTTTAGATAAGGAAACCGGTGATATTCAACACAGCCATTTTTATAAAATTGGAAGTTTTTTGCGTGACGATGACGTGCTTGTGTTCAATAAGACCAAAGTTTTTAAAGCTCGGTTACAAGGGAAGGCTTGGAAGGCTCGGAAGGCTCGGAAGGCCGGGGAGGCTCGGAAGGCTTCTGACGTCGAAGTGTTCCTGTTACGCGCTCGCAATAACGGTTGGGAAGCTATGATTCGTCCTGGGCGGAAGGTGCCGGTAGGATCGAGTATTGAGCTCGAAAGCATGTCTGGAAAAGTGCTCGAGAAACATGAAAACGGATCTGTGTTAATTGATTTCGGAGTTGGAGTCGACGAGGTACTCGAATACTGTGACAAGTATGGGGAAGTTCCGACACCGCCTTACGTCAAACAGGCTACAGATGAGGCAAAGTATCAAACAGTTTATGCTGAAGAGGTCGGTTCTGTGGCCGCTCCAACGGCCGGGTTTCATTTTACGGATCGGCTAATAGGTGAATTACGGGCCCGAGGGATTCAGATGGAATTTGTGACCTTGCACGTTGGGATCGGGACGTTTCAGCCGGTGAAAACTGAAACACTTGAAGAGCATGTCATGCATGCGGAGTTTGTAGAGATTGATGCAGGAACCGCTATGCGATTAAATCAAGTTAAAGAACAGGGAAGACGAGTTGTTGCCGTTGGCACGACAACGACTCGGGCGCTTGAGGGTGCCAGCCGCACGTCGCACGTCGCACGTGGCAAATCGTTTCAGAACGACGAGCGACGAGCGACATGCGATTTGCAGGCTTTTTCCGGTGACGTGAATATCTTTATCACTCCGGGGTATGATTTTAAAATGATCGACGCGCTAATAACCAATTTTCATTTGCCAAAATCAACTTTAATCGCCATGGTTTCAGCCCTGTCAGATCGAAAAAACATCCTCAATGCCTACGAAGAGGCAAAAAAGCATAATTACCGATTCTATTCTTTCGGCGACGCCATGTTTTTACAATAAAAATTAACCCCAACAGCGAACGTAGCTCGCGGTCGGGGTTATTGAGTTTTGGCTCCCTCAGGGATGTCGTCGAGGAAATCGGTTTCTTCAAGATCTTCTGCGTCCTCTTCGGACAATTCCTCCCAGACAATGAATGATTCATCGATTACTTCCAGATCCTCTTCTGCCGGTTCGTCGGGTTTGTCTGGTTTTGGCCGTCTGGCAGGTGAGCTAAGGTCAGTGACAGTGTCTTCAGTTGGTTCGTCTCCCATGTCATCATCTAAGCTTGAGTGCACTGGCGGAGCCGAGGTCATGTTGGGAGCACGTTCAGCCAGTGGGGTACGCAAGTGGTCAAACACGAGCTTCAGAGTTCGCTCACTGCAACCAAGAGCCGCATACTCTGTGGCACGCCGCAGGCTTGTGTCGTTGTTTTCTCGGAGCAGTCGTTCGATGGCTCGGTCCATTTCCGGCCAACAGTCCATGTTCTCGATTTGCTGGGTTGTTCCACCCAAGGCCTCAATAGCCGCTTCTGCTTCCTGAGGGCTATGGCTTTCACGGAGGGACAATTTAAGTAGCCGTTTGATCGCCTCCCATTGGCGCTCTCCCAAAAAACTATGCATTCCAAGCGCTTCGGTGATTTCGCCCTGTCGGGCCAGGCTTCTGGCACGACTGGACATGTGTTGAGTTCGTGCCGGAGAAAGTGAAAGAGTATTGAAGCGAGCGATCAAGTAATCCCACTCTTCTTGATCGCCGTATAAGACTGATAGACTGTCAGCGATCTGCTGCCACAGCCTAATGCGCAGATCAGTTCGCCGCATGCCTTGCTTACCCCTGTTTAGGTTAATTACCAACCGTTTGGTTGGTATTACTTTTTACCAGTTTTAAGGTTGATTCGTCAAATAAGGTTCTTGCTTGACAATTTTTGCCAAGTTTAGTATTATTCTGCGCGTAATTAACACACAGGTGGTTTAGCAATTTAAGCACAGCGAGGTCCTGCCAATTTGGCCCCTGGCTGATACCACCGAGGCACGTCCGGTCGAATCCGGGCTAAAAGGAACTAAATATGCCAAATATTCCAAGTTTGGAGGAAATGCTGGCGGCTGGTGTTCATTTTGGACATCGTACCCGCGGATGGCACCCAAAAATGGAGCCGTTTATTTTTACGGCTCGTGGTGGGGTGCACATCATTAACCTGGAAAAAACCCAGGAACAACTTAAGGAGGTTTTAGATTATGTGAAGGACATTGCCGCTCGCGGTGGTGTTGTTTTGTTTGTTGGAACGAAACGACAAGCTCGAAAGGTAATCAAAGAAACAGCTGAAGCGGTAGAGATGCCATACGTTACTGAACGTTGGCTCGGTGGAACATTGACCAACTTTGGTGAAATTCGAAAGCGGGTTAAACACTACCTGAAACTAAAAGACATGCAGGAAAAAGGAGAGCTTAAGAAGTATACTAAAAAGGAACGTTTGATGATTGCTCGTCAGATTGAGGACATGGAAACAAAGTTTTATGGTGTTCGGAATATGGAGGCTAAGCCTGATGCTGTTTTTGTGCTTGACGTTCGAAAAGAAAAAACCGCTGTTGAAGAGGCCGGTGTCACCAATATTCCTGTAGTAGCGGTTTGTGATACTAATGTAAATCCAACCAAAATTAAGAAAATTATTCCGGGAAATGATGACGCTGTAAAATCAATTGAAATGATGGTTGAGCTGGTCGGTGAGGCCATTAAAGAAGGGAAGGCCGAGGGAAATAAATTGACCAATGCTGCGGCAAAAAAGGCGGATAAAAAAGATGAAAATTTGTCTGTGGCCGCAAAGTCAAAAGAAGATGTAGAAGAATTGGATTTGCAGATTCACGATGCTTTAGCTGCTGAGAAGCAAGAACAGGAGAAAAATAAATAAAGAAAACCTATTATGTCAATTGATGCCAAAACTGTGGCCGAGCTTCGCAAAATGACCGGGGCCGGCATGATGGATGCTAAAAAAGCTTTATCTCAGGCTGATGGTGATTTAGAAAAAGCGGCTGAAGAACTTAGAAAGCAGGGTATTGCCAAGGCGGCAAAACGTTCTGACCGTGAAGCCCAGGAAGGGTTGGTGCACGCCTATATTCACGCTGGTGGAAAAGTTGGGGCTTTGGTCAAAGTAAACTGTGAAACTGATTTTGTGGCGCGCAATGATGAGTTTAAAGAACTTTGTAACGATTTGGCCATGCAAGTGGCCGCGGCTGATCCGGAATATCTCAACCCAGAAGACGTGCCAGAAGATGTAGTGGCCAAAGAAAAAGAATTGTTTTCTGAAGAGCTCAAAAACGAAGGCAAACCTGAAGATATTATTGGGAAGATTGTGGAAGGAAAGATGGAAAAGTATTACTCGGAAGTGTGCTTGATGAAGCAAGCCTTCATCAAGGATGATAGTGTGATAATTGAAGATTTGGTGAAAGAGAGGAGTGGAACTATTGGAGAAAAGATTGAGGTAGCTGGATTTTGTCGCATGAATGTGGCTGGGTCTGACGTTGCCTGCGGTGTTTAGTTAGAAACAAGATGTAGGGGCGGCCCCATGTGGCCGCCCTTTTTGATTCCATGCTTGAGGGAGAGGTGTGCCAATATTATATTTCCTCGCTAAGGAGGGGTGGAATGTGGTAAAATAGGGTCGATATTAAAAACAAATTCTATGATTCGAGTGGCAATTAACGGTTTTGGTCGGATTGGGCGCAATACGCTCAAGGCTGGCTGGAATAACAAGAACATAAAGTTCGTGGCAGTTAATGATTTAACCGAGCCCAAAATTCTGGCTCACCTTTTGAAGTACGATTCAGTTTTTGGTCCGTGGGACAAAGAAGTGAAAGCAACGGACAAGGAGCTGGTTATTGCTGGCAAGAAACTGCCAGTTTATTCGATCAAAGACCCGGTTGAGATTCCGTGGGATAAACATGATGTTGATGTCGTGATTGAATCAACCGGTTTTTTTACCAACAAGACAGACGCCAGCAAGCATCTTAAAGCTGGAGCCAAGAAAGTGGTTGTTTCTGCTCCGGCCAAAGAGACCCCGACTTACTTAATGGGAGTCAATCATAAAAATTTAAAGCCCAAACAACACGTCATCAATAATGCTTCTTGTACTACTAATTCAATTGCTCCAGTGGCTCAGATTATTGATGAAGCCTTTGGAATTAAA
The DNA here is from genome assembly GCA_965231015.1 of uncultured Gammaproteobacteria bacterium. Lineage (GTDB taxonomy): Bacteria > Patescibacteriota > Patescibacteriia > UBA9934 > CAZDDW01. Next base: position 313,770 of record OZ246408.1, read on the forward strand.
AAAGCCATGATGACCACAATTCATTCGGTCACAGCCGGTCAGAGTACGGTCGATAATGTCCCCAAGCCCCCCAAGAATGATTTACGTCGCTCTCGCTCCGCTCTTGTTAATATGATTCCAACTACTACGGGTGCGGCCAAGGCGACTTCCAAAGCAATCCCAAAATTAAAAAACAAATTTGATGGAGTGGCGGTTCGGGTGCCAACCGTGGATGTTTCGCTTTCTGACTTTACTTTTGTGGTGCGCAAGAAAACTACGGTTGAGGATGTTAATAAAGCTTTGAAGAAAGCCGCGCGACTCGCTCGTTGGAAAGAGATCTTTACTGTTACTGATGAGCCACTGGTCTCTATGGATTTCCGGCAAAATCCTTACTCTTCAGTAGCTGATCTTGGCATGACTCGTGTAGTTGATGGAGACTTAGTGAAGGTCATGGCTTGGTATGACAACGAGTGGGGGTACTCAGTGCATTTGGTGCAAATGGTAGAAAACGTAGCGCGTTTTATCCGAAAGTAGTCACATGAATTACATTTTTGATTTTGTTATACATTTTTTTCTGATCGGAGTAGGGGCGTTCATGATTGAACTGGCTCTGTCGCTCAAGCAGTGGAAACACAAACGCTTGGGCGTCTTTTTGCTAATTGTTTGTGTTGTTAGCTGGTCAGTTATTTTTTATGGAAGTTTTATTGAGTCACGGTTGATTGTTCAAAAGACAGTAGAAATTGAATTTGGAAGTGACGGTCAGGAATTAGAGATGGTTGTGGTGGCTGATATTCATAGTGGGCCCTACAAAAAAGACAAGTGGGTGCAACAGGTGGTTGAAGAAATTAATCAGGTTGATCCAGACATAGTACTGATGATTGGGGATTATGTTTTTGATCATTCTTCACAAATTAAGTATCTGTCACCGTTAGCTGAAATCAAAGCACCGCTTGGGGTATTCGGAGTGACAGGGAATCACGACTATACTGACGAAAATATTGAGCACGTGATTGAGTCTTTGGAAAGTTATGGAGTTCGAATGTTGCAAAACGAGTCGATTGAAGTCGGGATCAATGGTTCCAAAATTGTGATTGCAGGAATGGATGATCTTTGGAATCAGGGAAGTGCCCTGCTGGCTCTCAAAGGAACAACCGAAGAGGATAATGTTATCCTTCTTTCTCACAATCCAGACGTAGTTATTTCACTTGATCCCGGACGAGTGGATTGGGTGTTTTCAGGTCACACTCATGGTGGCCAAATTCGCCTTCCTCTTTTAGGTTCTGTTTCTGAATTACCAACGGTTTTAAATCGTCCGTATGATCGATGGTTTAAACAATATGGTGAACAAAATTTGTTCATCACACAGGGAGCCGGAGAAACCGGACCACGAGCCAGATTGTTTTGTCCGCCGGAAATTGTGGTTGTTGATATAAAGTTATAAACCATGCTCGAAAATAAGGCTCCTTTCTGTTAAAATAAGGACACTGCTATGCGTTTAAAAACCTTACCTGGTTCAACCAATCTTGAAGGAAAAAAGGTCCTGGTTCGGATCGATGCTAACGTGCCTATTAAGCGCGGTCGAGCCGTGGATGGACAAAACGGGCGAATTGCTAAAGCTGCGGTTGGTTTAGAATGGCTGCGTCAGCGTAAAGCCAAAATAATTGTTATTACTCATCTTGGGCGACCGAAAGGTCGTAAAGTTGCGGCCTATTCAACTGCCCCGGTTGCCAAGCGCTTAAAAGAGTTGATGGGTGGAAAGATTAAGCACGTTCGCCACTTAACCGGAAAAATGGTGGAAAAACAGACCAAAGCTATGGACTCGGGTGATATCTTGGTGCTTGAAAATCTACGTTTTGATCCAGGAGAAAAAAACAATGACGATGAATTAGCCAAAGAATTATCCGGTCTAGCTGACCTATATATCAACGACGCGTTTTCAAATTGTCACCGTAAACACGCTTCCATGGTTGCAATCACAAAGTTTTTACCAAGCTATGCCAGTCCCAGCCTGCTTCATGAGGTAATGGTTTTATCTAGTATTTTTGAAAAATCGAAACACCCGTTCATTTTGTTAATGGGAGGATTAAAAGCGGAAGGAAAAATTCCGGTCATGAAAAAAATGTTTGATCGAGCTGACCATATTGTGGTCGGGGGAGCATTAGCAACCTCTTTTTTAGTAGCCCAAGGTATTGAAGTCGGAAAGTCGGTTTATGATGAGGAAAGTGTAAGCCTGGCTCGACAAATGTACAGAAAAAAACCAGACAAGTTTTTGTTACCGGTTGATGTGCGGGTCGCGAAAAGTTTACGTAGTCGCACCCGCTCGGCTATTCGACCAGTAGAAAAATTATTAGAAAGGGATTACATCGTCGATGTGGGACCTAAGACTGTTCGTGAGATCAATCGTTTATTAAAGAAAGCTAAAATGATTGTTTGGAATGGTCCGTTTGGGCTTTGCGAAGTGGAATGTTTTTGTGCCGGAAGTGAAACGATTGCACGCTCGATTGCCCGTCGAACCGGAGCGGCCATATCGGTTGTTGGCGGCGGGGATACCATTCCGATAGCCGATAAACTTAACTTGGCTCACCGATACACCCTGCTTTCCACTGGTGGTGGAGCCATGTTAGAATTTTTGGCCGGCAAAAAGTTGCCTGCTCTTGAGGTTTTGAAAAAATAAAATTTTTTTATGTCATGTAAAATTGAAACTATTCACGCTCATGAAATTTTAGATTCTCGTGGAAATCCGACCTTGTCAGTTGCTGTACTTTTAGAAAATGGTACAACCGGACACGCCATGGTACCATCCGGAGCCTCCACCGGGGTTCACGAGGCTTTGGAATTACGTGACAAAGACAAGAATCGTTATCACGGTAAGGGTGTTTTGAAGGCTGCCAAGAACGTGAATACAAAAATTAATAAACATATTCGCGGCATGCGCGTGACTGAACAAATGAAGATTGATGAGGCCATGATTATGCTGGACGGTACTTTAAATAAAAGCAGGCTTGGGGCAAATGCTATTCTTGGAGTTTCTTTAGCATGCGCTCATGCAGGAGCTCGGCATAAACGAAAGCCGCTTTATGAATATTTGCGTTGGGTTTATGACATAAAACACAAAACTTACAAGATGCCGCTTCCGACCATGAATGTGATGAACGGGGGAGCCCATGCCGGATGGATACTTGACTTTCAAGAGTTCATGATTGTGCCACAACAGAAGAAATTCAGTGAACGGGTTCGGTGTGGTTCAGAAATTTTTCACACCCTTGGCAAGCTGCTTAAACAAAAAGGCTTTTCAACGCTCAAGGGTGACGAAGGGGGGTATGCCGTGCCGCTTCCAAAGAACGAAGATGCACTCAAAGTGATGTCGCAAGCTGTGAAAAAGGCCGGTTACAAACTCGGCACAGATGTAGCTTTTGCCATGGATCCGGCGACCAGTGAGTTTTATGATAAAAAGACCAAGAAATATAATCTAAAGGTAGAAGATAAAACGCTAACCTCGAGTCAGATGGTTAAGCTTTTTGAAACTTGGGTGAAAAAGTATCCGATCATTTCTATTGAGGACGGTTTAGATCAAGATGATTGGACCGGGTGGCAGGAGCTTACTAAGAAGCTTGGTAAAAAGATTGCTCTGGTTGGCGATGACTTATTTGTGACTAATGTTGATCGCTTACAAAATGGAATCGATGAAAAAGTGGGAAACGCAATTTTGATCAAAGTCAATCAAATTGGGACTCTTACCGAAGCCGTGCAAGCAATACGTTTGGCACAAATGAATGGTTATCAGATTTCTGTTTCTCACCGTTCAGGTGAAACATCAGACACTACAATTGCAGATCTTGCTGTGGCGGTTAATGCCGAGTACATAAAATCCGGGTCCTTATCTAGATCCGAACGCTTGGCAAAATATAATCGTTTAATGGAAATTGAAGAGGAGGTAAAAGGGTAGGGCAAAAATAAGCTTAAAACTGGGTCCGGCCATTGACAAATGGCCGGATTTGTTTTAAATTAAGCCTCCAGTGAGGTTGAATAGGTCAACCTTGTACCGTGCGCGGCGGTAACCGCGCCAGGCCCGTTTGGCGGGCCGAGTTTCTGTCCCAGGGTTACCAAAGCGCTGGCCGTCAGGCTGTCGCAAGGATCCCCAAGGATGGAGGGTTTTGGAATGTCAGATTTGTTCAACGTGGGCCACGCGGCCCAACTGCATGAGATACAGAAGGCGCGCTTGGCGCGCAACGAGCCCGGGATCGGGCCGGAGGTGGAGGAGCTCATCCGGCGCTTGACCTCGGGCGGCGTGGCCGGCAAGGTCGTGGATGACATCCGGCTGATCCAGGCCAAGCGGTTCTTCGACCGCGGCTTCGGCCGCGAGCTTGGCCTCAAGGACTTCGCGGCCTACCTCGCGACCATCCCGACCGTGCCCGAGACGCTCCTCGCGGACGACCCGAACTTCCCGCTCCTCGTCCTCGGCGAGCCCCGCCTCGGCCTTACTCGCGCTTGCGAGCTCATCGGCCTGCGCTACACGGGCAGCGACCAGACGCTAGTCCCGTTCGACAAGCGTCACGCCGAACCGACCAAGCCGTGGTGGTTCAGCATGCACGACGGCCGGCGCAACCGTAACCGCAAGCCGAGCGACTGCCGCACGAGCCTCGGTGCAAACGAGATCAGCGCCACGGCTTTGCGTGGAGTCTGCACCTTCCTGCACCACCCGGGCGTGATCGTGCAGGGGGAACACTGTGTGGATCTGCCCGGCTCGGTCGACGCCGAGTACCGCGGCTACAACGCCGACCTCGGCATTTGGCGCGACGAGCCGAGGCTCTACAGAAGCATGAGCGGTTTCGCCGACCTGGACTACGGTTCGGCCTCCTGCCGGGAGTGCTGAATCTCGATCCTGGTTCTCTTGTATCTTTCCGCCCCCAAGGCTAACCTCGGGGGCGGTATCTTTTTTCTTAAAACTTTGTTCAAATTTATTTGAAAGTAGGGTAATGAATTGCAGATTAAGGTTCGCAGTCCCCGAAATCCTCGAAAGAGTTATCGCCAGAGTCATGTATTTTACGGAATACATGGGCGCGCGATTCGGACGAGTCACTCCTTGCTGAATTCTAGCGGGGATATGCCCCGGAATGAAATACAACAGCAACCTTCCCGGTGAAAGAAGCTGTGGTGAATGCGGGTGAGATTCAGCAATAAGTGAGGGCGGTCAACGCCAAGTACCGCGACGACTGCGCCTACCTCAACATTTGGAACGACGAGCCGAAGCTCAACAGCAACAGGAACGACAACGCCAACCCGAACTACGGTTCGGCCTCCTGCCGGGAGTAACTTGATCCGGAAAACGCTCCAAACAAGGGCGTTTTTTTAACTATAATGACCGTTGCCAGCCGCCAAGCATTTGGCCGATTTTCTGCAGCCGTTCTTCAAAGTCAAGATATTGTTTTTCGGTTATGATCTTGATTTCGAAAGCCAGACGAAATAGCACTTTAAGGAGGTTATTTTTCAGAATAGCCTGTTTGATCGGCGCGATTTTGAACTCGCGCTTGGCGTTTCCGGCTTCGATGATTGAGACGAGCATATTTAGCACGGTTTCCTCGATCTTGCTGCCCAAGGTGTATTTTTCAGCCTTAGGGAATTTGGCGCGGATGAGATGAAAATCCTTGAGCAGGTCGAACGCCAGCTGAAAGACTGGCGCTTCATTGATTGAATACATATGTTTGAACAGATTATTTCTTCAGAGAATATGTTTTCCGCTTGGCGCGAATTCCGCCGCGGCAAGAGGGGGCGAAGAGACGTTGCCGAGTTTGAGTGTAGCCTTGAAGATAACATCTTTGCTTTGCGTGAAGATTTGGCGAGTGGTCGGTACAAGCACGGGCCGTATCAGCGGTTCCATATTTTTGATCCCAAGCACCGCATTATTCATAAAGCCAGTGTGCGCGATCGGCTGGTGCACCATGCAGTTTATCGAGTCCTGTATCCTATCTTTGAACAATCTTTCATTTACGACAGTTATTCCTGTAGGATCGGTAAAGGTACACATGCAGCTGTGAGCAGACTTCAGACCTTTGTTCGTAAAGTAAGCAAGAACTACACTAGTCCGTGTTGGGCCTTGAAGTTCGATATCAAAAAGTTCTTTGATTCCGTTGATCATAATATTTTGCTCAATGTGCTTAAACAAAAAATCTCCTGCCCTAAGACAAACCGTCTGTTGGCGGAGATCGTGAACAGTTACTTAAGTTCAAATTCCGTTGGGGGGGGGGCGATACTTAGAACCATTCGCGCGAAAGGTCTACCGATAGGAAACCTAACTTCTCAATTATTTGCCAATGTTTATTTAAATGCATTTGACCATTTTATCAAAGAAACAGTCAGAACCAAGTATTGTCTAAGATACACTGATGACGCTCTTATCATCCACCAAGATCCCCAATACCTCAAACTCCTCATCCCCTTCATCCAACACTGGCTTTGGCAAGAGAGAAGATTATGCTTGCACCCAAATAAAACCTCTGTCCGAAAATTATCTCAAGGTATTGATTTCTTAGGTTATGTCACTATGCCACACTATAGAGTATTAAGGACTAAAACAAAAAGACGGATGTTAAACATTATTTGTGAGGATAATTTGGTGTCGTATGCTGGCCTTCTCAAGCATTGCTCGGGGCATGAATTGATCAAGACAATTTATGGTATAATATCGTAGTTATGAATATGGAAAACGAACGTCCAAAACCAGTTGTGCTTTGTGTGGTAGATGGTTTTGGAGTTGCTCCGCCAAGTGACGGTAATGCTATAACCCGGGCCAATGCTCCAAACCTTCTCCGTTTTGTTCAGCACTACCCGGTTTTGACTCTTCGAGCGTCCGGAGAAGAGGTTGGTTTAAGTTGGGGTGAAATGGGAAATTCAGAGGTTGGGCATCTGGCGATTGGAGCAGGGCGAGTTTATTATCAAACACTTCCGCGAATAAATAAGGAAATCGAAACAGGGGCTTTTTTTGAAAATGAAAAGTTATTACATGCAATCGAGTATGCGAAAAATAGTGGTGGAGCCCTGCACTTAGTTGGTTTAGTCAGTGAAGGCGGGATTCACTCCATGGATAAACACTGTTATGCCTTGTTAGAGATGGCCGCACAACACAAATTAAAAAATGTGTATGTCCACGCCATTCTTGATGGTCGAGATACTTTGTATAACGCGGGGGTTGATTTTATTTCGAATTTACAAGAAAAAATTAAGGAGCTTAAAGTCGGACAGATAGCAACATTAGCCGGACGGTATTGGGCTATGGATCGTGATAAGCGTTGGGACAGAACGGAAAAAGCTTATCAGGCTATGGTTTATGGTGAGGCTGATGAAAAGTGTGAGGACCCGATCGAAGCCATTAAGGCATCTTACGAAAATGAGGTGTATGACGAACAACTGGTTCCCACTGTTATCACTCAAAAAGGTGAACCGGTTGCTACTGTCACGAATGGAGATGCGGTTATCTTTTTCAATTTTCGCCCAGACCGAGCTCGTCAATTGACCAAGGCTTTTGTCCTCCCGACTTTTGATAAGTTTGAACGTGGGTACATGAAGGACTTGGAATTTGTGACCATGACCGAGTATGAATCCGGCTTACCGGTTGAGGTGGCCTATCCACCGGTGGTACTAAACAACACTTTGGCGGAAGTGGTTTCAGAAGCTGGTTTAACCCAATTGCATATTGCTGAAACAGAAAAGTATGCCCACATAACCTTTTTTATGAACGGTACCCGAGAGGATCCTTTTCTTGGTGAGGAACGGGTAATTATTCCGTCGCCCAGGGTATCCAGTTATGATGAAACACCGGCTATGAGCTCTAAAGAGTTGACTGATAGGGTAGTAAAAGAAATAAAGGCAGACAAGTTTGATCTTGTGATTATGAACTTTGCTAATCCGGACATGGTTGGTCACACCGGAAATTTACAGGCGACTATTAATGCGGTTGAAGCAGTTGATGAACAAGTGGGTCGAATTGCCGAGGCGGTGCTAGCTAAAGACGGGGTAATGTTTATCACGGCTGACCACGGAAACGCAGAGGAGCTTTTGAATGTTTCAACCGGAGAAATGAGCAAGGAACACTCCACAAATCCAGTTCCGCTTTATGTTATTGGTCGGCAGTTTGAAGGCACGAGTTCGCCAGCCGGTGAGGTTCCAGGTGGGGATTTATCATTATTACCCCCGATAGGAATGTTGGCTGATATTGCCCCGACCGTCCTTAAAGTTATGAACTTACCGCAACCAGAAGAAATGACGGGGCAACCGTTAATATAAATATGCCTGAATTACCAGAAGTTGAAACAATTCGTCGCCAGCTTGATAAGGCCATCGTTAATAAAAAAATTAACGATGTTGTTGTCAGATGGGGGAAAAGACTTGAGCCGAGTAAGACAAAGTTTGTCAATATGGCCCAGGGTCGAACGGTAAAATCTATCGAACGGCGCGGTAAGTTGCTTCGAATTAATCTCAGCGGCGGTTGGTCCATTTTTGTGCATTTAAAAATGACCGGTAAGCTCATGATTAAGCCCAAAGGATCTGTTCCAACTAAACATACCCATGTCATTTTTGTGTTGAGCGGAAAGCATGATTTGCACTGGGAAGACGTCAGGAAGTTTGGTTTTCTCAAGTTGCTCTCGAGTAAGGGGGCCGATGAATATGTTGAGTCTTGGCACTTTGGACCCGAGCCGCTTGATCCGAATTTTACTTTTGACAAATTTAAAATGTGTCTCGCGGCTTATCCAAAGGCCAAAATTAAACCCAAGTTACTTGAACAAACTTGTATTGCCGGAATTGGAAATATTTATGCTGTGGAGTCACTCTGGTCAGCCAAGATCCATCCTTTGGCTCGCATCAAAGATATTCCTGAAGCAAAACTTAAAAAATTATTTCAGGATTTAAAACGGATTTTAAAAACTGCTATAGCCGATGGTGGTACTTCAGCTGACAATTATTTTGATGCTTTTGGCGGCGAAGGAAAATATGTACACAAATTAAAGGCCTACAAACAAGAAGGGAAACCGTGCAAACATTGTCAAACTAAACTAGTCAAAGAAAGGATTGGGGGTCGTGGAACTGTATTTTGCCCCAAGTGTCAAAAAGTATGAATGATAAAACCGTTGAAAAAGCATTTATAAAATTTGCTTCATCTGGTGTGTTAACCAGGGGGGTGAGTATTTTTGCCGCCCGGTTTTTACTTATCATTATGGTAGTCCTGCTGCTGTGTTTTGTGGTTTTGCGGTCTGAAAATTGGTTTTGGCAGGCAGCTTTGGTTTTCGGTGTTTTACTTGTAACCTGGGGTATGACCACCCTGATGCAATTTTTCTTTGCTCGACACCGACCTTTTGATGCTGGTTTTAAACCTTTGATCAAACCCTGGATCACCTCACCTTCATTCCCCTCAAATCACAGTAGCATCTCTTTTGCGGCGGCTACCTATGGGACATTAATGGTTCCGGAATGGGGATTTTGGCTTTTCCCTCTGGCAACCGTAATTGCACTTTCAAGAATCGCGGTTGGCGTACATTATTTAAGCGATATTGTTGTTGGGGCTGGATTTGGGGTCACGGTTGCCATTGTTGTCAAAATCATGTTAAATCTAGGTACATGAAAGCAGTAATTTTAGCAGGTGGTGGAGGAACCAGACTTTGGCCAATTAGCCGAAAGCAAAGACCAAAGCAATTTTTTAGTTTGATTTCTAAAGAACCGCTTGTTCGGGACACTTACCGTCGCCTTTTGCGGAAGTTTTCGAGCGAAGACATTTATTTTGCCGTGAGTCCCGATTTTGTGGAAATGCTCCGTGAGGCTTTCCCAGAAATTGAGGACGATCACATTATAGTTGAGCCGGCAAAACGTGATACTGGTCCGGCCATGGGATACGCTGCAGCTATTTTAGAGCTCACGGCTCCGGATGAACCTTTTGTTTTCATTCCTTCAGACCATTGGATCGGGGATGAAGAAAAGTTTCTAAGATCTTTTGATATAGCGGATGACTTGATTAAAAAGACAGGCAAGATGTTAGATATTGCCATTGCACCTAACTTTCCTTCGACTGTAGTAGGATACACGAAAATTGGAGAATTAAATCAACAAACAGCCGACGGGATTGAGGTTTTTGAGTTTGCCGGACATGTTGAAAAGCCGGACTATGAAACTGCCAAACAATTTTTAGAAGATGGTTCATATCTTTGGCACGCCAATTACTACATGTGGACGCCAAAGTTGTTTATGAATTCATTGGAAGATCATGCACCCAACATTGGTCGCGTTTTACGACATATTCAAACTCGATTGAAAGACGGGGACAAGGCTGGAGCCGCAGAGCTTTTTGAAGATATCCCGGCCATTTCCATTGACTATGCCATGACTGAAAAAATGGATCCGAAAAACGTATTGATCATAAAAGGAGATTTTGGCTGGAGTGATATTGGAGCTTGGGATACACTCCATGACCAACTCAAGGGTGAAGCGGATGAATCAGATAATGTAACCCGTGGGCAAGTGGTTAGTGTTGAATCAAAGAATAATTTGTTTTTTGCTTCAGACGGTAGAATGATTGGTGCGGTAGGAGTTTCTGATTTAGTGGTGGTAGATGAAGGAGATGCAGTTTTAGTTTGTCCACGGTGTGAAGCACAAAAAGTCAAAGAACTCTTAAGCGCTATTCGTAAAAGTGGCCGCGAAGATCTATTATGAAATTTATCAAACTAACTTTATTGGCTGGCTTGTTGGCTTTCGTTGCCTATGTGGCCATTAGCTCGCAAGTGTATTGGCGAAGTTATGATTCGGAAACAGAACCAGTTTTGATCAATGTAGAATCTGGATCTAGTCTCACCCAGGTAGCTCAAATATTAAAAGAGGCTGAGGTGATCGACAGTGTCTTTTTGTTTAAGGCCTACGCAAAGTGGCAAGGGTTGGATGCGTCCATTCAGGCCGGTGAATTTGTACTGTACCCGGGCATGAGTATTACCGGTGCTTTAGACAGTTTAACTCGAGCAGAGGATAAGGAGCGGTCTTTAACTTTTCTTGAGGGATGGAGTATGCGTGAAATGGGTTTCTATTTAGAAAATCAAGGAATAGAACAGGCCGAAGGGTTATGGGAGACAGTGGGATTTCCGGCTCAAGTGGCATCAGAAACCGAGTTCGTGGCTGGGTTACGTGATCAATATGATTTTTTGAAAAGCAAACCAACTAATGTGGGACTGGAAGGATATCTTTTTCCTGACACCTATCGATTTTTTACTGATGCCACAGTTGATCAGATTGTTATGAAGATGTTAGCTAATTTTGATATTAAATTAACCGAAGAGTTGCGGACAGAAATTTACCAGCAGGGCAAGACTATTCATGAGGTTATTACCATGGCTTCGATTATAGAACGTGAAGTACGTGGAGAAGAGGACAGAAAGATGGTTTCAGATATTTTTTGGAAGCGCTACGAGGTTGGGATGGCTCTGCAAGCTGATTCCACAGTGAATTATGTCACGGGAAAAGATACTCCGGCAATTAGTTTTGAGGATCGAGATATTGATGACCCATACAATACTTATCAATACCCAGGATTACCTCCTGGACCAATATCTAATCCAAGCCTTGAAGCGATCGAGGCTGCTGTTTATCCAACGGACAATGACTATTGGTATTTTTTAACAGACCCGGAAGGGACCGTTTATTATGCTTCAACAAATGATGAGCACGCCACTAATAAGGCGTTGTATCTTCGCTAGCGCTTTGCTGGCACTACTAGTTTTACCAACTCAAGTTGCTCAAGCTCAAGATTATTCCTTTGATGATTTTCGAGTAGGGATTGTTGTTAACGAAGACGGATCCATGAACGTGACTGAGCAGATTCGGGTTCAATTTTGGGCGGAACGTCATGGAATTTTTAGAGAAATTCCTGTTAAATATGACGGCCGGTTTGGTAGTCGCGTCAGCATTGACCTGGAGGTTATTTCGGTTACGGATGATACGGGTAAAGAATGGAATTATGAAACTTATAAAGAAGGGAACAATCAGGTAATCAAAATAGGAGATGCTGATACGTTGATTTACGGAACTCAAGAATACAACATTAAGTATCGGGTTGATCGAGCCCTTCTTTTCTTTGATGACCATGACGAGCTTTACTGGAACGTGACCGGGACAGATTGGGGTGTGACCATTCCGCGCTCCTCGGTTGCTATTCAGCTTCCGGAGAGTATAAAAAGTGGAGTTCAAGTTATTTGCTTTACTGGCAGTTATGGAGCAACTACAGAGGGGTGCGATAAAGCGGCCATTGGAAATCTGGTCACGGTAAGCGCAGAAGATAATTTAACCGTGGCTGTTTCTTTTCCCAAAGGCCATGTTCAGGAACCGGCTGTTTGGGAAATTATTTTTTGGTTTTTAATTATGAATTGGATTATTTGTGTGCCGCTTGTGGTTGGCGCAGTTTTACTCTGGTATTGGTGGAAGCATGGACGTGATGAAAGTGGGCGCAAGACAATCATTCCAGAATATGATGCACCCAAAGATTTAGGGCCAATGGAGATGGGGACCCTGGTTGATGGAAAGGTACACCCAAGAGATATCTCGTCGGGGGTGGTCAGTTTAGCTGTTAAGGGTTATCTCAAAATCAAAGAAGAAGAAAAGAAGAAACTTGTTGGGAAGAAAACAGAATTCAGTTTTGAAAAGTTGAAACCGGCCGATGATAAGTTGAGTTCAATAGAAAAAGAATTGTTTTCAGGGATTTTTGGAAAAAAGGATCAAGTTGATCTTGATGATCTAAAAACATCTTTTTATAAGACCAAGAATGAAATCCAAAGACAGCTTTACAAAGAGATGGCGACTAAGAAATATTTTGTCAAAAATCCAAATACAGTACGGACTACTTTTTTGGTGATTGGCTTGGTCTGTATTTTCGGTTCCTTTATGACAGGAGTTTTTGGACTGCCATTTGTTGCTTCCATGATTTTGACAGGAGTGTTGTTCATTGGTTTTGGAGTAATCATGCCCAAGAAAACCAAGTCAGGAACACTTGCATACGAGCACGCCAAAGGGTTTAAGATGTTTTTAGAAAAAGCTGAGCGGTATCGAATTCAGTGGCAGGAGCGTCAGAATATGTTTGAAGAGTACTTACCTTACGCTATGGTTTTTGGAGTGGCAGATAAGTGGGTCAAGGCTTTCAGCGACAAGCTTTCACAGAGTCCTGATTGGTACGAAGGAAATGTTTCAACGTTTAATGCCGCAACATTTGCTAGTTCACTAAACAGTTTCACAAACAATATGAACACCACTACCAGACCCCCAAGTTCAGGAGCGTCTGGCGGGTCATCCGGATTTAGTGGTGGGTTTTCCGGTGGTGGATTTGGAGGTGGAGGAGGCGGATCTTGGTAAAGGGCGCTCGGAAATATAATATTGGCACCGTTCGGTCCGGACGGTGCTTTTGTTTTTTGATGGTGTCAGACCTCACTCATACGTCGACCAAACAAGACCGAATTAGTTAATCAACGATTGATCTGGCAGTTTGGTCTCCGAATGTGCCTATAATATATTTCCTCGCTTGTGGGGATAGGTGAGGTGAGTTATAATGAGCTCCACTATGGCCAAGGAATTTGTTATAAAAAAGAGTGGACCGGCGAGCTCGAAAGTTGATTATGCGACCGAGTTAAATCCGGCGCAGCTAGAAGCAGTCAGGGGAGGGGACGGCCCTTGTTTAGTTTTGGCAGGCGCTGGTTCAGGTAAAACCAGAACAATCACATACCGAGTTGCATATTTAATCGAACACGGTGTTGATCCGTCGAATATCCTACTACTGACTTTCACGAACAAAGCCGCGAACGAAATGCTTTCCCGAGTCGAGCAGTTGCTCGAAACTTATCCGGCTGACCTTTGGGGTGGAACATTTCATTCAGTAGCCAATCGAATTTTAAGGAAATATGCCAAGAAGATCGGATACGATTCTAATTTTACAATTTTGGATCAAGAAGACAGTAAAGATTTGATTAAAGTGTGTATCAAAGATCTCAAAATCGATACCAAGGCTAAGCGTTTTCCGTCCCCGGCCGTGATTCAGGGTTTAATCAGCTTTTCTCGCAATGCTTCGGTCTCTCTCGAGCAAGCTATTGAGAAAAAGCAGCCGAACTTTATCGAGCTCACCGAAACAATTGGTCGGGTAGCTGATTTATACGCTGAGCGAAAGAAACAGGCTAACGCCATGGATTTTGATGACATGCTCTTGAATTTGCTCGAGTTGTTACGTGAACATGAAGAAGTAAAAGCTAAACTCTCGGAACAGTTCAAGTATATTTTAGTTGATGAGTTTCAGGATACCAACACCGTGCAGGCTGAGATTGTGAAACACTTGGCATCGAAGCACCAGAATATTCTTGTGGTCGGAGACGATGCTCAGAGTATTTACTCGTTCCGTGCAGCAGAGATTCGCAATATTCTAGATTTCCCAAAAAGTTTCGAAGACACTAAAACATATCGGCTTACCACCAACTATCGTTCTACCCCCCAAGTTCTTAAAGTAGCTAACGCGGTCATCAAACAAAACGCGAATCAGTTTCAAAAAGATCTTGAGGCTGTGGTCGATAATTTCGAAAAGCCAAACCTGGTCCCAACTTCGAACGCGAAACAAGAGGCAGAATATATTGCTGAACAATTGCTCAGGCTACGGGATGAAGGGGTGCAACTTTCTGATATGGCGGTCTTATTTCGAGCTGCCTTTCATTCGCAGGCTTTAGAAATGGAGCTTATGAAGCGTGACGTTCCGTATGAATATCGGGGAGGACTCAAGTTTTTCGAGCGGGCTCATGTTAAAGACGTGGTGGCACACCTCAAGCTTTACTCGAATCCAAAGGATGAAACTGCCTGGATGAGAGTGCTTGGTCATCAGCCGGGTATTGGACTTGTGACTGCGGGCAAGATCATTAATCTTGTAAAAGGACATGACAGTTTGAAGGAAATTGTTCAGGCCGAGATTGACTCCCAGTTGCCAGCTCGAGCCGCTTCGGGTTGGCTCGGGCACACACGTATTGCTAGAAAGCTTGCTTTTGCTAACCCTATGCCGGCTGATCTGATTAGGGCCATCGCGGCGTCAGATTACTACCTGTATCTTGAAGCCGAATATCCTGATTATAAAGATCGGTTAGATGACATTGAGCAGATGGCAGTTTATGCAGAAGGGTATGATGATCTTGGAAAGTTCTTGCAAGAGGTAACGTTGAAAGATGATTATGGGACAGTGCGAGAAAAGGAAGTTTATGATGATGAATGCCTGGTGTTGTCCACAATCCATCAGGCTAAAGGCTTAGAGTGGAACGCGGTTTTTATTATGAATCTGACGCAAGGAGGGTTTCCGAATCAACGGGCCATGAATGAGGATAAAGGAGTAGAGGAAGAACGGCGGTTATTTTATGTAGCAGCTACTCGTGCCCGCAAACATCTATTTTTCACCTATCCTTTAACGAGCGGATATGATACTCTGGTCTTAAACCAGCCTTCCATGTTTTTGGGCGAGATTCCAGAGGATTTAATCGAGCAAGTGAAAGTAAAAGAAGAGTTCAGCACATCACGAAGTACGAATAAAGGGTTCAGTAGAAGCGCAGATGATTGGGATGAACCAACCATTGTTTTGGATGATGATGGGGAGCGGGTTTCCAAGCCAGTGCCAACTTCATTTTTAAGAGATGTTGATGAGTTATGAGACGTATTCAAAGTTATAAGGGGATGAGTCGTCCAAAAAAGAAAAAATTGCCATGGTACTATTTGGTAATTGCTTTAGGAGTTGTTTTGTTTGTGATCGGTTTTGTTTGGTTGCGTTCCGGTGACAGAAAACAAGATGTGATTGACGAAATGACAGATGATTTATTCGCCGGTTCAACCGAAACCTTGGAAACTGATATTGAGCCTTCTGTACCAACCATGGAAGCAAAAGAAACCATTGATTTAGAGGATGTCACCGGAGGAGATTCAGTTGGTATTGCTACTCGAGAAATTCAAGATGGACTATTTAGACATACTGTAAAAGCAACTTTACCAGATTCAGCTGAAGACGAGTTTTACGAGGGGTGGTTGGTTCGAGGTACACCGTTTGATTTCTTTTCTACCGGTGATATGGTTACAATTTCAACCGGAGAGTATGTTTTAGAGTGGTTTTCCGGCGAAGCCGGACCAGGCTCTGCCTGGGGTGAATACGCGGACTACACGCAAGTTGTGATTACTTTAGAGCCGGACGACGGTGACCCAGCTCCGGCCGCCCATGTACTCGAAGGTGAGTTTTAAGCCCAGTCGTCAAAGTGAAAGCCGCTGGAGCGTTCCTTGAACTCGACTTTAAGTAAAGAGGCCCGAGTCCAGGAATGGTTGCCGTACCGAGTTTGAATTTTATCCAATGCAGAAACAACCTTCTGCATTTTTTGGTCTTTGGGGAACAGATGTATTTGTTCCGGGCCTTGAGTTAGTCGTCCAGCCGTGAGTCCGAGTAGACGAACCGGTTTATTAGGATCTCGAAATTTAGAAATAAGTGACCAAGCAATTTGAAACAATCTAAGCCCATCGCTTATGGGTGCCGAAAAGCGTTTTATTTGTCCACTACCGGTGAAATCAGCGTAACGCACGTAGGCCGCAATTTCTCGGCAAAAATAACCTTCACGACGCAGCCGCCACCCAACTTTGTCAGCCAGTCCAAGCAAATTTCGTTTCATCTCGAGCGGATCCCACACGTCGCTCGGCAGAGTGTAAGAGTGCCCCATGGATTTGGGCTCGTCGCACGTCGCACGTCGCACGTCGATCGGGGCATCATCTCGCCCGTGCGCGGCTTCATGTAACCAAAAACCGTAACTTTTAAATTCGGATACAAGATCATTGAGCGGATAAGCTCGCAACTGCTCGACCGAGTATATGCCGAGCATATGTAAACGCCTCTCGATCTTTCGTCCGATTCCACAAAAGTCACTAAGCTCGACCGAATCGAGTAGTTTGGGTACGTCACGCGGTTTGACCACGATTAGTCCGTCCGGTTTTTCTATTTCTGAGGCCAGCTTGGCAATTAGCTTGTTTGGTCCAATTCCAACCGAGCAGGTGACACGAACTCCACATTCTTCACGGATTCGAGCTTTAATCATCCTGGCTATTAATGTTGCACCCATATAATCATGAGCCTGGTGTGTGACGTCGAGAAAAGCTTCATCAACAGAAAATTGTTCAACCTGATCAGTGAACTCGTGAAAGATATTGAGAAACGTATTCGTGATGTGGTAGTACTTACTCGAGTCTCCGGAAACCAAAATAAGACTCGGAATAATTTTTCGCGCTTCCCAGTTACTCATGGCAGTTTTTACACCCATTCGTTTAGCCTCGATTGAGGCCGCTGCTACCACCGCTCGGGACTCTCGTTTCCCGGTGACACCAATAGGTTTTCCACGCAAAAACGGATTCGCTTGTTGCTCTACACTCGCGAAGTAACTATTCATATCCACATGCATAATTATCCGTTCATTCATATCTGTGTGTTCATATCTGCCCACTGAAGCTTTAGCGAGGGTGGGTCGATGTGCATGATGATTCTATCCATCCGTGTATAGTTCCACAATTCGCCATTCTAAAAATTCCGGGTCGAAACGAAGTTTAAAATAATTAGTTAGATCTGAAACCGAGAAATAAAAAACTCGCTTAGTGCCTTCGCGAGCGTGGTGCACCATGTTGACCTGCTTAACTTGATATTTTTTTCCATTCCATTTAAAAACTCGCGGGGCAACACGTTTACCCGCAAATATAACAGATACATCGATTGGGTCATTGATTATTTCGTACATGTGATGTAGGGGTTAATTGCATTAACCCTTTAGACACAGAAACCGCAGATAAAAGATCTACGATTTCGTGTTACCCCTGTCCGACCGGTTTTGCCGGGCGGAAGAAAGTCCGTCATCATGTTCTGGTCCAGACCCAAGTGGGAGGAGATGAACCCGGGCAGAACAAGAGATAACAGACTTCCTCCCGCCCTCAATAAATGACTTTATTGGCGGAGGCTCCCAAGATTAAAAAGAACGAGTGAGCAAAGTACGGGTCATTTGTTTAAAACGACGTCGACTCAGCCGAACATTCATGCGACGGCGCACGCGTTCTGCTTTACGGACACTGCGCAAGGGCATAAAGGACATGGTGGCGTCATAATGACGCATGGTAGTGGATGACATAGGCCTCCTAAATTAATTATCAATTTACAAATTTTCAATTTTCAATGAAGGTGGGTGGCTTTAAACAACCGTGAGTGCTCGGAAATCTCAACAGTTATTAATTTTTAATTATTAGTTTACACGGTTGCGAATTTACGAATCACAGCGCGGACAATTCCTTGAATGTTTAGGTCACCCTTAACAATAATCGGTTGCATGGTTGAATTAGCCGGTTGTAAACGAATACTGTTGCCTTCTCGGTAAAATCTTTTTAAAGTTGCGTAAGCATTATCAAGAAGAGCAACGACAACGTCTCCGTTTTTTGGTGATGGATTACGTTCAATGACTACATAATCGCCATCAAAAATTCCGTCTTCGATCATGGAGCGACCCTTTACCTTTAAAACATATGAATTGTCAGAATCAACCACGAAATCACTTGGTACGGCCATGGCTTCCTTATCTTCAATCGCTTCAATCGGTTCACCCGCAGTAATTATGCCAGCCAAAGGAAGCATTAGGGCTGGAGCTGTGTTGGTTGCAGCTTTGCTTTCTGGATTTTCATCAACTATTTCCAGATTACGGGCACAACCGTCTGCACTGGCCTCGAGAACACCTTTTTCGCAAAGGGCTTGAACATGTTGGTGAATGGTTGATGGGGAAGAGACACCAATGTTGGTAGCGATTTCTCGGTATGATGGAGCGTACCCGCGGTCTTCACTGTATTTTTTAATAAAGTCCAGAACCTCTTTTTGTTTTTTAGTAAGTGGGGGAGTCATATGTTTTTTTGATTATTTCTTAGGGGTCAAAGAAATACGGCTTGTTCGCCTTATGTTCGTATGATAACACGAACAAAAACCGAACACAAGAGGTTGGTTTTAAGCTTAAAATGTGGATAAGTTTTAAAGAAAAAACCTCTAATGCATAAAGCGATAGAGGTTGTTCAGAGAAGATTGGCTCGCAGGACTCGTTCCCAGTTGCCGCAGGCGATAAGGTCAAGTTCATGCTCTCTCAGGCCCCGTCGTTCCAGGGTATAGAGCAAGAGGTCAAGTTCCTCAACCCGGCTGGCGCGTGGAATCAGCTGTTTAGATTCAATACCGCCGAAATCCGAACCAAGAGCAACGTGTTGTAAACCAATCAGGTCAATCACGTACATGATATGGTCGGCAAAATCATCAAGATTTGGTAGGCGGTTTTTGAGTACAAAGCCGGGTACCAAAGAGATTCCGA
Source organism: uncultured Gammaproteobacteria bacterium (assembly GCA_965231015.1). Taxonomy (GTDB): domain Bacteria; phylum Patescibacteriota; class Patescibacteriia; order UBA9934; family CAZDDW01. The sequence goes on from OZ246408.1 coordinate 333,134, forward strand.
TCAATCCACCATGGTCAGCCAAAATCCGTAGTTGGTCATTAGTGTAGTTGCGGCGTCGATTGGATTTTGCTCGAGCGTTGCCGTGGCTGATTACAGGAGGCTTGGTGACCACGTTTATTATATCGAAGAAGGTTTCAGGATTGGCGTGTGCCAGATCAACGATCATTTGGTTGCGGTTCATCCAGTGTATTACGTCACGGCCGAGTGGGGTGAGGCGACCATAATCTTTACATCCACCACCAAGGCGATTACTCTCATTACCAACAATGCCAGCACTCAAGACTCCGTACATACGCCAGATGACAAGCTGATCCTGCCAGTTGTCTTGATTCAGACAGCAAAGCCCTTCGAGGTGCAGCACGAGTCCGGTTTGATCACCTTGGTGCATAACTCGATCAAAGTCTCCGAAGGTCTTGATCAGAACCAGGGTCGGATGCGTGTAAGTTAAATGTTGGTAGGCATGAATATCCCGCTCAACATAACCGCACTTTTTTCGTTCATTCGGATCATCCGTGAAGATGCTGGCAAAGAGGGCTCTGACCTGGCTTCGATCGAGCTGGCGTGGAGAAGTCTGGTACACCTTCGGTTTTTTCCTCAGGTGGTCCAGTAGATCCTGATGGCCATCCATTATTTGAAAGGACATTGGTTAATCCTCCGTGAGCGATCTTAGCGCAATTACGTAATTTTGGCCAGAAAAAGAAAAACCGCTCGCCTTGGGAGTTACCCATTAGCAAGCGGCCGCGTTGGGTGTCGATTTAGCTGTCACTACGACTGATCGGAACCACATCCGAGTTGGCGTCCCTCATATCCATGCACACATCGTGCATTGTTTTCAATATATCAAATGCGTGACTTCGCCCTTCTCGGTTGTAGTAGAACTGGCCAGGCTTCCAGCTAACGTGGAAGCTGAATCGGTTCATGGGCGTTTCTTTGTCCAGATCGATCCAGTCAGGTTTCTCATCCTTGGGTTCGATCTTGCCGCCCCAGCTCCTGACTTCCTGGAGTGCGGTCAGGAAGAGTGTTTCTCTCCAAGAAACGAACCGTTCCGTTCCAATCAGTTCGGCCAACCTCTTCAGGTTCACGCATACCCGTTCCTGTTCACAGAATTCCCCTCGTATCTGTCGAAAAGCAACCTGGACAGCCACTCCCTCCGTGATCCAGTCACCTGGTTCCGGTTTCGGATTACCCGGTCCCATTGGAACTATTGCTTCAGCTTTTCTGGCTGCATCAGCGATCATGACGTTTTGGCCCCCTCTCTCAAACAGCTTTTAGAACGAACTGATGCGGATTTTATCAATTATGTTTAAGTATGTCAAGATGAATGCTTTTTAAACTAAATCCCGCTGGCGGCCGAGTGGCTACCAGCGGGGTTTTTGGTTTGGAGGGAAAGGGCTAGAGGAGGGGGAGGACCCACTCGGGTACGTGACCGATCTGGAGCGGGGTACAGGCGAACTCGGCCATTTCCGCGTAGCGGTTGCGGTAGTTTAGGCTCACTTTCTGGCAGACCCGACGGAGAACACGCTTGATCTCGTCCATGTCCTCGTCAGTGAGGCTTGGAACGCGGTCGCGTAGTTCAGTTTCCGAGTTCAAGAGTAAATCAGCCCAGATCCAGATGCCGGCCTGGTCGAGCTTGATTTCGACCTCCGGACTCGGGTGGTCGGATCGTTGAGCATCGTGGCGGTGGCACCGGCAGGTCAGCGAGCTCTTGAGTACGCGCCAGGCCAGCAAGTCCTCCACGAACATCGTAGGCAGGTTCATGCCCAATGATAGACCGAGCTCGGCCAAGATATCCTTGAGCTCGTTCAAGCTCTTGCGGCCAAAATTTTTGGTGCGCAACATGTCAGCCTCGCGGCGGATCACCACTTCGAAGAGGAACATGACGTTCTGGTTCTCGAGGCAGTTATGGGTGCGTCGCGAGAGTTCGAGGCCACTGACCGGCTTCATCAGGTTCTGGATTATGGCCGGATCGAGGTTGACCTTGGGAGTGGACACGGTCCGGCCGGGCTGCCACAGCTCGAGGCGCAGAACCTGTTGTTCCAGCTTCTCAACCTGTGCCCGGGTCTGATCCAGGCTCCAGCGCAGGCTTCGCATCTCGTTCGGCTCCGGCGTCCACCACAGGTCCTCAAAGTGCTGCTTGTCCGTTGGACGGCGCAGCTTGCGCAAAGCCTTGGCCCGGAACTGCCGGACGCGCTCGCTCGAGTAGTTCATTTCGCGAGCGAGCTCGCTCTGCTTCGTGGGTGGGTTGCCGTCGAGGCCGTAGAGCTCGGTGATCACAATGAATTCCCGCGGCGTCAGTCTCGAGCGGAGGCACTCATCGATCCACTCGTGGTCGTCGATCCGCCAGTGCGGACAGATCTTGCTGCCCGCCATCAGATCATGATCTTCCTTGACGATCAGGTCCTTCAGCTCGATGACGTTGATTGGGCTCGGGTACTCGCCGAGCTCGATGGCCCGCAGGACCATGTCGAGCAGGTCCGGAGCGGGTTCGTTCTCAAGATTGATCCCGAGCACCGCGGCCACGAGGGGCACGTACGGCTCCTGCTCCGGGTACACCCGCGGACGCAGGAAGGGCCGCAAGCCCCGGGTCACACCGTGCGCGAAGTCGACCATACCGAGCTCCTCGAAGACGTACTCCTGAAGGGCGCAGAACAGCTTGGCCTCGACGCTGTCGACCGCGGGAGTCTCGACCGTGAACTTGGCCAGACGCTGCACGATACCCGTGAGGCGTTCACTTTTGCCCGGTCGGTCCGGGAAGCACTTGGTCATGCCGCCACGGGCCTGAACGTCGTTGCGGATCGCTCCATCCGACCAGCCGACGTACTTGGCGGTCTCCGGATAGGTGAAGCCCAGCTTAACGAGTTCGTGAACCAGAGGCCAGCGCTCGCGGCGATTCTGATGGTAATCTCGTCTCATGACTCCCTAGTCCTTTCCTGGGTTGTGTTTTTGGGAAGGAGCAAGACTGTAAAGACTAGCAATTTCAAGCTTAGTTGTCAAGGTTTTTAGCTGTCTTCAGCCTAATATCTTGACAAAAGCTTGTTTTTTGTGTAGGTTGTTTTCTTGCCAAATGACTGGCAAAACCAGGGTGAACCATGGGAAAAGTAAGTCAGGTTCGCAGAAGAGTGAGGGTTCGTTTGAATGATGGACGGTCCCTGTTCGTCTACAGAATGGACTACAGCAGTCTGGACTATGCCTGGAAGATGCTCAGACATCTGCAAAAGACACACCCGGATGATCTGGTCAACTTGAGCCAGGGCTGGGACCATGGTTCGGAAGAGTTCCAATACAAAGATATCGACCTTTCTTCCAAGGACGACTTCATGGCACTCAACGCTATGTAGTCATGACATCACACTCTCGGGGTACGAAAGTTTTTCGTACCTTTTTAGTTTCTCTTTGATCGTGATAGAATACATAAGTATGAATCCCATGCGATCAACTTTGGTGGTTTTTGTAACCCTGCTTGTTTTAATTGGTACGGTCTTTTTGACGTTTACTCGTCTGCCTGAAGAACAGTTTGTTATTTCCGAGGACGGAATATTCAGCATAGAAGCCATGACCGGCAGTGACGTAACCATTGACGTTACAGAAGCCGGGGTAGGGCGCGAGGCCGGTGCGGCCGTGATAGGCAATGTTTATTATGTGACCCCATCGGAAGCCCGATTGTCTGAAGTGGCCACCATTCGAATTCGCTACACCGAGGAGCAGGTTAAGGAGTTGAATTTGTCTAATCTCTCCATTGCTTATTATGATTTGGATGTTGAGGCCTGGCACAGGGTTCCAACCAGCCTAGACCGTACTCGACAAATATTTTCAGCTGAAACCGGGCACCTATCCAGTTGGGCTCTGATCCAGACTCACCAAATTGTTAAACCAAACCTGGTTAATGATGCGGCATCTCGTTTGCGCGAATTGCCTCCCTCTGGCGCTACTGGATATGTGATGGAGTTGGCATATTCAATTGAGGGCGATGATTATATATTGCTTGAGGAAACTATAACAAGCGGTGGGTGCGGTGGAATATATCAGGTGGGTGAGCATACCGCACAAACCGATGATTCTTTTACCACAACCGCCCAGGTGGATGGAGTTGATCAAGAAGTAGAATTTAAACTGGTGGCTACCTGGGAGATTGGGCAAGGTTGTGTAGAGGATGCTCCACTTAGTCCAACTTCAACTCGGTAGCCTTGCCAGTGGCAAATTATTAAGATAAAATAGAATTGTTTTAAAGGAGGAAAAATATGCCAACCAAAAAAACTGCTAAAAAGAAACCAGCTAAAAGAAAGACTAAAACAAAGTCGCCTGACTGTTTTCATTGTGACCATTTGCCGTTAAAAAGCGGTGAGTTGGTGGCAATTCTTGTTTGTCTGGTTGTGTCACTGTCTGCGGTTTTGCTGACTTCAATGACCATTATAGAGGATCAGCAACATCAAATTGCTCAATATCAAGAACTATTCACACGACGATAATATGAAATACACTGTAGCTTTTCTGGCTCTTTTTATTTTTCTTGGAGCCGGCTGTGCCAACTCTTTTGATGACACTGTAAGTATGGAGGACGTATCATTACCAAGCGGAAAAGAAGCCGCTTCTGATTTAGAAAGTGAAACTAAGACAACTGAACCTATGACCCAAACCTGGACTTTCCCGGGAGTTCTACCGGATGAAGAAATTAAAAATAAACAAATTCGAATCAAGACCGACAAGGGTGATATTGTGTTTGATCTGTTTGCTGACACAGCCCCAATGACCGTTTCCAACTTCGTATACTTGACTTCAGGTGGGTACTACAACGGTTTGACCTTTCACCGTCGAGAAGAAGGATTCGTAATTCAAGGAGGTGATCCTAACGGGAACGGAACCGGTGGTCCAGGATATAAGTTTGAAGATGAACTTGATGATGAGTATGGTTATGACCGTGGGATTGTGGCTATGGCCAACTCCGGAGCTAACACCAATGGTAGTCAGTTTTTTGTGATGCTTGAAGACACACCATTGCCTAAAGCTTATACGATTTTTGGTCGCGTGACCGAGGGAATTGATGTAGTGGATCAGATCATGGTAGGTGACACCATGACCGAAGTGGTGGTCGAAGACAAGGAATAACCATGATTTCAAAAGGGATCTACAAACACTATAAAGGAGGGGAGTATGAGGTGATGAGAGTTGGTCGTGACTCAGAGAATTTAGAGCTCGTAGTTATCTACCGAGCTCTTTATGAATCTGAAGAATTCGGTCCAAATGCCATTTGGGTTCGTCCTTTAAAGATGTTTGAGGAAAAGGTGGTCGTGGACGGGGTCAAACAACCACGTTTTCGTAAGGTTGATTGAATTTTTGTGCTATAATAGGCACATGCTCGGTAGTCCAACCTTAATGAAACCAAACAAGTTTTGATTAGTTTTATTGAGTAGATAACTATTGGGTTGATATTATAGATTCTCTTTTAAGTTGTACTATCGAGTATGCCGAAGTTAACTGAAAAACATTTTTTTAAGTACGCCAAATGTCCGCTTTGGTTATATTTTGATGAGCATGAGGAAGAACAGAAGCTTGTTGATCCTCTTATCGACAAATTGGCTGATGATGGTTTGATTCCGGAAATCGAACTCGAGATTCTAAAAAGGACAAAGGATAAAGGACAAGGTATTAAAGAAATCGAGATCGAAGATATCGAAGAGGCTTTTCGCGAAACGCTCGAAGCAATGCGTGAAGGTGTACAAACTATTTATCACGGTGTACTTGTGAACGGTCACTGGGTAGCGCGGCCGGATTTGCTTGAACGAGTAGAAGGCAAGTCTCGGTTTGGTGATTATTATTATGTAGCGTGTGACGTTAAGCGTGGTCGTAAAGTAACCCGTGAGTATATGTTCCAGGGTTCGTTTTATGCCGAGTTGTTAATGTTGATACAAGGAATTCGTCCGGTACGTGGATATGTGATTGATCCGGATGGTGTAACTCGAGATTATTTGCTCGAAGACTATCGTTCCCGGTTCCATCTTTCGCTCGATGAAATTGAACGCATCATGGCCGGTAAACGCCCGGCTCACTTTATGACGGCCGGGTGCAAGCATTCTCCCTGGTTTGACGAGTGCAAGCTTGAGGCGGAAAGTTGTGATGACGTGTCGCTTTTAAACAGGATCTACGCTCGCGAAGTGACTGCCTTGCGCGAGGCAGGGTATGGCACCATTTCTCGTTTAGCAAACACTGGTTTACTGGAGCTCGAAGCTGAGGTCTCCTCGGTTTCAGGTGAGAGACTGATGATGCTCCACAATCAAGCCAAGTCCATTATTGAAGATAAGATTGTGGTTAAAGACGTTATGGATTTTCCTGAATCCGAGACCGAGCTTTATTTTGATATTGAGTCAGACCCGTTGCGTGATTTGGATTATCTGTTTGGTGTACTTGAAGTGAAAAAAGGAAAAGAAAAGTACCATGCCTTTGTGGCCAAGAAACCGGAAGACGAACAAAAAGCCTTTGAACAATTCCTGAAGTTCATGGGCAAACATCCGGACGTTCCGGTTTACCACTACGGTTGGTATGAGGTCGAGGTGTTGCGTCGGCTCGGGGAGAAGTACGATGTTGATCCGGTAGTCGTCGCAAAAATTGAATCGCAAATGATCGATCTTATGGTTATTTTGCGTGATAACGTAATTTTCCCGTTGTATTTTTACTCGCTCAAAGATCTGGCTAAGCACCTCGGGTTCAAGTGGAGAAATGCTGACGCTACGGGAATTCAATCTGTGCTTTGGTATGAAGAATATTTGCAAAATCGGCGCAAAAAGTCTAAATTAGATGAAATTCTTAAATATAACGAAGACGATGTGTTAGCCACTAAATTTTTAAAAGAGTGGGCGACTAAACAAGACACTACTTAATATGTTTCGGAGATTATTTCCAATTTTTTTATTCTTTCTGATCATCGGAGGAGTTTATGCTTACATGAACCGAATTCAGATTGCTGAAATGTTAATGGGTGAAGAGCAGGTGGATGTACCGGCTTTTACTTTTGCTGAGATTCAGGGAACTTCTAATGAAGTCGAAGAAGAAGAACCGGAAAGTCATGTGGTCAGGGAAGAAGGGAGCATGGTGGCCGGAGAAATTGAGGTTGATAATGAAGTACGAGACGAAGAGAATATAGCAGATCCGGGTGATACGGATCAAGTAACAGAGATTAGAGGAACAGATTCTTCAGATGAAGCTGACATTGTTGATACTGCAGAGGTTGACGTTGCAGAATATGATGAATGGAATTTGGCGATTCCATGGACCACTCAAGCCCCATTTGCTAATTGGGATGAAACTCATGAAGATACCTGCGAAGAAGCTTCGGTTTACATGGCCTATTTATACTTTGAGGGATATCCGGAAGGATTGGTTGATCCTACCACTGCTGATGAGGCCTTGCTTGAAATGGTGCGTGAGCAAAATGAATATTTTGGTTTTTTCAAAGACACCACGGCCGCTCAAACCGCAGACTTTGTAAAACAATTTTACAATCTTGACTATGATTTGATTTATAATCCGTCCGTAGAGGATATGAAAGAAGCAATTGTGCAGGGGTACCCGGTAGTAGCTCCGATGGCTGGGCAGATCTTGGCGAACCCTTACTTTACTCCACCCGGGCCGGATTATCACATGTTAATTGTGAAGGGCTTTACCAGCGAGGGCTTTATCACCAATGATCCAGGAACGCGGCACGGAGAAAATTGGTTATATAAATACGATCATTTTATGGATTCAATTCATGATTATAACGCCGGAAATGTTGAGACCGGACAGAAAGTTATAATTGTGTTTAAACCTTTGTAATATGGATTTTTGGCTTGGGGCTTCTTTGGCCGGGTTGGCTGCCTTTGCTCTATCGATTCCAGCTATTGTGGTTGAGCTAGCTGACCGTCAACATAAAATAAACCTGCCACTGCTCGTTGATGTGCGAGAGATTTTTGGTCGCAAGATTGCTCCTACAGAAATGTTTTGGATTGCCTTGTTGGTACATCTGGTGCTTGGAACCTTGTTTGGACTTGCTTATGAGGTTTTTGTAGGACTTGGTTGGATTGAACCTTATACAGTTCCTTCAATGTTGATCTTTGTTGTGTTATTTTGGCTTGTGGTTGGTGCGGTTTTATTTCCGCTGATTGGATTTGGAATTTTTGCCGTTAAAGAAGGAAGATGGGTCTGGCTCGAAGTTCTGATTACGTATTTGTTGATTGGAACAATCATGTTTCTTGGCATCGATTGGTTCCGACCGTTTTTCTTTGCCTTACCAGTATAAATTCTTTGTGGTGGATATGTCCCGATCGGACTTTTTTCACCACGAATTTAAGCTTAAAGTAGATACATTTTTGTCCCGATCGGGACGTTTTATCACCAAAGAAAAAAAACCCGGAGCTGACGAGTGCCAGCTCCGGGTTTTGGAGTAGTAGGAGTTAGGGGGTCTAGAGGTATTCGCCGATCTCGGAGTCCTCCTCGATCCTCTGGATGATCTCGCGGATGCGGACCGCTTCCACGTCCCAGTTGTCCGTGACGTGGAACCCGGCCTCGATCAAGCGCTCTTGCAGCGCCTTGATGATCTCGTCCGGAATGTCCCAGCAGGTCTGAGCAGATTCGCGATCACTGCGCAGCAACGCCAGGCCCATGACCGTGTGGCAGGTTCGTTTCAAATGGATGATGTACACAGGGCCGATCTTGAGCCGAATGAACAGCTGCTTGACCGTCGTCTCATTCTTCATCAGTTGCTCGACAAGTTCTCGCTGCAGATTTTTCCGCCGTTCGATCCGGTCGACTTCGCGCTGGCGCTCGTGCTCCGCGGCCAGCTTCACGGCCTCGTGGTAGCTCTCGGGCGGCTCGCTCGGCAGGGACTCGACGAGCCCCGGCGGCACCAGCACGCAGGCGTGCAGGTCGTACTCACCACTGTACTGCTGCTTGCGCACCGCTTTCTCGCTCCAGAGCTTTCCGGATTTTTGAACTTCTTGCTCGAACGGACCTTTGCGTCGGTTCCACTCGATGAACTGAGCGATGTAGTACACGTCGTACTCCTCACCCATCATCACGATCCACCCGGCGTCGTCATATGTAATAGCCCCGGAATCCTGACAAACATCCCACTGAGCGAGCGGCAGGCGCATGATGCGCCGGAACTTCGGGTCGCTCCAGTACACCGGCTGGACCAAGTCGAAGTCGATGTTCATATCCCGCGGCAGTCCCAGATGTTCGTTCAGGAAGCTGCGGATGGCCTCGACCGTCTTGAAGCTCTTCGAGAAGCACACCACGTACCACTCGATGACGTACTTGATGCCGTACTTGCGGCAGAAAGTCTTGGCACGCTTCGGGAGCGGCAGGTCATCGAACTTGAGGTTCACGAGCTCCTGCAGCTTCTCGTGGCTGAGCTCGGTTCCGGGCTCATTGCGCTCGATCACCGCACCCAGGCGGTTCTCCTTGAACATCTGGAGCGCTCTCACCAGCACCTCAATCATCTCGACCGAACGCTTGCCGCGCTCGATCAGGCCGTAGGCGTAGGCGTACAGACTCGCCATTCTTTTCAGAAGCTTGGTCATCTTGGCCTTGCCGGTCTTAGCGGTCATGGCTTTCTCCTAGAAATGGAAGGTTCTGTTTCACACTGTGGTGCTAGCACAGCGAGTTTCCCCAGGCTCAGCATATGCCGGTATTCGCAGTCATATTAAAGCTGAACACGAGTAAGTCAACCCCCATGGTTAACTGCCGTAGCGTAGCTTATATAAGCTATTTTGTCAAGCAATACAAAAGACAGGACTGATTGGCCCTGTCTTTTAGTTTTATTGCTGATCAGCTGTTTTACATAATCATCAGAGCCTCGACCTGCACCTCGCTTGACCAATCACCCTCACCTTCGTCGTTTACGCCACGCACTTGAAAAATCAGGTCTGAGCCAAGATACGGGAAGTCATTGATCTGCATCAAGTGTTCGCCGGTGTTATCTCCTTCGGCCGTAAAACTGCTGTAGGTGGTTCCATCTCCCTCGTCCCACCGGTAGCGGATTTCATAGTTCTTGGCCTCAGGTACCGGACTCCAGTTGACCGTAAAGGCCATGTGCTGCAAGACCGGATCCGTCACCACCACGTTTTCCACCTGTGGTGGCACGTCATTCTCTTCCGGCCAGAGTTCCAGGCTGTATTCCCAGTTGGCAAACGGTACGGCCACGTTTTCCGGGGTCGAATCCCAAGTATCATGCACAATCACCCAGTCCTGCTCCCCATTGCCATCTCCGGCATCGTAGCCAATCAGGTAGCCGACCACGGTCACGGCATGGCCCACGTCGCCGCTGGCCCAAACTTCGTACGGCGCTTCCATGGTGGCGTCACCCGAGTTACTGATGCTCGGACCCCAGCCGTAAAAGTGCACAGTCTCGCCGTCCGGCGCCTCTTCGTTTACACCAAGGTCCCGCGGGTTCCAATAGGTGAACGCCATTACCAGCGGATGCTCGTCATCCACCGCGTCCACGGCGTGATCCCAGGCGTCTTCATCGCTAGTGTCACTCCAGAAATGCTCTTCAGCTCCCCAGTTGTTGTAGCTGGTTTTGCCGGCCAGGTTAGCCGGTACGCTAAATCCGTAATCGCTCGGGTCATTACCTCCCCAGGTTAGGAACTCGTCCAGCCCCGGAAAAATATCCCAGTGAATAGTACCGCTCATGCCGGAATTGCCCCGAGCCGTACTACCGACGTTATTGGTATCCATGAACCATCCCAGGTAATCGGAAATCACAGCCTCGTTATTGCCGGCGGTAACTCCGTTCGTGTAATCCTCGTTGGCATCTTCCCAGTACTCCAGCACATTGGCCGTGGCCAGCGGAGTGCACCAGTTGCCGACGTTGGCGGAAGCCAAAGTATTGGGCGGCGGCTGGACGCCGTTTGGCACTTTACGGGTCATTTTCATGTAAGGGTGCACGGTAATTTCCTCAACATTGCTCCAGTCACCCTCAGTGCTACCCTCGAGTGCTTTAACCCGATAATGATAAGTGGTGGAGATTTTGACGTATTTAACAAAACCAGTGTTGGTGGCCGTGCCTTCGTAAACTACGCTCGGGCTGGAAAAGTCCGAGGAAGTGTCTTCCTCAAGCGTATAAGACGTAGCGCCGGCCACTTCGGTCCATTCCACGCTGTAATAGTCGCCGCTCCAGATGTCACCGCCCGGATCAGCGAGCAGTGGCTCGTCCGGAGTGTCTTCTTCCTCCGCCTCTTCGTCATCCAGCTCACCCTCATTAAAAGGCAGTTCATCAGCGTTAGCGTCGGTTTCTCGATCCAGGGCTTTGGTGTCATTCCATTCCCCGGAGTTGTACGAGCCACCGTTTTTATATGTTTGGATAAAATTCTCCGGTACCTCAATGGCATAATTCTGTTGGACATCGGTCAACAGCTCTTGGCCCACCTGGGTGAGTGATTCCACGTAATAATAAAAACCGGTGCCACCGCTTATGAGCAGGGAGCCGGCCGGGAAAGTGTGTTCTGACAGAGCTGAGCCCTCGGTGTAGCTGGACCAAAAACCATCCGGCACGTCATCGATCCGATCAGCCCAGTTTGAACCAAATAATTCTTCAGCGCCAGCTTCAGTCTGGACCCAGCGCAGGTTTCCGCCCAGTTCCACGGCGTACACTTTATTAATACTTTGAATCTTCACCAGTCGGGTGCCCGGCTGATAGGTAACCACTTCGCCGATAGGGTAGGTGGCTAATTCAGGACAGGTGATCTCAATCACACTGTTAAAATTGTCAAACCAGGTGAAGTATGTTTTTTCGTTAGGGAAGACCCAACGTGAGCCGTCATCAGCCAGATAGTAAACCGAGCTAAAGTCCGGACAGGTGACCAGGTCTCCGGAGGTTGCGGCATGAGCCGGGGCAATTGGCGTAAAAGCCAACCAGCCCATGGCCATCATTACAGCAACCAGGGTGCCTAAAAATCGCATAAGTTTAAGTTAATTGTTGTTAAAAGCATTGTCTGTATTTTAGCGGAAAAATAGGGACGGGACAAATATGTTGTGTATAATTTTTATCTCCTATATTTTCATGTTAAAATATGCGCATGCATGTTTTGCAGGTAAAAGATTTTATAGATCACATCAACGATACGCTTCGGCTTAGTTTGGCTGAGGCTGATTTTGCGGTTGAGGGGGAGATTTCGGACTATAGGGTTTCACAAAACAAGTGGATCAGTTTTGATTTAAAAGACGAAGAGAGTCAGGCAATTCTAAAATGTTTTGCCACGGTGTGGCAGGTGAAGACTCCACTCGAAGACGGGATGAAGGTTCAAGTGAAAGGGGTACCAAAGATTTATGAGCGGTATGGTCAGTTCAAGATGAACGTTTCTGCGGTTGAGCTGGTTGGGGAAGGTGCATTGCGTCGAGCTTACGAGCTTATCAAGAAAAAACTCGAGGTCGAAGGGTTGTTTGATCCTTCTCGAAAACGAAGCTTGCCTCGATTCCCGAACAAGATCGGGCTCATAACTTCTCGCGACGCCGCGGCGTACGGTGACTTTTTGCAGATCCTCAATAACCGATGGGGTGGGGTGGAGGTGAATCATACTCATGTGCAAGTGCAGGGGCGTGATGCTGTTTCGAGCATCTTGGGTGCGTTCAATTATTTCAACGGCCTGGATAAAAAAGATCGGCCAGATGTGCTCGTACTGACTCGCGGCGGTGGTGGACTTGAAGACCTGCATGCGTTTAATGACGAGGAAGTAGCTCGGGCTGTTTTCTCGAGCTCGATTCCTGTAGTCTGCGCTGTTGGACACGAACGTGACGAATCGCTGGCTGACTTTGTGGCGGACGTTCGAGCCTCAACGCCGTCGAACGCGGCGGAACGAATCGTACCGAATCGAAGCGAGATCATGTATGAAATCGAAATGATGTCCGGACGAATGGAAGACCAGATGTTGAGTCAGATCAACGCTCATGAAATCGAGCTTGATTCACGAGTACGAACCTTGCTTCACTTTTTTGAACGTAAAAGCGGGGAAGTCCGCCAAGTTGTCTCAAGTCTGCTCGTTCGCTCAGACGCTTGGGTTTCACGTCTGCGAGAACGGATTGAATCGCGAACCCGGCTCATCAAGAGTTTAGATCCTAAACGAGTACTCGAACGCGGATATTCGCTTGTGACTTCAAAGGGAAAAGTGGTTAAAAAGGCGTCTCAATTGGACGCGGGTGATAAAATTAAGGTACAATTTGCTCAAGGTTCGGCAGATGCCGACGTAACTAAAAAATATGCCTCCTAAAAAGAAAGCTGACTTTGCTGCGGCCTTTGCCGAGCTAGAAAAAATTTCAGAATGGTTCGAAACCGAAGAGATTGACCTGGACGAGGGCTTGAAAAAGTTTGAACGTGGTTTAGAACTCGCAACTGATTGTAAGAAAAAATTAACCGAGGTCGAAAATAAGGTCGAAGAGATCAAAAAGAAGTTTTCTGACCTTGCTAACGAATAATTATGTTTTTAATACTTCGTTGGGTGATCATGTCCGTGGCACTCCTTGGAGTTGCCTACTTGGTACCTGGATTCGAGGTTACCTCGTTTTACATCGCTCTACTCGCAGCCCTTGTGCTCGGTTTAGCTAACGCAGTAGTCCGACCTCTCGTTTTTATTTTGACTCTCCCGGTCAATATCATAACACTCGGATTGTTCACGTTCATTATCAACGCAGCCATGATCTGGCTCGCGGCTTCTGTAGTGCCAGGATTCGAGATTGCAAATTTTGTTTCCGCTGTAATGGGGGCGATTGTACTTTGGGTCGTTGGGCTCTTCGTAAACGCGTTAATTAAACAGGCTAAGCGTTCATAAGAGCTATGAAAAAGACTCATGTTTTATCGGTTGGTGGATCAATCGTGGCTCCAGCTGGTGGAATTAATATTTTCTTGCTCAAAAAACTAAAAACATTACTCTCAAAGATGTCCCGAAGTGGGCATCGTTTTGTTATTGTGGTTGGCGGGGGTTCAACGTGTCGAGATTATCAAAACGCAGCTCGAAAGGCCGGGGTAAAATCCAAGGATGATCTTGATTGGATTGGGATTGCGTGTTCAAGAGCCAACGCAGAACTCGTGCGATCGATTTTTGGTAAGCTGGCATCTCAACAAATTGTGACTGATCCGACTAAACCGATTAAACCAGGGAAGGTGATCGTAGCTGGTGGTTGGAAGCCAGGTTGGTCAACTGATTATGTGGCGGTCAAGCTCGCTAAGAAACTCAGGGCTCAAGAGGTAATCAATATTTCAAATATCAAGTACGTTTTTGATAAGGATCCATCAAAACATAAAGATGCCAAGCCATTGAAAGAGATAACATGGAAAGATTTTAAAAAGTTAGTTGGCAGTAAATGGAATCCAGGTTTGAATATGCCATTTGATCCGATCGCAACTAAATTGGCGGCTCGACACGGTCTGGAAGTGATGGTTGCAGATGGTAAAAATTTGAAGAACCTGGAAAATATTTTGAAAGGGAAGTCATTTACGGGAACAAGAATTCGCTAAAAAAATACGCCCGCGCCGGTTTCAGAGTTGAGACCGGGGCGGGTCTTGTATTTAGTGAGTACACGGTTTGATGACTGTCTTGCCGCGCTCGGTCACGTGAACCCCGCGGATGATCACAGGGAAGCCGGCATAGCGCAAGGACCAGTCTTTGATCATGCGATTACGTTGCTTAAGCCATTCCGGCTCTTCATTATACCAGTCGACAAGGTCGTCAAGACTGTAGTCCTCGGACGGACGTATTTCGATTTCCTCGCACTCGTCGGTTGGTTCGACTGAAGACACTCTCTCTACTTAGACTTGAGTTGACCTCGAGGCTCAGTACTACCTGGGCTTCCAGGACGTCAATCGCGGTCATACCATCCGGCTCGTCACCGCGCTTGGATTCTAAACTCCAACCTGTCACCGCATCTCGCACCTCGTTCCCCCTTGGGAGCGAGGTGTTTCGTTTTTAAGTGAAGGGGGTACGGTGTTTGTTCGTAGGTACGAAAAACATGTCGAGTATACTTGTTAATTTGGCGAAATAAGCAAATACCCAGTGCTTTCTTAATCGATCGAATAGGAAAGTAACTTGTGTAGGTAAAAAGTTCCGATCGGGAAGATTTTACCTGCAGGATAAGATCGAAGTGGTATAAGTTAAGCCTGATTTGGTTCATTCTTGACATGTTTTAGGTCTTAGGTTATACTTGAGCCACAAATAAATTAGCCGTAGACAATAGGCATCAAATAAGACCTATCGAGGTGGAATAAGCGAAATTTTCGCTGTCTATTGTCTGCGCCTAAGTGCAGATTTTTTCTTAACAAAGGTCGATAATATGGCAAAGACGAAACAACAGAAAGAAGAGATCGTGGCAGAGCTGACAGATAAGTTCGGTCGCGCCAAGTCAGCTGTTTTTACCAAGGCTGACGGTTTTACCATGTCTGACGCTGATGAGCTCCGCAAGACCGCCAAGGACGAAGGGCTCGATATCATGATCGCCAAAAAGACGCTCATGAAATTAGCAGCCGACAGTGCAAAAGTTGAAGGGGTTGACCCTAAGGCTTTGGAGGGAAGTGTGCTCGTAACATTCGGGTACGACGACGAGGTAGCTCCGGCTCGTGTGATGGCTAAGTTCATCAAGGAACGGGAAACCATGGAAATCCTCGCCGGTGTGCTTGAGGGCAAAGGCGTTCCTGACGATATGGTAGTAAGTCTCTCAAAACTGCCAAGCAAGGAAGAGCTTCTTGCCAAGGTGGTTGGATCGATCAACGCTCCAGTGTCAGGTTTCGTTGGTGTCTTGAACGCCAATTTACGAAACTTGGTCGGGGTACTTAATGCGATCCAGGAAAAGAAAGCGTAATTACAAATTTAACATCAACACTATGGCTGATGAAGAAAAGAAAGACGACGTTCAGGAAGCTGCGGCTGACGAAAAGAAAGCTTTGGAAGTTCCTGAAAAGTTCGCCAAGCTCGTTTCAGAGATCGAAGGCATGTCAGTGCTTGACCTCTCAGAACTTGTAAAAATCCTCGAAGATAAGTTCGGGGTAAGTGCAGCCGCTCCTGTGGCTGTTGCTGCAGCTCCTGGCGCTGCTGGTGAAGCCGGCGCTGCCGAGGAAAAGAGTGAGTTCAATGTTGAGCTTACTGCTGTAGGAGATAATAAGATCAACGTCATTAAGGCTGTTCGTGAGATTACCGGTTTGGGACTCAAGGAAGCTAAAGACATTGTTGACGGAGCTCCTAAGACTGTAAAGGAAGCTGTTGCTAAGGCAGAGGCTGAAGAGATGAAGAAGAAGATTGAGGAAGCTGGTGGTACAGCTGAACTCAAATAAATTTAGAAAGAAATCAAAAACAGAGCCTATTGTAGGCTCTGTTTTTATTTTTGATTATTAAAGGTGTGTCATTGGGAACTCAAGGACTTGAGTGCTGACCAGGATCAAGATTCGTTTGTTGGCTTCGTCGGCAATGAACTCAATGGCACCTTCAAACAGGCCTGATTGATACTGAACAATAAGTTTACCACTTTCTTTTTCAAAGACGATTAATCTACCACTGGTCGGTTCGAGAAGATACAGATACTTGCTAACGTCATCGGTCCATATTTCTGTAGCCCCGGTTAGGCTTGGATCAATTGTATCGTGATTCCAATTTACTTCTTCGCCCCCATCAAACACCACGATTGATCCATCAGTCTTAAGCAGATAAATTCGTCCGTCAATTGACAGGGCGACCGTATCAGTTAAATCTGCCTGCTTGTTGTTGATCCAGCTGGAACCGCTGTCAAATCCATCACCGGCTCGCAGGTACTTAATAATCTGTTCTGCTTCAGGAACGAGGGCGTAGATGCGTCGGGCATAAACTTCGATATCCGGTACTTCGTTTTCGATCCAACCAATACTGACCGGCTCGAGCAAACTCTGATCCGGATCAAACATGGTAATTCCCGGACGAGTATCAAGATAGTAAAAGACGTTATTGGTGCTGTCATAACCCACATCAATTGCGGCGGCTCCAACTGATTCTCCAAGGTCAACCACGCCAATTTTTTTCGATACCTCATCAACTGAATATGCCAGACCATTATCAGCGAAAACAAAAATCCCGTTTGTACTTAGACCAAGCGTTGTGGCCGCTGCTTCAGACTCTACTTCACGCAGGTCGGCCAGTACGGTTGGAGAATTAACAGCTGTAATGTGTCGAAGTTCGTTTAAAGCGGTTTCGAGCTCTGATCTTAATTCAGCTTGTTTAGCGGCCCTTTCCTCATTCTCGGTGTTCAGATTAGCAACCATATTCATGGCTTCAATAAGTAAAGTACGAGCTTGGTTATCGTCGTGATAAATCACGCTTGCTTCTGCCGCATCCCGTTTTTCATAAATTGCTTCCACAGACGCCTCGTATTCAGCTAAGCCCCGCTGTTTTTCTTTTGATTTTGAAATAAAGAAGATGCTGGTGCCAAGAATCAGTACCAGAACCAGTACCGCTAGGAGAATGTATTTACTGGTTTTTGGAAGGACGTTAAAACGTCGTAGAAGGCCATGGATAAACTGATCGGTTTTTGATTTTGTCAGACGCAGTTTTTGTTTCTTGTCAGCCTTGATAATAATCATGCCAACTCGGTAAACAAATTTAACAAGGCCCCAACCCAGACTGACTGTGACAATCAACGCAGCTAAAATGATTTTTCCAAAGATCAATAGAATATTGAAAACAAAAGACAGTTTACTGACATCCGGACGTTGATCTTCTAAAACATGTTGCGTTTTTGCACCAGCCTCATTTAATTCTTCAACGGTCTGTGTGCTCGGTAATGATTTTGTCTTTGGTGAGGCTTGTGCTTTCAGGATGATCGAGCCAAAGTCAGCTTTAAGTGGGAAGTACTGACGAATTTTTACTACGGCGCCAGATGGAGGAAGAGTCGAGATTACGTTCATGAGATCGTCTTTTGGTACTTCTTTGATCAATTCTCTGTTGGCAGTTAAAAATACATCACCCGGGTGCAGGTCTCCATCAAGCACCACCGCGAATATTTTTTCCCAACTTGGTTTAGTTTGTTCTGTTTCAACCCCTCGGAACAAGTTGTAAATTTGGTACCTGGTTTTATTTTTTTGATGCAGCAAAATGCCGATCATCTCTCCGGCACCACTGAGATACATGCGGTCATCAGCGGCGATGCCAAGTGTGGCACTAAATTTTTCCGGAACCAGATTGATTTGTCCGGCATCATCCATGGCTCGGATATCCTCATTTATTTCGGAAAGCAATTTCTCAAATTCACGTTGCAGGTTAGTCTTAGAGCTGATTCTTTCAGCCAATCTGATTAAACGACCGTTGATGATTTGACCAATTTCTGTGGCCAAATCTTGGTCACCTCTTACATCGAGCAGGTAAAAAGCAAACCCTTCCCGTTCTTCAAGGGGTAAGACCTGTGCTTTAATAAAAACAAGGCCACCTTCCTTGGCTTCATCGAAATGTCCTATTTTTAGCTCAGTCTGGGCCATAGTCTTGTTGATTTGCATGATATAGGCAGTTCGTGTACATTATACCTGAGTGAATATTGTACGCAATACCCAGGTTGAACAATTATGGCTAAGTCAAACTTCAAACTTGAACAGATCTTTGGTTCAAAGACAAGAGCCCGCTTGCTTGGAATTTTCATGCAGAATTCCGATCAGGCTTTTTTCGTTCGTGAATTAACCAGAAAGATTGATGCTCAGCTGAATTCAGTCCGTCGAGAGATTGATAACCTGCTTAAATTAGGGATTATTCTTGAGGTTAAAAAGAAGAAGGGAAAAGACGGCAAAATAAAATCTGACAAGAAAAAATATTTCACAGCCAATCCTGACTTTATGCTGTTTGAAGACATGCGAAGTCTTTTTAAGAAAGTGCAGATTTTAATGAAACAAAACCTTGTTCAACAAATTGATGACAAGGGCAAGATTGACTACTTGGCTTTCACAGGAAAGTTCGTAGATGAAAAAGATGTCCCAACTGACATTATAATTGTTGGGAGTATTGAGCAGAAGGTTTTACAGAAGCTCGTCAAGTCGTTTGAAAATGAATTTGGCACCGAAATCAATTATACCTTGATGCCGCGTGATGAATTTTTATACCGCCGGCAAATTACAGACCGTTTCTTATTTTCGATTCTCGAAAGAGAAAAAGTGGAAATGATCAATCGGGTCAAGGATCAGAAATAACCCTATATGTTGCTTTATATAGATCCAACTGATATTTATTCTCTTCAGTTAGGCATTATTAAAGAAGGTAATTTAGTTAAACATTCAGATCATAAAGTGGGTCCTGAGGATTTTTTGAACATGCTTATTAAAGATTTGAATGCTTGGGAAGTCGGGGTGGATAATATAACAGCGGTGGTAGTTGTAAAGGGGCCTGGTTCTGCAACTGCTTTAAGAGCCGGGGTGAGTATTGCTAACTCGATTGGTTTTATCAAAGCTGTTCCTGTGATTGGTATCACTAGAATTGATAGTCTTGAGGCAACAGGATTGATTCAGAAAAACATTGACTTCATTACACAAAACCTGAACACTAAATTTATTCCTCTTTCACCCGTGTACGAAAGAGAGGCAGTATAAGAAGACGACTGTGGAAGCATGTCTTTTTTATTTTGTGTAAAATAGTTATGTAATTAATAAATGTTCTTATGACAACATCATTCGATATAATTCAAACAGCCTTTGCAGATCTTTGGGCCAGCTTGCTTGAATTTTTGCCGCTGTTTTTAGGGGCACTCATTGTGTTCCTAATCGGGCTTATCATTGCTCTTATCTTGAAGAAGATTGTAATGAAAATTTCTAATTTTCTTAAACTGGATGAGCTAGCAGTGAAGCTTGAAGTAAAAAAGAGTTTTGAACGTTCCGGTATCAGGCTCCACATTGCCGGACTACTGGGCTGGATTGTTAAGTGGTTTGTGATCGTTGTGGCTCTTATTGCCGCAACTGACATTTTGGGCTGGACACAACTGACAGAATTTTTAAAAGAGGTTGTGTTGTATCTGCCAAATGTGATCATTGCAGTCATCATTCTGCTCGTTGGAGTATTGCTTGCGAATTTTGTTTACAACGTGGTCAAGACCGCGGTTGATGCGGCCAAACTTACGTCAGCAGATTTCCTGGCCGGTATTTCCAAGTGGGCGATTCTGGTGTTCAGTTTTATGGCCGCACTTTCCCAGCTTGGGATTGCCCAGGCGCTCATTCAGGTTCTTTTCACCGGATTCGTAGCCTTGCTGGCCCTAGCTGGTGGATTGGCCTTCGGGCTTGGCGGAAAGGATCATGCTAATCGCGCCTTGAATCGGTTGAAAAAAGATATCTCTGCAGAATAGAGGAAACGCTCAGAAAATATTATCATCGAACCGCTCGGCCTCGGCTGGGCGGTTTTCGATCAAGACCCCTTAAGCTCTTGTTTTGTTAGCCTAAATATGGTAATTTCAGGTCAATATGGAGCAATATTCATACGGAAAACATCGTTATTTTGAGGTAATTCCCGGACTCCTGCTGTGGTTCACTTTTGGCCTGGCGATTGTGTTATCTTTTGTCGCACCAATCTGGGCTATTATTTTCATTATAATTTTTGACCTGTATTGGGTTTTCCGGGTGAGTTATTTTATTTTCTATTTGGTTTTGTCGTGGCGGAAGTATAGAGCTTACACAAAAAAAGATTGGTTTTTAGAAGTGGAGCAGATTGAGGATTGGCAAAAGTTGTACCATTTTGTTTTTCTACCAACTTACAAAGAAAGTATCGGTATCATCCGTGATACCTTGAACGCAATAAAGAACTCGAAGTATCCGAACAAAAAGTTTGTGATTGTTTTAGGAGGTGAAGAAGGCGACAAGGAACACTTTAGAGAAAATGCTCAAAAGGTGTACGAGGAATACAATGATGTTTTTTTCAAACTGATCATTACTGAACATCTGAAGGGTCTGCCAAATGAAATTCCCGGCAAGGGATCAAACATGAATTGGATGGGGCACCAGGTGAAAAAAGTTATTGATCAAAATTTAAAGATTCCTTACGAGGATATTGTAGTCTCGGCTCTCGACGTCGACACCAATGTCCATCCTCAATATTTTGCTTGTTTGGCGTATCATTATTTGACTCACCCCAATCCTACTCATTCCAGTTATCAGCCGCTCACGCTTTATTCGAACAATATCTGGGAAGCAACTGCTCCGGTTCGAATCCAGGCGTTTAGTAATACTTTTTGGTTATTAACTGAGTTGGCTCGGCCAAATCGATTGTGGACTTTCTCTTCCCATTCTATGCCGTGGAAGATGCTCGTTGACGTTGGTTTTTGGCAAAAAGACATGGTTAGTGAAGACTCAAGAATTTTTTTACAGGGCTTAATTCGTTATCACGGCGATTATGAAGTCACTCCACTTTATATCCCGGTGAACCTTGATGCCTTAATGGGTGAAGGATTCTTCGATACACTTAGCGCGCTTTACAAACAACAACGGCGTTGGGCCTGGGGAGTAGAACACTTACCGTATATGTTGGTTGAGTTTATAAAAGATAAGCAGATGCCATTCCGAGTCAAGCTCAAATATGTATTTAATCAGATTGAAGGAATGTATACCTGGGCCACAGCACCAATTTTGATTTTCATTCTTGGGTGGTTGCCGCTTTGGGTGATCAAGGATACCGAGGCAACCAGTGTTTTGGTTCAGAACGCTCCGTTTACTCTAGAGTGGCTGATGCGTTTGGCCATGCTGGGAATTTTTATTTCCGGATTTTTAAGTGTGTCCTTTTTGCCACGTCGGCCCAAGAAGGTTAAGCCTTTAGCCTGGGCAGTAATGATTTTGCAATGGGCGTTGCTCCCAATTACTTTTGTAGTATTCGGTGCTTTACCAGCGGTAGATGCTCAAACTCGATTAATGCTTGGAAAATACCTCGGCTTTAACGTAACTAAGAAACAGCGCTAACTATGTTGCCTAAAGTTTCTGTAAATATTTTGACTTGGAACGGCAAGCGTTATTTGCCCGAGCTTTTAGACTCAATCGATGCTCAGACGTTTCGTGATTTTTCTGTACGAGTTATAGATAATGGTTCGGATGATGGCACTGTACAATATTTGACCGAGAATCGGCCGGATATAATGCTTGTGCGCAACGTAAAAAATCACGGTTTTGCGGCCGGGCATAATCAAGGTATTCGTTATGTAATTGATCGAATTGGGGAACATAATGATCAGCGTTATATTTTGATTGTCAATCAGGATACGATTTTGGAACCGGGCTATTTAGAAAAATTATTGGCAGAAGCAGATGCATATCCTAAGGCGGGGGCTTTGACCGGTAAATTGTTACGCGCCTACGGGGAGAATCTTAATGATGAATATCTGCGTCAGACAGTTAAAAGTGAGAGAATTGATAGTACAGGTTTGCGTCCCAACCGTTGGCGGCGTTTTACTGACCGGGGAGCCGGGGAAATGGATGAAGGTCAGTACGATGAAGCAAGAGATATTTTTGGGCCGAGCGGAGCCTTGGCCATGTATCGAGTTAAAGCTTTGGCAGACGTGGCCATTGATGGTGAATATTTTGATGAAGACTTTTTTTCGTATAAAGAAGACATTGATTTAGTTTGGCGAATGCAGAACGCCGGATGGACGGCTCGGTTTGTTCCCGAGGCTAAGGCTTATCATTTTCGTGGCATGTATGGTGCCGAAAAAGGGGGGATTTGGACTCGAATCAAAGACCGCCGTGGCAAGCGTCCATTTTTTGCCGCACTCTCTACACGCAACCATTGGCTCGTTTTAATTAAAAATGAACGTTGGTGGCGATTAGCTCTTGCACTCCCGTTTATTATCCCGATCGAGTTGGGTCGAGTTGGATATATGCTATTAGTTGAAACTAAGCTGCTTTGGGTGATTCCGAGCGCCCTTAGATTGGTCCCCAAAATGATCAAGAAGCGATGGAAGTCTAGAAACAAAAAGCGGAGCAAGGCCCGCGAGGTTTATCAATGGTTTAGATAGAGAACCGGTTTGGGAGATTGAGTTTTTTATCCGTTTATAATAAAATAAAAAATATGGAAGATACTGCAAAAAATGAAATCCTTGAGGCCATAAATACTTTTTCAACCCATGTTGATAAGCGTTTTGAAGATATGAGTTTAGATACAAAAAAGGATCTTGGTAAACTCAATCATGATCTCAAGGATCATATTGATCGGAAAATTTCAGGATACAACACTGACTTATTCAAAAAGCTTGAAAAAAAGTATCAATTAGATAAGCACTATAAAAATAAGATTGTAGAGTTGTTTAAGTCTAATCAAATAGGAACCCCAGAAGATTTAGCTTATTTGGAAGGCTTGGCCGAAGGTGGGTAGTTAGATTAAGTTTAAAATTAGCTAAAACAAACCAATTCGGGGTTGATAAAACCTCGAATTTGTGCTATTTTTGTCTATCAGATCTTTAACCTCCGTTTAAGCTGTTAATGACGTCCATTGGGTGGGTGTCGCAACGGTTAGAATGGTATTTCAAAAGGAGTTGTCATGACGTCTTATGATGTCACCGACGAACAGCTGGGTCAGTTAGCCCGGCGTCAACACGACCTGTTCCGCCGCGTCCGCCCGGCTCACTTGCAAGTGAGCCGGCTCAATCCCTTCCTCCAACTCCCCCCCGCATGGATAATACCTGTGCGGGGGATTCACTTTTTGAAAACTTTGCTATCTAATACCACCAACTTGTGGCTTTGGCAGTGAGTGGTCTATCCATTGAATTATTACTCAATTTATGATAATTTCAGATCATTATGGATGTCAGTATCAACATTGTGCACTATAACACCCCGCGGTTGCTACGCCAGACACTCTCCAGTATTCGTCGGGCCGCTCCTCGTTTACGTTACGAGGTGATTGTGGTGGACAATAATCCAAATTTGAAAGTGGGGGAGGGGCTCAAGCATGAGTTCCCTGAAGTCCGAGTTGTGGACCCGGGTCAAAATCTTGGTTTTGGACAAGGGATGAATGCGGCTTTTGCCAAAGCTAGAGGGCGTTATTTACTTGTTTTCAATCCGGACGTATCCATGTTGCCCGGTTCACTCGAAAAGCTTGTACAGTATTTAGAGGATAACCCTAGAGCCGGAATTGTGGGCTCACGTTTAAATGACCCGGGCGGCCGCTTGCAACACTCCTGCTATACCTTCATGCAGCCACGAACCGTGCTTTACCGTCGTTTACCTTTGGTTGATCGTTTCAGTTCAGTTAGAGAACACTTAAATCAGTATCTGATGGCTGATTGGTCACACGAAGAAACTCGATCCGTAGATTACATTTTAGGGGCTTGTATGTTGGTGCGGCGCCAGTTGATTGATGAGATCGGAACCTTTGATCCCGGATTTTTCATGTACTTTGAAGAACAAGACTTGTGTCGCCGGACCTGGTTGGCAAATTGGCAAGTGGTCTACCATCCTGACTCGATCATGGTACACTATCATAGAAGGGAAACCGCGAAAGGTGGAATTGTTAGCCAGTTGCTTAATCCGGTGACCCATCATCAGATCAAGAGTGCGATTTATTATTTTAAAAAATATCGCGGAGCCGTCAATCCGCGTCAGGAGGTATGAGTCATAGTGCCAATTATCTTTACGAACACGAACCGCAAGAGCAGGTTCAGGTTCGGCGAAAAAAAAGAATAGGTCTAAAAATCTTTTTGGTTCTTTTGGTCGTGGTTGTTTTGTATGGTTTGGGAGGAGTGGTTTACGCCGGTAAAATCGCTGCTCATGCCCTTGATGGAAAAGTGGCAACAGAAGAAGCCCAGAAGGCTTTGTTGGATTTGGAATTTGATGAAGCCCGGAGCAAGCTTTCCGAGGCTGAGACCAATTTTTTAGCAGCTGCCGATGGAACAAAATACTTTGTACCGTTGCGAATTGTGCCATGGGTTGGTGATCAGCTTGAAGCCACGGAAGCAATTTTTCGAGCTGGCTCAGATACTGCAAGTACGCTTGAGGATTTGATTGAGGTGGCCGAGGATGTGGTTCGTTTGGCTGTGGGAAGCGAAGCCTTGGTGGAAGGACTTGATGTCAGCGAACAACTTAGTTGGTACGATTTATCTCCGGAAGTAAAGAAAGCTATTATCTTACGCTTTGCCTCTTCGGCATCTGATCTTGAGTTAGCTCAACTAAACATTGATCTAATCTTGCGTGATCTTGAGGAATTACCGGAAGAAAGTTTAGTTGGCCCTCTTCGCGAGGTGTTGGATCCGTTTGTAGATCAGCTGCTAGTAATTGATGAGGCCTTGGAAACCTTAATCCCAGTGTCGTTTGTTTTGCCGTCTTTTGCCGGTCTAGACCAAGAACAACATGTTTTGGTTTTGTTTTTGAACAATGCAGAAATGCGACCGGGCGGTGGGTTTATTGGATCGTACGGGATCGTTTCCTTTTTAAACGGAGAAATGACTCGCTTTGAAACGCACGATGTAATGGATGTCGACGGGCCGGCCGCGGCCTTTAGAACCCAGTATCCACCAGAGCCGATCCAGCGATACTTGGGAGAGACTGTTTGGTATTTTCGAGACAGTAATTGGTCACCTGATTTTGCGGTTTCTAGTGAAAATGGCTTAAAAATTTTTCGGGCTTCCACAGCAGATGCTCCGGAGGGAACCGTTCTTAAACAGCCGTATGTTCAATTTGATGCAGTGATCGGTATTACACCTGATTTTGTGGCTGATCTGCTGACCATTACCGGTCCGGTTACAGTGGAAGACCAAACTTTCACTTCAGGTAATATTTTTGAAACATTAGAATATGCGGTTGAGTATGGGTTTGATGATAAAGGGATTCCTTTTGATCAGAGAAAAGAGATTCTGGGCCCCTTGGCAGATCAGATTCGGGATGGGTTATTTAAGCTGCCATCCAGTGAATGGGGTAAGGTTTTTGAGTCTGTATCCGAGGCGCTAAGCGAAAAGCAATTTGTGATTTACAGTACTGATCCAACTACTCACGAAATCATTGCCAGTAAAGATTGGGCCGGTCGGGCAATTCCAGGCGAGGTTGATTCACTCATGGTGGTGGACGCTAACCTGGCAGCTTTAAAGACCGACGTCTCGGTCGACAAATCGATAGACTATTCAATCAGTGGAATGAGCGAAGGTAGATACGTAGCCAAAGTGACAGTTACGTACGACCACTTCGGAACCTTTGATTGGAAAACGACTCGTTACAGAACCTACACCCGGGTTTACGTTCCTTCGGGCAGTGAGTTAATCCGTTATGATGGATTACTGGCTGATGATGCCCTGCGCAATCCATCCCTTGCTCCAGGAATGGCGGAAGTTGGTGAGGAGCTAAGCTTTACTGTGTTTGGAGGATTCATTTCTGTGGAGCCAGGAGAAACCGGATCGTTTACATACGAATACTTATTGCCAGAGAGTGTGACTGGTGCTGTCGAAGCAGGGATGTACGAGCTAGATGTGGTCAAACAAATCGGATCGGACAAACATGAGCTAACCCTGAATCTTGATTTTGACAAACCGGTCAAATCAGCGTACCCTTCCGAAGAGCCAAGTGAGTTCGGGGATGATCAATATTTATTGAACACAAAATTAGATCAGAACCTTGAATTCACGGTGAGCTTTTGATGAACTGATCAATTATGTTTGCTAAAAAAATAGGGATCGATCTAGGAACTACAACCGTGCTGGTTTTTATGCCCAAGCGCGGTATTATCATTCATGAGCCATCCGTGGTAGCGGTTTCTCAAGTTGATAAAAAAGTGTTGGCGGTTGGCAAAGAGGCCAAGGACATGTTGGGACGAACTCCAGATACGATTGTGGCCCGGCGACCACTCAAAGACGGAGTCATTGCTGATTACCGGACCACCGAAGCCATGTTGCGCTACTTTATTAATAAGGCGCTCGGAGGTGTTCGTATTTTTCGGCCGGAGGTTATGGTGGCAGTACCGGGTGGTATTACTTCTACTGAACGTCGAGCTGTGATCGATGCGGCCATGTCTGCCGGAGCGAAAGCGGCCTACATTATTAAAGAGCCTATTGTGGCGGCGATTGGTGCAAATATCCCGATCGGGTCTCCAGCCGGACACATGATTATTGACATTGGTGGCGGAACTTCAGAAATGGCTGTGATCTCGCTTGGCGGAATTGTGGCTTCAGAGTCAGTCCGAATCGGGGGAGTCAAGATCGATGCCGCCATTGCTGAACATGTTCGCAAAAAGTATGGTTTAGCAGTAGGAGAACGCACGGCTGAAGAAATCAAGATTCAAATTGGCTCGGCCATGTATATGGACGATAAACTATATATGGAAGTGAAGGGTCGGGACATGATTACCGGTCTGCCAAAAATTATTGAAATTTCAAGCGATGATGTAACTGATGCTATCCAGCACGAACTCGAAGGAATCATTAATACGGTGAAAGACGTCTTGCATAAAACCCCGCCAGAACTATCAGCTGACGTGATGGATAAAGGAATTGTTCTTTCAGGTGGCTCTTCACAGCTGCGCAATCTGGACGAACTGATAGCTGAAGCTACCGGTGTGCCAACCTACGTGGCTGAAGACCCACAGCAGTGTGTGGCCAAGGGAACCGGAATTGCGTTAGAAAACCTTGAAGCCTACAAGCGTAGTATTTTTACGTCATAAATATGGTTATCGGAATCGATGCCAGTGCAGCCAACCGGGAAAAGAAAACCGGGGTGAACTGGTATGCCTACAACCTGATCAATGCCCTCCAGGAGGTGGACCGGGGTGGACACCAGGTTGTCTTGTATTTAGACGCACCTCCCCGCGATGATATTTTGCACTGGGGAAATCATTTTGAGCTCAGGGAATTGAAGTGGTCCGGAAAGGGTTGGAATACCTTCCGGCTAAGCTGGGAGATGTGGCGGAATGCCCCTGAAATATTATTTGTACCGGCCAATAAAATTCCACCAGCCCATCCTAAAAATACAGTGACCACTATTCACGACATTGGGCCGGATCGTATTCCGGAGATGTATGATCCGCGGATTCGTTCCAAGGTAAAATCAGCCACCCGCCAAGCTATAAAACGAGCGGGTCACCTGCTAACAGTTTCTGAATTTACCAAGCAAGAGCTCGCGGAGGTGTACAAAGTACCAGAGTCTAAAATGACAGCAACTCCGTTGGCAGCTGATACCAACAAGTTTAAACCATTGGATCAGACCAAGATCGATAAAATCCTGGCCAAGTACAGGCTTGGTCGATCGTATTTTCTCTATGTTGGCAGATTGGAAGCTAAGAAAAATATTCAAACTCTGCTTCGGGCGTTTGAGATTTTCAAGGGTAGTCGCGGATTAGGGGATCCGTACCAATTGGTATTGGCCGGAACTCCGGGTTACGGATATGATCGGTACAAAAAGTTCATCAATCTTTCTAAAGTCAAAGATTCAATCATTGAACTTGGTTTTGTGCCGGATGAAGATCTACCAGGATTAATGAACGGGGCTTACGCTTACACGTTTCCGTCTTGGTATGAGGGTTTTGGAATTCCTGCGGTAGAATCGTTCGCTTGCGGTACCCCGCTCATAGCTTCTGACATAGGGGCTTTACACGAAGCCGCCGGAGATGCGGCCTTGTTTGTTTCTCCGCGTGAGCCTGAAGCCTGGGCCGCGGCCATGGCTCGGTTGGCTCGGGAGCCTAGGTTGGTTGAAGAGTTGAAAGCGAAGGGATTTAATCAGGTAGAAAAATTTAGCTGGCGTACCACGGCGGAACAAACCTGGAAAGTGTTATCAACAATTGACAAAGCTTAGTGTGTTATAATTTTTAGGTATGAATGATCTGATTCGAGAATTGAACCACATGGGTCTAAGTGAGAAAGAGGCCGCTGTTTATTTGGCGGCTATGGAGCTTGGTCCCTCAGTTGCTCAAGACATTGCCAAAAAAGCTAAAGTGAATCGAGCGACCACCTACGTGATGATCGATACTTTAAAGACACGTGGTCTGATGAGCTCGTTTTCTAAGGGTAAGAAAAAGTTTTTTTCTGCTGAAACTCCAGAGCGTTTGATGAGCATGGTGCGTCATCAGCGACAGGAACTTGAGGATAGGGAAACGGAACTAAGTAAGGTCATGCCACAACTGATGGCTCTCTTTAACGTGGAAGGAGTTAAGCCGCAAGTGCGTTTTTTGGAAGGGATTGAGGGACTGAAGACCATTCAGTCAGAACTTGATTCTCTTAAAGGAGAAGGAGTTCAAATTTTATCTTGGGACGACGCTTACGAATTTATTGATCGAGTTATTGAAGATCATGTTCAGAAGCGTATGAAAAGTTTCGAAAGCAACAGGACTTCTTTCCGATCAATTGTTGCGGTAAAAGACGAGAAGAAATTTGCCCAAGTTAAATATCCGGACTCAATTAAAATTAGAAAAGTCCCCTTTGATCAATTTCCCATTCACGGCGAGATTACCATTAAAGAGGATAGAATAACCTTCTTTTCTTACAAGTCGTCCTTGTTGGCTATTGTGATTGTTAGCCAGGTGTTGGCTGACACGGCCAAAGCCTTGTTTGAATTAGCTTGGGTGGGAGCAGAAAAGAAAACAGGATAGACAAGGTGGACTCGTCTATCCGTAGTAGCTACGACTGTCTCGTTTCAGTCGTTTTTTTGCTTCAGCGCCGGCTTGAGCCGGCTGTCAACATCCGCCACAGGCACCGCACATGTGGCCGGCTCCGTTGAATACGAAGGCTCGCATGACGCCGCCGTGGTGGTGGGGATCGTTGCCGTCACCACAGTTTCTCAGAACACCCTTGGAAAGATTTTCTTCGCACTCGGTCAGGGCGATCTGGTTCAGCCTGCTTGAACTCATGGCCTTGTCTCCTTTCCAGGAGACTCGGTGTCGTTGCCGATCTCCTGCCTGTCTTGGATGTTGTTTATTTTTTGTCACGAATGCGACAGGGTAATTTAGCATAAACATGTAATGTTGTCAAGGAAGATAAACATGGATTTTGGCTAAAATAGGTAGAATTGGCTTAAAATGTTGCCGACCCTTGACAATATTTGATTCATATGTTAATTTGCCGAGTTCCCGTTAAGGCGGGAATATGAGGGGGGGGAGAGTGAAAAAGTCCGTTAGTGTGAGCCATGCTTGCAAATGAGCGGGCTTTTTCAATTTATTTGGAAATCAAAAACCCCTGAAGAAATTCTCTTCAGGGGTTTTTGGATACCCTCGAACGCTAGTTCAAGGGTGAAAAGGTAGGAAAAGATCTAGAGCTCGATGCCGTCGTCCGGCACCGTGCCCTGGTACTCGGGCACAGTGCCGGATCGGCTCGGCTCGGTACCGACAGCGCGTCGTTCCTGCTCGGCTCGCAGGTGCGAGTCGAAGGCATGGAAGAGCGCCATGGCGTCGCGCTTGCGCCGACCCGAGTTGGCGGCGGAGGTTCCGAAGGCGATCAGTTCGCGTCGGATCTCCGATTCTTTGCCCAGGTCGTCGATGGCGAGTGCCACGAGCTCGGCCGAACTCATCTCGGCGAACCGACAGCGTCCAGCCTCAGCGATCTGTTCAGCCAGTCGCCGCTTGAGCTGGTCGTGCTCGTTGAAGCATTGCTGACGCTCTGCTCCTGTGAGCCGCTCGCGCCCGGCGGCACGGCGCATCTCGTTGATGCGCCTGTGTGCCTTGTCCTTGCTCGTCGAGAGCAAGGCGGTCAGGATGTCACCGGGGCTCGCCAGCACGGCTTCGGTGGTGAGACCGGCTCCGGCGAGCGGGGCGATGAACTCGGCCGCGTCTCGCTGCTGTTCGGGCAGCATTGCCCGAAACCGCCGTAGCAACCGGTTGACGTCCCGCTTGGTGCCTTCATCGGCACGCAGCTTCGCGGGCTTGGCCGGACGGTGCTTGCGCGGCTTGGCCGGCTTGCGGCCGACGTAGGTCTTCATCTCCTCGCGCAGGAGTCCGCACGCGCTACCCCGCTTGCCGCGCTTGGAGCGGCGCTGGCGCTGACCGCGTCCGTCGTAGCTCGAACGCGTGCCGCGGGGGGCGGCGCTGATCACCTCATGAAGCTCGGTTTCGAGCTCGTTCACGAGCTGGTCGTAGGCCAGACCGTCGCGGAGGTCGTCGTCGAACTCGAACGGCTGGACCGCGAGCTCGAACTCGCCCGCGGTGTCGTCCTCGAGTTCATCACCGAGGATCCAGGTCTCGAGCACGTCCCGGTTGGGCTCGTGCTCGGGCTCTTCCTGAGCCGTGATCTCGAACGGGTTGAAGATCTGACGCGTTCGCCAGATCTCCCGGTAGTCCTTTCGCCACTCGTTCCAGCTCTGCTGCTGGAGCTCGGCCGAAGGCAACCTTCCGATCAACATCCACTTCTGCTGGTTCAACAAATTTTTCATCAAGTTTCCTTTCGGCCGTGAGCGGCCAGGGACCCCATTGGCTGGTCCGGATCGACATCCTCGTCTTAGAGGCGTCGCGTTAAAAAACAAAAAGGCACCCCAAAAACGGTGTCCTCCCTTAAGTTAGCAATTTGCCATGCGGAAACATCGAATTCGGATTCAATATCTCTGCGCGGCGGGGAAGGGGTGAACCTTCCCCGAGAGATTGGAACCGAGCAGGTTCCAATCTAACTGACCGCCGTGAGGATTGCCGGCAAGGCGATCATGATACTAACGGCGATGATTGCCGTCAGACCAGTGATCGACCGGTGGCGATTTTCCATCTCTTCGTTGCTCATGTCTTCCTCCCGAGGCGGTGTTGTTTGAGTTCCGCCCATGACTCTGAGGAGCTCCCCCGTGCTAAAGACGGGGAAGAGGCACAGTGACCGTTACAAAGTAACAGGTGTATGCCGTGATGATCAGGTGTGTGGCACAAGTTAGCGTTGCCAAGTTGTACCACTCGATCATCGCCGTGTCCTTTTAGCATAGCCATCCGGACAACGGATTAACCCTTCCTCAGAGTCATGAGCGGAAAATGTAATGTAAAAAGCTGATTACTGGGTTTAATCGGGGAATAAACACAATAATCAGCTCTTTCTCTCTCTCCCCAAGTCTATTTTTATCCGGCTTCGACCCCGGATTGATGCTAAAAATAGCAATTATTTTGACTGTTCAATATAGCATAAAAACAGACTTTTGTCAAGCCTCAGACACAAAAAATATGCTAAAATTAGATAAATTTGCTCGGTTATCTTTCTGAGAGAACCACTCAGCCTCGGACATGCAAAATGTCAGGTTGAATCTTAGCCTTGTTATGATGCTCGCCGATCAAGAGTCAATGTTATTAGTCTTTTAAGGCAATTTTGTAATCGGTAAGCAAATTTCTCTCAGAAAGGATACCCTCGCAGTGGGAATGAAACAGGAGGGAAGCGCGGCAATTGAATTGTTAGCCTTAATCAGCTATAATTTAGTCATTATGAGGCTTCAAAATAACAAGCCCCGTCTTTCTGACGAAAGTAAACGGAGCAAATCAATTATCGGTCATACTAAAATTTTAGATTTGTTGCAGCGTGGGGTTAAAAATAACTCTGTGGCTCATGCCTATGTTTTTTTAGGGCCGGCTCGAATTGGAAAAAACACCGTGGCCAAGTGGTTAGCTCGTCAGCTGCTGAATGACTTTGAGGGTTCTTTTGAAGCCCATCCAAACGTTTCTTTGGTGCGTCGTGAATACGATGAAAAAAAGAAAAAATTAAAATCCAAGATTTCCATTGAGCATATTCGGGCGTTGCGTGAGCGGCTAGGAATGTCTACTTTCGGACAAGGTTGGAAAGTTGCAATTATTGAAGAAGCCGAGACCATGAGTTTAGATGCGGCTAACGCACTTTTAAAAACACTGGAAGAGCCAAGTGGTCAGACCACAGTAATATTAATTGCTTCAAGCGAAAACGGAATTCCAGCCACCATCTTTTCTCGAGCTCAAGTGATTTATTTTAATCTGGTGCCAAACCAAGAAATCAAATTAGCTTTTCAGGACGATGTTTTAGTGGATGAGCTGGTCGCCCACGCCGCTGGCCGGCCAGGTGTTGCAATCAGTATGAAAGATGACGCTGAAGATTTTGAGGCTCGTCGGCAAACTGAGCAGGAGTTCTGGCAGTTGCTGGAGGGAACGCTTTCGGAACGAATGGCAGCAGCAGCTCGGTTACCAAAGGGTGTGTCGGCTCGAGAGGATGTGCGAGCTAAATTGAATCGGTTTGAGGTTAAGTTGCGCGAGTTGCTGTTGATGGCCAGTGGTTGTGATGAACTGGTAAGCTCAGCTCAGGCTAAACGTTTGGCGGGCAAGGATTCTAATCATTGGAAAAAAGCTTTGCAGACATTGAGTGAATGTCGATCCGCTCTTGAGGCCAATACTAACCCACAACTTGTGCTTGAAAACTTTCTTATCAAACTATAAAAATATTTTATAAAAAATAAAAATATGCGCATTTTTAAATTATCAATTCCGTTACTCGTGCTGGTACTCATGGGAGCCGGGTGCCTTGGTTTCGGATCCAAGAGTTCGCCTGACGGTGGTGTGTGGAAATCAACTGACGCCGGACTTACTTTCGTACAATCCACTTCTTTGCCAACGGCCAAGGGAGTTGATTCAATTGCCAGCGTTAATGTGCTTGATTTTGCCTTTGATCCGCAGGATCGATATGCTCTATACCTTGGTACCCGTTCCAATGGAATGCTTTTTAGCTATAACGGTGGCCAAACTTGGATGCAGCCTCGGGAAGAAGAGTTACAATCCGGTTCAGTGCTGGCAGTTGAGGTTGACCCAACGGATAAGTGTACGCTTTATGCCATCAAATCAACCAGGTTTATGAAGAGTGAAGATTGTGGCCGAACTTTTGATGCAGAGATGTACGTGGAAACCCGACCGGATGTTCACTTAACCGATATTGAAATTGATTTTTATGACTCGCAAACTATTTGGATGACCTCGGATGATGGAGATGTTTGGCTTAGTACGGACGGGGGCGAAAGTTGGAACCGATCAGTCAGTATTAAGGGGCCGGCTACGGGTATCATGATTGATAACGCGGATTCACGTATTGTTTATATTTCAACCGAACGGCGTGGTATTTGGCGCACGGATGATAAGGGAGAGAACTGGGTTGATCTTCAGGATAATTTGGAAGATCGAGACGGTATGGACATTATTAAATACATGACACAAGACGCAAGTGGGGAAATCATGATGTTGGCCACAGAATATGGATTAATTCGATCTGCGGACAACGGGGAGACTTGGGAGCGTCTAAGATTGTTAACTTCAGCTCGAGAAGTAAATATTCCGGTGTTGGCCATTGACCCGAATGACCCGAACGTGATTTACTACGCCACAGCCGCCACCTTCTATTCTTCTAAAGACGGTGGAACCAGTTGGCAAACTCGGGAAATGCCAACCAATAAAACAGCTACATTCTTAGCTATTGATCCAGAAAACACTAATATAATTTATCTTGGAGGAGCTACATTTGATGAATAAACATATGAGTATTGTATTAGAACAAAAACCGGCGTTAACACAGGCGTTTGAATATTTGCAGGGGGAACTAGGAACTCTTCGTACCGGGCGAGCGACCCCGGCCCTTGTTGAGGACATTAAAGTGACCGCTTACGGAACTGAACAACCACTCAAGGGGCTGGCCTCAATAAACGTGCCGGACTCTAAGACTCTTTCGGTTGAACCTTGGGACAAGTCAGTGCTGAAAGACATTGAAACAGCTATTCAAAATGCTGACCTTGGGATCAATCCGGTGGTTGATTCGGACGTGGTGCGGCTGGTAATGCCTGAGATGACCGAAGAGAACCGAAAGGATATGGTGAAAAAAATGAAGGAGAAGCTCGAAGAAGCAAAAGTGAAGATGCGTCGGGTACGGGAGGAAGCGCGTGATGTGATTGGTAAAATGGAAAAGGACAAGGAGATCAGTGAGGATGAAAAATATAAGCTTCAAGAAGAGCTGGATAAATTGATCAAAGAGTATACGGACAAAGTAGAACAACTGGGAAAAGAAAAGGAAGAAGAAATCATGACGGTTTAGTTAATTGTAAATGGTAAAAGTAAATTGAATATGGTAAGTGACAAAATGGATAAAGTAGTGGCGCTGGCTAAAAAGCGTGGTTTTGTTTTTCCGGGTTCAGAAATTTACGGCGGTCTGGCTAATTCATGGGATTACGGACCACTTGGAACAGAACTAAAAAACAATATTCGTGATTGGTGGTGGGATCGGTTTGTACACTCGCGGGGAGACATGGTGGGACTAGACGCGGCTATTATGATGAATCCAAAAGTTTGGGAGGCTTCAGGTCACGTTTCTAATTTTAATGATGTCATGATCGATTGTAAGTCGTGTCATGCGCGACACCGAGCGGACCATTTAATCGAAGACAAATATCCGGATATGCAGGTAGACGGACTGGAGCCAAAGGAACTCGGCAAGATCATCGTGGAAAAAGAAATCGCTTGTCCAAAGTGTGGTAACAAAGAGTTTACTAACGCTCGGCGTTTTAATTTGCTCTTCAAGACCCAAATCGGAAAAGTTGAAAATGAGGGCAGTGATATTTATCTGCGAGGAGAAATTGCTCAGGCCATGTTTGTGAACTTTAAGAATATTTTGAACACCTCTCGAAAACGGGTGCCGTTTGGGATTGCGTCAGTTGGAAAAGCCTTCCGAAACGAAATTACCCCGGGGAACTTTATTTTTCGCACTCTTGAATTCGATTTAATGGAGTTCGAGTATTTTATTCGGGAAGACGTTTGGGAAAACACGTTTGAAATGTGGCTCGCGGAAATGCAGGCGTGGCTCAAAGACATGAACTTTGACGAATCGAATTTACGAGTTCGAGAACATACCGCTGAAGAGTTGTCGCACTACTCAAAGCGAACCGTGGATATTGAATATGAAACTCCGTTTGGTTGGAAAGAGATGTTTGGTTTGGCTTACCGAACTAACTTTGATTTGAAAAATCACATGAAGGAGAGTGGGGAAGACATGAATTATACTGATCCGGCTACAGGAGAGAAGTTTATTCCGCATGTAGTTGAACCAACCTTTGGTTTGTCTCGACTGACTCTGATGTCTATGCTTGAAGCCTACACCGAGGAAGAAGCTCCAACAGCAGATGGTGGAGTCGAGACTCGGGTGGTGATGAAGTTTCATCCGCGACTTGCCCCTTATAAGATTGCTGTACTGCCGCTTTCGAAAAAAGATGAGCTTGCAGTCGTCGCTCGACCAATTTGGGAGAGTCTGACCAAGCGGTGGTTTACGGATTATGATGAAACACAATCAATCGGAAAGCGCTACCGCCGTCAAGATGAAATCGGAACTCCGTATTGTGTGACAGTTGATTTTGATTCTCTTGAAGACAAGAAAGTAACCGTTCGTGATCGAGATAGTATGGAGCAAGACAGGGTAGCGATTGATGAACTCGAGTCATATTTTGCTAAACGACTCGGATAATATGCATGATAAGTTTACTTTGGACAATGGAATGAAAGTTCACTTGTTGCCTTACAAAGGAACCGAGGCTGCTACTTGCTTAGTGCTCGTTAAGGTTGGTTCACGGTATGAACCGGCACACTTAAACGGAGCCAGTCATTTCATCGAGCACTTGCTTTTCAAGGGGACAAAGCGTCGACCGGACACCACCACAATCAGCCGGGCTCTTGATTCAATTGGAGCTGAATTTAATGCCTACACCGGAAAAGATCGTACCGGATACTACATTAAATCAGCCGGATCGCACCTGCCTTTAGCGATAGATATTTTGCATGACATGATTTTTCATTCCAAGTTTGCTCCAGTAGAAGTCAATCGGGAGCGCGGGGTGATCATCGAAGAAATAAACATGTATCACGATAACCCACTTTTATATGTGGAAGATCTGCTTGAGCAAACTATTTTTAGTCCAAGCCCTCTTGGTCGTGAAATCGCTGGAACTAAAAAGACCATGCTTAACATGACCCGTAAGGAAGTGGTTAGGTTTTATGAAAACCATTATGTGCCAAGTAAAATGGTGTTAGTGTTGGCCGGAAATGTTGATGGAGTTAAGACAAAAGAGTTGATCAAGAAAAAGTTCGGTCGGGTAAAGGGTGCGGTTCAAGAGAGCCCGGTCTTTATTCCCTATACAGCACGCAATAAAAAAACACGGACCAAAGTTCAATATAAAAAAACCAAGCAAACCCAAGTGGCTCTTGGGTTCCCTTCTTATGGACGATCAGATAAACGTGTTCCAGCGGCCAAATTATTGGCTTCAATTTTGGGGGGCAGTATGAGTTCTCGCTTATTTATCTCGATTCGTGAACGCAAGGGGTTGGCTTATTTGGTTCGAGCGGCGCAATCGGAGTATGAGGATGTTGGCACCTTTATGATCCAGTCCGGGTTGGACATGAGTCGATTGGATTTGGCGGCCAAAACTTTGAAAAGGGAATTGCGAGCAGTAAAAAAGAAAGGGGTAACCGCTGAAGAGTTAAAACGAGCCAAGGATAATTTACGTGGTCGGGTGACATTGGCGCTTGAGGATTCAATGCGACGAGCTGAGTTTTATGCTGAACAGGAGTTATTTCTTGGCATGGTGAAAACCCCAAAACAGCGTCTTAATGAGTTTGACAAGGTGACACGTGCCGAGGTACAAAAAGTAGCGAACGAGGTTCTTGATTTTAAGCAAATGCATTTAGCTGGTATCGGATCCTATAAAAAACCAGAAGCATTGAATAAGTATTTTTAATATGAAAATTGTAATTGCCAACTGGAAGATGAATTTAACCGTTCGTGAAAGCGTGGCTTTAGCGCGAGGCGTATTACGTGGTATTCGAGGAAAAGTGAAATTGCCTGAAATTGTACTGTGTCCGTCTTTTCCTGCTTTGGGCGAGATGCGCAAGATTATGGCTCGTAGTAAAATCAATCTGGGAGCACAGAACGTGCACTGGGAACCAAGTGGGGCACAAACAGGTGAAGTGTCAACGCGTCAATTAGCAGAATCAAAAGTATCACATGTTATCGTGGGTCATTCTGAACGTCGCGCTTTGGGAGAGACTGACGAAATGGTGAATAAAAAAATAAAAGCTGTTATGGACTCCAAGATGATTCCGGTCTTATGTCTTGGTGAACCAGCAGGTGTCCGCAAGAAGGGAGGAGATGAAGCGGCTGCTTATGTCCAAGATCAACTCAAAGCGTCTTTGGACGGTGTACGCTTCAACAACAAACCTTTCTTTATTGCTTATGAACCCATTTGGTCGATCAGTTCCAGTTTTGTTAAACAAGCTACACCTGAAGAAGTGGTCAACATGCACGAGGTGATTCGTAGTGAACTCGATAAAACTTACGGCCATGATGATACTACTAAGGTGCATATTATTTATGGTGGTAGTATTAATAAGGCAAATGCTCATTCGTTTTTACGTGAGCCGGCTGTTGAAGGTGTGTTAGTTGGGTCTGCCTCGATCAAGTTGAGTGAGTTTAACGAGATTATTAAAGTGGCTACCGAAGTTGAATAATATGCTTTATTGGATAGTACCGTTAGTTTTTGCCCTGATCGCCCTTGTGATTATTGTGGTTTTAATGATCAGGAAGATTCCACAGTTACGGGCCCTGAATGTTGAAGAAACTTTGGAAGAAAAATTACGGCGTAAAAAAGAAGATCTGGTTTTAGAACGATTGAAAAGGATAAGTGACAGTCGGTTCGGCCGCCTGACCAGCAAGGTCGGCTCTATTTTTAAGGGGGCCATGAAATTTGGTCGAAAAACAGTTCATCGTCTAAAGGATTTGGAAGAGTATTATCAGGAACTCAAAGAGTCCAACGAGGGCGTGAGAAAAACTGATCCAGAGGTGGTTAAGCGATTGCTGGGTGAGGCTGGGTCGCTTGAAAAAGAGGAAAAGTATGCAGCAGCGGAAAAGAAATATGTGGAGATTATCAGCCATAATCCAAAACATGTTGAAGCGTATGAAGAGTTGGGTCATTTATACATGAAAACGAAGCAGATGGATCAGGCCAAAGAAACCTTTGGGTTTATTCTAAATTTACACTCAGATGATGCCAGTGTTTTAGCGGCCATGGGAGAGATTAGTTTAGGGGAAAATGAACATGAACAAGCTTTGGGTTATTTTGAAAAAGCTGTTGCCAAAAGACCGGGTAATCCAAAATATTTGGATTTTATGATTGAAGCGGCCTTGCGGAGCAAGAAATTGTCTACTGCTCGACAAGGAATTGATCGTTTAAGAGAGGTTAATCCTGAAAATAGTAAACTGGATGAATTTGAGGCCAGATTTGGTGAACAAAGTGTTACTCCGGATAAAGAGGAAGAGTCTTTACAAGATCAGTAATAAATGATACAATTTCGCTGCTTCATAGCGTTTTTTATTTTAGGCCGTCTTAGCTCAGTGGTAGAGCACTTCCATGGTAAGGAAGGGGTCCGGGGTTCAAGTCCCCGAGACGGCTCCACGGGTCGGTACTCAAGTGGTCAACGAGAGCAGACTGTAAATCTGCTGGCATTGCCTTCGGGGGTTCGAATCCCTCCCGGCCCACCATCCTTCGCTCCAGCAAGTTTTTTGTTGGTGGGGCGAAGGATGTCCTCCGTAGCTTTAGCGAAGGAGGACCTCAGAAGAGGTCCCGCTGAAGCTTCGTATGGCAGGCCATCACAATACGCCACCTTAGCTCAGTTGGCAGAGCAACAGTTTTGTAAACTGTGGGTCCCCGGTTCGAGCCCGGGAGGTGGCTCCATGTAATAATCAAACTTTGAAACCATAACTTATGTCACAGGATAACTTGATCAAGCTCGAGTGTACCGAATGCAAAAGAATCGGCTACCAGAGTTTCAAAAATAAAAAGACTTTGAAGGAACGATTGGAACTTAAGAAACACTGCAAGTTCTGTAATAAACACACCCTTCATAAGGAGACCAAATAAAAAAAGCCCCGATCATTCGGGGTTTTTGCTTTGAATAGAATAGCTCCCAAACCAGATTGGCTTGGGAGCAAGGAGGTCGGTGGCTCAGGCAGGGTTGGGGTCAAGACTGAGAAACTGGACGTTCGGTCCGTCAGGGTCCAGAGTTTTGGCACCGGATTCATCGTCTTCGTCACTGACGACCACCACCGTTCCGCTTTCCGTGGTTCCGGTGGCGGTGAAGCGACGCCTGGTTATGTGGGGATGACGAGAGATGGTGAGCCCTCGCCGAGAAGGGTCTGGGCGGGCTACGGCGAATTCGGCCTTACAGCTGGTGCACCGCAGCCAGGTTTCACACTCACCCTGCAGCATGGTCTCACACTCGCTGTGGTGGGAAAAACAGTGCGGACAACCGTATTTGATGAGATCCGCTGAGCGGATGCAAATAATGCTATTACCGGCCTGTTCGCTCACGTGCCGCCTCCGCTTGCTTGAGCATGGTTGTTAAATGTCCGAAGAAACAAATCTACTATATTATTGTAGAAAAATCAAGGGCTAGTCAAGAGATTGACTTTTTATGCTACAATGGGACAAGAATTAATCGAATTAATATGTCACGATATTTTATTGCTTTTTCACTTTCAGCTTTTGTGTTTGTGGGAGCCGGATGCCTGTCACCAGAGCCGGAGCTTGAAACGCCAAGCACGCCAACCGAACAGACAGAGGAGACAACAGAAACCCAAATTCATCCAGCCGCAGAAGTAATCGGAGCCTGGCACGTTTTATTAACTGATTCAGACGCACCTGGGGTGCCGGCCGATTTTTCAATCGAAGGTGATGTGATTTTTCAAACGGATTATACGGTAGTGGGGGATTTTGAAACCTCGGCTTTTAACACCGGAACTTATACTTATGAAAATGGTCAGGTGCATGCCGTGGCTGACAACGGTTCGATAGAGTTTTTTGCCACGGCAAGTGGGGACAGTACTAGTGGCACTTGGCACAACATGGTCAGTGATATTTGGGGCGAGATGACCGGTTATCGAATTCAGGCTGAAACTTTCTCATTGTAAAAATATGAAAAAAATTATTGCTTTGATCGTCGGTATAACGATCACGTTCTCGTTCGTACCAAGTGCAGAAGCCGCAGAGGTTGGCGGGTACATTGATTCGATCGATTATTCCAATTACAGAATTGATAATAACATTATTGGTTGGGCATACGACCCGCGTAACCCATCCGGTCCGGTAGAAATTGAGATTCAGATTGACGGTGAGTATGTTGAAACCTACCCTGTTAATTGGCCAAGGCCTGACGTTGGTCAGGCCATGGGAATTGGTGATAATCAAGGATTTTTATATCCGGTCGATGATGTATATTTTGATGGGGAAGAGCATATGGTTCGGATATATAGTGTCAGTTTAACTACCGGAGGAAAAACTGAGCTTGGCGGTTCGCCTTTTATGTTTTCAAAATATGATCCCGGAGTCACCGGTTATGTCGACGAAGCTATACAACTAGAACAAGACGGTAGCTATTGGATTAAGGGTTGGGCCTTTGATAATCGTGATAACGACATCAATGTTCCAATTATTGTGTACAAGCAATATTATTCTACAGGGGAAGTAATTGGTTTTGGTCAGGCTGATACCATCAGGACTGACGTGGGAGATGCCTATGACGTGGGAGATCAGCATGGTTTTTCAATTGAAATTGATTCCAGTCAAAAAAAATATTATTCTTTAGTTTCAGTTTACGCCATTGATTCTTCCGTTGGAGAATTGAAGCTATTGGGCCAGTTATCTATGGATTGGTAGCTTTGTTTAGACGCTTCGATAAAGATAAATCTCAATATCATCCTCGGTTGGTTTGTCGACCCTGACCGGCTTCCAGCCATCGACAGGAAAAGCGTAAGAAATAACTCGAGTACCGGATTTAAGATCGGTCTCGAGTTTTGTTTTTAGTTTTTTGGTAATTGATTCTGGCATGCCGAAAAAATAGACCACATCGGCCGCTCTAAGATCAGTTCGAAATAAACTACCAAATTTGATTCTAGCCGGAGAACCAAGAGCTCGAAGTTTTCCAAGAAATAAGATCGGCCAAGCGAGCTCGATTCCAGTAGCTCGAGCACCGGCCTTGGCCGCGGCAATCGTGGTGCGCCCGTCCCCGCAACCAAGCTCAAACCAAATCTCACCAGGGGTTATCCCCGCGAGATTAATAACTCGTTGAACGTCCTTTTTTCTCGTTGGTACCCATGGCGCAAAAGACTTAGCGGCAACAGCCACGGGAAGGAGAAGGATCAGGATCGCGATGATGAGAATAAGTTGAACCGACATAATTACTCGCCATTGTATCACAAAACCCCGAGTTTGAGCTCAGCAATTTGTGACAGGCTAAGTCGTTCGCGGCCCACGTGGCAGAATATTGCCTGCCGATCGAAGCTTTGGCAAAGGCTGGTAGTATATATTGTGAAGATATTTGCTTTTTTTCATCTATTTTATAATACGAAATAGAATAAATTAATAAGATATTTATGTCCGAAAAAAACACAAAATAATGCGTGAGCATCTCCGTTCCCAAGTCAAATTAGGAGATTGGGGGGAAGCGGATTATCAAAAGGGTTATAAATTTTTGGGTGCCAAAATGCAGGAGGGTATATTTGGCGTTGTTCTAAAAAAGGACGGGAGTATAGATGGTTATGAAGATGCTATTAGTCTGAGCGGGCCTGAAAAAAATATATTAAAAAATGAGATAGTAGAGCAATATGCCCAATTGTTCTCTGATAGAAAAAAAGAAGTAGCTGAAATTCAAGTCGAATTGGTTGTTCCAGAAGAGGATGCTGAGCGCCAATGGTAACAATGATCAACCTAAAAATCGTCAGGTATGACAGCCTGCCGGTTTTTTGATCAAGCAGGGAGTCAGAGGTTTTTCTTTTTGAAATCAAAAACCCCGGGCGGGAGGCTCAGGGATTTTACAAAAAATAAATTAAGCTTGTCGGGTTTCGAGTTTAACTATTCGTTCCTCAAGACGATCATATTTGCTGCGCAACGCAACTAATTTTTGATCGAGAGTCTCATGAAGTTTTACAGAACGATCGAAATCTGTAAGAATTCGATTCTCGGTTTGTTTTAAATCTTCCTTGGTCACAAAGTCATCCATGCGTTCATCCATGTCGATAACTTTGGTTAAAATTTTATCTAGCATTTCTTGTTGTTCCATACATTGGCAGTATAGCTGACCAACATCAATAAATCAAGTCCTCGAACTCTCGAAAAATAGCCAAGACAAAGAAAAAACCACGGCATATACTTCCGTGATTTCCTCTTGGCAGGGGTACATAGACCTCATGCGAACTCGCTTGAACGTACGTGCGGCATAGGCACAGTGGCAGAAATGCTTAGAAAATTGGCTTGAGTTAGCTGAGCTGGCCTCCCCCCTCCACCCCCCAAGGGGGTATCTGCTATATACGTACCAACCCGCTAAAAATCACACAAATTTCCGTTCCAGAACTTTTGTGCGAACTCAGTGAGGAAGCGTGCTATATTCGTCGAATTTGCACCTTTGATTCGTCGATCGAATCGTAACCAGTAAAAACACCCTCTTCGAAAATAAGTTCGTATTTCTGCAAAAAAGCTGTTACATTTTCTGCACCAATTAATAACTCGATATAATACCTGCCAGGTTTGAGAACGTTGGGTATAACATTTCCCCCAACCATATTTGGCTGAACTACGGTACTGAACAACATGATATTATTTCCATTCCAGTTTTTTAAAAAACCCAGATCCCCATGTCTCTTGTGACCAGGTAAAATATCCATGCTTGTACTTTGATAATGACTCCACCTTAAATTCATTGGTAAAAAGGTTTTAACAATTTCTTCAGAACCATCACTGAAAATTTGTTCACATTTATTGATATATATTTCTACATTCCTTGCTTCGGTATTCCCGATATTTTTTACATTCAACCTTATGTAATATACATACCCAGCTGAAGAGCCGTCTTCATACCGCATCTCAATTAAGTGACAATCTGGTGGCTCCTGTTTTATATCAACAAGTAGTTCGGTTTTGCTAAAAGCTCGTCGAATAGCCTCCTGAAAGACAGCTGCTATCCCAAGCCCGATTGTTCCAAATGCAACCCACCATTGCGAATTTGTATACCACGGGACAGACGCCTCGTTGAAGAGTGCCAACAAGATTAGACAAAATACAAAAATGACAGCACCCAGTACCAAACCCTCCAGGAACAGTTTTTTCTCAAACTTCATATACCACTCAATTAAATAAGGTTATCGTGAAGATAACCTTATCATTGTTTAATTTTCCTATCAAATTAATTTATTCAAAATCCCCGCTAGGGATTTTGGCCAGATTATCATTGCTAATACCCAT
The DNA here is from genome assembly GCA_965231015.1 of uncultured Gammaproteobacteria bacterium. Lineage (GTDB taxonomy): Bacteria > Patescibacteriota > Patescibacteriia > UBA9934 > CAZDDW01. The sequence goes on from OZ246408.1 coordinate 377,256, forward strand.
GCTCAACCACCGCATAATGCTGTAGGCTACGTCGCCGTTTTGCATGTAGATTCGGTGACATTTTTCCGGATGGATATACCAGGCCTCGCCGTGTTCCTCAACCTGGAGCAAGATGTATCCCTTAAGACGGTCGGCCAAAGAATTGGTTGAACAAACGCTAGTGACTTCGTCCATCCCCGGTGCATCCTCAACAGAAGGAATCTGTTCCAAGTCTGAATTGGAAATACCTAATCCGAAAGCTCTCATCATTTCATAGGCTGTCCCTCCGTTCTTCATGTAATACCTGATTCCTTCGTCCGGGTGCAGGTACCAGGCCTCCCCGTGTTCGTCGGTTTGTAACATAACCCAGCCCTTCAATCGGTTGATTAACGAATCGTCGTGTTTAGCATCATTATATTGCCCGCCCAATTGAGCTACATCGGAACCATTGCTACCATTAGATATTTCGGACGTTGTCCCTGAATCACTTTGGCTTGACCCACTTGAACCACCTGAAGATATCACTGAAAATTCAGGGCTATAATCATTTGAGTTTTCTAACTTCACCTTATACGTCCCAGTTGGCAAAATGCTTGGAATTGAAAATTCTGCTGATTCAGAATCTTTGTAAGTGATATCTGTGGTACTAATCTTCATTGAATAAGAATCGGAGCTAATATAAATATCACGATATCTAAAATGTTCTCCTGATATTTCTACTGTTTCACCACTAGTAAAAGAGGTTCCGGAGACAGAATCTATCTTTATTGCTGGCAGTGTATCATCTAAAATATCCCCTACATGCAGATTGCCATGATTTGACAGTTCAATAATGTAATCCATTATCTCGAAATTTTTCAGATTAGAATTTTGATTCATTAATAATGCTGCAGTCGCTGCAACCATTGGTGCCGAGAACGATGTCCCACTGATAAAATCATAATCCCACCCGTACATATGATGTGCTGGAACAACAGAAGTCAAAATTAAGTTTCCCGGAGCATTCACATCAACACAATCTCCGTAATTACTCCAATTGGCATCATAAGCCCCAACCCCGAGAACAATATTATAACCTTCTACATCATTGCAGACGGGAGAGACAGGGGCATAGGTAAGATTCTGGCCAATGGAATTAACAGATTCTACATCACCATTCCCAGCTGAAACAACAACAAAAACATCATGATCATACGCATATTGTATTGGGGTATCATAGCTTGATGAGTACCCAACATACCCACTAGAACCTAAACTCATATTAATAATGTCTGCTCCATTGTCTACAGCATAATATATCGCATTGATAACACTAGCTTCATCGCATCCAAAATCATCACATGCTGTCAGTGCCATTATTTTGGCAGACGGTGCAATACCAACAATTCCATAACTATTCATTCTTGATGCAATGATACCAGCTACTGCTGTCCCATGACTTCCCTTAGAAGAGACGTCTTGATTGCTATCTAGAAAATTCCAGCCCCAGTAATCATCGACATAACCATTTCCATCATCATCAATACCGTTGTTAGCGACCTCATCTGAGTTCGTCCACATATTATTTGCAAGATCAGGGTGTCCGTGCCAAACGCCTTCGTCGATCACAGCAACAACGACACCATCACCACGAACATCAACACTGTTCGGATAAAAACCGATTTTTACCAAATAATCCTGATATTCATAATAAGGATCGTTCACCGCATACCCAATATGTGGAACAAGACAGAGAACAAAAAGTAGTGTGATAATCACCTGAAATTTGGTGTGTTCAATCATAATTTAATTCTGAATATTTTTTAAATGATATTTGTATTGTTCTGAAATCCGGAAGACCGCTTCGGTAATTTTTTTAATATCAGCTTCATCTTTGAAATACTGCTTATTCGTCTTACAGTGGTCTGTAAAATTGTTCATACTCTGCCCAAGTTTACCAAGTCTAAACAATGCACTAGTTAACGCATAGTTGTCTGCACGTAGTTTTAATTGTGTAGTTGGGGTCAGGTCTTGAGCAAATGAAATTAGTACCCTGGAACATCATCTAACTTAACTTGGGAAAAACCACCCGAGGCCCCACCATTGCTATATGTAATAACCTCCCCCATATTATTTTGTAGAATACGGATTCTCACCATGCATCACGGCATCAACACACTCCTCTTTTGTGATGATACTCGGGTCTGGCGAAATACAACCAGCAATATACTCTTGATCTACATATTCAATCATATTTGGATGATCTGGATTTCTCTGAGGACGGCCTTGTGTATAGCAATTCTGCTCTTCGGTCACAGGAAAATCTTTGCATGTTTCCATTGCTTCATCAACTGAAACTGTGGAATTATTGCACCCCACACCCATGAATATGATGCAGGCCAGAATCGGCAGGAAGAAAAATTTCATATTAAAGATATAAATAAAAAGCGACACCCGAGTGGTGTCGAACCCAGCCACACGTGACGAATCACGCTCGCTGTTTTAACCGGGTGCCGCTTATTAAGCGCGATTCCCGGTAAAAACCGAAAAAAGATTAGTCACATGTGACTGGGTTCAACATGACTAGTATAACAAGGTGCCTAATTTTAGACAAGAATTAGGTTTTGTGGTAATTTAGAGGCAAACATGCGTATGAATATGAATATTATGCAAAAAGAAAGAGATGATGTTATTTCCTTGCTGAAATATACCTTCAAGGTAAAAGAAGCTTTGGGTGGTGATAAAGGCCCTCTTGAGGCTGATATTTATTTTGATACAAGAGACTTTAGCATTCGCTAAATCAGCCCAAGAACGTTTTGAAGAGGGTGATTATGAAGCCAAACGTTCTATCGCAGCATCGCTCGGAATTCAATATTCGTTAAAGGATAGAAAGCTCACATTGAACCTAGAACCGGTCTGGGAATTACTGTCAGATATTAAACCTCAGCTTGAGGAGGACGTACAAATTCTCGAACTCTCGAAAAATAGCCAAGACAAAGAAAAAACCACGGCATATACTTCCGTGATTTCCTCTTGGCAGGGGTGGGAGGAATCGAACCCCCAATAGAGGTTTTGGAGACCCCTGTGATACCGTTTCACCACACCCCTAGAAATATGTATGTGGCTCAGATGGTACCATGTTTTAGCCTTTTTGTAAAGATATGATTAACCCCCCGGATCGTAAAATCCAGGAGAAAAGTATTTTTGATTTATCTTTACCCCTCCTTGTCAACCATATTATATGTGATAGGATCTGGAGCTATGAATTTGGGTCCGCTGGACTATTATACACGCGACCGCAGCCCAGGCTCGCTCCATGACGCCTCTACTCGCAAACCCTTGAGCCACTTGGTTCTCGGGCTTTTTGTTTGGTGAAAGAAGATTTTATGGCGTGCGTATTAACAAGTGAAGGGACGTACGCCCTATTTAAAACTTAAAACAAAAATGCCCATGACCAAAACTCTCTCTAAAAAATATCTAATCGGACTGGCGACTCTTGCGGTTGTGGCAGGTTCGGCGCTCCTAGCGTCGGCGGTTATGGCCAGTGAGATTGACCAGGATCAAAGCTGTCCGTCACCACTGCACATGGGACGAATGAGCGATGGTTCAGGTCCACGAGCCGAGGTACAAGCTGCGATCGAGGCCGATGACTATGAGGCTTTCCTTGAACTGATAGCCGAAAGTCCTTGGGTCGATCGAGTTGATGAAGAGATCTTCAATATTTTGGTTGAGGCCCACGCTCTACGTGAAGCCGGGGATATAGAAGGGGCTCGGGCTCTCTTGGATGAGTCAGATCTCCCAAGAGACGGACCACATCACCGATACGGACATGCTTTCCATAGCAATTCAAACGAATAACAAAAACACATACAAGCTAGACGGGGACGCGACAAACAGCCTGAGCACGACAAGGCTGTTTGTCTTTTGAAAGAAAAAGCGGTGTAATACGTATTACAAGATACAGGGAATTGTATGGATAATCTTGTCGCAGATTGCGATCAAAAAACCGATTCAGAACTTGTGCGTCTCACTCTGGGAAACCAGATATTTTTTCAGTGTCTAATGAAACGGTATGAAGAATCGTTAAAGAGGTACATTCGAAGAATATCGGGTTTTTCTGAGACTGAGGCCGAGGATATTCTTCAAGAGGTCTACATTAAGACTTTTTTGAATCTTAATGATTATGATAAAAGTTTAAAGTTTTCCTCCTGGATTTATCGGATCACTCACAATGAGGTGATTAGTCAGTATCGAAAAATTAAAGCCCGACCTCAAGGGAATTCAATCAAGGTTGATGAAGGGTGGTTGAATAATTTGCCCGGGGAGTTGGATTTGCAAGAAGAGATTGAGAACAGATTTGATATTGAGAAAGTAAGGCAAGCTTTAAATAAAATTAGGATTAAATATAGGGAGGTAATTATCCTCCGGTTTCTTGAAGAGAAGAGTTATAAGGAAATTTCTGATATTATTAAAAAGCCGGAGGGAACTGTGGCGACTTTGTTGAACCGTGCCAAGAAACATTTAGCCGAGCAAATCAAAAAAGGATAAATCTATGAGCGAACAAGATTTGAGTGCCAAAGTGCTCGAAACAATCAAAGAGAAAAAGTTGAAGCCACGAGCCAAGTGGCACTTTGTGGTTCGTGAAATTTTGATTATCGTGGCTAGTGCGGCCTTGTTGGTGGTAGGTTCGATTTCTTTTTCAGCCATGATTCATCGATTCCAGTACAACGATTACGGGTTGTATGCTCATCGGGGTTCAGATTTAGCTCTGTTTGTCTTGGCTACCATTCCATATTTCTGGATTTTGGCCACGGTAGCCTTCCTGGCTTTACTTTACTATATTTTGAAAAACACCAAGAAGGGTTATCGTTACCGACTTCCTGTAATTGTGATTTCTTCTGTGGTCGGTAGTTTCATTCTTGGAGGAACCCTGTTTATTTTTGGGGTTGGTCATCAGACTGACAGGATTATGAATCAGCATGTTCCAGGCTATGACAAGATAGTTGATCACGGTCGTGGTTTTTGGTTGAATCCGGAAGATGGATTGCTGGCCGGTGAAATAATTGAAATGTCGCCGGAAGAAACCTGGTTCGTGGTCGATTTACACGGTGAACAATGGCTGGTTTATGTTGGAGAAGCGGAAATTGTTTTGTTTGACGGAATCAAACAGGTTGAGGTTGGTTACAATTGTATGATGATAGGTGATATGCTGACCCAGGGTGAGTTTACTGCCGAGCAAGTTCACGTTCGGAATTTGCCTGGCAAACCATCGGGTCCACCATCATGTTGCGAATAATATGACCAAGTGGGTGGTTTACATGGTTCGGTGTTCAGATAAGAGTTTGTATACCGGAATTACCAATAATCTTGAAGCTCGAATCAAACAACACAATCTAGGAAAAGGGGCAAAATATACTCGATCGCGTTTGCCGGTTGAGTTAATTTGGTTCGAGCGGAAACGGAATGAGAGTTACGCCCGAAAAAGAGAAGCAGCAATCAAAAAAATGACTCGAGCAGACAAAGAAAAGCTACTTGCAAACAATTTGCATTTGTGATATAGTGCTCGTGTGTTTGAGCAAATAGTTAAACAAGCTGGATACAAGATGACTCGTCCACGGCGAGTTATTTTGGATTTGCTTACAAAATCGCACCGTCCGAGTTCGGCTCAAGAGCTTCACGAACAAGTCTCGGTAATTGACCTAGTGTCGGTTTACCGAACCCTAAGTCTTTTCGAAGAACTCGGGATCGTTCAACGGGAGCCGGTCTCCGGCACCGCTCGGTTTTATCTAGCCGACTGTCAGCATCATCATATCACTTGTACCAAATGCGGTCGTAGTCAGTGTGTGCCATGCAAACATCGCTTCAATTCAATTCAAGGTTTTACCAATATTAATCATCAACTAACTTTAACCGGACTTTGTAGTAGGTGTGCAAAGTAATATGTGCATGTTTTGCGGGAATCAATGTGGAGGAACGATTGATTACTTAATTGCCTTTAGCCCACCCTTTATTATTTGGGGTTATTACAAATTAGTTAACTTAAAACATAAGTTAAGAAAATAGTATGAAAAAGTTTATCGGACCAGCAATTCTGGTCGGAGTCATGGCAGTAGTTTTAGTAATTGGTTACGTCTTTCTTATCAAACCAGTCACACAAGAAGGAAATAATCTAAAAGTAGCCGCTACGATTTATCCCCTGGCCGATATTGTTGAAAATATAGCTGGAGATAAGATCGAAGTCGTAAATATTGTACCACCCGGAGCCAGTCCTCACACTTTCGAGGTTACTCCATCCTCGGTCAAAGAACTTCAGGGGGCTGAAATTATTTTTGCGATCGGCGACCCGCTTGATACTTGGACGGCTGATCTGTTGTCAGCGGTTGATGGAACAGAAGTCTTAACTGTTGATGACGGAATTGATCGACATGAATTTCAGTACACCCATCATCATGAGGAAGCTGATCATGAAGAAGACGAACATGAACATGAGGAAGCCGATCATGAAGAGGAAGAACATGGGCATGGGCACGAACACGAAGATGGAGAATTGGATCCACACTATTGGCTTTCGACAAATAATGCTAAAATAATTGCTGGGAACGTGGCAGCTGAATTAAGTTGGCTTGATCCTGAAAATGCAGAAGTTTATCAAAGTAACCTCTTGGCTTATCAAGCCGAACTTGATCAGGTTCATGAAGAGATTGAATCTATCCTAAAGAGTTTATCTTCAAGAGAATTAATCGTCTTCCATGAATCTTGGAATTATTTCGCTGATGAGTTTGATCTTGAGATTGCGGGAGTGTTCACAACCTCACCGGGAAAAGAACCAACTCCATCAGAGTTAGCTGAGTTGCATGATACCGCCGAGGAGCACGGAATTACGGCTGTTTTTTCTGAGCCACAGCTTTCTCCAGAAACCATTCGTCCGTTTGTTGAAGATTTAGACCTGGAATTGTACGTTCTAGACCCACTTGGTGGCATCGATGAGCGTGACAGCTTAATCAACACCTTAAAATACAATGCCCAAACCATCCAACAAGCACTCGGTAAGTAAAGAGGCTCTGCGGGTAAAAAACGTTAGTGTCTTTTATGGTAACTATCCAGCCGTCCAGAAGATAAATTTCACAGTTGAAAAAGGCGAAGTGGTTGCCATAATTGGACCTAATGGATCAGGCAAGTCCTCGTTGCTAAAAGCAATCCTGGGCTTGATTGAGTTTAAGGGTAAAATTGATGTTTTAGGACAGCCTGTAAAAAAAGTCTTAAAAGAAATTGGCTACGTTCCTCAAAGGTACAACTTTGATGCTAGTTTCCCACTAACAGTAGAAGAATTTTTAAGACTGTCTTTACAAAAGGGAAACGAAGATCAGATGGAGTATGCACTCAAGGAGGTTGAAATGACAGATTTTCGAAACAAGATGTTGGGTGAATTGTCGGGTGGTCAATTGCAAAGAGTCCTAATTGCCCGGGCATTATTGAACAAGCCGGAAATATTATTCCTGGATGAGCCGACAGCCGGGATTGATATGGAGGCAGAGAGGAATTTTTACGAGCTTGTTAAACACTTGAATGACGAACATGAATTGACCATTGTTATGGTTTCTCATGAGGTGAACATGGTTTACAAATTTGCCGACCAGGTTTTGTGTTTAAACAAGGATCTAATTTGCTTTGGAAAAACCAAGGAGGCAGTTACCAAGGAGGTGATGGAAAAACTCTACGGAAAGGAGGTAAAATTACAACACCATAAGCACTAACATGGAAATCTTGGAATTATTACAATATCCGTTTATTCAACGAGCTCTGGTTGCAGGGCTGGTTTTAGCAGGAGTTTTGTCTCTGCTTGGGGTGTTTGTGATTTTGCGTCGCATGGCTTTCTTTGCTGATGGGATTGCTCATGCCTCATTAGCGGGAGTAGCCATCGGGGTTGTTTTTTCCTTTAATCCTCTTACAACAGCGGTAATCGCAACGGCCATAATTGCTGCCTTGATTTTCTTGCTTGAGCGGCGCTTTAATTTAGGCTCTGATGCAGCCATTGGTATTTTGTTTACTTCTGGTATGGCTCTTGGAGTACTGCTCATTAGTTTGACACCGGGTTATCAGCCGGAACTCATTAGTTTCCTTTTTGGAAATATTCTGTCTATTGCCAATAAAGAACTTTGGATTCTGATAATAATCAGTATACTGGTTGCCCTGTTCGTTTTTATAAAACTCAAGCCTCTTGTTCTGGTTAGTTGCGACGAAGAGTCAGCTTACTTATCTGGAGTCAACGTTGTTTGGTTGCAGTTTTTTCTGTATATAATTACCGCTGTTGCCATTGTTCTTGGAATCAAACTACTGGGAATTATCCTGGTTAGTGCCTTGATTATTACTCCGGTAGCTGCCGCTAAAGTTTTAGCTCGTTCCTTTAGGTCTCTTTTGGTCTATTCTTTGTTGTTGGCTGAATTGATAATGTTGATCGGATTAACGCTTTCGATTTATCTAGACTGGCCCACTGGACCAACCATTGTTCTTTCTGGTACAGTAATATTCATTCTTGTTGGTTTAGTTAAGAAGATAAAATAGAAAAAATGTCTGAACAAGAACAAAACAAACTTCAGGCTTCTGGGATGTGTCCTCATGGTAATGAACCCGGGGGTTGTGAAAAGTGTACTGAACAAGAAATTGTTAACTCAGATCAATTGGTCGATTCTTTCAGTCGAACTTTACTCTCTCTTCCAGAGGGAATGATTCCTGGAAAATATTTACGAGGTAGATTAGTCTAACAGTTCAGTGAGATGATTCCGGATTTAGCTTCAGATCTCGATGCTCGAATGATTGAACTTGATGAAGAAACAGATCTACAAAAAGCTGTACAGGATGCAGCAAAAATTGTAAATGCGTTTTTGGCAGAACATTTTACCCGAGAGAAATTCGAAGAATTATCTCGTCAATACTTTGTTGAGAAATCAGGCTTTGTTCCGTTAAATGAAGTTTTGTCTTATGGTGCTGATAGGCAACTGGTCCATATTCACTTGGCTCCTTCCGAGACCCTTGGACCAAAGGCCTTGGTAAAGAAAGTGCAGGAGGGTTTATCCGAATTAGCTCAACGTTTAGAAATCGAAGAAGATTTAGGAGAAATTTAAAGTGTAACGGCGTCATCCTGGATCGTAGCCAAGAATCCAGATCTTCTAAAGCGAATGGGATTCACTATAGATGGGCCAATTAGTGATGAAATGAAGCAAGGATATTTTACTGATGATACAAGAGATATCTGGACTAGTCACATGGATCGAAAAGATTTTTTACAAAAATATCTTAAAAATTAATTGAAATCGTATGAGCGGATATCATGTAGAACTCGAGCAAGCAACGCTCGATAACAACAACTTTCGCAAAGTCCTATTTACCGGACCAAAGTCACAATTGGTCTTAATGTCACTTCTTTCAGGGGAAGAAATCGGCATGGAGGTTCATGACGATCATGATCAGTTTATCCGAGTTGAAGAAGGGGTTGGTAAGGCCAGTATCGACGGTGAAGAGTTTGATCTTAAAGATGGATCAGCGATTGTGATTCCGGCAGGCGCGGAACACAACGTCTGGAATACATCGGAAGGTGATAAGATGAAGTTGTACACCGTGTACGCACCGCCAGAACACGCTGACGGAACAGTTCATGCTACAAAAGCTGAAGCGGCAGAGCACGAACACTAGAGACAAAACTAAAACCCGCAAGGATCTATGCATGAAATGAGAACCTTGCGGGTTTTGCTTTACTTAGCTTTAATCAGAATCGGTTCAGTGTCAAAAAAGTCATCTTCATTGCTGGAATCAAAGATCCGAATAACTACTTCGCCTTCATCAACTCCAAAGTTCGAAACATAACCGTCCGGCACGGTCCAGGTGTAACTTCCGTCATCGGCATCAACTTCGTGGACGATCATTCCAAGCGGCTTACCACCGGTAGCGGCCTCGATGCTTATTTTTGTTGATTCCGGGGCGAGCCAGGTGATCTCATAAACCTGACCTTCGTACCACGTTTCGTATCCGGTTGGATTTGTGATTGAAAGCCCAGACTCGGTCGCAGTTAAAACATCAGTCTCAGTTTCAGTCGGTCCATCAGCTTGGTACACCCAGAACAAAACTCCAAGCAAAACGAGTAAACCAATAACTATGATCCAAAGATTGTGACGCATACTATTCGATATCAGGGATTACACCAAGTGCGTCATTGAAACGGTTGATGTAGTTAAAGAGTCCAATACAGGCTGTGATTTCTACGATTTCAGGATCAGAGAAATATTGTTTAAGTTCGTCAATGGCCGCTTCATCAATTTTATACGCTTCTTTGGTTACGTTTTCAGAAAATTTTAAAACGGCTTTTTCACGCTCGTCTGCCGCTTTTTCAATTTTTTCAACTGAAATATCTTCAAGACCCATTTGTTTCAGTTTCATTTCTGAAACACCAACGCAGTATTCACATTTGTTCATTTCAGAGACCTTGTAGGCCACTTTCCATTTTAGCTTAGCGTCAACTGGAGCGTCGTCCATGGTGGCTTTGAACATGGAGAAAAATCCGAGCAGGATATCATCTTGGTTCGCCATAACGCGGATCCATTTTGGAACGTCCCCCATTTGTTCTTTTAAATTAGCAAAAAGCTCCGCGGCTTTTCCTTTGACTTCGTCATCGGTAACCACGTGGACCAGAGGATTTGTGTCGCTCATAAAAAATGTTTAATAATATTACGTTCATGGTATCATATAAAGATGGAAATTCCACATTTATTTAAACAGATCAGTAAATTTTATAGAATTTTAATCTTCACCATTCTTGGAGGACAGTTTTTGGCTTTAGGGATTAGCTTTGGGTATACCGCGCTCAAATCTGAACCAGAAATTTTAGTTGATTATTCTTCTACTGAAATAGTTGAGTTTCAATATGAATCAAATCCGGAATACAGCTCCGGTTTGTACGGACAGGATTTTTATGACTTGGCCTATGATGATATTGGGGCAGTTGACCACACTAGCTCGCTCAGTGGTATATCAGCTCATCACTTGTTGGTTGGTAATAAGATTGCAGAGTTATTTGAGACAGTTAGCTCAGACGAAATTGAAACCGTGGTTGTAATAAGTCCGAATCATTTTGATTCAGGACGTTCAGCGGCTCAAATATCATACGGCAGCTGGGAAACACCCTATGGATTGCTTGAAAACGATCGAGGCCATGTGACCGAGCTCTTAGAAGCAATTAAGTTTTTACGATTAGAAGAAATTACTTTTGAAAATGAACACGGTGTATCCGGTTTAACCCCTTTTATCAAGCGTTCTTTTCCAAACGCAAAAATTGTTCCATTGGTGTTGCATGAAGATTTGACTTGGGAAGAGAGTGAAAAGATCGCTCAAGCCATTGTTGAGTTAGTGCCGGACGCTTTTGTTCTGGCGAGCATTGATATGTCGCACTACTTGCCGGAGTATGTGTCGAGCTTTCATGATGACGTGACTCTGCGAACTATCGCGCAGGGTGGTTGCGCAGACTGTGAGCTCGAGATCGATTCGAACGCGTCCATGCGCGTGCTATGGGCTGTGAATGAAGCTCGCGGAACCCAGGTTTGGAACAAGGTTTATCGGGGTAGTTCGGTTAAGATGGGTGCGGCCAAAGAATATAAAGACAATACCAGCCATATCATCGGATACTTTACAGATGGCGAGCCAGTGGAATCCAACATGGTCAGTCTGACTTTTATTGGAGACATTATGCTTAGTCGATACGTTGGTGACCTGATCGAAGCTAACAGTCCGTACTACCCTTGGAACAACATCCAGGCTCTGCTCAAAGGATCGGATTATGTAGTTGGAAATTTTGAAGGTCAGATTTGTGCCGGAAAACACGATCCAAATGATGCTGAGCCGCCGTATCAGTTTTCAAGCACCCGCGAAGCCGTGCAAGCTATGTCGGACTATATTGATATTGTAAGTCTTTCCAATAATCACACCATGGATTTCGGTTTAGCTTGTTTTGCGGAAACCAAAACGACCCTGGACGAGATCGGAGTTGAACATTTTGGCGGTTATTTTTATTCGGATGAGATTTTACGATTGAGCTCGGGGGAGATCGAGATAAGTTTGATTGGCTATAACCAGTTTGGAGCCAGCCTCGACGACGTGCTCGAGTTAATCGAGATCGAATCAGCTGATCGATTTGTAATCGTGTACCCGCACTGGGGAACCGAGTACGTTACGAGCTCGACAATCACTCAAGAAGCCATGGCCGAGCAAATGGTCGCGGCTGGAGCAAATCTTGTGATCGGCTCACACCCGCATGTGATTGAGAACCAAGATCTTATTGATTCATCTGAAGTTTACTATTCACTCGGTAACTTTATCTTTGATCAGAATCTACCAGGCACTAATCAAGGTCTGGCAGTTGGTGTGATAATCGAAGAAGGGGAAGTAACTACCTACAAAATGCCATTTAATATTGAAACTAGTCGTCCAACTCCCATGAATGATTCCGAAGCTAAGGACATTATTGATTCCTTGTAGATTCAGCCAAAATTTGCTATTTTAAAGATAATATTAACTTTGATATATGAAAGAAGAGAATAAAAATCCGCTTCAAGAAGAAATGGTTGCCAAAACCAGTTCTGTGGGTCGGGTGGTTTTAATAATCCTCGGTTTTTTGGTCATCTTTGCCGCTGGTTTGGCCATTGGTTGGTTTTTCCAGAGCCGGGCTAATGACACCACTCAACCGGTGGTTCTTGACCAGACCCAGCAACAAGATCATGAACTCGAACAACTAACTGACAATCAGAAAGAAGAGCTTGAAGAAAAGCTTCAAGATTCGACCCCGCGCTTGTATGAAAACCCGGATACGGTGCAAGTTGATTGGCTTCCGGTTGATGAACAATATCCAACGGATTCAGATTACCGGTTAGTTGATATTTTCTTTGCCGACGTCATGTCTCAGGAGTTGTCCGGCAACGGAGCCGGAGCCAAAACTTATGTTCTCGGAACAGTGGAAGGTGGAGAATATGATGGTTATGAATTGCAACACTTTATGGCCGGTTTGACTGGAATGGGAACATATATCAACGGCATGTATCTTTTGGTGAGCGAAGAAGAGTTTCCAAATAACGTTATTGTCTTGGGAAATTATCTAACCCAAGTAAGTCTTGTGTTTTCTCATCCTTCAGAATACAGGGAACCTAATGAGTTGTTTTACGGCGGGGAATGGGAGGAAATAGAAGAACAGTTCACCGTTGATTACGGGGCTAAAATTAACGAGCTGGAGATTTCTGAAAAAATCACGGATGAAAACGGAGTTGATTTATATTCAACCGGAGTGTGGGTGCGCAGTGATTATCCGTATAATTTTCCAATGGAAGACTTTGAAGTTATTACGACCACAACAGACGGGATTGAATTGCGAATATACAAAGATGACGAACATGGTTATATTGGTAAGGAGAATGCTTTCTTCTATGTGCGTGAGGATGGTCGGATTGAATTTATTGCCATGGAAATCCCATTTTATGAAGCCGGCGACACTTTTGATGAGATTATCCCGGAAATAACTTGGAACAATGGAACCGAAAATTCGGTTGGTTATATTTCGCACGCAATCACTGGTTGTGGTTATTCGGATCAGTATAAAGTGGTTGATGATGAGTCGATTACAAATAATTTGGTGGCCGCGGGAACATATTTGGGAAACGGCACCGTTTTTGAGCCGGCTGATCTTGACAGTGAGTACTATCGAGATTATTACGAAACTTGGTCTAATCTAAACCCGGAAGAAAAAACTTGGGAAGATTTTACGGCCGGTCATCCATTCTTTTATTGGCAGGATACGTATGGTCGTTGGCTTGAGTTCATGAGTGTTGATGTAATGCCAGCGGTTGAATGTGGCAAACCGGTGATTTATTTATACCCGGAAGAAAAAATGGAGATAGGAGTCGAGATCGATCTTGAAAAGATGAGTTATTCTGAACCGGAATACAAAGATGGTTGGGAGGTAGTGGCGTATCCGGATGGCACGCTCGTGGAGCTCGAGACCGGGGAAGAGTATCCTTATTTGTTCTGGGAAGGACTGGGAGAAAGCTATACCTCGCCAGTGAATTATTGGGTGGTGACTCAAGACGAAGTTGAACCATTCTTGGTCGAGACGTTGGGAAGGCTTGGACTGAACGAGCAAGAAATCACTGACTTTAATGAGTTTTGGTTACCACGTATGGAGAGCGCGCCATACTACCAGGTCGGTTTTCATGGGACAGAGGTGATGAATCAGCTGGCACCACTAAGTTTAACTGAAAGCCCTGATTCGATTTTACGCATCTTGATGGACTACCAGGAACTTGATGTGTTAATTCCAGCCAATCCACCAAAATTCTTACCAACCTTTGAGCGCGGTGGTTTTACTTTAGTTGAGTGGGGTGGAGTTTTAAGGTAAAATAAAACAGTTATGTTAGAATTTATTTTCGATATAATATCGGCCGTCTTATTTTTGGCTGCGATTGTCTTGTTTTTCCGAGTCTTTTTAAAGACATCCGGAGTGCGTTATCAGTTTTTGTGGGTGGTTATGCTGCTCTTCACCATGTTTTTTTTAGTGGCTTATGTCATCATGGCCTATGAGCACGCTACTGGATCAGTCATTGCCGACGTTAACACTATTCAGACCTGGACTTTCTTAATCGGGTCAGCTTATGTTTTTGTGGTGGCTTGGCTTATCAATACTTTAGTACAAGGTTTTGAAAACGCTACTGAAAAAGAAAGAAAAAAAATAAAAAAAGATTTGGGAACTGAGTTGCAAAAACAAAAAGAATTGGTACGCAATAAGGATCATTTTATCTTTGTAGCTGCGCACGAACTACGCAGTCCGATTACGTCTATCAAGTGGAACATGGAGATGCTGCAGGAAGGGAAGTGTTTAAAAGAACCTGATGAAGATGATAAAACCATTGTTGAAAATTTAGACCGATCAATTGGACAGCTAACCGATCTTATCAATGATTTGTTAGACACCTCCCGAATTGAATATGGGACTTACAAAATCACGGTTGAACCATTTGATATGGTCAGAGCTATTGAAGAAGTGATTAAAGAAAATGAATTTTCAGTCGAAGAACATCAGGTAAGGGTGGTCTTCAAGGCACCGGAAAAATTTGAGCACCAAGTCTTTGCAGATAAAAAACGTACCAAAGAGGCATTGACTAATCTTTTCAGCAACGCGATAAAATATAATTCTAAAAACGGACAGGTGGAAATAACCCTGCAAGAAAAAGATGGTCAGGTTGTGGTGGAGGTCAAGGATCAGGGGATTGGTCTTTCAAAATCTGATCAAGAAAAACTGTTCAAGAAATTTTCGCGAATTGATCGGGATGAGACAGAAAAGATTACAGGTACAGGACTCGGGCTTTTTGTTACTCAGCAGATAATTCAACGCATGGGTGGACGAATTTGGGTCAAAAGTGCCGGTCGGGGCAAGGGCTCGACTTTTGGGTTTTCTTTACCGGTAAAGAAATAAAACTCTTGCCAAATTCGTAAAAATAGTGTTAAATATGGTTCGTTAATGAAATTACTATGCCTTGTAAAAAGAAACGTGTTAAACCAACCACCGGAGTCAAAGTTCCAAAGCTTAAGACTCGTGCCAAAAAGTTCAAAGCCAAGGCCGGTGGTAAAAAGATAAAATAAGTGATCCGCCCTCAAAAAAGAAGGGGGCGGTTTCGTATTATTATGAAAAGATGGGGGACAATCCTGATCTTGGTTGGAATTGCCGCGGTACTAACCGCCAGCTTTTTTGTTATTCGGGCCTTAGCTTCACATTCAGTGGATTTTGGTTCGGTACCAAATGAAGAGGATTTGGTAACACAGGTTTTGGAGGATCGGTTGGCCAAGCTTGAACAGGGGGACGTACAGGATTTGGGGTCTGAACATGAGATTAATATTTTGTTGCTTGGGCTTGATTCACGCAAAACTTGGGAAGGGGCTCATTGTGATGCTATCCATATGTTCACCTTCAACCTGGATACAGATACTCTCACTATTACTTCAGTGCCACGCGGTACCTATTCATACATTCCCAATGGCCCTTATGGTGAAACCGAATATTATCTGGCCAACGCCTGTTATTATGCCGGACTTGATTATGGAATTGAACAGATTGAAAGATACGTTGGCAAAAAACATGATTATTTAGTAACGGTTGGTTTTTCCCAAGCCATGGGTTTTTTCCGGTTGTTTGATTTACCGGAAATTGAAACCTTACAATGGTTGCGTCATCGGCAAAGTTATCAGATTGGAGAGCCACAGCGATCGCATAATCAAGCTGTGTTTATGAAAGATATGATTATTGATAATTTTGATACCGTAATTCATGAGTTTAATTTACCACTACAATACATTGCGTTTCGGATGGTGAACACGGATATGGATTTTGCTACAGCCCGCGGTTTGCTGGCGGTGGCTGAAGACACGGGCTTATCAAAGAACCCGGATAAAATTGTTCTACAAATGAGGCCGTACTATGAAACCGTTGACTTACACTTTGATCCGGAGACAATAGATGATCAGCTGTCTGCAATCACTGAATTCTTACGCCCATACCTTAATGAGGAAGACTTATCAGAAAAAAGTGCTGAAGAAATTCAGGCTGAACTGGTTGATTATCTTGATTACCGACTCGGTCTTGAAGATTCCGTGACTGATGTGTTTGAACAGCAAATGTGGCGACAGATTAATGATGAAGGTGAACGAGAGCGGCTACATTACGCCTATGTTGAGCGATATGCTTATGAAGTGGGTTCGGAGGATTCGGCCATGGCTGCTGAACAGACGGTTTTGGACTACGTTTTAGAAAAAGAGGTGCTAGGACCGGAAGAGTATGCTAAAATGGGGGCAACTTTACACGAAGAAATAATAGAACTATATGGCTACGACGTTATTTAGCTCAATGACCGAGCAAGAGAAAAATACAGCAATTAAAGAAATTATTGCTGAATCAAGTCCACGTCATGATTTCTTTTTAATGGTTGTGCTGGCAGTTTTAATGGCGACTTTTGGTTTAATGCTCAATAACACGGCCGTGGTGATTGGTTCCATGCTCGTGGCGCCTATTTTGTCACCAATTTTAAGTGTATCGCTTGGAATTGTGATGGCAGATTTTAGATTAATCGCTCGATCGTTTATCACTATTGTTAAGTCTTTGGGTCTGGCGATTCCGGCTTCGACTGTGGTAACCCTGCTTTTTATGACAACAACCGATGTGAATATTCAATTTAACACGGAAATTATTTCACGCATGGAGCCGTCAATTTTGTATGCGGCAATCGCCCTTGTTGCCGGACTGGCAGCCAGTTTTGCCATGGTTAAACCAAACTTAAACGAATCATTGCCGGGAGTGGCAGTTTCAGTTGCTTTGATTCCACCGCTTGGAGTAACCGGAATCGGATTGGCTTTTTTGAACTGGTCGATGATTGCTAATTCATTTATTTTGTTTTCAGTGAACGCTGTGACCATTATTTTTGCATCACTGGTTGTTTTTTCACTTATGAATTTATATACTAAAAAACCCGTTGCTGAACGAGTGGTGGAAAAGGAAGAAAAAAAGATGGAAATGGAAAAGAAGAAAGCCAAGGAGGCTTCGAACGATAAATAGAGTTGCTCGGAAATATAATATTGGCACCGTTCGGTCCGGACGGTGTTTTGTTTTATTGATAGTGTCAGACCTCACTCATACGTCGACCGAACAAAACTGAATCGGCCAATCAGCCTTCGATCTGGCGGTTTGGTCTCCGAATGTGCCCATATTATATTTCCTCGCCTAGAGGAGGGAAGGGAGGACAGAGAGATTTTGCAACTCCGGCAGTATCAGCCAGAACAAGCCGGCAAGGGCGAGAGAACCAAGGAATAAAAGTAAGAAATCAGCGGTGCGGCCGGTTCGGAGTTGTAGGGGTTTGGGTAAAAAATGATACTTAGTCTTCTTGGGAAAAAGGAGCTTAATTCCGCTGGGCGTGAAGCCATCGAGTATCAGGTGACTGGCGTAAGCTGCGCCAAGACAAAGGGCAAAAAGAAGAGTGAACTCGGGAACAAAAAGAGTAAGTAAAAGAACTAGAATTACAACGGCCAGCAAAGAATGAAAAAAACCGCGGTGTTTAAAGCCGCCTCTAAATATTGCAAACGGAGTAATTCCGCCCACGCCAATGTTATGGATTTTGGCGTGGTCGCCGTCAATGTCCGGAAACAGGGCCACAAAGGCTCCAAGCACTGCCATAAGAATCACAAGTTCAATCCCGGCTCCAAGGGCATAAGCGATCCAGGCCGTGTTAGCTCCGGCCACAGCATGTGTTTGCCAAACCATAGGGTTACATTATAGCAGAAATTTTCAATTTACGAATTTACAATTTTCAATAAATTTTCAAGGTTCAAGTCTGAAAATTTGGTCATTGATCATTCATTTGTAAATTGAAAACTGAAAATTGAAATTTTGAACGCCCCGGCGAAGAAACGTGTGAGTTTCGCCGGGGCGTGTTGGAGTGTTGTTGGTGGGGAAGCCAGGCGGAGCCTGGTCCGGCTTCGCCGGAGGCTAGGCCGCGGGATCGATCCAGGCCACGTCCAGCCGGGCCTTGAGCCAGTGGTCGAGTAACTTCTGGCCGTACTCCTTGAGCACGATCTTGCCGAAGCCCTTGAGCTCGGCGTCGTCGATCTTGACGTCGCGCAGCAGGACCTTGCGGACCGGCTGCAGCTTGCCGTGGCGGGCGACCAGCTCGTGGATGGCCGTGTTCCAGAGCCGGTGGTTGTGGTGCAACCACCAGATGTATGGGTACCTCATGTCGATCTCACCCACCCCGACCGCGAAGTCGTTTTCGCACTCGCAGCAGCTTGCGGTATCGACCCCGATCTGCACCAGGCTGTGCGCGATCTTGGTCGGGCCCTTGGTCGCGACCGTCTCCTCGAACCCGCGGTACCAGTCCAGTACCTCGGTGATCCCGTCCGCGGTCGCCACCGCGATGGCCAGCCGTCGGAACAGCTGGGCCCCGCACCGCATCAGCGGCTTGGGGTACTCCTCGGGCAGGTAGATCCTGCTCGAGCTCCGGATGAAGAGCACGATGTCGCGCTCCTCCCGAGCCCGGTTGTGGTCCTCGATCTGCTCCTCGCAGAAGTCACTCGGCGCCGTGCAGCGGCGCGTCGCGCTGAACCACGGATTGAGCAGGATGTTCCGCCCGCTCAACCGCTCGAGGCCCTCGATGTCCTTCAGAGCCTTGGCCTGCTCGGCCTGAATCTTGTCAATCGCGTCCATGTAATCCCTCCCTAGGGTTGGTGTTTTGTGCCTTATTTGGTCCACGTGGGTAAAATAACGCACAGTTATAACGAACTAAGGATAATAGCACAAAATCAGCCTTTTGTCAAGAGGATTTAGGGCTGAATTTAACTTATTTTAGCTTTTTTTACTACTGTTCTGCTTGACAAAAACACTGATTCATGATAGAGTGTATTCTCGGTCTTGAATTCCGCCTGGATGCGGCCCGCCCGATAGGGTTGTCAAACCCGCTCCCGCCCCCTACTCGGGCGGGTCGTACTCCAGGCATCAATGTTCCTTCCACCAAAACCAACATCGCTTCGGCGAGGACAAAGTCATAAAAGAGTGTTTTGGTGGCAATACGAACGTTGAGCGTCTCTGACGGGACTAAGTACAACCGCAAGGTGTGGAACAGTCCCGTCTTTATAATTTTCAATTTTCAGTTTACAAATGAATGATCAATGACCAAATTTCCAGACTTGAACCTTGAAAATTGTAAATTCGTAAATTGAAAATTTCTGCTATAATGTAACCATGTCAACTAAACATATCATCCAAAATTATCAAGAGCTGGCGACCACCAAACAGCGTCGTGATGCTTTAGCGATTCTCGAAACCGGGTACAAAGCTGTTGATACTGGTGAAGCGGTACGTCGTTCAGTCAAGCTTAAGGGTTCTGTTCTAACCATCCAAAATCGACGTTATGATTTAGATAAATATAAACGGGTGGTTTTGGTTGGAATTGGAAAGGCCGCCTATGAAGCCTCATACGCGCTGCAGAAAATCATGAAATCTCGTCTAAAGGAAGGGATCGTGCTTGATGTAAAGTGTGACGGAAAGCTTAAAAATATCACTTGCTTTGACGGAACTCATCCCATGCCGAGCGAGAAAAATAGTCGAGCTACTGCCAAGATTATGGATCTTGTTAACTCGCTCGATTCTCATGACCTTCTTTTAACAATTGTCTCTGGCGGAGGTTCAGCACTCCTTTGTCAGCCTTATAAAATGCGCCGTGGTGAGCTCGTGATGATTACCAGGGCACTGATGAACGCCGGGGCAACCATAGAAGAGCTTAATACGGTACGCAAACATTTGTCCGTGATTCAGGGCGGTCAGTTGGCACGCATGGCTCATCCGGCTACGGTAGCTAGTCTCGTTTTTTCCGATGTGCCCGGCAATGGGCTTACCATTGTTGCTTCAGGACCCACAGCCATGGACGATACTACTATTACTGACGCGGCCAAGGTTCTGACAAAGTACAAAATTATGAAGGCCTGTCCAATTCCGGGGTGTGATTTGATCGAAACTCCAAAAGATCCGGTCTTTTTTAAAAAAGTCAGGAATTTTTTAGTGGTCACTAATCGAGTAGCAGTTAAGGCTATGCAAGAAGAAGCCCAAAAACGTGGCTACAAGGCTCGGGTATACTCGGTTCGGCTCGTGGGCGAGGCTCGTGAGGTAGGGAAAGATTTGGCTAAAGCGGTCCGGGCGGGCGAAGCTTTGATTGCGGCCGGAGAAACTACCGTGACCGTAAAAGGTGATGGCAAGGGCGGTCGAAACCAGGAACTTGCTCTTGGAGCGCTGGTCAATTTGCCGGATAACGTGCTGGTTAGTTCAGTGGCAAGTGATGGAATTGATTATACTCCGATTGCCGGGGGAATTGCTGATAAAAAAACTCTGGAAATTGTGGAAAAAAAGAAGTTGGATCCGCACGAAGCATTAAAAACCAACAATGCTTATCCTTTTTGGAAGAAAACCGGCAGTGCAATAAAAACCGGGGACACCGGAATCAATGTTTCAGACCTTATGCTTGCTCTTAAATAACCCCATAAACACTGTGTATACTTGGCTTTCCACTTAAGGCTAAATAGGCTAGACTAAAAATAAGGGGTTTTTGCTTGTGGATAAGCATAAGCCGGTCTAAGTCAATAATTTAGATAAATATGGCCGATGATGACCAGAAACAGGGCACAATCGGTTATTGCGTTAAGTGCAAGGCTAAGCAGGAAATGACCGATGAGGAGCAGGTCGAAATGCCTGCCAAAGGTGGTAAAACCCGCCCGGCACTTAAAGGCAAGTGCTCTCAATGTGGAACTGGCATGTTTAAAATTTTGCCAAGTTCTGCTAAAAAAGATGACTAAGTCATGCAAAATGGCTCGGAAAACTCCGGGTCTTTTGCGTTGACAAATATACAAAAATACGCTAAAATATAGGGGTTATATTTAATAATCTATTCATTATGGGATTTTTAGGCGGATTATTCGGTCGCGAAGGTGGGTCAGATCCACGCGAGGCTGAAGCACGAAAAATGCAAGCAGAAAAAATCGTAGGCAACATCATGGAAAATATCGAAGTGCCGGGCGACAAACAGAAGGCCATTAAACAAAAATTGGAGGTAGCGGTTAATTCACAGCTTAGCATGGGGATGAACGAAGAAGCTGCAGCAGAACAAGCAACGCGAATTTTGGAAAAAGAACTCGGTGATGTAACAGCCGGAACAGAACAGGCTGAGGGATCGCGTTTGCAGGAAAGTTCTCGAGAGGCCTTGCAGGAGCTGATTGCTGACTCTAAGAATGAAGGTGCCATGCAAAAGTTTATTCTCAACCTTGCCCGAGAAGAGGGAATGGAATTGGGAGAGATAGAAGAAATGAAAGGTTTGGCCGCAGGATTCATAGAAAACTATTCACAGTATTTGCCACAGGATCCAAATGATGAGGCCCAGTTAGATCGATTTATTGATGCGGTCAAGAAACAAATTCAGGTACGCCGTGGTCAAAAGAAGGCTGCATAAGAAAGAAAAAATAAACACACCCCAGAGCCGAGTTGGCCTGGGGTGTTTTAGTTGTAGGTGTTTGCCGCGCGGAAGATCCGCGAGAGCAGTTCCCGAACTCGCCGGCGTGCGTTGTCGTTGAAGTCCAAGATCAGAGTGACCCTGATCTCGAACTCGACCATGCCGCGCAGGCCTAGGTAGTCGGCAAACAAGGTCTTGGTTGCCGTACCCATGGGGCGGTTCAAGCTCGCCCGTGTCAACGCGGGAACGGTTGGCCAGTCCATGAACGAGATGCCGATCATCACAGCGACCATCTCGGCCTGGGTAAAGGCGCGTTCATCGGCCACGCGATCGATTAGTTTCACCAAGGGTTCCTGCCCCTGGTGTTCGAGAAAGTGGTACCACGCCTCGATGAACTCCTCCGGAGCCACCTTGTAGAGCTCCTTCATCGGCATGATAGCCATCCTTTCTCCCGCAGGAACAGTTCCTAGTGTCATTGTGTTTAGCCCTCCTCGGGCAGATTCGCCCATTTATCGGGACCAGGCACCTTAACAGTATTTTACCTCCTTGTCAACCTTTAGGCCAAAATTAGCTAAAAAAAGGCCTATTTTTAGTCACAAAAAAATCTCGACAAAATAATGATTTTTAGCTATACTAAGCTTAATGAATATGGATAAGAAATTAGAGCATTTAGAGAAAGTATTACGCAACGCTCATGCTGATGCCTCGGCTCCGGAAGGCGAGGTTATTTCGGTTTCAGATACGGTATCTAAGGCCGCTTCGGTTTACGAAGCTATTCGAAACACTTTGGAGTATGACGAAGAGCATCGTTTACGCAGAAACGCTATCCGACGAATTTTAAAGCGACGGCTAGGGGCTCAGGAAGACCTGGATTTAATTGCCCAGGAGCTTTTGCATGAATTGATTTGGGCTCGTTATTTCCCGAATAAAGCTATTCCCGAATCCATGATCGGGGAAGTGTCTGATGTACTAAGAAAGTATCGGCCACTATTCGGGTCACTCGCCAAAATGCAGGACGTTAATAAGGTTCACGAGTGGTTGCTCGACATGGTAGCCAGTGAAATCGGGTATTTGTTAGTACCACCAGTCGAGGAAGATGCCATGGCAAACTTTGCTTACCACACCCTGAAAGAGCGAATTAAATGGGACTCCAAGGCTCTGGAAGAAAAGGATCGGGACATGCAGCTGTATCTGGCGGTTCACCGGGCGCTGTTGCGTTCAAATCCCGCAGTTTTGCGCTACCGGATTTTTATTTTGTTTTATCCAAACTGGCATAATACCTCACCTGAGTTGATTAAAGAGATAGCCGGGAATTTGGATCGGGTTTATAATTCGATCGAACAGACAGTCAAACACCCGGCTTCAGAATCTTTGTATCGATTGGTGCGTCGTTACACCTTCATGTTTAATGTTTTACGGGACGTGATTGTTAAAAAACCAAAGGAAGCGTCCCGGTTGTTGTCTGATCCTGAAGCACTAGACAAGGCCATGGCAAATGCGGCTAAAGATCGGTACAAGAGCTTCCATATCAAGTTACGCCGTTCAGTGGTTCGGGCAGTGGTATTTTTGTTTATTACCAAAATGTTTTTGGCTCTCATTATTGAGCTTCCTTACGATCTGTTTATTCTTCAGACCTCCAATTTCGTACCCCTCGCCACAAACGTCTTGTTTTTTCCGTTATTACTTGGTTTTCTCGGTATGACCGTAACCCTTCCCAAAAAGAAAAATACTGCTTTACTAAAAAAATATTTGCGGACAATTGTATTCCAAGAAGGGGAGATTTCTATTGTTTACCGCACCAAAAAAGCCTGGCGTCGCTCAACGATAGGTAAAATTTTTGATTATTTGTATTTGGCCATGTTCCTAGTGTCCTACGGAGTGATCGCTTATTTTTTACACATGATCCATTTCAACGCCTTGTCCATTGCTATTTTCCTGTTCTTCCTGTCGTTGGTTTTATTTTTTGGTGTCAGATTGCGTATGTCGCGACGGGATTTGTTAGTGGTGGAGCGGGCCGGAGGAATCATTTCGAGTTTATTCGACTTCTTTTTCTTGCCAATTATTCGCGCCGGACGTTGGATGGCTTTGCGAGCACCGCGAATTAATGTTTTCCTCTTCTTTTTAGACTACATTGTTGAAGCACCGTTTAAGATGGCTATTCAGCTCGTTGAGGGCTGGCTTGCATTTATGCGGGAGAAAAAGGAGGAAATAGAGTAGGGGGCACGGCTGACCTGGTTTGATCACCGTTCGGCCTGGTTGTCTTTAAGAGTAAAATATTTCTGGCCTCACTCGGCGTCGGCCAAACAAGACCGAATTGATTGAGAGAAGTTCGATTTGTCAGTTTGTCCTCCGATCGTGCTCAAACCAGGTCAGCCTCGCCTGATAGAGGAGAATATGGAAAAGAAAAAAAGAAAAATTACCCTGTTTCGTATTGTGCTTTTTGGCACGGTCTTAGCGGCCGCTCTTTTAGTGGTGGCCTATTTAGTAGTTGAACAAGAGTTAAAAAAAATAGAGCCACAAAAACTGGGAGTGACTTACAGTCTGGTCTTTGCTGATCAGCTCGAGATTGATTCACAGGCTGCTTTTCTAGCTCTGATGGATGAGGTTCAAGTGAAACGTTTTAGAATTCCGGTTTACTGGTCCATGGTTGAAGTGGACGAGGGTGTTTATGACTGGTCGCGGTTTGACCGGTTGCTCAATGAAGCGAATCAACGGGAAGGAGTGGAAGTAACTTTAGTGATTGGGCGCAAAGTTCCGCGCTGGCCTGAGTGTTTTATTCCCGGCTGGGTGTCGCTTTTAAGCAACGAAAAACAGGACCAAGCCCTTCTCAGATACATGGAAGAAGCGGTTTTGCATTTTCAAGGTCACGGCTCAATTACTCGCTGGCAGGTGGAAAATGAACCTTTTTTGGCTTTTGGCGAGTGCCCGCATCCGAGCCTTAATTTGTTCAGGGAAGAGTTAGATCTGGTACGATCTTTAGATGATCGACCAATTCAGGTCACTACGAGCGGTGAACAAGAACCATGGATTGATACTGCCATGAACGCTGATATTGTTGGGGTCTCGTTGTACCGTTTGGTGTGGAGTGATTTCTTTGGTTTTGCTTTTTATCCGTTTTCTCCCGTGTATTATGAGATCAAAGCAGTGGTGACCAGCGCTTTTGCCGATCAGGTGATTATATCCGAACTGCAGGCCGAACCTTGGTTTACAGAACCGATTGAAGAAATATCGATTGATGATCAGTATAAAATTTTCGACGTTCAGGCACTTGAGGGTAATTTGGACTTTGCCCGACGAACTCGCCTTTCGGAAGTGTATCTTTGGGGGGCTGAGTGGTGGTACTATATGAAAGAGAACGGAGATAATCGTCATTGGGAGGCAGTAAAAGAGATTTTTTAGTGGTATAATAAGCTCATGTACGATCGAATAGTAAAAATGTTAACCACCTTTTTTGCCACCAGACCTATTTGGGGTCTTTTTCCTTTACGAATCGTGTTTGCGCTAGTGCTCATTTTCGAGACTGATGGACTTTTTTTTCCGCTCGCTATTTTTGTAGCCGTGTTTCTTATTATGGGTTTTCTGGGTCGGGCTATGGGTGGAATTTTACTTTTGGCTTCGCTGCCAATGTTTTTTACAGGCGCAATCGGGGCGGCTGATGCTTTGTTTTTTGTGACCAGTTTAACCTTGCTCATGAGTGGTCCGGGCCGGTTCTCGCTTGACCGTTACATTGCACGCAAAATCTTGGAACAGTTTCCAAATCACAAAAAAGAACTTTACGTCATAGCTGAAACCCCTTTCACAGATCGTTGGTATGAATGAGTTTGTTTTGGTAGCAATTGAATTGTTGATCTTGTTGGTTGTTTTGGCCGGGTTAGTTTTTGTTTTCTTTATGACCGGGTTGGCTTTTTTTGGTGTGCCCTGGGTGAGAACACCCAACAAGCTCGGCCGGAAGATGTTTGAATTGGCAGATCTAAAGCCAGGGGAAAAAGTAGCGGATTTTGGCTGCGGTGATGGTTCGCTTTTAATCACAGCGGCCAAGGAGTTCGGGGCAGAAGGGATCGGTTATGATTTCAATCCGGTTTTGGTAACCATTGGTCGCTTGCGAGCTCGCTTAGCCGGAGTGGGAGACAAGGTTGATCTCCGGGTGGCTAATTTTTACACTGTGGATTTACCTGAGGTTGACCTGGTGGCCAGTTATTTGCTAGAGCCGGTGCAAGATCGTTTGGCCAAGCGTTTTGTTGAGAAATACCCCTCGGGAATGCAGGTGGTTAGCAGGGCTTTCAAATACAAAAATTTTTACTTAATTAAGCAAGAAAAACAGGGCAGGGAAAACATCTTGTTGTACCGAATCCCCTAACTTGCTCCGCCGCTTGTTAAGTGTTAAAATAATGACCGGATCGACTAGTCATTTTTTTATTTATAGATCATGTCAGCCTGAATATGAGCAAAGAAGTCGTTTTTGATATTGAAACCCAGAATACCTTTGATGACGTAGGTGGTTATAAACCAAACTTATTAAAAATTTCTTTGATTGGGGTGTATTTTTATGAGACGGATGAGTACACGGCCTTTTTAGAAGATGAACTGCACAAACTCTGGCCGCGCTTGGAGCACGCTGACCGAATAATCGGTTACAATAGTAAGCACTTTGATGTCCCGGTCATGAACCAGTATTATCCCGGGGATTTAAGTAAGTTGCCGCACCTCGACATTATGGAAAAAGTGGAGCAATCTTTAGGTCATCGGCTCAAGCTGGACGTGATTGCGGCCTCAACTCTTGGGTACGGAAAGACCGGGACCGGTCTTCAAGCGGTTGAGTATTGGAAGCAGGGTAAGATAGAGGAGCTAAAGGATTACTGTTTGCAGGACGTTAAGGTGACCAAGGAGATTTATGAGTATGGGATAAAACATGGCGCACTTGCTTATGAAGATTACAACGGTGAGAGAAAGGGAATTAAGATAGATTTTGCTTTGACAGAGGAAGACGGGGGTGAAGATATTAATCTAACAATGCCGTTTTAATAAATTTAGTCTTAAAATAGTCAAGTTTAAGGGTCGGAATTGTTATCCACATCAAACACAATATGTTGTGGTATAATAGGTGTGTGAGACACAAGATCTAGTGGGTGAGGCCCACTTTTTGTTCTGTCAGATAATCACAAATAATCAAAGTTGAATCCATATTAATCGCCAAGTCTATGGAACAAGCTAAAAAGGGCACAAAAGTCAATACAAAGGTCGCTGCCAACACTGCCGATGGTCCCGTCGGTGAAGTTTGGGCTTTTTTGACTTCACTGAAGTCTGTAGGTAAACGCAACGGTGGGGAAGAATCTTTTGATGCGGAAAAACTCCACTGTTCTATATTTAAGAGTTTACACGAGGCTGGGATTAAGAACGAACAAAGAGCTTTAGATATTACCAGTCAGGTTATTGAGAGGTTGAATCAGACCTATAATGGACACAAGGTGCCACAGACTATAGACATCCGTGAGGTTGTAAACGCTACGCTTGTGGACAATAACCTGGTTCACGTATCCAAGCTGTACATTGATCATCGTCAGCAGTTGAATGTGTCTTTGTCAGAAAAAGAACAGTTTGGTAATGGAATTGAGTTCAGTCGTTTCTTTACTGAAGATAGTAAACACCCATATGAGAAAATTGAATGGGAAAAACGAGATGCTCGCATTACTAATGAAAAAGGTGAGGTGGTATTTGAACAGACCGGCGTTGAGGTTCCCAAGACTTGGTCGCAAACCGCAACAAATATTGTGGTTTCCAAATATTTCCGAGGACAAATTGGTAAGGATGATCGTGAATACTCGGTTAAGCAGTTAATTGACCGCGTGGCAAAAACCATATCCGAATGGGGACGCCGCGGCGGTTATTTTCAATCAGAAAAGGATGCCGTGGTATTTGAAGAAGAATTGACCCACATCTTGGTCAACCAAATGGCTGCTTTTAACTCCCCGGTCTGGTTTAATGTAGGGATCAACCCAAAGCCCCAGTGTTCAGCCTGTTTTATTAACTCGGTTTCTGATGACATGCGTTCAATCATGAATCTGGCCACCACTGAATCCATGATTTTTAAGGGTGGATCCGGTTCCGGGGTCAGTCTTTCCGGTTTACGATCCAGTCAAGAATATTTGGGTGGTTCAAACGGAAAGTCATCCGGTCCGGTTTCCTTTATGAAAGGACTTGATGCTTTTGCCGGAGTAATTAAGTCCGGTGGAAAAACCCGTCGGGCTGCAAAAATGGTTGTATTAAACGTGGATCATCCGGATATTGAGGAGTTTATTGAGTGTAAGGCCGAGGAAGAGAAAAAGGCCTGGGCGCTTATGGATTCCGGTTATGACGGTTCAATTGATGGCCCGGCTTACGCCAGTGTGTTTTTTCAAAATGCCAACAACTCGGTTCGGGTAACAGATGAGTTTATGGAGGCAGTGGAAAAGAAAGTAGATTGGGTAACCAAAGAGGTGACCACCGGGAATCCATCTGTGAAATATCCGGCCAAGGATTTAATGGACAAAATTTGTGATGCTGCTTGGCAATGTGGAGATCCGGGAATGCAGTACGACACCACGGTTAATAAGTGGCACACTTGTAAAAATTCCGGACGTATCAACGCGTCTAATCCGTGCAGTGAGTACATGTTTTTGGATGATTCAGCCTGCAATTTGTCTAGTTTGAATCTGATGAAATTCCGCAAAAAGGATCCGGCTACCGGATTAATGGTGTTTGATGCCAAGGCGTTTAAAAAAGCGGCCGAGGTTATGATTACGGCCATGGAAATTGTGGTCGACCCATCAAGTTATCCAACTCCGGCCATTGAACGCAATTCTCATATTTTTCGACCGCTCGGAATTGGTTATGCCAACCTGGGAGCACTTCTGATGAGCATGGGCCTGCCGTATGATTCGGATGAAGGACGCAATGTGGCCGGAGCCATCACGTCTCTTATGAGCGGTCACACATATTTACAATCTGCCCGAATTGCTAAGCGTAAGGGGCCGTTTGTTATGTATGAAAAAAACAAAGACCCAATGCTGGAAGTTTTACGGATGCACCGAGAAGCCACCAAAGATATGTCTCGCGAGGGTGTGCCTGAAGAATTAATGCTTGAAGCACTCGCTGGCTGGGAAAAGGCAGTGGCTAAGGCTGAAGAACACGGCGTACGCAATGCTCAAATTAGCTTATTGGCACCAACCGGAACCATTGGTTTTCTCATGGATTGTGATACCACGGGAATTGAGCCGGACATTGCTCTTGTAAAATATAAGTGGCTCGTGGGTGGTGGCATGGTGAAGATTGTGAACAAAACTGTTCCTGAAGCACTGGATCGTATGGGGTATTCTAAGGAACAGATTGAAGATATTCAGGCCTATATTGAAAAGAAAGATACTATTGAAGGTGCACCACACATTGAAGAAGAGCATTTGCCCGTGTTTGATTGTGCTTTTAAGGCACAAAATGGCAGCCGCTCGATTCACTACTTGGGGCATCTGCGCATGATGGGTGCGGTTCAGCCGTTTTTATCCGGAGCCATTTCAAAAACAGTTAATATGCCAAACGAGGCTACCCCGGATGATATTGCTGAAGTCTACCGCGAGGGTTGGAAGATTGGCTTGAAAGCTATTGCGATTTACCGTGATGGATCCAAGCGTCAGCAGGCTCTGACGACCAGTTTGGAAAAAGATAGTTCAAAAAAGGAAGTCAAAGAAGTGTACAAGCCGCGCCGTCGACGCTTGCCGGATGAACGCAAGGCTGTAACGCACAAATTCGCGGTGGGAAGTCATAAGGGCTATGTCACAGTCGGGCTCTATGATGATGGAAAACCGGGTGAAATTTTCATTACCATCAACAAGGAAGGTTCAGTCATTAGTGGTTTAATGGACTCTTTTGCAACCTCGGTTTCGATTGGGTTGCAGTACGGAGTACCTTTGAATGTGCTGGTGAATAAGTTTGTGCACATGCGTTTTGAGCCGTCCGGATATACTAACAATCCAAATATCCGCATCGCTAAATCAATCGTTGATTATATCTTCCGCTGGATGGCTATGAAGTTTTTGCCGCCAGACGAAGCCATTGCCGCCGGAGTGAATGTGAGTATTGAAGACCAAGAAGCTTTGGCTGAAGTTGCAGTTAAAGAAGCGGTTGAAACCAAAGAGGTTGGCGATCAGGTTGAAGAGAAAGATGATGGGGAACAAGGAAAGCTGTTTGAAGCAAAAGAAAATAATGAAGAAAAGGCAGAAGTGGGAAACCATGAATTAGCCGCCACGTTTGAAAATAGTTCTGACGCACCGGTTTGTGATACTTGCGGGTCGGTTATGGTGCGCAACGGTGCTTGCTATAAGTGTCTCAATTGCGGAGCCAGTTCTGGCTGTAGCTAACAGGGGGGGCTCGGAAATATAATATTGGCACCGTTCGGATCGGACGGTGCTTAATTTTATTGAAGGTGTCAGACCTCACTCATACGTCGACCAAACAAGACTGAATTGGTTAACCAACGTTCGATCTGGCGGTTTGGCCTCCGAACGTGCTGTGATATATTTCCTCGCTATAAGGGGGGTGGAGTGGTACAATGAATTTATGAACTCGAATCAACAAATAACGGATCTTCGAATCAAGGGGCGTGAGGGGTATGGTTTAATTCAAGTCTTTACCGGGGACGGCAAGGGTAAAACCACTGCCGCTCTTGGTGAAGTTTTGCGTTGTGTGGGCGCGGGCAAAAAATGTGGAGTAGTGTTTTTTGATAAGGGCGGCGAGCATTACTCGGAGCGTCGCGTTCTTGATCAGCTTGGGGTTGATTGGTGGAGTAGTGGTCGAGATCGAATTGATCCACAAACCGGTCGCTTTGATTTTTCTGTGACTGACCTAGATAAAACCGAAGCGATTGGTGCACTTAGCATTGCTTTGGAACTGTTTAAACAGGCCAGTCATGATCTGATTGTTTTAGACGAAATAAATGTGGCTATGGATAAGGGGATGATAGAAACCGAACAGGTTTTAGACTTATTGAAAATCAAACCAGCCATGACCGAATTAGTTTTGACCGGTCGCGAAGCACCGGAGCCGATTCTAAAGGCCGCTCACCTGGTGACAGAAACTAAACTAAAAAAACACTACTTTTATAGTGGTGTTCCGGCGCGGGAAGGTCTGGATTATTAACCAAGGAAAAGGCTGGCAATGGAAAAGTAAACAAAAATAGAAAGCAAATCCTGCAGGGTGGTAGTAAAGGGGCCTGACCCAAGAGCTGGGTCTTTTTTCATTTTGTAAAGTAAAAGCGGGACACCGATAGCAATGGCTCCGGATTTGAGAATATTGAGGAACATGGTGATACCTACTATGGCCGCGGCCACTGGAGAGTTGATCCAAAAGAGGATCAGAACCATAATGGCTAGCGCACAGATAATACCAAAAATAAAGTCCACGGCTAATTCTCGCAATAGATAATTCTTGGTGTTTAAATTGTCGCTGCCAAGTGAACGGATATAGATTAACTGTGTTTGGTGTCCAACCGCGTCACCCATATAAACCACAACCGGGATGAAAAAGGCTAAAGCTAAAATTTCAGCCAAGGTCTGTTCAAAATAACCAATTACAAAGGTGGCCGCGATTCCACCGGCTAACCCAAGCAACAACCATGGTGCGCGCAAGTGTACCAACCGAGAAACCCCAGCGTTAACTAGGGTCCGAAATTGCATCTGATCCGGCGGGGTCACCCCGGAAAAACGGAGGATATCTTCCACGTTTGCTTGGTGCAGGGTTTGCACCACCTGGTCTGAACCAAACACTCCGAGCAGACGTCCGGTCTTTGAGACAATTGGCACCTGTTTTAGGTTGCTTCTGATAGCCAACATCGAGGCTCGTTCTTTGTGGGTATAAGGACGGGCTGTTACCAGCTCCTTTGTAGCCACACTTTTTAACTTTTTCCTTTTGGCAGCTTGAAACAGTTCCTTAATTGAAAGAACTCCCACCAGTTTGTGTTTATTGTTGGTTAAATAAATATAATTAATGTTTTTCCACTCTTTGCTTTTTTCAACGAGCTCATTTTGAGCCTTGCTGACCGTAGTGTCCTGATTGAAAACAGGAATTTCGGTCAAAATATCATGACCGACCAGATGGGTGGAAAAAAATTCCTCCTTTTTAGACATAACAAGTTTATTTTAGCACAAAAATTATTTATCAGCACTAAGGATTGACTTAAACATAAAAATTTGTTTAGATAGAGTACGGTTGAAAAGGAGGCGTCACTATGGGGGACAAGGGTCAGGAAGTCCTGGACCTATCCGATGAGGCTTGGTCTGAGGCATACAAGACCTACGCCCGTGGTCTCAAGGCCGCCCCGATCGAAACGGTGCGTGAGGCCTGTATCACACATACGAAGCACGTGGTACACCTTCTAGACTGGATTCACTCGCCTGGCAAGCAGGTCCCGCGACCGCTAGCCAAGCGTTCCTTTCTCCAGCTTTATCTGTTCTTTAACACCCTCCGATACGTTTTTGACAAGCGGCTTGGGTCTGGCTCTGTGATTTTTCAGGGCTTTGAGATCAACTACGACGAACTTCGGCCTTTGCTTACCAAGGCAGAACACAGGGCCAGCTGACCGGGACAGTCGAACAACTGAACCCGGTTTTTTGTTGTGCACAAAAAAAGTTGATAAATGTGGTATATTAAAACAAAGAAGTAATTATTTTTTTATGCCCATTAAGCTAATAGTGGCTAGTTTATCTATTTTTGGATTGACTTTTCCATCTTTTTTATTCTTACAAGTAGCGAGCATTTATGCGGCAACCTTACAGGAAAACATTGAGAGCATAGTCTATATTGAGTGTGGTTATTACGATGAATGGAATGATAATGAGCCGGTTGTTTATGCGAGTGGATCCGGGGTTGCCCTGGATAATGGTCTGGTTTTAACCAATTCACACGTGGCCTTTGATGCATATATTTATGAAGATTATGATGGGTATTATGGTTCAGATTACGTTTGTATTGAGCCGGATGAAGGAACTATTTCTTGCGGGCAAACTGTAAGTGGAGACAACACAAGTGGATCCTGGGAACTGGCTGATTATATTACCGGTAGCATTATGGACGGTCCGGAAGACGTTTACAGTTTTGAGTTGTCTGACGAATCAGATGTCACTTTTACACTTGAGAATGTAAACAATGAGGCTGATCTGGGATTCATGGTTATGAGTGCCGATAGTGAAAATACCGGGCTGGCCTGTTCAGAACAAACAATTTTAGATGGTGACTGGGAGCTTGGTGGTGTTATTGAGGAACAAACAGCCACACTGGAAGCCGGGACATATTACATTGCCGTGGACGGTTGGTTTGAAGAAGATTATGGGGAGTATGAGTTGAGTGTGACCTGCTCTGATCCAACCGGAATTGAGACCCATGAAAGTTGGTATGGTGATGATTATGAAAGTGGATGGTCGGCTGATTGGGAGTATTATGATGACACAACATACTACGAAATTTACGAATATGATTTTTGTATTGGGGGGATTGCTCCGAACGCATACACCACTCCGGAAATGGATATTGTGTTAGAGAACGATATTTGGAATCTGACCAACAATTATGATTATGCTTTTATGAATGCTTATACCGAGGATGGTTATGAGTACGATTTTGATCGAGCGGTTACTTATGGAAATCCTGACTCTTTGGTTCACGGTGATGCCCTGGATTTGATCGGTTACCCTGGGGTATTAAATTCAAGTATCACCACAACAACCGGAACCGTTTCCGGTTTTGACGGAACTGACTGGATCATTTCAGACGCCATTGCTGAATTTGGTAATTCTGGAGGCGGTGCTTTCGATGTCAACGGAAACTTGATCGGTATACCAACCGAAGTGGTATCCGGATATCTGAACTCATATTCATATATCCAAAATTTAAACGCGATTTTAGAAGATGCTATTGGTACGGAAGTAGTAGATCGGGATTACGACACTCTTTACACCACGGAAAACGTTGTGTGTTTTGATAATGATGAGTGTTATCAGTACGGGGAAGGAGTAGATGATTTGGATTATGGCGAAGAATTGGGAGCGCAAGATTATAATCCCAACGTCAAGGGAGTGGATGAATATCAGTATGAAAAAGAGTATTACCAAAATGGCAACGGGGACGATTTCATTGACGATGATCCGGGTTCATACAACGAAGCAAATTATGACGGTGACTTAGTTGATCGATTAACCGGTTATGTTCTGTTGCAAACCGACGAGCATGGTGAAGCCTGGTATGTTAATCCGGATGACCTTTACCGATACTACATGGCTAACGGAAGCGTGGCTTATGAGATGATGCGCTCCTTTGGGCTTGGTATCACGGATGCGGATTTGGCTAAGATCCCATTAGTTGATGATGTCTTGGTAGTAGATGATCAGACCGGTATTTGTGCGAGTAATGCTTCGGCCAGCCGTTTAGCCGGGCAGATATTGCTTCAGGTTGAACAACATGGAGAAGCTTGGTACGTTGACCCGGACACCTGTTATCGGGTGTACATGGCCGACGGAGATGCGGCTTATGACATCATGCGCTACCTGAGCCTTGGAATTTCTAATAACGATCTAACTAAACTGCCAAGTAGCAGCTTATAAAAATATATGTATAAAAAATTATTATTTGGCTTTGTTGCCTTTTCGTTTCTAGTTTTTGCCGGTGCCGGTTGTGACTTTAGTGTTGGGGACACAGATTTTTTGGAAGATGATGACTTTATGTCTTTTAATGAACAGAGTGACGGGACAGATTTTACTGATGAAGATTTTGCAGAATTGGAAGCTCAGATTGCCGAGATTAATTCCTACACCGATGTCGAGATTGACGCACCAGTCAGTGTGAGCAAAGGAGATGATTTGACTTTTACGGTTACGGTCACGAATTCGGATTCAGAGTCTCACAGTCTGCGCAGTATTGACGTGGCTTATGATTTCCTTGATGGAATTTATGTCACTGACGTTACACCGGATCCGGATTTGGAATATGATGTTGATGCTATTTCCCAGCATATTTTTGAGTTCAATTATGCTATTCCGGCTAACTCTTTCGTAGAGGTGGTTTTCAGTGCTTCTGCGGTTAAAACCGGAGACTTTGGAGGTGACTTTGATATTTGTATTGACGGTGATGCTTCTTGTATCTTTGACTTTATCCGCACGATTGTTGAATAAAGATTAGTTAGAAACCGAAGACAGGGCCGAATCTCGTTTGAAGGGGTTGACCCTGTCTTTTATTTGTGGTAGGTTGTCGTGTCGAAGACAAAGGGAGGTCACTGTGTCCAAATACCGTTATTTCGATTTGACTCCAGAAGTGATCGGGGCCATGATCATTGCCGCCAAGGAACGAACCAGCTTGTTCCAGGTTGAGTGGATAACGGCCCGTCCTTTCACTCACCTGATGGTTCTCTCGCGCCTTCAGGTCTCGGCCTTGGAACTCGAGGCCGCGGCTCTGGTGTATTCACTGGATTCAGACGGTGCTCTGCCACTGCTTCATGACAGCGAGGTTGGTAGAAAGGTCCGGGCTCCGGTGAGGCAATTGAGTCGTTTCAACCTGGAGGTCACCGGCAACCAGGCCTGGCGAACCGAGCAAGAAAAGAGAATCGATTATTTGCGGCAACAGTGGAATGACGAAGTGATGAGTTTTCTGATGGCTTTGTGGGTGACCGAACTGCTGGAATTTGTTTGGTTGCGTCACAAAGACTGGGATTATTGTCTTCATCAGCCGGACATTCACTGGCTCTACTTCACAGAGAATCTGTTCGATCTATACAACATGAAGTACCGTCTGGGCGCGGACGAGCGTCCCCCTCTTGATGAGTGGAAACGTCTGGTGCGCGACATTCTGAGCCTACATCTGCGATAAAAACAGAAGGGAATTGTGACATGAGTATTCTTGAAGAGCGCTTCGATCTGGTTGAAGAGATGAGCAGTGTTACGTTCCAAGTCGAGCTGGCCAATCAGGCCGTCCGTCTGGCCAGGGACATTCTGGTGGAAAGCCCGGAGGACAGTCAGTACAATCCCTTGGCCCGACCCCAAGAGATTTACATGCTGGCCCACTTCTGGGAGGTTCCGGACGAGGTGGTAGCCGCTTGCCTGATGTATGGGCTGGTCGGGCACAACCAGTCTATCGAGGCCGGTCTTGTGGCCGAGCACACGAATTCGCGTGTCGCCGAGATCCTGTCTCAAGTACGAAAGATCACCATTCGTTTCAACAAGAAGCGGAGTCTGGCCAACCTGAGGCCCTTTGCCATGCTGGCCGCCGAGAACGATCCCGATGTTCTCTTCACGGTCGTGGCCGGACTGATCTTTGTCAATATGGCCCTGATAAGAAACCTGGAGGCCCTGGCCGGCAACGACTATGCGGCCAGAGAGCTGCTCCTTGATACGGCCATGGCGGTATCACTCAACACTGCCCACCCTCACAATCAGGGCTTGATGAAGGCTCTGGAGGATTTCGATCATCCCATCAAGAAGCAGTGGCTGGCTCAACTGGTCTAGTCCACTTCTTGACCCCTCCTTCACCCGCTTGAATTGCGGGTGTTTCTTTTTGACAGCGTTCAGCTCGGGGTGTAAGTTTAAAATAGGTTTATGTTAGGAGGTGGAAAGTGGAATCCGGACTGAATATCTGGTCCAAAGGTCTGCCTTACGGGGTGGCTAAAGTGGTAATACTCGCTGGTGACTATCAGCGAGTAACCGGTACCCGTCTGGTTTGCAACCAAGCTCCATTTCTGCTCCTTTGCACTTTGGTGCAACTAGAGGTTCAAGATCCTGTGGCTTCGGCCGCGGCTTACCGAATTTTTTTCGGCATGGACTTTGTGCCTCATTCCACTACCGAGCTGACCGCTCGGCTTGGCGAGGAGGTGGTCGGTCTGATTCTTCGAGTCATTAATCCGTATAACATGGGTCTTGAAAACGAAGAAGATGCGGCGCTTATGTTCTTTGATGACCTTGTGGAAATGAATGCCAACGAACAGACTGTGGCCGCGCTTATCGAGTTGGCTGAAATCATGAAATTGGTGCGCATGCTCACCAATTTTCCTGATCCGGACAAGAGCCGTTTCTGGGCTTTCACTCGACACAAGCCAGAGTTCATCAACTGGTATTATCAGGAGTTGATTCGATGGTTAGATCGAGCCGATGAACGTTTGATTCAGTTAATCCAAATCAACTACAAACATATCGAGCCAACTTTATTCAGCTCGAGCTAACTCTCTTTGATGCCGCTGGCTTATGTCGCGGCTGATTTTTTTAATTGTTCTGTTAAGCGTTTATAGTCGGTCTCGGTTCCTTCCAACAGCCAATCAGTTTCATTCGTAAAGCGTTGGCAGAGCTTGTAATATTCTTTTCGCGTCTTTATCAGCTCTACTCCTAAGTCTTGAGCCAGGGCTTCAAGTTCAATTTGAGTCTGTTTTAAGGTGTCCTCATCAGTCATTTTTTCGATTTCCAAATATGCGATGTTTCCGGCTCGAACCAGCGCCACCAGAACTCCGTTTCCAAAGTCAAGGTTATGCGTTTCGCGTTCACCAACTTTAGCTGAATCCCAATCAAACTGACGAAAAACTCGAGCCATACCCACCAATTCATCTGCGCTAATAGTTTGTTCGGTTTCAACCCTATCTGCGGCGTGATGATCGCCGCGTTTTAATACGACCTCATATTCGCCATTGGTGACTCGAACGCGCAAATCATAGTCACCGTTATTTGAGCGACGAAAAAACATGACCGAGAGGCGGTCAGTTCGGTTTAAGTATTGACCTTTTGATTTGAGAGTCTCGAGCAGGGAGTCAAAGTTTTTTGATTCCACTACCGCCCGAATTTCACATTCAATGTTGTTCATACTACGCACAATATAGCAAAAATATGATATAATACAAATCATTATAATATTAACTTTGGAGGAAGTATGAAAAAAATTCTTATTGGCTTAGCGCTAACCGCGCTTATTATGCCCATTTTTGTGTTTGCGGCTACCGAACATGTCAACGAGGAAGGAGTCATGATTGGTCCTGAGGAAACCCTGGAAGGCAATCAGTACATGGCTAGCTCCAATATAACGGTTTACGGAACTGTGACCGGGGATCTAAACGCCGCCGCTGGAATGGTTAATCTGTTCGGAAACGTACAGGGAAATGTTTTGGTGGCCGGTGGTATGATGAACATCGGTGGTGTGGTAGATGGTGATTTACGGGCAGTGGGCGGACAGTTGATTTTAAGCGGAGAAGTGCATGGAGATGTTTTAATGGCCGGAGGAAATATTATTATGCAGCCCGGGACTGTGATTGATGGTGATTTGTATGCGGCCGGTGGTAGTGTGATTATGACTGGGGTAGCAAATACCGGAGTCAATGTTGCTGGCGGAGCAGTGCTGCTTGGCGGTGTGGTTAACGGTGATGTATCCTTAACATCCGAAGAGCTTCAGATTATGGAATCTAGCACTATTAATGGCGACTTTTGGTATCGTTCCATGCAAGCAGTTGATTTGCCTGACGGAGTGGTGAGCGGAATGACTACTTTCGCACCTTATCCTGAAGCAGTGAAGCCTGTAGTAAACAGGGCCGGACACCTGGCCAAGGGCGAGGCAAAAACCGCAGCCGGTGTGTTTGGAGCCATGTTTGTTTTGTTTAAGATTATAATTTTGTTGATTGCGGTTTTGGTGTTAGTACTGGCTTTTCCTAAAAACACTACCAAGATTGTGAAACAAAGTTATAAAGGATTTTGGATGAACTTACTTGTTGGTTTGGCCTTTATTTTTGCCACTCCGATCATTGCCGGAATACTGCTTTTCACTATGCTTGGAGCGTATGTCGGAATCCTTATTTTGGCGATCTGGCTGTTTGCCTTGCTTTTGTCCGCTCCGTTGGCACATATTCATTTTGGTTCTTTGCTTTTCAAATGGGCTAAAAAGGAAAAGGTTTATGCTGTGACGGTTGGTTCAGCTGTGGTGGGTTCATTAGTGTTGCAATCCTTGGCTCTGTTTCCATTCTTCGGCATCCTGCTGTGCCTGGTCTTTACGGCACTTGCTCTTGGATCAGAAATTCGTTACTTTTACGAATCGGTAATGAAGGTGGAAAAAGCCTAGTATGGGTAAGCTAACGGACGAAGAAAAGGCGGTTATTGAAGATAAGGGAACCGAAGCACCGTTTTCTGGTGAGCATGATGATCATTGGGAAGAGGGTGTGTACGTCTGTAAAAAATGTGACTTCAGGTTATGCCGGAGTAGGAAGGGAGAGGCCAAATTATGAATTGGTCTCGCCCGGCAACACTGATTTTGCTGAAGTGGTTGAGGTGGAATATGATCCGTCCGAAATTGAAATCGGGAAATTGCTCGAAATTTTTTTTACCGCCCACGACCCAACTCAAATTAATGGTCAGGGGAATGATATTGGTCCGCAGTATCGGTCTGTGTTTTTCTATACAAGCGAGGGACAACGAAAATCGGCCGAGAATTTTATTGACTCGATTCGAATGAATTATTCAAAACCGGTCGTGACTTAGGTAGAACCGCTTGATACTTTTCATCCGGCTGAGGAGTATTACCAAGATTATTACGCTCGCAATCTCAAAGAGGTTTATAGCCGCAATGTCATTGCTCCAAAATTAGAAAAAGTGAAAAAGAAATTGGGAAATTAAGCTTATTTTACTGCCTTATCCACAAAGATGAGGGAGAAATAAGCTATAATTATATAAAGGTCGTTAATTTGAATAAAAATACAAATATGAAAATGAATGCTCTTGACTGGATCGCTGTGGTTTTAGTTATCGTTGGCGGTCTTAACTGGGGTCTGGTCGGTCTTTTCGACTTTGATCTGGTTGCCACTATTTTTGGTGATATGTCCACTATCTCACGTGTGGTCTATACTTTAGTTGGTTTGTCAGCAGTATGGATGCTTGTCACTGCTAGCAAGATGGCTAAAAAATAGTTTGTTAATAAAACAAGCCGCTGTCGGTATGCCGACGGCGGCTTTGTGGTTTAAGAGGTTAGCGGATCTCACGGATTGATGCATCCCAGTGGTGGAAGTAGATGATGCTGGCCAGGTCATCAACCCAACTGACCACATGCAACCGGTTAGCGTCGACCATCGGTTGCAACTCAACCCGGTTCTCCACACTGATGGTGTCCGTTATGTAGACCCGGTCCACTGGACAGTCAGGTGTGGCAAAACGCTGTGGGGCGTTTTTGCAGAGCACCCCGTGCGTGACCGCGGCCCACACCTCAGCGGCGTGGAAGTCCCCCTTGAGGAGCTTAGCGTTGTTGATGTTGGTGCCGCCGGTGGCGATCTCGTCATCGATCGTGATGACGATTGCATCTCGAATGGCATCAGTGTCGCCGAACTTGGCCTTGGCCTCGCTCTTGGCGCTTGAGCTCCGCCGTTTGGCACCGTAGGTAACAGGCAGTTTGATTCCAAGTGTTTCTTCGATTTTCTCGAAGTCTCCCTCGACCCGCTTGGCCGCGCCGTCGTCAGGGAAGTCTAGAACGACCTTGGGATTGATTTGGCGAGCGTCTTCAATGGATTGAGCCAGTAGGCGTCGCACGAGCGACACCTCGGTGATGTGGCCGGGGTCAGCCGCCATGACTACTTGAGGAGCATGCAGGTCCACACTGACCAACCGATCAAGCTGGCGGTTGTTGGCCTTGCTAGCCGCCTGCATCAGTTTCATAATGATCGGTGGCATCGCGAATTCGATTGAGCCCTCGTCTTTATCGGACCTACCAAGTGGGAAGTATCCACACACCACAGTGATACGCCCGGCTCGGTGACCAGCCAAGTACGAGAGCAAGATGAACATACGCATTAGCATCTCGTAGGTGCCCGGACCTGAGGTTAGAACCACGCAGTCATGGCCACCAATGTGGTCCTTACCGAGCTGTACATAGGGTTCGCCACTCGAACGTTCCTTGAACCTGGGAGTGGCGATGTCGACTGGGGTTTTATGTTTGTTCCCATGGCCGTTGTTGCGCTCGATACGCTCCTTGATATCCGCGGCCATGCGTTCGTACCCGGGCATGGGAACGAGCGTCAGGCCACCATTAACGTTGAAGTCACCGTGGTGGGGATCAGTCATGACACTCTCCTCTTTCACGCCTATCTTATGCACTCCTTCTAAGGCTGTCAAATCTGATATAATATGCTCATGATTAATAAGATTATTCGTTCCAAACGCAAAACCTTAGCCCTTGAAATCTCGCCCCGTGGCGAGGTTATTGTTCGTGTTCCTAAGAGAGTCTCAGAACGCCAGATCAGGCGGTTTATCAACAATTCCGAGGCTTGGATTATCAAGAATAGGGCACAAATCTTGGCTAAATATAAGGACTCACAGAAAATATACGCAAATGGCGAGAAATTTCTGTTTTTAGGGCAATGGCAGCCTTTTGAATGGTTTGCTCCAGAACCGGTTGATGATATCAAGTCACATTTTGAGGCTTGGTATAAACAAAAAGCCAAGGATATTATTCCGTCTCGCGTGCAGGTTCTGTCCTCGCTTCTTGGGTATGAATATGGTAAGGTAAAAATAACTTCGGCCCGCCGTCAGTGGGGGTCTTGTTCAGGGGTTAACAACCTGAGTTTTGCCTGGCGCCTTGTCATGGCTCCACCCGAATGTATTGATTATGTGATTATCCATGAACTGGTTCACACTATGCACAAACACCATGGTATATGGTTTTGGAAACGAGTGGAGCGAGCCGTGCCGGATTATCAAGACCACAGAAAGTGGCTTCGTGATAACGAACATTTGATGAATGTATAAGCAAGTCTGATTTCAGGATTTCTGTATTTCAAGATTTTTCAGAAAATTATCAAATAATAAATTTTGAAATTTATATTTTGTGAGTCAATACTACAGCGTTCCAAGAACAAAAAATTTGTACACCTCTGGTAAGCCGTTTAAAGTTTCGAGAAGCAAGGTCGATCTTTTCTTAGAATGTCCACGTTGTTTCTGGCTGGATCGGGTAAAAGGAATCGGTCGGCCACCCGGCTTTCCGTTTAACTTAAACTCAGCCGTGGATCATTTGCTAAAAAAGGAGTTTGATGCGCACAGGGTTAAACAAAAAGCTCATCCTTTAATGAAAGCGTATGGATTGGAAGCTGTGCCATTTGAGCATAAGAATATGGATCAATGGCGGGAGAATTTTGTGGGGGTGCAGCATGTACATGAAGAAACGGGCTTAACGATTTTCGGGGCCGTGGATGATGTTTGGATGGATGTGTCAGGGGAGCTCATCGTGGTCGATTACAAAGCGACGGCCAAGGATGGGGAAGTGAATTTGAATGCCCCTTGGCAGATTGGCTACAAACGCCAGATGGAAATTTATCAGTGGTTAATGAGAAAAAACGGTTTTGAAGTTTCAGATACCGGATATTTTGTATATTGCAATGGTAAGCGAGACGCCGAGGCTTTCGATGGCAAACTAGAGTTCGACGTTGTTCTGTTGCCCTACACCGGTAAAGACACTTGGATCGAGGAAGCGATTCAGAAACTCTACGCCTGTTTAAATCAAAATACCATCCCCCTTCCAGAACCAGATTGCGATTATTGCCGGTATCGGGAGGCGGTACAAAAAATAAATAAATCCTAAGGAGGAAGTATGAAAAAATTTTTAGAACTTATTGCCGCGATTGCGGTGTGTCAGGTCGCCGGGGTGCTCGGTTCAGTTTTTACTTCACAAACGGTGATTACCTGGTATCCGGAACTAATTAAACCTTCTTTTACTCCACCAAGTTGGGTTTTTGGCCCGGTTTGGATTACGCTTTATACACTCATGGGGGTTGCTCTGTGGTTGGTTTGGCAAAAGCGTGAGGTAAAAAAATGGTGGTACTGGGGAAAACGTAACGTGGCCACAGACACAGCTTTGGTTTTGTTTTTCATTCAATTGCTCCTAAATGTTCTCTGGTCAATCATGTTTTTTGGACTGGAAAATCCATGGGCCGGGTTTATTGTGATTATTGAGCTCTTGGTATTTATTGTGCTTACTATCATTTGGTTCTGGCGGATAAATAAATTTGCCTCAATTTTACTTTGGCCTTATCTAGCCTGGGTTAGTTTTGCAACCTTGTTAAATCTGATGCTTGCTCTTCTTAACTAAGCCCGCTAAAAGCGGTATAATTACCTCGAAAATAATAAGCATAAAAATATGCCTGAAGAAGAAAAAAAACCGGTTGACTCAAAAGAGGAGACCGAACACGGCAAAAGTAAAGCAACCATGTTCATTGTTATTGTGCTCGTGGTTCTTTTGCTTGGTGCAGGTGCGCTTTATTTTTATTTAGCCAGTATAGGTAAATTGGATGTGCCAACCTTCGGAGAAGTGGTGACGGATGTGGTAGACACAGCCAAAGATACAGTTAGTGGTAAACCAACCGGGGTAGCAAAATTTGCCTCGGAAGAGGAGTTTCAAAAATACTTAACAGAATCCGAATCCCAATATTATGGTATGGGGCTTGGTATGATCAGCACAACCCGTTCAATGGGGCCAGAGGTCGGTTTTGAAGAGTTTGTCATGGA
The DNA here is from genome assembly GCA_965231015.1 of uncultured Gammaproteobacteria bacterium. Lineage (GTDB taxonomy): Bacteria > Patescibacteriota > Patescibacteriia > UBA9934 > CAZDDW01. The sequence continues at coordinate 420,790 of OZ246408.1, forward strand.
TGACGCTACTGCCATGGCAGAAATGGGTTCCCCGGCCGGAATGGGCGGAGCTATTGAGGTTGACCGGGTAAGTGAAACCAATGTTCAAGTACAAGGAATTGATGAGCCGGATATTGTAAAGACTGACGGACAAGAATTATTCTACTCACGTGAGGATTACTACTATTGGTATTATGAGGAAGATTACGGAGAAGAAAATGCCACCAAACTTATTAAAGCCTTCCCACCGGAAGACATGGAACTGGATGGTGAAATTGAAGCTAATGGAAATTTGTTGCTTAGTGATGATGTGTTGCTCGTAATTGATTGGTATCAGGTTCAGGCTTTTGATGTATCAGACCCAACTAATCCGAAAGAGTTGTGGGAGATTGAATATGAAGATGCCAGTTATGAGACGGCCCGTTTGTTAGATGGCAAGTTTTACCTCGTAACAAGTTCCTGGGTAGACAGTTATGACCCTTGTCCGATCACCCCGCTTCGGGTGGATGGTAATGCGGTTGAGGTCGCTTGTACCGATATTTACCGGCCAAACGCCACCGTTCCTGTGGATACCACATATGATATTTTCGTGATTGATCCGACCACCGGAGAAGTGGAAAAGCAGGTCGATTTTGTGGGTTCATACGGAGACACTGTGGTCTACATGTCTGCCAATAATATTTATCTGACCTATTCATACACTGAAAGCATGCTGGATTTAATGGCTGACTTTTTAGAAAGTGAAGCGTACGATCTTTTAGATTCAAACACTCTGCAAAGAATCCGCAATCTGAAGGCCTATGAAATATCAGATCAGGCAAAGATGGTTGAGTTTACTGTGATTATGGAAGAGTATATGGCCTCGCTTGATGATGACGAACAACTACGGATTGAAAATGAGATGGCAGATCGAGCCGATGATTATATCGAGGAGCACAAACGCGAATTGATGACAACAGGAATTGTGAAGATCAACAACGATGATTTGTCTATTAAAGCAACCGGTGAGGTGCCGGGTTATCCGTTGAACCAATTTTCTCTTGATGAATATGACAACCATTTGCGAATCGCTACTACGGTTGGTGGTGGATGGTTCGGTTTTAGTGGTTCTTCTGAGAGTATCAATGACTTGTATGTGTTGGATCGCAACCTGAATCAAACCGGATCTGTGTTGGATCTTGGCGAAGGTGAAACGATTTACTCTGCCCGCTTCATTAAAGATGAGGGTTACATTGTCACCTTCCGGCAGATTGATCCGTTCTATGTGTTTGATCTTTCAGACCACAATAATCCAGAAAGAACCGGAGAATTGAAAATCCCGGGGTATTCTTCTTACCTGCACCCACTTGAAGACGATTTGATTCTTGGTGTTGGTCAGGAAGATTCTGAAGTGAAATTGTCACTCTTTGACGTGTCAGATCCAGCTGATCCACAAGAAGTTGATAAATACTTACTTGATGAATACTGGTCAGATGTCTTAAATACTCACCACGCTTTTTTGCATGATCCAGAATTCGGAATCTTCTTCCTGCCAGGTGGTGCTGGGGGATATATTTTTGGTTATGAAGATAATGATTTGACCCTTGAAAAAGCTATTGCTAACGTCACTGCCGAAAGAGCAATTTTCATCAACGACTACATGTATGTGATTGGTTTGGAAGAGATTGTGGTATTGGATGAAAATACCTGGGAGCGGGTGACAGAATTTGACCTAGTTGATTAATGGAACCAGTTCGCATAAACAAGTATTTGGCTACGGCCGGTTACTGTTCTCGCCGCCAGGCAGACCGGATGATTGAGGCTGGCCAAGTCAAGATTAACGGAAAGCGAGCCAAGCTTGGTGATCAAGTTAAAGAAGGAGACAGGGTTCAGGTGCCGGGTCAGACATTGGAATTAGAACAGGAAAAAATTTACCTTCTTTTTAACAAACCGGTCGGGGTGATTACGACCACGGATCCGACCGCCAAAAACAATATTATTAACGCAGTCAATTCGCCCGATCGGTTGTTTCCGGTCGGGCGGCTTGATGTGGCTTCGTCAGGACTCATTATTCTGACCAATGATGGTGAGCTCGTAAACAAAGTTTTGAAAGCAGAAAACAAGATTGAAAAAGAATATTTGGTGGCAGTAGATAAAAAGATCACACCAACTTTTCTCGAGACCATGGAACATGGAGTAAACATTGGTAGTAAAACCAAAACTTTGCCGGCCGAGATTAAAAAGATTAATGATCGTACGTTCACGATTACGATTGTGGAAGGACGCAAACGTCAGGTGCGTCGGATGTGTGAAAACTTGGGTTATGAAGTTGAGGGGTTGAGTCGAATCAGAATTGGGGGACTGAAACTTGGTAAGTTGGAACCTGGAAAAAGTAAGCGGATTGCCGAGAAAAAGATTAAACATCTGCTAACAATCAAATGATTGAATTGATTATCCCATCTTTTATTGCCGGGGTTTTGATGTTCCTGGCACCGTGCACCCTGCCGCTTGTGCCAGGGTATTTGGCCATCATCAGCGGGGTTTCGTCTGAAGATTTGGCGCATCATGAGCGAGGGCGTCGAGCCTATTCAAAAATGCTTGTTAACGGCTTATTTTTTGTTTTTGGCTTTACCATAGTTTTTGTGCTCCTTGGTGTTTTAGCCGGAGGGTTAGGGCAGGTGTTAGTTGAATATCGAACTTGGATTTCTAGAATTGGAGGACTCATTATTATTTTGTTTGGATTTATGATGATGGACGTGGTAGGAATTCCAGGTTTAAAACGTGAGCGACGATTTCGCTTTCCGCTCGGATTCCGGCATGGTAAGCCCGGCAACTCGCTACTCGTTGGACTCATCTTCGGTTTTGGCTGGTCGCCTTGTATTGGACCGATTCTCGGCACGATCTTATTTTTAGCCTCAACCGCCGGAACCGTTTGGCAGGGCGGATTTCTGCTCGGCGTTTTTTCACTTGGTCTTACAATACCGTTCCTGCTGATCGCACTTGTCGCCGGATCAGCCACGCGGTACATTAAACAATTAGGAAAGTATTTGCATGTGATTCAGGTGGTAGGTGGAATATTTCTTATCTTCCTCGGTTTTCTGCTCTTGATTGATCGAATGGATTGGCTGATTGGGTTTGGATATCAATTGTTTGATTTTTTTAATTACGAAGCTTTAATTAATCATTTATAGTATGACCAAAGTGTTAAGTTTTTGTGGGAGTCTGCGTCAAGCTTCGGTTAACCGCAAGCTGTTAAACATAGCCGCAAAACTCACTAAAGAAGCAGGGCATGAATATGAAGAGTTTGATTTGCGGAAGCACGAATTACCGTTTTATAATCAGGATATTGAGAACGCTGGTTTACCCGAGGTGGTACAAAACCTGAAACAAAAAATAAAGGATGCTGATGTAGTTTTGTTAGCCAGCCCAGAGTATAATCATTCAGTCACTGGAATACTAAAAAATATGATTGACTGGGCCTCACGACCGTATGGAGATAATTCTTTGGACGGAAAGAAGATTGTGATTATTGGAGCCAGCCCAAGTCGACATGGTACAGCCCGCGGGCAAAAACATTTACGTGAAATTTTGGAGCCACTGAGCATCACATTGGTGGGAAAACCGGATGAAGTTTGTATTGACAACGCTTATGAAGCATTTGATGACAAGAATCAACTGATCGACCAAGCGAATTTTAATAAGGTTAAAGATTTGATAGGCCAAATTTAGTATGTCCAAGCCGTTAATTGGAATTAGTGCGGATATCATGACCGATAAATTTGATCGGCATTTTGTGTACGAACACTATTTGGATGCTGTGGAGCGTGCCGGGGGTGTGCCTGTGATTTTGCCACCGCTTCTTCGACCGGAGCGGGTATACCGGCAGTTGGAAAATTTGGATGGGTTTTTAGGGATTGGGTCTGATGATTTTGATCCGTCGCTTTTTGGGCAGGAACGACACCCACACACAAGATTGATACCCCGCCGGCGCCAAGCACATGATTTGGTCTTGTTGAATTTGGTGTGGGAAATGCGGATCCCGGCTTTAATGATTTGTGGCAGTATGCAGGGAATCAATGTTGTATTGGGTGGTGACATGAATCAGCATCTTGAGTCTGCAATTCCACATAAACACATGCACGGGCTTGAGTTGGCCCATAACATCAAAATACAAAAAAACAGCCGCTTGGCTGATATTATTGGTTCAACTGATTTAGAAGTGAATTCATTGCATCATCAGGCCGTAGAAAATGTTCCGAATAGTTTGATTGTGGTGGCTAAAGCAGAAGATGGGGTGATTGAGGCTTTAGAGCCAGCCGATGAGACACGTCCCTTACTTGCTGTGCAATGGCACCCGGAACGTATAGGACACCATGATGAATCCAAGGCGATTTTCGAGTGGTTAATGGATCAGTCTTTGCGAATAAGATCACGCCCGTTGGAGGAGAAACAAGTGTTTCAAATATCACCATTTGTATAGAAAAAGTGAACGACCCGTCGGGAATAACCGGCGGGTCGTTTTAGATTGGAGGGGTCGCCACGTGTTAGGCGGCGGTGTGGCGGCGCATCAGCTCGGTCAGCTGATGCGCCTCGATGGGTGCCACGCTGATCGGGCTCGAGAGCCGTGTGGCCTCGATCCCGTGGTCGCTGACCGTGACATCGAACTTCTGTTCGAGGTACAGCGTGTCCTCTGTTAGGCGTAGCACGGTCAGCCCTGGAACCGGGGCTGACAGATCAGCGCCGTCGAGCTGGATGGTGACCACTCCGTTTGGATTGGACCATCCGTAGGCGGCGTTAAAGGTGAGCGGATGCTTGTCCTCCAGCTCACCGAACAGGGTGGAAACCCCCTCGAACTCAGGGTCGTAGAGGTCGACCGGGTCACCCTCGGTGCGGAACACGAGCGTGATCGCGCCCTTGTTCTCAATGGTGATCCCATGGTTGTCCTCGCGCAGGGCACCGTAGGCGTGCACGAGGTTGAATCCGATCTTCTCGAGGTCTTCCTCAAGATCCGGGACGGCCACCTGCACCTGCGGAAGGTGCATGATGGTTCGCCCGTCCGCGTCCTTGGGCTTGCGGATGCGGCGTTCGCCGCAGTGCGTCCGCACCCAGTTGAGTGCGGACGGGTGGGTTTCCTTTTCGACCCAGACCTGCACCATGATGGCGCTAGCCTCGGTCATCTCACACGGATCTATGAACCGATGCGTCTGCATTCGTTTTCCTTCCTGCGCGAACTTAGGTGCGCTTGTGGTTTTCTTCGGGCATGATGATCCGAATCCCGTCGAACCAGAAGGTCACAGTGGCGTTGATGGGCTGGTGTGCCCACTCATCGCACAGCTGTCCTTCCGGTTTTTTGTCGTCCGGAACCCGAGCGATGGCGTAGATCTCGGTGATCCTGGCCACCACCTCGGTGCTGGCGGGCGGCACGTTCTCGGGCAGGGAAACGAGCAGGTTCTCCTCGAGCCGGGCAAACGGCTGAAGGTATTTGGGTACCCGCCGCAAGAGCGCGATGGCGATCCTACCGTCCATGAGGCCGTGCAAGTACGCACTGGCCTGGGGCGAGAAGCGGATTCCGCCCGGACCCGAGACAGTGACTCTTTTACTCACACGGTTCTTCATGTTTACCCCCTGGTCAATGGAGACAGGATTGAATCCAAGAGGCGTAGCTTAGCGAAAAAAACGACTTTTGTCAAGTCGTCTTTGTTCTTTTTAGGCTGAACTTAGCCAAAAAACAATAACGAGAGCATATTGTATGCTCTCGAAAAAGAGTAGAGTTGACCTAAGGAAGGCCGTATCGGCCGTTGCCCAGGTGTTTGAGTTCGATCGGGCCAGCCTCATCGGAGGGGTCCGAATAAAACTCGGGATTGTGGGTTGGTTGATCGGGGTCGTCGGCTCGAGCCGCAAATGACCAGTAGGGAATCATGATCCTCTGGTTTGGTCCCGGATGATCCTGGATCACGAAACTGACGGCCAGTTGGATGATTTCCGGATCACGGTCAAAACTACGCCGGAAGTTACGGATGACCTTCTTGACCGCCCGCTCGGCTTCCGGACAATCGAGAAGCCCGGTCAGCCGCGTGGTCACGCCGTTCGTGATGCTGTTCGCTCCGCGGGCCAGAACAGTTTTCTCGATCTTCATCAGAAATACCCCTTTCAATCACCTTTTTACATGATAACATATCATCTACAAAGGAAATCGCCTGAGTACTCACGCACTCAGGCAGGGTTGTCGCAAATGGATTCGCGACCCTCGAAGGATTCCTCGAAGGCCGGATTCAGGCGAGTTACGCTCATGGGGAGGCGGGTGTTGTGCGCTTGGTTGGCTTCGGGCCATTGGTAGTTGATCCGGTTGGCCTGGGCTTCATTGATTCGATCGTTCGCTTGGTAGTAAACGAACGATCCAGCACCGAAGGCCATCACGGCCAAGATCAGGAACCATGAGCTCCCGAACGTGCCAACGGCGAACAGAACTACCCCGATCAGGATCATGATCGCCCCGAGGCACCACTGGCCATAGGCCGTGATTACCCGCGAGAACCACATGTTCGCCTTGTTGATTCTGGGCTGGTAAATCTTCTCCATCTGCATCCTCCTGGTTCAGCAAGTAAAGGTTCTACTTCCGCTATCCTCCGCTACGGATCTCTTTCTTATCACAAAATCAGCAAAATGTCAACTGTTTGATAATAGTTGAACAAAATTGGGTTAGGAATAGGGGGGTACGGTGTTTGTTCGTAGGTACGAAAAAGTGGTATATTGATAAAGTATGAAAAAAGAATCTAAACAAATTAATAACTATACTCAAAATGTCTTTGTGACATTGGTGGACATGTGGGACGTGTTGAGTACCTCGAGACAATACAGAAGCCTAGAGGATCGAAATATTGCTCATGATTATGCAAGACACAAAGATTATTTTGATAAACAAAAAAGGAATCGGGCGATTGCAAATTTAAAAAAGAAAAAGTGGATCGAATCTCGCAAAAAAGGAGAATCGATCGAATACAAGTTGACAGAGGAGGGGTTGAAAGCTGCAATAAAACTCGATGCCTACTACACAACCAAGCTTTTAAAAGATGGTAAAAAATGTTTTGTATTTTTTGATTTTCCTGTGGCTGCAAATAAAGCTCGTGATGAGTTTCGGTACACATTAAAACAATGTGGCTTTAAATTGTGTCAGCAGAGTATCTGGGTTTCGAATAAAAACATAGGTCCACAAATCGCATACTTAGCAAAAGCACTTGATGCCTCCGAATGGGTTCGTGTTGTAGTAGGGAAAGAAATTGATTAGGGGGGTACGGTGTTTGTTCGTAGGTACGAAAAAGTTGTCATCTGATCTTGCGTTGACTAGGTTCAGTACATTCTGTACCTTGTACCTACACTATGAACGATCTCTTTTCCTCCCAAAATGAACAAAACCAGAAAAAGAACGCACCGCTCGCTGAACGGATGCGGCCGTTTGATTTGGACGGGTTTGTGGGTCAGGTGCAGCTCGTGGGATCTAATGCCATGCTGCGAAAGCTACTCGAGGCTGACCGGGTACCGAGCATGGTTTTTTGGGGGCCTCCAGGAACCGGAAAAACCACGTTAGCCAGAATCGTGGCTCGTTTAACCAAATCAAACTTTGTCCAACTCTCAGCTGTGGCTTCAGGTCTCAAAGAAGTTCGTGAAGTCATCAAAGAGGCAGAGGAACAACAAAAGTTTTTCAACAAACGAACCATTCTTTTTATTGATGAGATTCACAGGTTTAACAAATTACAACAGGACGCGTTTTTACCGCACGTAGAATCAGGAACCATCACTTTGATCGGAGCAACCACGGAAAATCCAAGCTTTGAGGTTAATTCAGCTTTGCTTTCTCGCTGTCGAGTCATGCTTCTTGAAAAGCTTTCAACCTCAGATATTCTCGAACTTATAAAACGGGCTTTAAAAGACGAACAAACAGGACTGGGACGGTTCAAAATCAAGGCGGATGACGCTACGCTGGAAGTGCTGGCCGCTATGGCTGACGGGGATGCTCGAGTGGCTTTGAATGCTCTTGAGTACGCTGTGGATTCTTCGCTCTCGGAATCTAACACTGATATGGTAGAATTGTCCCGAGAGAAGATTAAAGAGGCTTTTTTAAAGTCACACCTTTTATATGACCGCGCCGGTGAGGAGCACTATAATATAATAAGCGCGCTCCATAAATCCATGCGCGGCTCTGACATTGATGCATCGCTTTACTGGCTTGGCCGAATGCTCGAGGCCGGGGAAGACCCGCTTTACGTGGCTCGGCGGTTGATCCGATTTGCGTCAGAAGATATTGGTTTGGCTGACCCAGAAGCCTTGAACCAGGCAACAGCCGCTTACACCGCAGCACATTACCTTGGTATGCCTGAGTGTAACGTGGTGCTCGCTCAAGCAGTGGCGTACTCAGCAAAATCCCCAAAATCCAATGCTTTGTACCGGGCGTACAACAAAGTGCAGGTCACCATATCTCAGCGTCCGGCCGACCCGGTGCCACTTCATCTACGCAATGCACCAACCAAGCTTATGAAAGACATTGGTTGCAGTAAGGGGTACAAATATAATCCAAATTACGAAGGTCCGGTGGAGCAAGATTATTTGCCAGAAGGACTTAAAAATAAAAAGTTTTATGAATCTGAAGGAAATAAATAATTATGGTGAACCAGGCCATGAACTACTGGTGCAAAATAGCCCGTTTGAAATTTCCGGGCGTTTAACCATAACTTTAGAGGGAGGAGAATATAATTATTGGTTGTTGGCACATGATGGACGCATGATGTCACTTAATCCTGATGCTGACGAAGTAATAATTTTTTCTCCGGTTTCCGATGATTTAAACGGGGACGAAGAAACACCAACCGGAGATGAAGAAACGGTGGTCATACAGGGAAAAGAATACGAGTTTACTTATGAGGATGGAGGAACTATTTCAGATCTTGAAGGAGAAACAGTTTTAGACTTAGAAGATGAGATTAGCTTTCGGGATTTTGAGGCTGAAGACGGTGAAAAAGTACGTTCAGCTGTCATAATGCCTAGCGGTGACGTGTATAACTATGTTGGCCAGGTGGCCCTTGAAGAGGATATAATGAAGGGATAGGGTAAATTTTAACAATTATCAATTTTCAGTATGAAGAAGATAATTTCGATAATAGTTGCGGTAGCGCTCGTTATTGGTGGCGGAGCTGCGGCAGCATATTATGTTTATCAAAATTATTTTAATCCGCAGGCTGAACTCGTGCGCATGATGGAGGCAATGCAAAATGTACAAAGTGTGCGGTTTGATGGGGCCGCTCAAGCAACAGATGTCGTGGTTGAAAAGACAGATGACCTGTACGCGGAACAGTACGGCATGTTTTTAGGAGATGGTGAACAAGACGTAACCCTGGAAGCTGAAGGAGTTTTGGTGGCTAGTGGTGAAGAGGAATTTGATCTTGATGTCGAGTTCAGTATTAGTTCAGAGGCCGACGAAGGAACTCTGTCCGCTGAAATTCGTAAGATAAACAAAACTGTGTATCTAAAGGTGGGGGAAATCGGAGAACTGGAAGAACTGCTTGGTTCTGAAGTGGGCGGCCAGTGGATTATATTTGATGAGGATCAGTTTAGCGGTTTAACCGAACAGGTGGCCGAAACTGAATCCGATGAGCTAACCCCGGAGCAAGAAGCAGAACTTGAGGAGTTACTCATGTCAACCAAATTGGTCACCGTGGTTGGTGCAACCCTGACCGAGATAGTAAATAGCCATTCCACACGAGTTTTTGAAGTGGTGCCGAATCCGGACGGAATTAGGGTATATTCCTTGGAGTCAATTCGTATCATCGAAGAGCGTGAACCAACTTCGGATGAACGAGAAGAAATTGAAGAAATGATTGATGCTATTGAGGACTTAACCGGCAAACTGTGGATTGAAAACAGAACCCATCTTTTGCATCGGGCTAGTGTGAACGGTGAAGTAGAGACTCCGGATGGAAGCAGTTTTAATTTAACCGCCACGGTTGAGTTGACTGACCATAATGCAAATATCGAGATTACCAAACCAGAAGATGCTTTATCTTTTGCGGAAATTATCGGGGCGGCTTTTGGAGATATGTTTGGCGGATTACCTTCAGCCAGCGAGGGTTTTTCCGGTACTACAGTTGATCCTTCTGCCGAGGCTGAAGATTTGTATGATTATGATGATTTTGAAGACTATACCACTGATACGGATGGAGATGGTCTACCGGACATAACAGAAAGTTTTTATGGCTCAGATATAAATAATCCGGACACTGATGGAGATGGGATAAATGATGGTGATGAAGTGGCCAACGGAGATAATCCTGCCGGGGACGGCGGACTGTTTAACTTCGGCTTACCACCGGAACTATAAAAATAATTCATGCCAAAACCAAAACGTGATTGGAAAAAAATAGCTGGAGCTGACTCGGAAGCACGCGAACCAACCAGGATCCGTGTCTTTCGTGTTTTTATGGTTGTAATTGTAGTCGTAATTGTGTTGCGATTATTCACTCTTCAGGTTCTCCAACACGGGTTTTATGAGGCTTTAGCATCAGGTCAACATGAGATTTTTCAAGAATTGTTCCCAAAACGCGGCAGTATCATTGTTCAGGATTATCAATTGGATGAGACGGAATATAACGTGGCTTCAAATCATTTGACCGGTTTTGTGTATGCTGACCCAAGACGAATTGAGAAACCGGAAGAAACAGCTAAGCAGCTGGCTTGGATTTTGGGAATTGAAGTTCGGACGTGTGGGGAAGAGGAAGAAGGTCTAGAAGGTGGAGAAGGCCAAGAAGGTTCTGGCGATGTAGGGGTCAATGGCATTGACCCTCTCGATGATGAAGAGAAAGAATGTCCAAGTGAGTACGACATAATTTTGGAGCGGCTAAGCAAGTCTGATGATCCGTATGAGCCGATCATGCGAGGCGTAGAGGACGACAAATTGAGTATGATTGATGAGTCGGGCATGGAAGGTATTTATTATGTTCGAGAAGAATCGCGTCATTACCCAGAAGATGGACTTGGTGGGCACGTGTTTGGTTTTGTGGGGGCAGATGAAGAAGGATTTATGTCCGGCCGTTATGGGATCGAGGGACATTTTAATGAAGAACTAAGCGGAACTACCGGGTTTTTACGCAGTGAGCGAGATATCGCCGGGCGTTTGATTGCAGTGGGAGACAGGTCGTATGAGCCCGCGGTTGATGGAGCCGATGTGGTATTAACGATTGATCGAACCATTCAGTATATGGCCTGTAGTAAATTAGTTGAGACCGTCCAAAAGCATGGAGCTGATGGGGGATCAGTGATTATTATGAATCCGGCAGACGGGACAATTATGGCTATGTGTGCTTATCCGGATTATGACCCGGCCGCCTACAACGAAGTGGAAAGCATTAATGTCTTTAATAACCCAGCTATTTTTGAAGCATATGAACCCGGTTCAATTTTCAAGGCCATTACCATGGCTGCGGCACTTGATTCCGGGGCAGTTACACCGGCCACTACATATAAAGACACCGGCGAAGTCAAAATTGATGTTTACACTATTAAAAATTCAGACGAACAGGCTCATGGAGTGCAGACAATGACCGAGGTTTTAGAAAAGTCATTAAACACGGGGGTAATTTTTGCCATGCGAGAAACCGGGCGGGATATGTTTCAGGAATATGTTAATGAGTTTGGATTCGGGGATTACACCGGAGTTGAACTTGATTCCGAAGCGCCCGGCGATGTTTCAACGCTTGATGAACCAAGTGAGGTTTATCCAGCCACGGCGTCGTTCGGGCAAGGTATCACCGCCACCCCACTCCAAATGGTCACAGCGTTTGCGGCGATTGCCAATGGCGGCACCTTATACGAGCCACACATTGTCGATGCGATTCGCTACGAAGACGGTACCATTGAAGAAACCCAACCCGTTCAAGTTAGGCGGGTGATTTCTGAAAAGTCAGCCCAATTGTTGTCAGCTATGCTTGTTTCCGTAGTTGAACACGGGCACGGCACCCCGGCCGCGGTAGATGGTTATTATGTGGCCGGAAAAACAGGAACCGCACAGGTGGCCAAAACGGACGGCCCGGGTTATGCTGAGGATGAAACTATTGGTTCGTTTGCCGGATTTGCCCCGGCTAATGATCCGCAATTTGCCATGATTGTGCGGATTAATCGGCCGCGCACCACACAATGGGCCGCCGGTACTGCCGGACCACTTTTTGGTGAATTAGCTCAATTCTTGCTACAGTATTTAGAGATCCCGCCAGAACGGGCACAATGAGTCATAAATCATAATTTCTGTATTTAATGATTTCAAGATTTCAGTATTTATCGAAAAATTCTGAAACTCATAAATATTGAAACAATGAAATGATCACTTCTTATGAAGTCCTTCATTCAAAATCTCATCGGTCGGTTATCAAAAAAAATACTTTCCCGATACCAACCCCGTGTCATTGCTATCACCGGTTCGGTCGGTAAAACATCGACTAAAAATGCTATTGCGGCAGTGCTGGGAGAAAAATTCAAGCTTCGAGTAAGCGAGGGTAATTATAATACTGAATTTGGGGTTCCCTTGACGGTAATTAATGCCAGATCCCCGGGTCGATCACCGTCCGGGTGGTTTGTAGTATTGGCCAAGGCTTACCGACTGGCTTATGGAAAAAAAATCGACTTTCCAGAGGTGTTGGTGCTTGAGTATGGAGCAGAAAAACCAGGGGATATTAAATATTTGTGCCAACTGGCTCCACCGGATGTTGGTGTGGTGACCAGGGTTTCACCTGTGCATGCGGCGAATTTTGACTCAGTGGAAAAGCTAACAGAAGAAAAGGGGAGCATGGCTGAGTTCACAAAAGAAGATGGGGTGGTGGTTTTAAACATTGATGATGAACGGGTGGCAGGCATGAAGAGTCGTGCCCAAGCCGGGGTGGTCACTTATGGATTTTATAATTCAGCTGACGTGAGGGCAGAGAATTTCAGTTTTTCAACCAAAGCTGATTCATTGTTTGAACCCGGAGAGATTATTGCTCAGACTATGTTTACTCTTGAGATGGATAAGGCTGAGCATGAAGTGGTACTTGATAATTTGATCGGTCTACCGGCTGTGTTTTCGTCATTGGCAGCGATCGCTGTTGGGTTGCAATTAGGGCTTGATATGGATCAGATAATGGCAGGGCTTACTAAGTTCAAACCAATGAACGGGCGATTAAATATCCTACCCGGGATTAAAGGTTCAATTTTGATTGATGATTCGTATAACGCGGCTCCGGCCGCTGTAATTGCCGCACTGGACATTGTGCGTGAATTTCCGCTTTTGAATGATGCTCGTCGGATCGCCTGTTTAGGGGAAATGTTGGAACTTGGTCAGTACACTGAAGCCGAGCACCAACGGGTAGGCAAGCACGTGATGGAGCGCGGTTTTGATGTTTTAGTGGCGGTTGGGGAGCGAGCGAGGGATTATGCTCGTGGAGCCATTGAAGCCGGTATGCGAACGGATAATATTCATACGTTTAAAAATTCCGAGGAAGCCGGGCGATTTATGGACGGGTTTGTTCGCTCCGGAGACGTGGTGCTCATTAAAGGTTCTCAAGGATCGCGTATGGAGAAAGTGACCAAGGATATTATGGCCGAACCGACTCGAGTCAAAGAGTTGCTGGTGCGTCAGTTTCCTCCTTGGATTGAAGACTGATTTATCCACACCAACCCCCTCCAAAATAGGGGGTTTTATGATATAATTTTTTTACTTAATTAAATGAAATATAAAAAATTTACGCATATGCAATTTTGTAAGTTTGCTGGGCGTACTTGGTTTAGAACGACCGCAGTGTCAGTTCTTGCTTTGTTTACGCTCGTGGTTGGGGCGCAGGCCGCAACCATCCTTGGGGATTACCTTGAGGTAACCGATGGGGCTGATGGATATTCCTATGTTCACACCGGTGATCAAGGTCTTGAGGGTGCTGCCGCCGGATGGAGTCCTGATCCAAGCGGTTACGCCGGTATTTGGCTCGAAGGTTATGACGATGACGACGGTGAAGCCGGAGGTTTCTTTGCTAACACTGAAACCGCTGCTATTTGGAGTCCTGGTGATACTGATTGGATCCTCGGAGTTTATGACGAGGACGATTTGCCAACCACTCATCCAGTGTTTGGTGTAACTGATTCAGGTGGAATCTGGGTAGGCGATCAAAGTACTTCACCAGATTACGTAAGTGACCCAATGGATCTTGGTGAGGCGTTTTTTGAAGCTGATATAGAAGTTGATGGAGTAGCTTACTTTGATGATGATATTGAAGTAGAAGGTAATGCTTATTTCGTCGATATTGATACTGATGGCACTGTCAATGTAGCCAGCGCAACTGCTACTTATGTTGATGAGTCAGATGACTTGTTGGTAGCTGATGATTTAGAGATTGATGGCAATACTTACCTTGAAGGAAACGTATACACTTACGGACCAACCAGTATTGGTGATAGTGCGTTTGAGTCTCATGTAATAACCGGTATTTTGACCCTTAATCAAAATATTATAGTGAACGGAGACGCAACTTTGGGAAACGGTGGAGGTACTATGACTATCGGTGCTGATAACACCGATTCAGTTGTTGTAAACGGTGATACCGATTTCACTGATGATATTACTGTTTCTGACGGAGGTGCTAACGCTTACTTCATCCTTGATCAAGGTAGTAGCTACATTGAATTAGGAGATATTGTTGGCGGATCAGGTTTACTCGGCGTTGACTGGAGCTCTAGCGAGGTCTACGTAGAAGATGCTGATTTCTTTGTAGATAACATCGAAATTAACAGCGGTACTGCAATTGACGGTCATGTCTCAAATACGGCCACTCTTGACTTTGGTAGCACAGCTTCTGGGGCTTGTTCTGAATTAACTATTGCTGTTTCCGGTGCCGCTGCTAATGATACTGTTACACTAGGTGCTCCAGCTGCAATTGAAGCGGGTCTTACCTGGAGCGGTTTTGTTTCTGCAGCAGATACTGTAACTGTTAGGGTATGTAACCCAACCGGAGGAGCTATTGATCCTGCTTCTGCCACCTGGCGAGCTGATATCTGGTCACACTAAAGAAACCCTAATAATTAGCCGAAAAAACGTATGAAGAAAGCAAAATGGTTCGGTTGGGGTTTTAAAGCTGTATCTTTACTGGCCACGGCTGGAATGTTTGCAGCTATGCTGCCAGCCACAGCACTTGCAGCTGACACGGTAACATTCAATGAAGACACCGAAGTCAACCTAAGTGGAAGTGGAATCGAACTGTTAATTGTGTCCGGGTCAGAGGCAGACGAAGTGATTATTGATGAAACCACTGTGTATGTTGATGTTGATGCCGGAGATGAGTTTGTCCTTCGAGCACCAAATCGGAATGAATTGGTCAACGATGGTGGTTTCGACGAATGTACTAAAGATGCCGGCTACTGGCAAATCACTGTGAGCGGACCGGACACGGTAACCTTCACTCCGGCTACCGATAGATGTTCAAGTGGTGGCGGTGGTGGTGGGGTTCCTGTTACACCTACTGTCTCAACTACCCCCGAAGTTGAAATAACCTATCCGGAAGGAGGGGAGACATATGTTGCCGGTTCAGATGTCAGTATTAGTTGGACCACCAGTGGCTCTGCCTTGGATACTGTTAAGCTTGAGTACTCAATTGATGAAGGTATAAGTTATGCTCAGATTGTAGATAATGTGGATTACGATGAAAGCCCTTATGTCTGGACACTGCCGGATATAGATGAAGAAAAAGTAAAAATTAAGATCACTGTTCAAGATGGTGGAAAGTCCTATCTTGATACTGACTATAGCGGATACTTTGAAATAACCAGTGATGAAGAAGAGGAAGCGGATGAGGGCGATGACGAAACCTCTGAGAATCAGCCAAGTAATATGGGGGATTTTCCAGATGGTGCGAATGTGGCACCAACTACCGGAGAGACTGGGCCATCACCATTTGACGGAACAACAGAGGATATTTCTCAGGTTGAAGCCGGTCAGTTTATTCGTAGCCCGTCTTTCAACACAGTTTATTACGTGACTGCTGATCTAACTCGTCGACCATTTTGGGACGGCGTGGCCTTCTTCACCTGGTCAGATTCTTGGGACGAGGTGATCTGGGTGACTGACGCTACTATGCAGACTCTTCCTTCCGGAGATCCAATGTTGCCAAAACCGGAAGTGGTGACAGTCAAGGTTCAGTCTGTTCCGGATGTGTTCTGGGTTGAGATGAATGAGGAGGGTGATTACGAATTACGCTGGATTACGAGTGAGGATGTGGCTATTGCCATGATGGGAGAAACATGGGCAGATTATGTGATTGATGTTGAGCCAACATTAATGAATTGGTACGTTGAAGGAGAAAATGTTGATTATGCCTTCGAGGTGGATATGTCGATTATGAAGACTCGAGCCGAGATTGCCGCTCTGTTGCAGTAGGAAAAATCAAAACGACTCCGTTCTTGTGAGCGGAGTCGTTTTTGTTTGTCGAGTCTATTAGGCTCGGGCTACATTGATGGCTCGAGGACCCTTGTCAGAATCTTCAGTCTCAAAGGTGACAGCGTCGTCCTCTTTAAGATCGTCATATTCAACGTCCTGAAGAGATGAGCTGTGGAAGAAGATATCATCTCCACCTTCTTCAGGCACGATGAAACCAAATCCATTCTTCAAAGTCTTGATTTTACCAGTCATAGTAAAAATATATGAGTTAATCTGCAAAACGTGGCTTAGGCTGCAGAAACTCGACTTATTTCTACTTAACTTAAGGCAAACTTTTTGCACCGCAATTATAACATGAATAAGTTCGTATGTCAATGGGGTGGGTTTTACTAAAGATTCTAAACTAAAAGTAACACTTATTTGATAGTAGTAATAATAAAGTAATAAAGGGGTCAAGTCTTGTAAAGGGGTCAAGTCTTGTTAACGACTTTTTTATTATACTTCCCTCTACTAATCCTTCCAATAACTGATGGGTCAAGTTTCACATATTTTGCAATTTCTGTGGCGGGATACCCACATCGAATACGTGCGAATTGAATCATTTTGTTTCTTTCTTCTTTTGTTGAAATACTATCAAACAACTCTTCGAGGCTTGGTCTACCCACAATCCTCTGTTCTCTTGGACAATCTTTAATCTGCCCCGATCCCCTTGTCTGATTTTCCCGGATCCAATCAATGAATTGTGGACTACCAAGAAGAAATCCGTTCTTTACATCTTTATGAGGATCTCTTGAATTTATTCCGTCAATTACAAATTGTTCATACATCTTTTGGGCATCACCTTTCTTGTCTGCAAAACACCCCAGAATCGAATCAGAATATAGCCATTTTGGTGACTCAATATCTTTAACTGAAGATTGAAAACCGCTCCATTTCCAATGACCGGGGTGATTAACAAGGTTCGCCCTAACGGGATTTAATGATATGTATCGAGCCACTTCGAGAAGGTAGGTTTCTTTTTCTATCACAAATGATTTATACCGCCCTTGAAACAGGTGTCCCACGGTTTTGTGCTTTGCATTAAACCACTGTGTATAATTACCATTTATGTCACGCATGGATTTAGACAGATTTGCGTCAGGTGTTTCCAGAAGCAAATGATAGTGGTTATCCATCAGACAATATGCGTGACAAATTATATTATGCATTTTTACTGCGTCACCAATCCAATCTAAAAACTTCAGACGGTCATCGTCATCATGGTAAATGTTTTGATAACCGTTACCGCGGGCGATTACGTGGTAAAGCGCGAAGGGATATTCTATTCTAAGCGGTCTTGCCATACAACATTATTATACCAGATAGTCGGTAGCAAGACCTGACCCCATTTCCCCATTTCCTTGAATTGCAGGGTTGGGCTAATTTTCAGCAAGTATGTCTTACAATGACACAACACTTGACCCATTGCTCCTATCTTGATATAAATGCAAATAGTTTGCAATTAATATTATTATGAAGATCGCCTTTGTGGGTAAAGGTGGAAGTGGCAAGACGACTTTGACCGCTTTGTTTACCCATTACCTAAAATACAACCATCCAGAGCGACCAGTTCTAGTCATTGACGCAGATCTGAATTTACATTTAGCTGAAGCTTTAAATATCCCCAAAGACCACCGCCCTACTGCACTCTCGGAGCCCAACGCAACCAAACAGCTCAAACAGTACATCTGGAACCAAAACGATCGTATCAAAAAAATTGGTGAGATAAAAAAGACCACCCCACCTACGGCCAGCTCAGGTTTTTTTTGGCTAACCGACCCATATAACCTATTATTCCAAAAATATTGTGTTCAAAATGACTTACACTATTTTGCTCAGGTGGGAACATACCAAAGCGAGGGTATCGGTCGCAGTTGTTATCACAACAACTTGGCCATTCTTGAAAACGTTCTAACACATACAATTAGCGAAGATGGGTGTGTGGTTGTAGATATGGTTGCTGGAACGGATGCATTCGCGAGTTCAATGCACATACAATTTGACTTATTAGTGTTTGTGATTGAACCAACTGTCAAATCAATCAATGTTTTCTCAGACTACGCTAGACTTGCAAAATCAGCAGGAATTGCTGACAAGTTGGTAGTTATCGGCAACAAGATACTAAATGATGCTGACGAAAGATTTCTCCGCTCGCATTTGAGTGAAGATCAACTGTTGTCCATACTCACTTTTTCTGATCACTTGCGTGCAGTTGAACGAGGAGAGACTGATTTTGCATTCACTAAAGTTGAACCAGTAATCCACCAGGCTATGGATTTGGTCTTTTTGACTCTAGAAAGAAAGAGATCATCTTACAACGACCGACTGAGCCACTTGCAGAAATTACATCAAATCTATGTAGAACAAGATTATGTGTTTGATCGATTTGGAGATTTGACAGGACAGATTGATCCGGATTTCGATTACAACGAATTTGTGGCTCAGAATAAACACCGTTATGAGCAAATCTGATAACATTTTTACTGGACCGAATTCCTTGGTGAACTATCTTGATCCGGAAAACCATCCGGCAACACCACTAGTGGAACTACCAGATGGGCTAAATCCGTTTCGAACGAAGGGTGTCAGGATCATGGCTAAGTTGATGAGTGCAACACCATTACTGAACGTGAAGTCGGTTCCGGCATATAACATGCTAAAACAAGCTCAATCATTGGGCCGGCTAGATGGTAAAACACATTTGATTGAAAACTCTTCTGGAAACACTGTCTATTCGCTGTCCGTGATCGGAAAAGTAATGTCGGGCCTTGAAACCTGTGCTTATGTCTCAAATGAGATTACTGAAGGCAAGTTGAAACTTCTTCGTTTTTTCGGCGTTTCTCCTATCGTAAACGAAGAGCCGATCTGCCCTGACCCGGCCGATAAAACTAGCGGTATTTACAAAGCTCAACAAAGAGCCAAAGATGATGAGCAATGGTTCAATCCTGGACAATACGATAACCCAGACAATCCGGCTGCCCATCAAAAGATCACGGGTAAACAAATCTGGGAACAAACTGAGGGTCAAATCGGCCTTTTTTGTGCTGGTTTGGGTACCACCGGAACCATGACCGGAACAGCCGAGTATCTTAAAAACAATAATCCTGATCTGGCGACTTTGGGTGTTATTCGGGCTCCCAACAACAGTATCCCTGGACCACGCACCAGAAATTTATTGTCACAAATAGCGTTCAACTGGGAAGGGGTAGTTGATAACACCGTCGAGATCGGATCCTTTGATGCTTATGCAACCAGCTTGAAACTCTGTCGACATGGTTTGCTAGTTGGGCCAAGCTCAGGATTTGCTTTAGCTGGCCTATTAAATTTTCTTAAAGAACACTTGACTGATATTCCAGGTGGTTCACGAGATGAAAATGGAGATTTGATCTGCGTGTTTATTTGTTGCGATACCCCACTGCCGTATTTGGATGACTATTTTTCTGTGCTCGATGAAGAATATTTTCCTAAGATTGAAAATCAAGAATTATTATTATTCAACAAAGCAGATGTACTTGCTCCGTCCACCCCATCATACGACCTCAAACCACAAGATGCATGGCAGCGGATTTATACAATTGATCAAAAACAAGCTTGGCAACAACTAGAGCGAGGCCAAGATGTGAACCCAAAAGATGAGTGGGTAATCGTTGATTTGCGTAGAAAAGATCAATTTGAACATGCTCATCTGCCTGGCAGCATCAATATCTTGTACAATGAATTCAATTCTGAAGCTTTTTTTGAAAGGAATAACGACAAGAAAGTTTTGTTGGTGTGTTCCTGGGGTCTCAAATCTCGGCAACTATGTTCACAACTACGTTTTCTTGATATTGAAGCCCACTCTCTCGAGGGTGGTATTTCCATTTGGTCAGCTGAACAGTTGCCTCGTTGGCGACCACAAGTTTGTCATTTGAATCATCCAACCCACATTTAAGGTGATATTGTTGGTTCCAAAAATGCGTCTTGAAAGGCAATAATTTTGTCTTCTGTTTTTCGACTTTTGAAACCATAAGAATGTCGCTAAACCTAGAAACAAAAAAGACCTCTAGTAATAAGAAGTCCCTTTTGGTGACCCCACGGGGAGTCGAACCCCGGTTACCAGGATGAGAACCTGGCGTCCTAACCACTAGACGATGGGGCCCGGTGGTTTATTTGTGGGCATAAGATAACACAGATTTTTATATTTGTCTAGGGTTAGATAAAAAATACGACCGGGTTCCGCGAGGGGAATCCGGTCGACGATTGTGACATGACTATAGATAGCCGATTTCGGCCAGCTTGTGCTTGGTTGCCGATGTGAGGTTCTCGGTGTGATCACAGTTTGGCCAGCGCGGACAACCCCAAAACGGATGACCATCACGACGACGGGTGCGGAGCTTCATCTTGGCTCCACACGAACAGGTCGGGCGCAGTTGTTCGAACGCCTGTTGGTTGGCCGCGGCCACTTTCTGCTGGTGGCGCCGCTCGAATTCCTCTTCCTGCTTCTTGCGGTGATACTCTGGCGTGTCCTGCACTCCACCGAACTGTGCCAGAAGAGAGTTGTACTCGGCCGGGCTGATGTTCTTGCGGTCTACGACCGTCTTTTCCATACCCCCACTGCGCGGACCGAACTTTTCAATCACACTGATTTGCAGGTACCAGTATTGGCCGCTCTTGAACCCCACAAACTCGAATTCAGTGATCTCATCATCATAGGTTCCAACCTCTCGCCAGTTGAGCTGATGACAAGCCACTCCGGTGTAGCCCATGCCAAGAACCATGTCCACCATTTCAAAAGCCATGTTGCCTCACTAATCAGGATAGCCCCGATATTCCAAAGATCTGAACATAATATAACCTATTTAGGTCTAAAAAAGCAACAGTTTGAGGCTAAACCACTTACACACAGGTGACTGACTCTTCTCTGTGATATAATTAAGCTTAATATGCAAATATTTTCACGTGCGTGGTTTTGGATTGCGATGGTAGTTATGCTCGGAATAATCGGAACTGTTTTTTATTTTTCCACTCGTCAACCAGGTCAGGAAATTGTCAGTTCTCTCGTAAAACTTGATACCTTGGTTCAGAGTGTGGAGGCCACCGGGCACATTGAATCTGACCGTGAGATTAGTATTGATTTTGAAACCTCGGGGACAATTGCCGAGATTTATTATCGGGAAGGGGACGAGGTTAAAGCCGGGGATGTGATTTTGGCTTTGGAAGGAGCCGAAGAATTCTTACAGCTTTCACAGGCTCAGGCCGGATTAGATGCCGCTCTGGGAAATTTGAATTTACAAATTGCTGGGAACTCGGACGAGTCTTTGGCTGTGACCGAGGCTCAGCTTGGTGAAGCCGAAGCGTTGCTGGCCAAATATGAGTCAGACTTGGGAAACGCTGAAACAGATCTGACCAATACCAAAACAACTTACGCGGCCAAGGTGGCCACAGCCGAAGCTAATTTGCTTTCAGCTGAAGACACTTTGGAAAATACTGAAGCCGACAACGAAGAAGATCTGGACGCGGTTTATGAAGACGCCATTACAGTCATGAAGGGTGCGGCTATTACTGCGGCCGGTTCGCTCACCGAAGCCGACAAAGTGCTTGGAATCGAAAATACCAATATCAATGATGAGTTTGATGGTCTGTTAGCTTCCACTAATGAGCAGGCACTACTGGATGCAAAAAAATCATTCCCAACCGCCCGGACTGCCTTGTTGAATGTAGAAGATCTTTTGGAAACCATTACGGTTGACTCGACTTCAGAAGAAATCACGGCCGCCATGAAAGAAACCAGGGACATGCTGGATCTTGTTACCGTTGCTTTAAACGATACCCGTCACGTGTTAGATGCCACCCCAAGCGGCTCGTATGATCTGTCCACTTCGGAATTGAACACCATGAAATCAACTATTGATACCGAACGCACGGCTGTGAACACGGATTTATCCAGCCTTATTAATCACGAACAAACTATTCGGGCCACTGAAATCGCGGCAGAAACAGCTTATGATAGTGCATATCATGCTTACGAAGCCGCTTTGAGTACCTACAACGAAGCTGTGGCAACACAAGAAATGCAGGTGGCGCTGGCCGAAGCTTCGCTTGAAACCGCAGAGGCACAGGTTGCGGTTCAGTCTGCCTCGGTTAACACGGCCAATGCCAATTTGACCTATCAAGAAGCTGATCCGCGCGCTGTTGATCTGGCCGCTCTTCAGGCCGCAGTCAACGAGGCCAACGCGGCACTGGCTTTGGCAGAGGAACAATACGAAAAAATAAAAATTGTGGCACCTTTTGACGGACAGGTGACAAACGTTGCCTATGAAATCGGCGAGACTGTGAGCCTTGGCGAACCGGCCGCAGAAATGCTGGCCCTGGGTGAATTTCAGATTGTGGCTGACGTAGACGAGGCCGACGTCACCAAGTTGGCTCTTGATGATTGGGTTGAAGTTACTTTTGATGCGCTTGGCGAAGATCAGATTTTCACCGGCCGACTGAACAAAATTAACCCGGCGAAAAAATCAATTGACGGGGTGGTGTATTACGAAGTCACGGTTTATCTTGATGAAGTCTCACCATTGTTGCGTTCAGGAATGTCAGCTGATATTACGGTTTTCACAGAAGAGCTGGAAAAGGCTTTGATTGTACCAAGTCGTTCAATTTTGACCGAGAACATGGTGAAATATGTTCGAGTCGTAGAAAACGGACAGGTACGCCAGCGGGAAGTCGAGGTTGGAGTTCGAGGAGATGGTGGAGAAACCCAAATTTTAAACGGAGTTCAGGAGGGGGAGGAAGTTGTGATTACAATTCGCGAAGATTAGTATGCCCAAACGCGATTGTCTCTTGGATATAAAAAATTTGTACAAGGAGTACGTGAATGACGAGGTCGTAACCAAAGTGTTGTTCGACCTCAATTTTAAAATTGAGTGTGGTGAATTTGTGTCGCTGATGGGTCCGTCCGGCTCCGGAAAGTCAACTCTCATGCATATTTTGGGTTTTTTAGACCGTTTAACTAGCGGTCAATATTTTTTTCAAGGCGAAGACGTGAGTAAAAAAAGTGAAGATGCTTTGGCGCGTTTGCGCGGTCTTGAGGTGGGATTTGTGTTTCAGTCGTTTAATCTGTTGGCCAAGACATCTGTCCTTGATAACGTGTTGTTACCCACTATTTACACCACAACCCCCCAGTCCAAGCGGATTCAGGACGCTAAGCGGGTACTAGATCAAGTTGGTCTATCTCACCGGCTTAACCACTTGTCCAACCAACTTTCTGGTGGTGAAAAGCAAAGAGTCTCGATAGCTCGAGCCCTTATTAATGACCCGGCCGTAGTTTTTGCTGATGAGCCAACCGGAAACTTAGACAGTAAATCTACGATTCAGATTCTTGAGATTCTTCAGGATCTTAACCGCGAAGGCCGAACCATTATCATGGTGACCCATGAGCCAGAGTTGACCCCTTACACAACCAGGGTTCTGAAATTGTTTGATGGTCGTTTGCAAACTGACCGGGCGGCCGAGTTTAAAGACGTGCGCAAGGAGCCACCTGCCGCGTATGTTCGTAACATAGCTGAACAAGAAAGTCATGAAGGTTAAAGATTTAATCAAATTATCTTTTCAGGGCTTGACTCGCAATAAATCGCGGTCGGTTTTGACCATGCTGGGAATTATTATTGGAATCGGATCCGTAATTTTAATGCTTTCTATTGGAAAAGGAGCCGAAGGTATAATTATTTCTCAAGTGGCTGAATTTGGTTCAGATTTGGTGTACGTTGAGCCGGGAGCCGGGGACGCTGATCAGGGCGGACCGCCAAGTATTTTTGTGGAGCAAACCCTGGATTTGGATGATGTAGAGGCAATTCGAAAGCATGAAGGTTTTTCTGAAGTGGGCGCTTTCATTTATACCGATTTTGTCGCTGAACGGGGAAGTGTGCAGGATAGGTATCAGGTGGTGGGTACCACACCGGAAAATATTAGTATTTTTCCCGCAGACATGGCAGCTGGTCGATTTATCGATGAATCTGACGTAGACAGTTCTGCGACCGTGGCAGTGCTTGGTTTGGCAGTAAAAAATGATCTGTTCGGTGATCAGGACCCGATAGGTTTAAAAATCAAAATCAAGAATGTTAGTTTCCGAGTAGTTGGTTGGGTCGAGGAACAAGGGACCAGATTTTTCCAAAATTTGGACGAACAAATATATATTCCGGTGACCACCTCACAAAGACGGTTGGTTGGGGACGACTATATTAACTTTTTGGCCGCTCGAACAATTTTGCCGGTTGAATTAGCCAAAGAAGAAATTCGTTACATTTTACGGGATAAACACAACCTGGATAACCCGGAGGGTGATTTAAGTAAGGATGATTTCTTTGTGTCTACGCAAGAGGACGCGGTCGAGATTGTGGGTACGGTTACAGGTGTTTTGACTCTGCTTTTATCATCTATTGCAGCTATTTCGTTACTGGTTGGTGGAATCGGTATCATGAACATTATGCTGGTTTCTGTTTCAGAACGAACTCGTGAGATTGGGTTGCGAAAAGCGGTCGGAGCCACACGACAAAACATTTTGCGTCAGTTTTTGGCCGAAGCTGTGATGTTAACTTTGTTTGGAGGGTCGGTGGGAATTTTGTTCGGTCTTATAACGTCGTACGTAGCCGCGATTATTATCAAACAGTTTGAAGAAAATTGGAGCTTTGTATTTCCAGTGGACGCCATGGTGCTCGCCTTTGTGGTGGCGGCCGTTGTAGGACTCATTTTTGGAATTTATCCGGCCCGCCGTGCTGCGCGTCTTGACCCAATCGAAGCCTTAAGATACGAATAAAATATGATATAATAATGTTGATGTGTTAGACCAATTATTTTTTCAAATCGGTTTGGTTTTAATAGTGGCGGCCGTTACGGCAATGCTCATGTTTAAATTTCGCCAGCCGATCATCATGGGTTATTTACTGGCCGGTATAGTGGTCGGTTCCACGGTATTCACTTTTGATCGGTCCACTGAGACTTTTGAAGTGATGTCTAAAATCGGCATTGCCTTCTTGTTATTCACTGTGGGCCTTAATTTGAACTGGCGAAAAATAAAAGAGGTCGGAACCGTGGCTGTGGCGAGTGGTGTCGGCCAGGTTGTATTTACCACCCTTATTGGTTATTTGATCGGTTTATTGCTTGGTTTGAATCAACTGACCAGTTTCTATGTGGCTTTGGCTTTCGCGTTTTCGAGTACCATTATTGTAGTGAAGACGCTTGCGGATCGGGACGAACTCGACCACTTGTACGGTCGAATCGCCATTGGTTTTATGATCGTTCAAGACGTGATTGCCATGTTGGTGTTGTTGGTTTTAGGGGCTTTGGCCGGCGGTATGAACGTGCAAAACATCATCACGCTTTCACTTGGGAAGGGAATCATCGCCATTTTTATCATTTGGTTGTTGGCCACGCGATTGGTGCCACACTTGGTGGCGTACGCAGCCCGGTCGCTTGAGTTGTTGTTTTTGTTTTCCATTGCCTGGTGTTTTGCCATCGCCGGATTGTTACATTATCTTGGTTTTGGCATTGAAGTCGGTGCCTTACTAGCCGGTATTTCTCTTTCCGGCACTATTTATCACAATGAAATCGAAGCACGCATTCGGCCGTTGCGTGACTTTTTCTTGATCATTTTTTTCATTATCCTCGGTGCACAGCTTGATTTTAGCAATCCCGGCGAATTGATCATTCCTATTCTTGTGTTTGCCTTGTTTATTTTAATCGGCAATCCTTTGGCAGTAGTTATTATTCTAAGAATTTTAAAATTTCATCCGCGCATCGGATTTCTGGCCGGCAATACGGTCGGACAAATCAGCGAGTTTTCTTTTATTGTTCTGGCCGCCGGTATCAGCCTAGGACATATTAGTCCGAAAATTAATACGCTGGCGGTCTTTGTGGCTCTAATAACCATTGCTGGTTCGGCATATTTGATGAAGTATGGTGAATATCTATACGATCGTTTCAATTTTTTGTACCTTTGGCTGGAGCCTTCGGCCACGGAAATTAAGGGTGTGGAAAAAAGTCGCGGTAGTTCGGCTCACACTACCTTGATTGGTTTTCATCACATTGGTCAGCATATTCTACCGGAACTAATAAAAATTAATAAAAATTATCGTGTGGTTGATATTAATCCGGTAGTTATAGACGGATTGCGTCAGAATGGGGTGGTTGCTCAATATGGCGATGCTGGAGATGAACGTTTTCTAAAAGATATCCGTATAGAAAAATCAAAAATGATTGTGTCCACGGTTCCAAACGGGGTGATTAGTATCGATTTGTTGACTTACTTGAAACGACGACGCTATAAAGGTACAGTGATTGTGACCTGTCGGACACCGGAAGAGGCACACGAGTGCTATGAGGCTGGAGCCAGTTTTGTGATCGTACCGAATATTTTAGGAGCAGAAAGGTTTAAGGGTTTATTAAAACGGAAAAAAGCCAGCCGAAAGGCTTGGATGCAAGCAGTAAATTAGTTAATAGATAATAGTTAATGGTCAATAGATCTCGGTCTATTCACTATTATCCATAAACCATTATTCTATGCAAAACATTTGTCAGTCATGTGGTATGCCCTTGACCACGGAGGAACAGTATGGCACCAACGAAGATGGAACACCAAGCTATGATTATTGTGTGCACTGTTTTCAAAAGGGGGAGTTTACTAACCAGACAGAGAACTTGGACGAGTTTGTAGATGCTATGCTCGAAGCCATGGAAGCTAATCCGCACGCGCCAAAGATAGGTAAGGAAGAGGCCAAGGATATGCTTGAGAATTTAGGGCGGTGGAAAAAGGAAGGATAGGGATTAATTCAATTAATCTGATGAGGGGGCACCCTTGCCTGTCCGCCGTAGCCTTGGCGGAGGTGGGTGGGTGCCCATTTTGTTTTAAAATTAAAGAGCCCTCGCAGCGCGTCCGTGACTTCGTACTTAGTCACTTCTGCGTCGCGAGGGCCTTTGGTCGTTCTTTTGCCGTCGTGCTCGGTTTATCCTCATACCCGGTCAGTCCGCGTGTTGCGTCTGGGGTGGGCCGAAGCCCTTGGGAATGCCGAACAACGATCTAGCGGTAGCGCATACCTGCACCACCATTGGTCAACAACTGTATTGTTGACGTTTTGCGAAAATATAACTGAGAAGTTCTTCGGTTCGAAAACGGGTTCGAGACCGTTAGGTGAATCCGCTGAGGTTCATTCCCCTATTTCTCCCTTCATGGATTCGATACAAACAATCTAATACAATTCATTCAACCCCTAGCTTAACTTTACAGATATATTATTCATTATATTTTAGCCAAAAAAAGTCTTATCCCTTGCATAAAAATAATTAGCACTCTATAATATGGAGTGCTAAGTAAGAATTTTCAATTTTCCAATTTACTAATTTTCAATGTTGGAGGCTGTTTGGTATTTTACAGTCAAATGAACCTTGGATTTTTGAAAATTCAATGAAAATTGGATATTGAAAACTGTAAATATTTTATGAACGTGCGTCAGGAAGCGATTCTTAAAGCGATCGTGGAATACTACATCAAAACAGCTGAACCGGTAGGGTCAAAATTCTTGGCTGAGTCTTGTGGTTTTGGGGTATCTCCTGCCACTATTCGCAACGACATGGTGATCCTTGAAGCCGAAGGGTTCATTCGCCAACCTCATACATCAGCCGGTCGAGTGCCGACCGAAGCCGGGTATGAGTTTTATCTTTCGCATCTCAAGGGATTACGAAATAGAAAAGCCCGGGACCGTTTTGCTGGGGCAACCGAAGGTAGTCAGAGTACTGAACAAGCCGTGAAGCAGGTCGCAAAACGGCTTGTGGATTTGTCCGGCGAAATGGCACTTGTGGCCTTTGATCCTGATTGGAGTTTTTATACCGGAGTTTCGAACTTGATGACCAAACCGGATTTTCGAGACCTTGGACTAGCTCACGAGCTTTCTGAAATGATCGATCGATTCGATGAAGTGATCGGATCAATTTTTGAACACCTACCAGACGCTCCACAGGTCATGATCGGTTCGCAAAATCCGTTTGGGGAGTGTATGAGTTCGATTGTGGTGAAATATCGTTTGCCTGACGACGCCCAGCTCGTGCTCGGATTAGTCGGGCCACTGCGAATGGACTATCAAAAAAATATAAAATTAATCGAAGAGGCTTTAGAGTCTCTGGATGAGTATGGACGATAAAAAAGAAAAAAGTTTAAAGGATAAAGGACAAGGTTGCGAGCAATGTGAAGAGTATTTGGCTGGATGGAAACGAGCTTTGGCAGATTACGACAATTTGCAAAAAGATCTGGCACGGGAAAAAACCGAGATGAGGGAATATGTGATTGAATCGTTTTTTGAGAAACTAATTCCCGTCATTGATCACTTTGATCAAGCCATGAAGAATGTGCCGGAAGCGGCTGGTGAGCTCGAATCGTGGATCCAAGGTGTCGGACACATTAAAAAAAGCCTGATCGATATCGCAAATGAATTTAGTTGTGAACCGATTGAGCCACTGAATCTCGAATTTGATCCAAACGAACATGAGGCTATCTCGACCGAAACTCGAGAAGACGAGGATGACGACAAGATAATCGAAGTTGTCGAGCGCGGCTGGAAGCTCGGGGACAAAGTAATAAGACCAGCCAAAGTAATTGTAAATAAGATAAGTTAAAAACTATGCCAAAGATTTTAGGAATTGATCTCGGAACTACAAACTCTTGTATGGCCGTGATCGAGGGAGGACAGCCGAAAGTGCTGGAAAACAAAGAAGGAAACCGAACCACACCATCAATGGTGGCGGTAAATAAGAATGGAGAACGACTTGTTGGTGCACCTGCTAAACGTCAGGCAGTAACGAATCCAGAAAATACTCTGTTCTCAATTAAACGTCTGATTGGACGTCGATTTGATGACCCAGAAGTTAAGCGTGATATTGATTTGATGCCTTTTAGTATTATTCAGGCTGGTGAAGGCGTGAAGGTGAAGATGGGAGAAAAAGAACTGACTCCGCGTGAGATTTCAGCCATGGTGCTACAAAAGCTCAAAGCTGATGCTGAAGAACGGATTGGAGAGAAAATCGAGGAAGCCGTGATTACTGTTCCGGCTTACTTTGATGACGCTCAACGTCAGGCTACAAAAGACGCTGGTGAAATCGCAGGACTTAAAGTTAAACGAATTATTAACGAGCCAACCGCAGCGGCACTCGCTTACGGATTCGACAAAAAAGCCGGACAGCAGGTTGTTGTATACGACCTTGGTGGTGGAACTTTTGATGTTTCAGTGCTTGACGTAACTGAGGATACAGTCGAGGTTAAGGCAACCAATGGGGACACGCACCTTGGTGGAGACGACTTTGATCAGGTAATTATTTCCTGGATAATTGAAGAGTTTAACAAAGATCAGGGAATTGATCTATCTAAAGATCCTCTGGCTTTGCAGCGAATCAAGGAAGCGGCTGAAAAAGCTAAGATTGAGCTCTCAACTGCCGAACAAACTGAAATCAACCAACCGTTTATTACCCAGGGTGAAGACGGTCCCAAGCACCTGGTTATGACCATGAATCGAGCCAAGCTCGAAGAACTCGTAGGTGAGCTCGTGGACAAGACTCTTGAGCCAGTCAAGAAAGCGATTGAAGACGCCAAGATGAGTAAGGGTGACATTGAAGAAATCATCATGGTGGGTGGAATGACTCGCATGCCACTCGTGCAAAAGAAAGTAGAAGAGTTTTTTGGAAAGAAACCGAACGTGAGTGTGAACCCGGACGAAGTGGTGGCTACTGGTGCAGCTGTGCAAGCCGGTGTGCTTCAAGGTGAGGTTAAAGACGTGCTTTTGCTCGACGTTACCCCGCTCTCACTTGGAATCGAAACTCTTGGAGGCGTTATGACTCCGCTTATTGAACGCAACACCACTATTCCTGCCTCAAAGTCTCAAATTTTCTCTACTGCGGCTGATAACCAGTCCACAGTGGAAATTCATGTGCTTCAAGGAGAGCGATCAGTGGTCAGTGGAAATAAAACGCTTGGTCGATTTATCCTTTCAGGAATTGCTCCAGCTCCACGAGGAGTGCCACAGATCGAGGTTAAGTTCGATATTGACGCTAACGGAATCGTGAATGTTTCAGCAACAGATAAGGGAACCGGACAATCTCAACAGATCACCATTACCGGCTCAACCGGGGTAAGTGAAGATGAGATTGAAAAGATGAAGAAAGATGCTGAAGCTCATGCTGAAGAAGACGCTAAAGCCAAAGAGCGAATTGAGCACCAGAATTTGGCTGACACCATGATTTATACTTCAGAGAAAATGCTCAAAGACGCCGGTGACAAAATCACTGACGAAGAAAAGAAAGAAGTTGAAGATAAAATCGAAGCTCTCAAAAAGGTTAAGGACACCGACGACCACGAGGCCATCAAAAAAGCCGCAGACGAGCTCACTGAAGTAGCTCAAAAAGTCGGTGCGAAGTTGTATCAGCAAGAGCAAGCCGAGCAGACTAATCAGCCCGAGGGTGCTCCGGCCGGATCGGGTGAAGCTAAACCAGAAGCCGACGGCCCGGTTGATGCCGAGTTTGAAGAGAAAAAAGATGAATAAACCAGTCTCCAAAACCAAGTCATACGTTCTGATCGCGCTGATCATTTTGCTCAGCGTGACCAGTGTTTATATGGCCACGTTATACATGGCTGCTGGTTCGAGTCCGCAGCCGGAATTCGGATCAATCTGGGTGCAAATTATGTTTTTCATCTATTTGGCGGCCATCTTTCCTGGTTACAGTCTGATGCAAGCTTTTGAACCACTCTTTCAGATCGGAGATCTGGAATTTGCGATCGGTGCCGGGGTGATCAGTATTCTATTTTGGTCGGGACTACTCCATGGTACCATCGTGGTGGTTCGTCGTTACTTAATCAACTATGTCAAAAGATTACTACAATATTTTAGGAGTCGAACGGGGCGCTAGTCAGGAGGAGATCAAGAAGGCCTTTAGAAAAAAGGCCCATCAGTATCACCCGGATAAAGCCGGTGGAGATGAGGCTAAATTTAAGGAAGCCAATGAAGCGTACCAGATTCTTGGTGACGAAAAGAAACGTCAGACCTACGACCAGTTTGGTTCAGCCGCGTTTGAAAACGGGGGAGCTGGAACTGGTGGATTCGGAGGTGGATTCGGAGGCTTTGGCGGTGCGCAAGGAATCAACATGGATGACCTCGGAGACATCTTCGGCGATATGTTTGGCTTTGGTGGAACTCGAACGCAGAGTAAGCGCCAGCGTCGTGGTCCAGATATTCAGGTCGATGTTGAGCTCACGTTTGAAGAAGCTGTTTTTGGAACCGAACGCGATATAACTTTGAATCGAACTTTGCGTTGTGAACGTTGTGCCGGACTTGGGGCAGAACCCGGAACTAAGATGAATGAGTGTGAGACGTGTAAAGGTTCGGGTGTGATCGATAGGGTGCAACGCACCATGCTTGGAAATGTTAGGACTCGCGCCGCGTGTGATGCTTGTGGGGGAGACGGAAAAGTGCCGGAGCAAAAGTGTAGCGAATGTAACGGGATTGGAGTACAGAAAAAGCAAAAGACTTTAAGTGTGTCGATTCCAGCCGGAGTGGATGATGGAAACATTATTCGATTGCGTGGTGAAGGGGAGGCCGGTTCACACGGCGGCCCAGAAGGTGATTTGTACTTGCGGGCTCATGTTAAACGAAGCAAAGAATTTGAACGAATCGGGAATACCATTCGTTTGACTAAAGAAATTGGTTTCACTCAGGCCGCGCTTGGAGACACGATTGATGTTCCAACCGTGCACGGCGACGTAAGTTTAAAGATTCCAGCCGGGACACAGGCCGGAACCGAGTTTATGTTACGTGGTAAAGGAGTAGCCGGAGGTGACCAGATTGTAACCGTTCACGTTAAAACTCCAACCAAGCTTAATCGAGAGCAGAAAAAACAGCTCAAGGGACTTGATATTTAACCGTTTTTATATGAGAAGAGTAACGCTACTTATTATAATAACTGTTTTTTTGGTTGGTGCTGGTTGTTCGAGTGGCAAGGAAAATGTTTATGTTTCTGAGACTGTAAATTATGCCCCACGGATCTGTGAAGGGAATGTAGAAAATTTTAGTCAATGGAGAGTTGCTCATGGGGAAGCTATGGGTCAATCAGTTCAGTTAAAAGAGAACGTAACAGTTGATCCCGAAATTGCGATTGATGTAAAGAAAAAATCAGATGGATATTCCGGAGGGACTGTTGAATCTGAATCTACAAGTTATCAGTATGGTTCATATCGGACAGTATTGAAGGCTTCCGGGGAACCAGGAACAGTCACTGGTTTTTTTACATACGCTGTTGATGGTACGGATGTTCATGAAATTGATGTTGAAATTTACGGAGATGATCCAACCAGGGTTAATTTTGTCTCTCGCGTTGGGGTTAAACCAAACGGAGACGTTGATCCGGCGTATCAAGATGACTTTTGGCATGACCTCGGACGTGACGCAAGTCAAGAATTTATTGAATATGGATTTGATTGGTACCCGGACAAGGTCGTGTTTTTTGTTGATGGAGAGCATGTAGGAACACTGGACGTGAATGATTATGGTAATAATGTAGTGCCAAATAAACCAAGCCAGGTTATTATAAACGGTTGGGTTAAAAAAGAAGGGGACAGTGATTATGAGGCTAAGGTTGAGGTTGAATCAGTTTGTTATACCCCAATGAACAGTAATGATGAATTTGCCATGGAATGTGGGGCGCATTATAACCCTGCTCTGCTGTTTATTAGAAATATCGATGCTTTAGAGGAGGAACCTGATATTTTTGATGACCCAAGGTTTGCTGATAATTTGTTGAACGGACAAGGGTTGTACCCGATCAGTTTTATAAGGTATGGGGAATATAAAGTTAAAATCAAAACAGATTCAGGAGGGGATTATAATTGGCAGAGCTTTGGTCTATTTGGCGACACACCTGAATCTTATCCAGTCTGTTCACCGTTGAACGATTCATTTTATAATTCATCTTCAATCGTGATGCAAATTTCATCGGTTGATACCAAGCTGACCGTTTCTTCAAATTTCTTAGATGATACGGATATTAAATATACAGAAATAGATTTGGGATTTAATCCTGACAACGATTATCACGTTTATGGATTTAATTGGCAATCAGACAGGATTGAATATTTTGTTGATGATAAGGTTGTGTATACAGAAAAGGATGTTGTGCCCCAAGAAGCAGCGTACTTTAATATTTTCGGAGAGGTAACAGATGGTCCTTGGGATAACATAACCTTTGAATCTGAGGTCTGTGAAGATGGTGTAGTTCGACACCATACTGTTAACGGGGAGGTTTATGAGACAAATCAATATTCAGATATGTTGATTAAAGGTATTTGCATTGATCCACTAGAGAAGCACGAATATATTTATTACGATGCTGAAGGAAATTTATTGGATATCAATTAACTTCCTTTCCCACTAAATAAACTTTGTGCTATAATTAGCTCATTATGGAGGATATTACCGCCATGATTGGAGACTTTATGAATTCCATTAACTGGGCACAGCCTAGTTGGGATCTTTTTATTGTTCTCATCTTTGTTATTGCTGCGCTCATTTATGGTGTCTCGCTCGGCCGCGACCGTATCATCGTCATCCTGGTTTCAATCTATATGGCGCTCGCAGTAATCAGTTTTGCCCCGGTCATTAACGAGTTCACAACCACTATTAATATTAACGATTCATTCGCAATTCAGATTACTGCTTTTCTTGGAATATTTATCGCATTATTTTTCTTCTTAAGCCAAAGCGCACTCATGCGCACAATCGGCTCTAACGCCGCACAGGGACCATGGTGGCAGATTATGATCTTCTCGATTTTACAAGCCGGTCTGTTGGTTTCGGTCACCCTGTCTTTTTTGCCAGAGGAATCAATCAATACCTTCAACCCCATGACCGTTCAAGTCTTTGCATCTGACACCGCCAGAAGTGCCTGGATCATTGTGCCGATTCTTGCTATGGCCTTTTTGCCAGGGTTGCGGTATGAGGATGAGTAGTACTCGAGTTTGAACTCGATAAGATGTTACCTTCGCCAAAAGCGGGGGTATTTGTTATCATACGATCAACAAATATGATCGATCGAAAGCGAGAATTTGAGCAATTTTACAGCAAAAATGTGGATCGGATTTACCGATTCGTGTTTTTTCGTGTTCAAAATGCCTCGGTTGCTGAAGACCTGACTAGTGAGATTTTTATGAAGGCTTTAAAGGCTTTTGAGAGGTATGATGAAAAAGTTTCAAAGTCGGCCTGGATCTACACTATTGCTCGGAATCATTTGGCAAACTACTACCGTGATCAAAAACCAGCTGTCGACATCGAGGAAGTGGCTTACGGACTTGTGGGAGAACGTGGGGAAGAGACCATGGAAAAAAAGTCGGATCAGATCTTGTTGGGTAAAGCACTCGACGAACTTTCACTCGAAGAACGGCGGCTTGTTACCATGAAGCACTTAGAGGGGTATTCGTACAAAGAGATGGCAGAAATTTTGGAACGCGGTGACCAAGCCTTGAAGGTGGCCACTCACCGAGCCATGAAAAAACTGCGCGGGGTTATGAAAACTATTACCGCGACTAACTAGATATGTTTGGATTAAATCGACAATTGAAAAAGTTGAAACAACGCACTTCGCCAAAAGCCGAGTTCAAGCGTGAACTTTGGGCTGAGCTCGAGAAGGAGTATGACGAAGCTTATGGACCGCTGCCGTCAACTCGGCCGGCTCGATTGGTGTACCGTTTCGCTGCCGTCGGAGTAGCAGTTATGGTTTTGTTTGTGACCACCGGAACCGGAGTTTACGCCTATAACTCGCCCGAGGTCAGTGCGGGCCATGCTTTGTTTTTGCTCAAGCAAGGAATCGAAGGCTTTGAGTGCGGAGTATTTCGTGCACCAGAACGTAAAGCGGCTTGTCATGCTCGCATGATGCAACGTCGTCTGGACGAAGCAGAAATTGAAACCGACCCCACATTACGAGAGCGTATTCTTGAGCACGCCGCTGATGAGCTTGGAATAAGTGTGGAACAGTTGAGAAAGGAATGGGCTAATCCGGAAAACCGAGATGGTATAATTGAAGAGCTTTCTGATGAAAACAACCGTTTCATCAAGCTCATGAATCAGCTTCGCCGGCCGGATCCAAAATTTGAAGGCCTAGAGGAGCGTTTCAACAATATTCGCCAGCAAATTCTTGATTCAGATTTATCACCGGAGCAAAAACAGGAGATATTTCAGGATCAAATTAAACCAATTATGCAAAACCTGAACCGACCCAGGCCTGCGGTTCAAAAGATAATAAATCAAAACTAATCTAAAGACTATGCGATCACTTATGATCAAATTACCTCTCTTTACCATGATGGCTATGTTGGTGGCTACGAGTTTCGCAGCTCCAGTGCAAGCGGCTGAGGGTGAAGACGAGACTACTTATACTGAAGTGAGCTTTGCGGGTATGCTCCGTGAACTTAGTTCAACCGAAGTTCCAACCACGATTGTGGTCCAGGAAAACGAAACCGAAGAAAATTATACAGTTGATATTGACGAGGAGACTCTCTTTGGGTACGGACTATCTGACATTACGAAAATGGAAGATTGGATTACCGGGGACCAGATTCGTGTGATTGGTCTTCAGGACGATAACACCGGTGTGATCAACGCCACAGTGGTGATTAATCTATCCATGAAACCGTACCTTTATCGCGGTTTGAATGGTTGGATTACTGACATTGACGAAGATGATTCCACTATGACTATTCAGTGGAACAATATCGAACATACCGTTGACGTTACCGAGGATACTCATATGGTAGCCGGCGATTTGAATCCGGCCGCGCTTAGTGACTATGAAATCGAAGACCGAGTTCGTATTCGAGTTGAACGTGACAGTGACGGCGGAGATGACGCAACCATCATTGTTTTGTTGCGCCGTGGTGACGAAATTTATCTTAAGGCTCGCACCCGTGGTTTCCAGGCCGAACTTACTGGCATTTCAGGCGAGGAAGGTGATGCAACCTTGACACTCACTTTGCTGGCTAACCCACACCTTCAAGAGGGGGATGTGAATAACCTGGTTGGAGTTGAAGGTGATACGGTAACTGTGGTAATCGATGAAAACACTAAGTATGTTCGTCGTTTTATGGGGGAGAGTGATTTTGAAGACTTGGCCGTTGGTGATGAACTTCACATTGTTGGTCGAGTAAACGATGATGAGACCATTACCGCTTGGGTGGTTCGCAACAAAAACTTGTGGACCGCTGTGCCAGTATTTCATGTTGGACTTGTCACTGATGTAACAAGCGATAGTGTGTATGTTGACGCCTACAATAACCAATGTGAATTGGCAGCCGAGGGAGTTGTGATCGAGATTGATGAAGCAACAACCGTGCTCGACGGAGCCTGGTCTGCCGAACTTGAAGATATCGAAGTCGGTGATTATATCCGTTTACGTGGAACTGTTCACCAAGAACCAGATTCAATCGATGCTGACGTGGTTATGATCGTCCCGGGTTGGGTTTGCACCGCAGCTCAAGCTGAATAAGACGAAATATTGCGTAGGGACAAGGCATGCCTTGTCCCTACTTTTGGTTCTGGTTTATAGACAAAAAACATGCTAAAATAAGCTTATCTATGAAAGTTTTGCTTTATAACACTCTCACTCACAAAAAAGAGGAATTTTTACCTATAAAAAAAGGCAAAGTTGGAATTTACACCTGTGGTCCAACGGTTTACTATTTTGCCCACATTGGCAACTTTGTTTCTTTTGTGTTTGCCGATTTTTTACATCGAATTTTAGAACACGCCGGCTACAAAGTAAAACACGTCATGAATATTACGGATGTGGGACATTTGACGTCAGATGCAGACGAGGGAGAGGACAAAATGATTCTGGCTATGAAACGGGAAGGGAAGAGTGCTTGGGATATTGCTAAGTTTTATACTAACGCCTTTTTAAAAGATTCAAATCGACTTAATATTATTCGACCCAAAATTGTAAAAGCCACGGACCACATCAAGGAACAAATCAAGCTCGTAAAAGACCTTGAAGCCAAAGGTTTCACCTACAAAACGTCTGATGGGGTTTATTTTGATACTTCAAAACTTGATTCTTACGGTCAACTTTCAGGACAAAAGACAGAAGAGAAACAAGCCGGAGCTCGAGTTGAACTTGGGGAGAAAAAACACGTTACTGATTTTGCCCTGTGGAAATTTTCTCCCAAAAGGGAGCAACGTGATATGGAATGGCAAGCCCCATGGGGCAAAGGTTTTCCAGGCTGGCATTTAGAGTGTTCGGCCATGTCCGTGAAATACCTCGGCATTCCGTTTGATATTCATACCGGCGGGATTGATCACATCCCGGTGCACCACGAAAACGAGTTGGCACAATCTGAAGGTGCGTATGAAGAACTCCAGGCTAACGTGTGGATGCACAATGCTTTTATCACCGTGGATGGACAAAAGATGAGTAAGTCGCTCGGTAACATTTATACGCTCGATGACATAATCGAAAAAGGGTTCGATCCATTGGCGTACCGGTATCTTTTGTTAAACGCTCACTATCGGAAGGGACTGAACTTCACTTGGGAAGCGCTTGAGGGAGCGCAAAATGCACTTGATAATTTGCGTGACTTGGCTCGGGACATGGACAAGCCGTCCAAGGTCTCGAGCGAGTATGAAGAACGTTTCCACGAAGCGATTTTCAATGACCTTGAAATGCCAAATGCTCTGGCTGTGACCTGGGAAATGGTTAATGATTCAGGTCTTGAGAGCTCAGTTAAAGCCGCGACCTTGCTCGAGTTCGATAGGGTTTTTGGGCTAAAATTAGCAGAATATGTAGCTAAGCCGCTCAAGGTATCAAAACAGGTTCAGAAGCTGCTCGATGAAAGGGCAGAAGCTCGCGCCAATAAAGATTGGGCTCGGTCAGATGAACTGCGCGAGGCAATCGTTGAGCTCGGCTACACAGTTGAGGATTCATCCACTGGGCAGCGCCTGCGTGAGGCAAGAAAATATGCTAAAATAAGAGTATAGTATGTCCGAGGAGATTAGGTTGAATGGTGAAAAAGAATTAGGCTCGCCGGTGGAGACCGGAGAGATTGTTGAGGTTGGAAAAGAAGAGCAGACTCGGAAGGCCAAGGAGGCCAGGAAATCTCGGGAGACTCAGGAAGCACAGGAGGTATCTCGAAAAACCGCGGTGGCAGCAGACCAAACTCAAGTTGTCGAGCCGGTTAAAGATCCGATTACAACAGAAATCGAAAATATTTTGGCTGGTGATTTAACGGACATGTTTTTGAAAATGCCGGCTGACAAACAAACTGCTTTTAAGCGAGCCGGAGAAGAAACCGCTTCAAAAATTAAAGACATAATGGATCAGGGAAAATTTAAGGCCAGAAAGGTGGTTGATTTAATAAAAAATTGGTTACGTATGATTCCCGGGGTTAATAAATTCTTCTTAGAGCAAGAAGCAAAAATAAAAACCGATAAAATTATGTTAATGGCGGAACAGAAAAAGAACCGTCAGGACATGGAGGTGTAAGATGATTCTTTGGCAAGGACAATTTGGTGTTCCTGAGGACGAAATAGGACTTGGGGTAGAATTTGACCCAGCCGCAACTGGAGTTGATTTTGTGACTCTCGGGATCGCAGCGCTTTTGGTTGTTTTGGTGGTCGTGGCGCTTGTTTTTGGCTTGCGAGCGTTTTTACGTTGGCGAAATCGGACCAGTTTTGACCGAGTGGTGGTAATGGTGATGCTGCCGAAGTACCGGAGTGAGGAAGAAACCAAAAAGACCAGCACCCAAGAAATTCAGGAACAGATTGCTGACGCGGAAACCTTTTTCAGTTCAATCGGCGGGTTAAAGTCACAAAAAGGAATTATGCCTTGGTTTACCGGACGCAGTGACGAGATCAGTTTTGAAATTGTTTATACCGATGGGGTGATCAAGTTCTATTATTCAGTTCCGAAACGTCTTCAGAACTTCCTGGAGGAACAGCTGTTCAGTCAATACCCGGACGCACATATTGAGATGGCTGAGGATTATAACATCTTTTCACCTACCGGGGTGATTATGGGGTCATATCTAAAGTTTAAGCGTCCCAATGTTTTCCCAATTAAGACCTACAAGAAACTTGAAAACGATCCGTTAAATGCCATTACAAACGCGCTTTCTAAAATTCCAGAGGATGCCGGAGTGGCAATTCAGTACGTAGTGCGTTCGGCACGCCCTGGTTGGCGCAGTCGAGGCTTATCTATTGCAAAGAACATGCAACAAGGGCTAAGACTTGAAGATGCCATCAAGGGCAAGAAAAAAGGGCAAAAAAGTATGGCCGGTGAGTTGATTGGAGCCGGCAAGTCACAGGATCAACAAAAACCGGACGAGCCCTATCGTTTATCACCACTTGAAGAGGAGGTGGTGAAGGGGTTGGAAGAAAAAGCGTCCAAGGCCGGTCTGGCTACGAATGTGCGGGTGGTTGTGTCAGCTAAGACTGCCCCGGAAACCCAAAGCGTGCTCAACAATGTGCTGTCTGCCTTTGCTCAATACAACATTTATCAGTTTGGAAATAAATTTGAAACTCATGTTCCGCAATCTAAGAGTCGATTGCTCAAAGATTTTATTTATCGGGACTTTAATGAGAAAACAAAATTACTTTTCAATGCGGAAGAGATGGCCAGTCTTTGGCATTTACCTTTGCCGACCACTGAAACACCGAATATTCACTGGCTGGGAGCGCGTCGCGCTCCAGCTCCGCCAACCATTCCAACCACCGGGGATATTTTTATTGGTCAAAACGAATTCCGTGGAGTTAAGACCCCGGTTTTTATGAAGCGTCCGGATCGGCAACGTCACATGTATATTATTGGTAAGTCCGGATCCGGTAAATCTGTCTTCATGCGCAACATGATCATTCAGGATATTCAAAAAGGTGAAGGAGTTTGTGTGGTTGATCCACACGGAGACTTGGTGGAATCGGTTATTGGACACGTGCCAAAGGAACGAATTGACGACGTGATTATTTTCTCGCCAGGGGACTTAGAGCGACCAATGGGGCTTAATATGCTGGAAGCCAAGGGTCCGGACCAGGCAGACTTTGCGGTTCAGGAAATGATCGCTATTTTTTACCAGCTATTCCCGCCGGAAATGATCGGTCCAATGTTTGAGCACAACATGCGAAATGTAATGTTGACGCTTATGTCAGACCAAAAAAATCCAGGTACCATTGCCGAGATTCCGCGAATGTTCAGCGACCAGGATTATGCAAATAAATGGATAGCCAAGGTTAAAGATCCAGTGGTCCGAGCCTACTGGGAAAAAGAAATGGCTCAAACAAGTGATTTCCACAAGTCCGAGATGCTTGGGTATCTCATTTCCAAGGTCGGTCGTTTTGTGGGAAACGAAATGATGCGAAACATTATTGGACAGTCACATTCGGCTTTTGATTTTCGCGAGGTCATGGATAAACAAAAGATCCTGCTGGTTAATTTGGCTAAGGGTAAAACCGGGGAGGTGAACTCATCACTTCTTGGTATGATTATCGTTTCAAAGCTGCAAATGGCCGCTATGGGTCGAGCTGACATGCCGGAGGACGAGCGAAAGGATTTCTACCTGTATATGGATGAGTTTCAGAACTTTGTGACCGGTTCGATTGCTACAATTTTGTCTGAAGCTCGAAAGTACCGCTTGAACTTGATTATGGCACATCAGTATTTGGGGCAACTCATAAGTGAAGGTGGAAAAACCGAAGTTCGTGACGCTGTGCTTGGTAACGCGGGAACCATGCTCGTTTGCCGAATCGGTGTTGAAGATACTGAAGTTTTGGCCAAGGAGTTTGAACCGGTTTTTTCAGGTTATGACCTTGTAAACGCTGAAAAATACACCTGGTATACCAAGATGATAGTAGATAATTCTACCCAAAAACCGTTTACCATGAAGGCACCATGGACAGACAAAGGAGACCCGAAATTAACTGACGCTATTAAAGAATTGTCTCGTCTCAAGTATGGTCGTGACAAACGAATTGTAGAATCTGAAATTATGGAGCGAACTCAGCTCGGGGCGAGTGAAAGCGGACCTGCACAACCTGTGGGTGAAAGTTTGAAGTAATGGTTGCCCGTTAGGTTAAAATTTTGTAAAATAGTGACAACAAATCAAAAAACAATAAAACAAATATGAACGATTACGACGAAGATAATGATTTTCAATTCGAACCAGAACCGGACGGAGATGATTCTGTTGATGATGGAAACGATGTGGATACTCGAATAGAGCTTGCCAAAAGGGTTCTGCGACAGGTCAATGATAATTTAGAAAATGTAATTGAGCTTTTGGATAGCGGGTCATCTGATGCGGCTAAAAAGCAATTAGCTAAGCTTGTCACCAGCAAGCAAGAGCTTGCGGATGCCATCGAAGCTAAAGGGAGCGGTAAAATTGTTGAAGGGGTGTTTGATGGGCAGAACATGGTTGGCTCGGACGGAAAGACGTATACTGTGCCGCCAAATTATGCTTCCAAGTCTCGTTTGGTGGAAGGCGATATTTTGAAACTGGTGATCAAAAACGATGGGGCGTTTGTGTT
Source organism: uncultured Gammaproteobacteria bacterium (assembly GCA_965231015.1). GTDB lineage: Bacteria > Patescibacteriota > Patescibacteriia > UBA9934 > CAZDDW01. The sequence continues at coordinate 462,781 of OZ246408.1, forward strand.
TAAACAGATTGGGCCGATAGAACGAAAGCGCGAAACAGGTAAATTGGCTTATGATGCGGCTACCGGAGGATACGTGGTAATTGCTCCGGACGGAGATCAAAATTGGAAGGTTTTAACCGCGTCTGTGACTTATTACAAGGGTGAGCCGGGTGACGAGGCAATTATTCTCGTTCCAAAGAGTACGCCAAGTACTTGGGCAGCGATTGAGAATGTGGTGAAAGGGTAGAAAAGACGCTTGGAAATATATTTTATCACCGTTCGGCCAGGACGGTGTTTTTGTGTCGCTTTTTGAAGCAACGTGCAAGGTTGAAATGTTTCACGGAGCTTAAATTGGCAAATGTTTCACAGGAATGGGTGAAAATCGGGGGTTTATTTCAATTTTGCTCTATTGTGTTGACTCTGGTAAAATAAGGGGCGCTATGGCAGAAACGCTTTACCGAAAATACCGCCCCATGTCCTTTAAGGACGTAGTAGGGCAAGATCATGTGACCAAGACTTTAGCCAACCAAATCGAGGCTGATAATGTGGCTCATGCTTATTTGTTTACCGGTCCACGTGGGGTTGGTAAGACAACTACGGCTCGACTGCTGGCTAAAGCGGTAAACTGTGAGAAACGCAAAGGATCAGAACCGTGTGGAAAATGTGAGTCGTGTAAAGAAGTAACAGCCGGTAATAGTTTGGATGTTTTTGAAATCGATGCTGCATCCAATACGGGTGTGGACAACGTTCGTGAAAATATCATTGAGTCTGTTCGGTTTGTGCCAAGCAAGCACAAGTTCAAGGTTTACGTAATTGACGAGGTTCACATGTTGTCGACCTCGGCTTTTAATGCGCTTTTGAAAACTCTTGAAGAACCGCCAGCCCATGCTATTTTTATCTTGGCCACGACCGAAATTCACAAAGTCCCAGAGACTATTATCAGTCGTTGTCAACGGTTTGATTTTCGACGAGTTGGAGCAGATGAAATAGTTAAGCGGTTGAAGGGGATTGTGAAAAAAGAAGAAGTTGAGGTGGATGATGAAGTACTCGGAGAGATCGCTCGGCGAAGTGAGGGTTGTTTGCGCGACGCGGAAAGTTTACTCGGGCAGATTTTGGCTTTAGGAGAAAAGAAAATTGGAACCGATGAAGCTTCGCTGGTGCTTCCGTCCACCGGAACCGCTTTAGTAATAGATTTTATTAAGACCGTTTCGGATAAAGATGCCGCAACCGGCATCAATATGATTAATACGTTTGTGGAAGAAGGGGTGCGGCTTGGAAACTTTACAGATGAAGTAATCAGTACTCTGCGAGCCATTTTGTTTGGTAAATTGGGTGGGCTCGATCAGTTCACCAAAGAGTTTGATAAAGATACCGCTAAAGAACTAGCTAAACTAACCGAAACGTTTACCTCAGCTGAGCTATTGCGAGCCATCAATGTCCTCCTTGATGCTCGACGAGCCTTAGCACGTGAGCGCATTCCTCAGCTACCACTCGAGTTAGCGGTGGTTGAGCTGTGCAATCAGGTCGAGACAAAACAGGAAGAATCCGCCACGGTTAAGACACAGGCGGACAGAAGGGAGACCCCGGACCCAAAAGTTAAGGCTCGGGAGGCAGCTCTTCGGATTGAAAAGACTGAGCCGGTTAAGTCTGAAGTCGAAAGTCTTAAGTCTGAAGAGTCAGAACCCGAGAAGGCCGAGCTGCCAAGTGGGAATTTGAGTCTAGATCAAGTAAAGAAAAAATGGCAGGACGTGTTTAATAAGGTGGCAGCCCAAAATGCATCTTTGCCACTTGTGCTGCAGTCAGCTGAAATCCTCGAGATGGTAGGGGACTGTGTAAGGCTTGGTTTTCAATTTGAATTCCATGCCCAGATGATTAATGAGCCGAAAAACAAGATTTTGATTGAAAATTCAGCCGCAGAGGTCTTTGGTTGCAAAGTGGTGGTAGAAGGTGTTCAGCGTACAGACGAACGCGATGAAGTTGTCTCGGACATTATGGCCGAGTTTGGCGGGCAAGAGGTTGGAGCTTAAAATTTTGTATCTCGTGGTGGAAAAGGATCATTTCCGTAACTGTCTTTGTCACGGATTTTTCCTTGCTTATCATGGATTACAACCTCAGACTTTTCCCTGATGGCGATTTCCTGGGCTCGGTCAATCGCTTTTTTTTGCGTTGGATAAGTTTTTGTGATTCGTTTATTGCCCTCACCCCGCACAGCCCATTGGTCGTCGTAACGTATTATGTGTTGATTTTTACCCGACATATTTTTTGTATTAAGAGTTATGGTCAGGATATCAAATCAACCGGTTTGGTCAAACAAAAACCGGACCTTGGTAGGTCACGGTTCGAGAGTTGTTTCCGGCCAGCGAAGATGATTGTGTTTGTGCCAACCGCCGTCAGCAAATGGTGTTAAGCCAAGAGTGAAGAAGCTGATCCATCGTCTACTGTTTTCAAAACGAAGTTCCTGGCTTTGATAATGTATTTCTGCCACGGTTCGAAAGGTACAGAGCCACTGACCCATATGAATCTTCCAAACCTCGACTTGGTTGCCGGGTTTGATCTGTGTCGGGCACTTGATATGCCGCTTGCCCCGCAAGATTCGTTTGTTGGTGGTGAAGGATTGGATCAGCATGAATCCGATTTCTCCAGCCAGTTGAATCGGTGCCAGACAGGAGTATCGCCGACCATGACAGCTTCCAGACCATAGTCAGAGAAGCGGTACCAGGGCAGAGCCGGGTCAACTTTGAATAGTCCTTTTTTGCGGTCGAGTCGACAGATCTTGCCAATCGTGACCATGTTTTTATTGCCAACTCGTCGGTGCAGTCGTACAGACATGCCCTCGAGTAATTGCCGAGCGTCGCGTATTTGACTCGGACCAAAATTGGGCTGCTCCGTGGACCAAAAAGCTTGTTCGTTCACACCAGGTCTCCAATCAAAAGAACTTATGGTCAATGAGTTTAAACCACTCTTTCCGACCTGTCAACTAGTGACAGGTGGTATAGATTTCGTGGAAAATAATCGCAGCAGCGGCAGACACGTTTAGAGATTCGATTTGGTCGGACATTTTTATCCGGACGTATCCGTCGGCTTTTTTAAAAATATCAGGATCAACGCCGTGCGACTCGTTTCCGAGAACCAGGCAGAATTTGTCGTGTTTCTTGAGTGATTCGATCGGGTCTGTGGCCTCTAGAGTAGTTGCGATAATCGGCATCTGTTCCTTTAGATCACGCAAGATCTGTCGGTGTTCATCGAACGAAATGTTCAGTTTGAAAATCGCGTCTTTCGCGGCCTGAACGGTTTTTGGATTGTAAACATCGGCACAGGTCTCATCGACTACGATATTGGTGAGGTCAAAAGCAAGAGCCGAGCGCAAGATCGTACCGAGGTTTCCTGGATCCGAGATACCATTTAAATAAGCAATCGAAGTTTTGTAATTGATTGGTTTGTCAAGTTTATCGTACAAGGCCGCGATCCCTGACGGGGTCTCGAGCTCGGAAAAAACGCGATTGATCTTTTCGTTAATCACGTAATAGGTGTCTATTCCAGACCGATCCAAAATGTTATTCCAGATCCGTTCGTTTTTCTTAATCCAAGCTTCAGTTACAAATATTTGCTTAGGGTAGTACTCGGCCACAACGGCGTCGTCGATCAAGACTGCATTCTCAACCACAAACTCGTTATCCTTGTCCCGGTACTTTTTCATCCTGAGTTTTTTCAAATGTTTAATTTTCGCGTTATCCGCGCTAGTAATTTCTTTTTGCATACGTGAGTATTATAGCAGAAAACAAAAAAACCGCTCAGGTTTGAGCGAATTTTCTGGTTCCGGGGCAGGGATGTTTGGCCTTCGGCCAAGGACCAACTGTGTCGCTAACAAGACCATGATTGAAATCAGGTCTTGACCGCTATCCTCGTTGGGCGAACCTGGTCGAGTTTCTCACCACATCCCAGGAACAGAAAAACCGATCAGGTAAATTGATCGGCTTTTCTGGTTCCGGGACAGGGATTCGAACCCCGATTAACTGGACCAGAACCAGTCGTCCTGCCATTAGACGATCCCGGATTATTTTTGCGCGAGTATAATACCATTTAAATGGTGCTAAGTCAAGAGAAGTATGCTAAAATAGAAACAATTAAAAACAAAATATGTCAGGAAAACATAAACAAGATTTTTGGCTCGTCAGTGTGAACATGGGATATGGTCACATGCGTGCCGCTTATCCACTTATCAATGGGTCTTCAAGTGAACGTTATGTTATAGCCAATGACTATCGGGGAATACCAAAGTCAGATCGCAACGCTTGGAAGAACAGTCGAAAGGTTTACGAGACCTTGTCACGAAGCAAACAAATTCCTGTAATTGGCGATCAAATTTTTGAAATTATTGACCGCTGGCAGGAAATTCCACCATTTTATCCGGAACGTGATTTATCCAAGTCAAACATTCAGGTTCGCCAAACGTACAAGTTGTTTAAGAAAGGGTTCTGTCGACATCTGATTCATGCGTTGGATCAAGAAAACATTCCAATGGTTAACACTTTCTTTATCTCGGCCTTGGCGGCTGACTACTTTGGCTACCGCAATGACATTTATTGTATTATTACTGACACAGATTTCAGTCGCAGCTGGGTACCACTTAACCCAAAGAAAACCAAAATAAAATATTTGGCTCCTACTCGTCGTGCTCAAGAGCGTTTGCAACTTTATGGCGTTCCAAAGAAGAATATTTTCATGACCGGTTTTCCTCTACCAAAGGAAAACGTGGGTGAAAATTACGAGCACATTAAGAAAGATTTAGGTGCACGGCTCGTTAATCTTGATACAAAGGGTCATTACATGCGCGTGAATAAGGATTCAGTGTGCAAATTGCTTGGCAACGCCTGTGTTATTGATAAGCCGAGTCATCCGTTCACGCTTATGTTTGCTGTAGGTGGAGCTGGAGCTCAGCGTGAAATGGTCGGGCAGATGCTTGGAAGTTTCAAGAGCAAGTTGCGCAAGGGTGAGATGCGATTGATTTTGGTGGCCGGAAGTAGGAAAGACGTCCTAACTCACTTCCACAAAACTATTGATCGCAACGGACTTGGCAGACAGCTTGGTAAGTCAATCGAGATTATCTATGAACCGGATCGAAATGATTACTTTGCCGAGTTTAATAAAGCCTTGCATACCACAGACGTTCTTTGGACCAAACCAAGCGAGCTTTCATTCTATGTTGGACTCGGGGTGCCAATTATTATGGCTCCACCGATCGGTTCGCAAGAAGAATATAACTTTGATTGGCTTCGAAACTCCGGAGCCGGTATTCCACAGCGTGATCCACGTTATGCTGATGAATGGCTGTTTGATATGCTTGATACCGGCTGGCTCGCTCGCGCGGCTGTGAACGGGTTTACCAATGCTCAGAAGCGGGGAACATATCGGATTGAAGAAATTGTGGCTCACCGCAAGATGATTCTGCCAGAGCCGATCGAACCGATCTAGAAGAGGGTGCTCGGAAAATTTTATCATCGAACCACTCGGCCTCGGGTTGAGTGGTTTTTGATTGGATCGTTCTAGGCCTCGCTAAGGGGTTCCGCCGGCTAGAGTCGGACGAGGTCCATCGGAATAAAAGTTTGACAAGCCGGCTCCACATTTCCGATGATAATAATTTTCCTCGCTTGGGGCGGTGGAGAGTGGACAATTCCGGCCTAATCAGCCATACTTGGGGCGTATGAAAGTTACAGGAAAAGTGATAGAGGGATTGGGTCGCAGTAGGGAATTTGGCTTTCCGACCGCAAACCTCGAATTTAGCTCGCCGCCCGAGATCGAGCCAGGAGTTTTCGTAGCTAAAGTTCGATTCAATGGGGTAGAGCACAATGCTGCGGTAATCTTTGGAGCCGGGAACTCAAATCGGTTTGAGGTGCATGTGCTCGGTTTTGCAGGAGATTTGGTCGGCCAAGAAATTGAAGTTGAGATTAAGGATCGTATTAGCGGGTTGATCGAAACGGACAACCAGGAAATGTTAAAAGAAAAGATCGAAGCTGATATAAAAACCGCTCAAGAATATTTTGCCTAGCATGTTCACGGGAATAATCAAACACCAAGGAATTGTCGATGGATTGGAAAGCTCGGAAGACGGAGCTCGAATTCGAATAAAAAATTTTGAAGTGGCACGGAACATTGAGATCGGAAGTTCGGTTGCTGTAAACGGAGTTTGTTTGACCGCAGTGGAGATTGGAGAAGATTATTTTGAAGCCGACGTTATGCTTCAGACTCTCAAGTTAACGAATCTCGGCGATTACGAAGTCGGACAGTCGGTTAACCTTGAAACCTCGCTTCGGGTAGGCGACGAATTGGGCGGACATTTTGTTTACGGTCACGTGGATGGGGTTGGGGAGATTATTTCGATCAAAGACGAGGGTGACTCGACCTTAATCCAAATCAGTTACCCAGAAAGCCCAGCTAGGTACTTTGCCCCGCAAGGATCAGTTGCAATTGACGGAGTAAGCTTGACTATTGCCAAGCTCGATCGTGGCTCACTGATGGTTTCACTCATCAAGGAAACCATGAACCTGACCAATTTGTCAGATCGGAAATCGGGTGATAAGGTCAATCTAGAGGCCGACATGATGGCGAAGTATTTAGACAGAATGTCAAATATTAAATGATAAATGATAAAAGTATGGATTCGAATACTTTTGACAATGTTTCAGGAGCAGGGAAGCGGTTTGCGATTATTCGAGCTCGGTTTAATGAATCGATCACCCAGGGGTTGCTCGACGGAGCAAAACAAACTTTACTTGAAGCAGAAGTGGCTGAGAGTGATATTGAGGTGGTAAAAGTTCCTGGTTCGTTTGAGGTTGCGTATACAGCTGAACAGCTAGCCAGAACCAAAAATTTTGATGCCATTATTTGCCTCGGAGCCATTATCAAGGGCGATACTAAACACGACGAGCATTTGGCTACCGCGGTCTATCAAGCCATGCAAGATATTGCCCGAACTCACAGTGTGCCCGTGATTGCCGGGGTGCTCACTACGCTTGACCGAGCGCAAGCAGAAAAAAGATCCACCGAAATGAATCGGGGGACTGAAGCGGCAAAAACAGCTTTAGAAATGGCTAAGCTACACGAGCGATTCTAAATACTTTACAATTTTTTCAGCCACGTTAACTCCTGTGGCACGTTCCAATTCTTCGTATCCGGGATTTGAATTAACTTCAATTACCAAGGGGCCTCGATCAGATCGTAAAATATCAACCCCGGCCATATCAAGATTCATAGCTTTAGTTGCCTTAAGGGCAATTTTTTCTTCTTCCCTGGTTGTTTTAACCGGACGACCAACTCCACCCAAATGGGCATTAGAACGAAAGTCTTCGCTTTGTGCGACTCGTTCCATGGAAGCGATAATTTTATTTCCGGCAACAAAAACTCGCAGGTCTTTTTGATCAGCCTCAGCAATGAACTCCTGAACAATAATCGGATTTCTGTCTGAAAGACCCAAGTAGTCCGCAATCGGTTGCAGGGTTTCAGGGTCCTTGGCTAAAAAAACCCCTTTACCATGGGTACCAAAAGCAATTTTGATCACTACTGGATAACCAATTTCTTCAGCCGCAGCTTTTGCGTTTTGCGGATGACGAACAATAATTGAGCGCGGAATCGGAACCCCAGCTTCTCCGAGTCGGAGCAAGGAAGCCAGTTTGTTTTTGGAAACTGAAAAAGTAGGCATTCCATTTACGATTTTTAAACCAAGCTTTTTTAGGGTTTCTACTGTGATGGTGTGCAGACTTGGTTCACATGTGGCGGCTTGTTTAGCCATTATGATATTATAATCGGGAAATGGTTTACCTTCGTAGAAAGCCTTAATGTCACCGTTGTAGCCAAAACTAAAATTTATTTCCTCAAGAAGGGAAACTTCATGGCCGCGTTTTTCTGCCTCTTCCTTTATTCGATTTACTTCGTATAAGGGCTTTTCAAGCGTTTTTCGAGACAATCTTAGAACACCTATTTTCATACCAGACAATCTTAACTCATGTTTGATATTTTGTCACTAGTTTGATTCCAAGGGGTAAACTTGATATACTTGAAACCTATGAAATTATCTAGTTCTACCTATTTATTTACCTTTACTGGTCTGATTGGACTCAGTATTGTTGGTTTTTCCATTTGGGGAACTGGCAGTGAAAACGAAACCGTAATTGAAGAGCCGGCTGCAGTTGATTACACTGAATTTGCCGAGTGTGTGGCCGACAGTGGGGCTGTTTTTTATCACGCTTCCTGGTGTGGTCATTGCGAGCAGCAAAAGTTGCTGTTCGGTGACGCATGGACGCATTTGAATGAGGTGCAGTGTGATGTGGAAGGGGAAGCCGGACAAATTGAAGAGTGTGTGAACGCTGGAATAGAAGCGTATCCAACCTGGATTTTTAGTGATGGCACAAAAGAGCCCGGGGTGCACCCGTTAATCTCTTTAGCTGAAACTACTGGTTGTGTTTTCCCAGAGTAGGCTATGAAAAAAATTGCTGCAACCATTTTTATGTTTTCCTTGATTGGGATCGGTACCTCTCTGTACTTGTATTTGATTCACATTAGCGCTGCAGACGCGGCTATTTGCCAGGTTGATGCCACCTTTGATTGTAAAACCGTGGATAACAGTCCGTATGCCATCACTTTTGGCATACCGAATTCCGTATTAGGCATGGTTGGGTTTGGTTTGGTGGCTCTTGGATCTTTGTGGAAAATTTTGGAAAAGAAGCGCGATCCGGGAATCGATCTGTATTTGTTACTGGTAACGCTTGGCGGATTTGGATTTAGCTTGTACCTGACTGGCATTGAGGCTTTTGTATTACACGCTTGGTGTATTTTCTGTCTTGCTTCCCAAGCGGTCATGCTGGCCATTTTCATTCTAACCGTTATTCTTTTTATCAAAGGAAGATCAGTTTCAATTATTAATCAGCCTTCATATGATGAAGAATCCAATCATGAGTCGTGAAGATCTTTTTACTGAAGTTGTTGAGCGCGGCCGTCAAGAGGGTGTGACCGATCAGAGCGCTTACAATGTTTTAGTGGAAAATCTTTTGGAGGATCACCGGCGTTTAAATGAAATAGATTCGGATCAAGACATTAACTCTATTCGTGAAGCTTTGCAGGGTCGTTTCGAGGTCTATAAACAACAAACCGGTTTTTAAACATGCGTTTATCTTTTTATGGAGCGGTTCGTGAAGTGACCGGATCGTGTCACTTGGTTGAAACCGACAAAGGTCGGATTCTTTTAGATTGCGGCATGTTTCAAAGCTGGAAATACGCTGATGAACGCAACCAGGCATCGTTTGGTTTTGACCCAACTTCGATTGACGCTGTTTTTATTTCACATGCCCACGCGGACCATACCGGCCGGTTGCCAAAATTAATCCACGATGGCTTCCGTGGTCCCATTTACATGACCCCACCAACCCGGCCGTTAGCACGGCTTATTTTTGAAGATTCCTATCACATAATGAAAGAGAACCATAAGCGGGATGGGGATCCAATGCTTTATACCGAAGATGATATCGATCTCGTTTTAAAACAAACCCGCCCGGCCAACTATCATCAGCTCGTAGAACCGCTTCCCGGGGTTAGCGTGATGAATCATGACGCAGGACATATTTTGGGCTCAGCTTATATTTCGCTTGAGGAATACGGCAAACGGTTGGTTTTTTCCGGAGACCTGGGAAACAACGAAACCCCGATTTTGCCCGATCATGAAAGAATATCGAGCGCTGATTATATTCTTACTGAATCAACTTATGGACACCGGATTCATGAGTCAGCCACAACACGGCGCGACGTTTTACGGAAAGCTGTGGAAGATATTATTCGTCGCAAGGGAACTTTGATGATCCCGGCTTTTTCAATTGAGCGAACCCAGGAGCTCTTGTTTGAACTTGATCAGATTCTCCTTCATGAAATTGCCACAGACATTCCAATTTTTCTTGATAGTCCCTTAGCCATCAAGGCCACGGCTGTATACCGCAACTATCAGCACTATCTTTTATTTGATACCTCAATTTTACATGAACCGGATCGGGACTTTTTCACTTTTCCTAATCTTCACGAAACCCTAACCACGGAAGAGTCAAAAGCGATTTTAGACGTTCCGCCACCTAAAATTATTATCGCTGGGTCCGGCATGATGAGCGGAGGAAGGATTATGCACCACTTGAAAAACTATCTTCCCGGTGCACAAAACAGATTATTGATTATTGGGTATCAGGCCGGGGGTACGCTTGGTCGTAAGTTGTATGAAGGGGGGAAGCAGGTTCGTATTTATGGCGATGATGTCATGGTACAGGCTAAAGTTTCAGCCATGGGCTCGTTTTCAGCTCATGCTGATCAAGAGCAGTTGACCAAATGGTTGCAACCAGAAGGAGAGAAAAAACCAGAAAAAATCTTCCTGGTTCACGGGGACGAGGAAGCCAAAGAAGTTTTTGCAACTCACCTGCGGCACAACTTGGGTCCAGAGGTGATCGTGCCTGAGTTTGGATCAGTTTATGATCTTGGTTAAATTATCAACAAAGGTGTAAAATTCAGCCGCAGAGCTTGTGGTGTGGTCAAAGGTGAAGCTTTCCAGGGTGTAGGGGGTCGTTTCAAGGTAATCAATTCCGTTTTCGGTGATTAGACCCAGGTCGCCATTTTTTGTTTCGTAAATGACCGGAGTGTTAAAGGGAATAAGTGAGACTGTGCGTCGAAAATCATAATTTACAAGGGAGGCTTGTCCTTTAAAAAAATCGGCTTTTAATTTGTGACTTTGTAAAACAATGTCTTGCTTACCCTCGACCGCATCGACAAAAATTCGTCCGCGAGTGACCAAAAGATCAAGTGTGTTTTGATTGGTCTTAATGATTTCAACCGTGGTTCGTTCATCCAGGTAAATTTTGCTACCGAGAACTTCTAGTTCCGCTCTTGTGTCAGATTCTGTGTTGATAATCTCACCACGTACCAGGGTTCCGCCCAGTTCTTCTTGGCGCAATTCACCGGCGTGATTGACATTCATATTGCCGTTCAAGCTTGTGATGAATAAATCTTGATTGGGAAAGTGTCCGTCACCACCAGCCCAGGTAAAACCAAAGGCCTGTCCCACGGTAAGGGTGACAATCAGTCCGGCCAGTAGTACAATAAGAAAGTATTTTGAGGGCATAATGATCCTATTTTATGTCAGAATCAACAAAACTACAAATTATTAAGTACGTATTTTTGCTTGGGTTAAGTATTCTAGCGGGGGCATCCATGTTAATTTTGATTGTTTTTGTGGGAGGAACCCCTCATGTACCCAAGTTTGGCAAAACCAGTCTTTCTGAAAGTGAGGTTCGCTATGTGGTTTATGATGAACTTGAACGAGACCTTAGTAAAGAGTATCAGTTAGATCTTCAGGTCGGGCAAACTTTGGACTTGTTTTTGATCGTTCCGGATAAAATTTTGTCCCAAGTGCGTGCACCAGCGATTAAAATAATTGGGCCGGATCTTGAATTGGTTTATTCAGAGGATGGAAGAAATGTTTTTCCAAACAGTGTTAGTTTACAAGACTGGGTACTGATTCAACCGATCCGTTTTGAGGTGCCAGGTGATGGTCAGTACACTCTTGTGGTTTATGATGAGGTTGGCGAACCAGGCGAGTTTGCCCTGTGGGTTGAGGGACGCGACCCAATAAAAATCAACGAGCTTACAAAAATGCTCGTTGGTACTGTTCGGGTAAATCTGGGCTATTAGCTAAGTCGTTCAACCCAATGATCGTCTACTTCGACCTTAAGGTCCAGGTAGACTTTTTTGTTAGTTACACCTTCGATTTCTTTACGGGTGGATTGACCGATCTCACGAACACCACGACCGCCTTTTCCCACAATCATGCCTTTATGGCGGTCTTCGCGAGTCAGGATACGAGCCGCAATGTAAAGAGCACCATTTTCTCTTTCTTCAATTTCATCGACTTCAACATGAACTTGGTAGGGGAGCTCGTCGTGTAAACGTAAAAACAATTTTTCACGAATTAGTTCCGCAATCAAGAAGTCGTTGGGCATGTTGGTTAACTGACCGGTGGGATAAAATTGTTCTCCTTCTGGTAATAGTTCAAAAATTTTTTCTTTCAGCTCGTTGACGTGAGATCCTCGTAGGGCTGAAAGTTCAATCACAGAATCAAACTCCTCTGCAAGATCTAGATAGTAATCCAAAAAAGCTTTTTTCTTAAGGTCTAACTTATTGATGACCAAAATTTTTGGTTGTGGCAGATCTTTGACCATTCGGAGAATCATTTTTTCTTCACTGCCAATTTCACGGGTTGGATCGGCAATGTACAAAATGACATCAATTTCTTTTAGGGACTCCCGAACCACATGTAAGAGTTTTTTAGTCAGCTGATCAGATTTTTGTAAAACACCCGGTGTATCTACAAAAACAATTTGACCCCGGTCTTCTGTTACTACACCTTGAATGGCGTGCCGAGTAGTTTGTGCCTTTGGGGTGGTGATAGCAATTTTTGAGCCAACTAAAGCATTGAGAAGGGTAGACTTCCCAACGTTTGAACGGCCAACTAAGACCGCAAAACCTGATTTATTTGTTTGGTTGTTTGATTCTTGTGGCATAAAAAGCAGCAATCCAGGTAGCCAGCGGTACGGTTATGATTAATCCAATGGTACCAACCAGCGTTCGGACAATTTCTTCAGCAACTAATTCCGAGTTAATGAAGTCAATAGTTGTAACATCTACCGTGAAAAAAAGCAAGAGTAGGGGAAGGCTGGCGCCGGTGTAAGCAAGTACCAGAGTATTGATGACTGAGGCAATATGATGTCGACCGATTCGTAATGCTTTTTTTGCAAGCTTGGCTGGGCCGAGTGAAGAATCGGTTTTTTTCAGTTCGAAGACAGTTTCAGATTGTGTGACCGTAACATCATCCAAAACACCAAGAGCACCAATAATAATTGCGGCCAAAAGAATACCCTGCATATCAAGTTGTAGCCCGGCCTCAAGTTGAAGGCGCGTCGCGTCATGATTAGCCAGACCTGTCAGACCAGTGAGTGGGACGAATATTTTAGCCAACACTCCGGTCAAGATAAGTCCGGCCAGGGTTCCTAAAAACGCCGCCGCTGATTCTCGTCGCAGTCCATGGGTGCCAAAAACTGAAATAAGCATGATTACTGCCGCGCCGATAATAGTGAATAAGATCGGGTCTCGGCCAGCCAACAGATTGGGTATGATAAAGCCAAATAAAACGAGCATAATCAAACCAAGCCCCACAAGCGATGTAAAGCCGCGCAAGAGCCCCACAAGAAGTGTGATCACAATAAACAGAATAACGAGCCACATGAGTGGATTTAGCCGGACCACGTCAGTTAAAAAAGCGGTCACACTACCATCAGGCATACCAACAAGTGAAACTTTTACTTCTTGACCGGGCTTGACCGGATAACGCAGACCAGCTGTGTAACCCTCTCGACTATCAATCGTATAGGTCTGGTTTTGGTAATCGTTTTCAGAAATAATCTTGACTTCAATCACCTGATACGCTTCTTCGGTCGGCTCCAGTTTTTCTTCTAACACATTTTCTACCCTGGCTGAACTATCTGTTGTGGTTGGTTCAGATTGTTCTTGCGCATTAGCAGAAAATGGGAAAAGGGTAATGAATAGAATTGGGAGGAGTAAGAATTTGGTCATAAAAGAGTTAGTTCTGTGATGAGCTCAACGTGTGGAGTGTGCGGAAACAGATCCAGGGCTCGTATTTTATTTATTTGATAGTGATTGAGGAGAGTGGGCAACTCTTCGGCAAAACGTTGATAATTACAAGAAACGTAAATGATTTTTTTCGGTAAAGCCAGGGTCAGGGTTTGAATAACCTTGGGGTGCAACCCGGCGCGGGGTGGGTCCAAAATAACCACATCCGGAGCGTGTCCAATCCAATCGTAATTTTCGGCCTTAGAAACATAATACTCTACATTTTCAATTCCGTTGAGTTTGGCATTGGTTTTGGCATTTGTTATTCCGAATTCATCAAGTTCTATTCCGACCGCACGTTGATACTTTCCTGAGAAAGCAATTGAGAAAAAACCAGACCCACAATACAGATCAAGCAGGGTTTTATTTGTCAGATCACCGCAAAAATCACGGACCGTATCTTGAAGCTTGGCCGCCATAATGGAATTTGTTTGAAAGAAACTGCCCGGGTGGATGCGGTATGTGAAACCGTTGATCTCTTCGTGAATCCAAAGGTCACCCTTAATAGCTTTGATTTGCTCGGGAGTGGAGACGTCAGCCGGGCTAGAATTGATTCCCCAGACAATTGAACTTGTTAAGTCCCCGAGTAAATTCAGAAGCTCATTTTGATGATGTTTGTTGAGTTCAGCCTGATCAGACGTTAACAGCATAACCATTCGTTCACCAGTATTTTTCCCTTCTCGAATGATCAAATTACGAAAAAAGCCTGTGTGTTTTTTTACGTTCCAAAAAGATAGTTTTGTGGTTTTGGTCCAATTCCGGATCCGGTGCATGATTTCAACACCCTCCTTAGAAAGCAAAAAGCATGTATCAAGGTCAAGTGGGGCCCACCAACGACCCGGTTCCTTAAGCCCAAGTTCACCGTCCGGACCAAAAGCGTAGTCCATACGGTTGCGGTAATAAAATGGCTCCGGGCACGGAATAATCTCATCGACTCGTTGCACTAGATCAAACTCACTTAGTGATCGATTGATCAGCTTGAGTTTTTGCTCAGTTTGAAATCGATACGCAAGATGCTGCCACTTGCAACCACCACAGCGATCAGCGTGTGGGCATTTGGGTTCTGTTCGGTGGATTGAGGGTTCAATAATCCTTATAACCTCAGCTTCAATCACGCCCTTTTTGCGTCGCTTAGTCATAATTTCAACCTCGTCGCCCGGACAGGTATTGTTGGTCACAATCGGTTTGGTGGGGGTATTAATTACACCTCGACCTATACGATCCAGGTAGCTGATTTTATCGGTCTGCTGTTGGTGTAGTTTCATACTAATGAGTATGATATTATATCCCTGATATGAAAACAACTTTATCAATCGTGATTCCAACCAAAGACGAGGAGGAAAATTTACCGGATTTATTCCGTTCTCTTCAGGAACAAACCCGGCAACCGGACGAAATAATTGTGGCTGACGCCAATTCACAAGACCGAACCCGAGAAATTGCCCAGGGTTTTGGGGCTAGGGTTGTGGACGGGGGTTTGCCCGGACCAGGGCGAAATCGTGGAGCCGAGGTGGCAACAAGTGACTACCTGTTGTTTTTGGATGCGGATGTTGTGTTAAAAGATCGGACATTTTTGGAACGTAGCCTGGACGAGATCGTGGAGCGTGACTTGGATTTTGCCACGGTTGATGTACTGCCCCTGGATGGCAATAAAGTCGATGAAGTTTTTCACAACATTTACAATGGATATTGCCGTTTGGTATCTCCGGTGCACAAACACGCCCCTGGGTTTTGTATGTTTTTGCGCCGCAGTTTTCACGAGCGTCTCGGCGGATTTGATGAAACCGTGACTTTTTGTGAGGACCATGAGTACGCTCAACGAGCGGGGCGTAATGGCAGGTTTGGTTTTCTATCCATGCCGGTACCGGTGTCAATTCGGCGCTTTGATCGTGACGGTCGTCTTTCAATCGCGGTAAAGTACGTACTGGCTGAATTACACCACTGGATTATCGGCCCCATTCGTCACAACAAGTTTAATTACACTTTTGGGTATAAAAAGAAAAAAGATGAATAATATAAAAATATTTGTGGCCACCAAGGCTTTTCTGATTCACAACGGAAAAGTTTTGTTATTACGAGAATCAAATCAGTATCAGGATGGAACAAATGCCGGCAAGTTTGATGTGGTGGGCGGTCGAGTTAAGCCAGGACAGAGATTTGATGAAAGTTTATTGCGAGAGATCAAGGAAGAAACTGGACTCGAGGCTAAAATTGGGAGACCGTTTTATGTAGACGAATGGCGGCCGGAGAAAAACGGAGAAATTTGGCACATTGTGGGTACATTTTTTGAGTGTGAAGTCGACTCGGACCAGGTACAGTTAAGTGAAGATCACGATGATTATAAATGGATCGAACCGGAAACATTTATGGAACAAGGGGTAATCGAGAATTTGTATCCGGCTTTTGAGGCGTATTTAGATTATCTAAGCTGAAGTTTTGTAATAAATATGGTAAAATAACCTTAGTATGCGATTTATTCTGGGGATAATTTTGGTTTTCTTTTTTGCTCCGTTTAGTGCTCAGGCCGCCACCGGGGCTGACTTATCTATTAGTGCTTCAGGAATTTTCTTCTCTGAAGAGGTGTTAGTAGTAGGGGACAGTGTCAGAATTTATGCCCAGATTTCTAATGTGGGGGACGTTGATGTTTCCGGATACGTGTCATTTTATCAGGGGTCAATTCCGATCGGTGACTCTCAAGTTGTTTCAGTTCGTTCAGGTGGAACTTTGGATGAAGTTTTTGTAGACTTTATTGTTCCGTCCGGGGATTTTAATATTCGTGCTGAAATCAGAGGGACTGATCCACAAGATGAAAATCCGGACAACGATGTTGCTATCACCGGGCTTTTCACGCCGATTGAAGATGCTGACGCAGATGGGGTAGAGGATGGTGAAGATAACTGTCCTAACACAGCCAACCCTTCACAAACTGACACAGACGAGGACGGGCAGGGAGATGCTTGTGACGATGATGATGACAACGACACCATCACCGACGAAGTTGAAGAAGAGATTGGAACCGATCCGTTGGATCAGGACACGGATGACGACGGAGTAAAAGATGACGAAGATGTTTACCCAACCGATCCCAATAGATCAGCAGAGGTTCTGGAACCGGAGTTGTATTCCGAAGACATGGATTCAGGCTCTGAAACAGGTGACCAAACAGATGACACAGACGCAATAGAGGACATAGTAGACAGTGTCTCAGACGAGGCCAATGAAGAGGTTCAGACCGAAAGCTCTGTTACTCGAAATAGTCTCATGGTCTCACCAAACGCTGTTTTTACCTATGACCAACTAAACTGGAATACGTATCGCTTTCGTGCCCAGGTGCCAAGTGAGCCCGGATATGCCTATGAGTGGAATTTTGGTGATGGGGTGAATTCAACCCGTCAAGAAGTCGAGCACACTTTTCACGGCTACGGTGATTTTACGGTCCAACTCCGCACTGCCGATCCAAGTGGACGGGTCTCTCATGACGCCGCCACCGTAAGCATTAGTTTTTTTGACTTAGGCAACCGTTTAGTGCAATTATTAATAGGCATTTTGGGCATTTTGCTGGTCTTGGCTCTGTCGGTTGCAGTTGGGGTAGGAAGAAGTAAAGAATGATTTCATGATATTAAAGTTGTTCAACGGTAAAACAAAAACTATTGCAAGCGCGGCCGCTATTGTCGCGTTTATGACTTTTGTTAGTCGCATTGTTGGATTGTTGCGTGATAGAATTTTGGCTGGTCAGTTTGGGGCAGGGGATACCCTCGACATTTATTACGCAGCCTTTCGGGTGCCGGATTTTGTCTATACTCTCATTGTGGTTGGTGCTTTGTCTGCCAGCTTTATTCCGTTTTTTGCAGAAAAATTAATTTCTGCCAAAAGAAAACAGGCGGCTTGGGAGTTTACCAATAACATCGTGAATATTATTGCGGTTTGTTTCTTTGTTCTGGCTGCGCTGGGAATCATTTTTGCCGGTCCTTTAGCCGCGTTGATCGCTCCGGGTTTTAGTGTGGTTAAACAAGAAGCTGTGGCTAGTTTCATGCGAGTGATGTTTATTTCAAACTTCTTGCTAGCAGTTTCAGCTGTTTTTGGCGCCGCCTTACAGGGGTTGAAACGCTTTTTTGTTTACTCATTGGCACCGGTACTATATAACTTGGGAATTATTGTTGGTGTGGTGTGGTTTGTGGACTGGTTTGGAACCATTGGGCTGGCTTGGGGAGTTGTGTTCGGGGCTCTATTGCACTTGCTGGCGCAGTTAGCCGGAGTGCTTTTGGCTGGATACAAGTACCGTTGGAGTTGTGGCTGGCGAGATCCGGATACACAAAAGCTGGGTAAAATCATGGTTCCCCGGGCACTTGGGCTTGGTATTTGGCAAGTCAATTTCATTATTATGACGGTTATTGCCTCTACTTTAGCGGCCGGCTCGGTGGCAATTTTTCAATTTGCTTTCAACCTGGAATATTTTGCGATAGGTATTTTTGGAGTTAGTTTTGCTGTGGCCGCTTTTCCAAATTTGTCCGAGTATGCCGCGGCCGGCAATACCAAACGATTCATTACAGCTTTTTCTTCGTCAGCGCGCCAGATGATGTTTTTTATTGTTCCAGCTTCGGTTTTATTTTTGATCCTGCGTGCCCAGATTGTTCGAGTAGTGCTTGGTTCTGGAGTTTTTGGTTGGGAAGAGACTATTGCTACAGCTGACGTGCTCGCCCTTTTCACTTTAAGCTTTTTTGCACAAGCATTAATTTTTCTGTTGGTTCGTGGATTTTTTGCCTACAAAGATACGGTCACACCACTTTATATTGGCATCGTAAGTGCGATTGTTAACACTCTGGCGGCTCTCTTGTTCTCGCGTGAGTTTGGGGTGGCCGGTCTTGGCATGGCCTATTCGTTGTGGGCAGTGGTGCACATGTCTTTGCTTTGGGTAATGTTGCGCAATCGAGTGGGGAGTTTAGGGGAAGCAAGTATTATAAAATCAGTTTATGTGATTTCAGTTGCCGGGGTGGCCGCCGCAGTGATTATGCAGCTTGTCAAAACTCAGTTTGGTATTTTGCTCGAGCTCGATACTTTCTGGTCAGTGCTTGCGCAAGGGGCTGCGGCCGGATTAGCTGGACTCGCTGTGTATGTGGCAGTATGTTGGGTCTTACATAGTCCTGAATTAAAAGAGGTTATTGAAGGATTAAAAATCCGGTTACTTAGAAAAGCCGTTATTGAGTCACCAATCACCGAAGCTGGCGGCGGTACTGAATAAGTTGATTTAAATGATTTTTTTGTTAAACTGCAATTGTTATGACAACCAATGAATTACGGCAAAAATACCTGGATTATTTTAGGGCGTTTAACCATAAGGTGGTGCCGTCGTCTTCTTTGATTCCGGAAAATGATTCCACGACTTTGTTTACCAGCGCTGGTATGCAACCCATGATGCCGTACTTGCTCGGAGAATCGCATCCAAAGGGGAATCGTATAGCAGACTCCCAAAAGTGTTTTCGTACCCAAGATATCGACGAAATAGGGGACAATCGGCACACTACATTTTTTGAAATGCTTGGAAATTGGTCATTTGGTGACTATTTTAAAGCCGAACAGATTCCATGGGTGTTTGATTTTGTGGTGAACACGCTTGGACTTGATCCGTCTCGTCTTTACGTCACTTGTTACGAAGGAAATGATTCAATAGGGATTCCAAAGGATACTGAAGCTTTTGATTTATGGGTTGAGCAGTATCAAAAAGTTGGAATTGAAGCCAAAGAAAACGAACGAATTTATTTTTACGGGGACGACAAAAACTGGTGGTCGCGCTCTGGTGTCTCAAGCAAGATGCCGGAAGGCGAACCTGGTGGACCGGATTCGGAAATGTTCTGGGACTTTGATCCAAATAATGAACTGAAGCTGCACGAGAATTCTGAATGGGCAAATGAACCTTGTCACCCAAACTGTGATTGTGGTCGTTTTTTAGAGATTGGTAATTCAGTATTCATGCAGTATATGAAGACGGCAGATAGTTTTGAACCGCTCACGAATCAAAATATCGACTTTGGTGGAGGGTTAGAGCGCATGGTGGCGGCAGTAAACGATGATCCTGACATCTTTAACATTGATGTGTTTTCTGGCGTTAAAAAAGAGCTCGAACAATTATCCGGCCAGAAATATCTTGATGGGGAAGAGGATATGTTAGGAATGCGGGTAATCATGGATCATTTGCGCGCGGCCACATTTTTAATTGGCGACGGGGCCTATCCATCTAACAAAGATCAAGGTTACTTTACACGTCGCTTGATTCGTCGCGCTGTGCGTTATGGGTCACAAATCGGAATCAAGGGTCAATTCACAACCAAACTTGCCGAGCTGTACATCGAAGTATATCGGAACACGTATCCAAATTTACTCGAGCACAAGCAAAAAATCTTGGACGAGCTTGAAAAAGAAGAAAACAAGTTTATGAAAACCCTTGCTCGAGGTCTTAAGGAGCTAGACAAAGGACTCGATGGTAACCTTGGTGAGCAAGCTTTTTATTATTTTGAGTCACATGGTTTTCCATTAGAGTTGTTCTTAGAAGAACTTGAGCGTCGAAATATTAAGCATGATAAGAAAAAGATTGAGTCAACTTTTAATGATTGGTTCAAGGCTCATCAGGAGATTTCTCGTGCCGGGGCAGAGCAGAAGTTTAAGGGCGGACTAGCTGATACTGGAGAAATGAGTATTAAGTATCACACAGCCACGCACTTGTTGCACGAGGCCTTGCGCCGAGTTCTGGGGAATCATGTTGAACAAAAGGGGAGCAATATCACAGAGAAGAGACTTCGATTTGATTTTTCGCATCCAGACAAAATGACGGATAAACAAACAGCCGAGGTCGAAAAAATGGTAAACGAGGTGATAGATCAGGATCTTGAAGTGGTTCAAGAAGAGGTGACCCTGGATGAGGCTAAAAAAGCTGGGGCAATCGGGTTGTTTGATGATAAATATGGTGATAAGGTTAAGGTGTACACCATAGGAAATTTTTCAAAGGAAATTTGTGGCGGTCCACATGTGGCTCGGACCGGGGAACTTGGTACATTTATAATCAAAAAGGAACAAGCTAGTTCTGCTGGAGTGAGACGTATTAAAGCAGTACTGGAATAATTGGCTAAAATTAGCCATGTTTAATATCCACACTATAAAACTTGACAGAAATTCTAAATAAGCTTAAAATAGGCGCGCCCTTAAATATCCACATAGGGCTTGCTATTTTTTAGCTTATTTGATAGAATTTCGGCACTTATGGCCGAAAAACAAAGCAAAGAATTTATTGAAGCACGGGGTACTGTGGAGGAGCTCTTACCCTCAACTAACTTCAAAGTTCGGTTGGAAAATGGGCAGGAAGCCAAAGCTCATCTTTCCGGAAAAATGCGAAAGTTTCGCATCCGAATTTCAGTTGGAGATGAGGTAAAAGTGGAGTTGTCTCCCTACGATCTGACTCGTGGACGCATTGTCTTCCGATTCTGATTCGTACTACCGCGTGAATAACTTTATTTATGAAAGTTCGTGCATCTGTAAAAAAGCGATGTCGTGATTGTAAAGTAATCCGTCGGCACGGACGAGTTGTTGTGGTTTGTAAAAACCCTCGACATAAACAGCGTCAAGGATAACTATGGCACGTATCGCCGGTGTAACACTTCCAGCCGATAAACGAATCGTGATTGCCCTCACGTATATTTATGGTATTGGATCGACCCGATCAAAGAAAATTTTAAAGGAAGCAAAAGTTGATGAAAGTGTTCGAACCAAAGATTTAACCGGAGAGCAGGAAACAGCAATTAGAAATGTTTTAGAGAAAACTTATCGTGTTGAAGGTGAACTTCGGCGCGATGTTTTACAAGATGTTAAACGATTAAAAGAGATCGGTTGTTACCGGGGTGACCGTCACACCAAAAATCTGCCTTCCCGTGGCCAGCGAACCAAAACCAATTCACGAACTCGCCGCGGAAACAAACGGCAGACTATGGGAAGTGGACGCCGTGCTCTTACTAAGACCTAATTATGGCTCAGAAAAAGCAGGTAAAAAGCAAAAAGAAAAAAGCTGTACGGCACGTTTCACAAGGACGCGCTTACATTCAGGCTACTTATAACAACACTATCGTGACTTTGACTGACTTGAACGGTAATACGCTCGCTTGGTCAAGTGCAGGGAAGTGTGGTTTTAAGGGTCCGAAAAAAGCAACCCCGTATGCTGCTAGTGTGATCGTAAAAAATGCCGCTGAAATGGTGGCGGACAGTGGCCTGCGGGATGTATTTGTTTATGTAAAGGGAGTTGGATCAGGACGTGATTCAGCTGTTCGTTCTCTTAACGCAAATGGATTTAATGTAACCGGAATTCAGGATATGACCCCGATTCCGCATAATGGGTGCCGTCCACCGGGACCACGACGAGTATAAATATGGGACGAACAATGATGCCAACTTGTAAGATGTGTCGACGCGAAGGTGTTTCGCTTTGTGGTCGGGAAAAGTGTGCCGTAAAGCGTCGTTCTTTTACACCGGGTCAGCACGGTCCGGGGCGACGACCACGATTGACCCCCTACGGACAGCAGCTGCGAGAAAAGCAAAAAGCCAAGCGTTTTTATAACGTAATGGAGCGTCAGTTTAGAAATTATTTTGCTAAGGCTAACAGCATGAAAGGGAATACCGGTGAGTTGCTGGTTCGCATGTTGGAAATTCGCCTGGACAACGTGGTTTATCGACTCGGTTTTGCCAGCACTCGTCGGCAAGCACGTCAGATGGTCAACCATGCCATGTTTGAGGTGAATGGACAAAAGGTAGATATTCCTTCCTATCAAGTAAAAATCGGTGACACTATCAACATTCGAGCGAACAAAGTCGACAAAAAAGTGTTCGAAGGTCTTCAGGAGCGACTGGCTAAGCTAGAGGCTCCTTCTTGGCTTCACATGGACGCCAAAGCTCTGTCAGGTAAAGTTACATCTTTGCCAGAAGGTGAGGACCTAAAACAAGTCTTTGATACCAAACTAATCGTTGAGTTTTATTCACGATAATTTTTATGGAGAATATTCTTCTACCCTCCAAAATTAATTTCGAGCCTGGAAGCCACGAATATGAGGCTAATCTCGTGGTTGAACCGTGCTACTACGGCTACGGTACCACGCTCGGAAATGCCCTGCGCAGAGTTTTGCTCTCATCCCTGCCAGGTGCGGCTGTTACGGCCGTCAAGATCAAAGGCGTCACCCACGAATTTTCATCTTTGGAAAACGTTAAGGAGGACGTTTTAGAAATTATTCTTAATATAAAGGCTTTGCGCATGAAGGTTCACGTTGATGAACCGGTTAAGTTGACCCTGAAGAAAAAGGGTACCGGCGATGTGTTAGCCAAAGACATTGATGCTAACGCCGATGTCGAGATTGTTAATCCTGAGACAAAAATTGCTACGATCACAGATGACAATTTTGAATTTGAAATGGATCTTATTGTTGAGCGAGGGCGTGGTTTTCGTCCTACAGAGGATCGCAAGAGTGAAGGTGAGTTGGGACTGATTGCGGTTGATGCTGTATTTTCACCGGTTCGTAATGTGGCCTATAAAGTTGAGGCTACTCGTGTGGGTGAGATTACGAACTTTGATAAGTTGGTGATGACTATTGAAACCGATGGTACTATCACACCTCAGGAAGCTGTAGAAGAGTCAGGAAAAATTTTGATGGATTATTTCAGCTTGATTTCACCGGGTAGTTTTGGTTCAGATGATGCGGAAGATACCCAAGAGGCAGAAGGGCCCGTTGAAGAAACAGGTGAATCCACTATAGAAGATGAGCCTGAAGAAGATAAAAAATAAATTATTATGCGTCATCGTAACAAGACAAAAACATTAGGACGAGTAAAAGCTTCTCGCGAAGCTATGCTTAGTGCGTTGGCGCAAAATATTATTCTTTACGAAAAAGTAAAGACCACTGAGGCAAAGGCCAAGGTTGTTCGGTCAATCGTGGAAAAGATGATCACCACTGCAAAAGCAGGGGATCTGAATGCTCGACGAAAGTTAATGAAAGACTTACGTGCTGAAGGGGCAGTGAAGAAGGCTTTGGAAGTTTTAGGACCACGCTATAAGGATAGACAGGGTGGTTATACTAGAATTGTTAAACTTGGCACCCGGCAGGGCGATGGCGCTCCTATGGTGCAGATTGAACTTGTGTAATATGACTACCATTGATAGAACAACTCATAAGATTGATGCAACTGATAAAGCGGCCGGGCGTTTAGCCTCGGAAATTGCTCAGCTTCTGCTTGGGAAACACAAACCGGAGTTTCAGCTCCACGTTGATATGGGAGATACAGTGGTGGTTGAGAATGTGAAGAAAATGAAGTTTACCGGCAAGAAGCTTGATCAGAAGGTATATTACAAACACACTAATTATCCGGGCAGTCTTAGAGAAATTCCGGTTAAAAAAGTGATGGATGAAAATCCAGCCAAAGTACTTGAAATGGCGGTTAAGCGAATGTTGCCGGATAATAAATTGCGCAAAAACCGCATGAAGCGTTTAATCATCAAATAATTATGGCTGAAACAGTAAAAAAATACATTGAAGCAATTGGGCGACGCAAGTCTGCAGTAGCTCGAGTTCGTTTGTTTGAGAAAGGGAAGGGAACTGTGATTGTGAATGAGAAAGACGCCAAGGAATTTTTTCCAGTAGATGAGCTGCAAGCCATGATGGTTGAACCGTTTACTGCGGTTGGACTGGAAGGAAAGTTTGATGTTTCTGCTAAAGTTTCTGGTGGTGGAATTCGTGGACAGGCTGAAAGTGTGCGACTCGGAATCGCCCGAGCGCTTGTAGAACGCGATCCGGAAATGCGAACCTCGCTTAAGAAACTTGGATATTTGAAGCGTGATCCACGATCACGAGAGAGAAAGAAGTTCGGCTTGAAAGGTGCTCGACGAGCTCCACAGTGGAGCAAGCGATAAATTCAGAATACAAAACAGACCCCGTTCGGACGGGGTCTTTTGGTCATCGAATAAATCTTCGGAGAACAACTATGTATTATCGTGTTATAATACAAACGGGCAAATTTTTACGATCGTGAGATTCTGCCTGGAAATGTTAATTGAATAAGAATATGTCGGAAACAATTGAAATGTTGAAGGATTTAATGCATATGACTGGAGTTGCATTATCGTCCGGTCGGCATATGCCTTCGACCTCGATTCTCAGCAGGGCTTCCTATGAGGAAATAATGGAGAAAAGGAAGCTTTATGAGTCAAGAAAATTACTAAAACGATTAAAGGATCAGAAGTTGTTAAAGATAAAAGAAAAGGGGAATAGAATAATCGTTTCAATTACAGATAAGGGAAAATACAGATTACTCAAAAGTGATGTTTTGTACGGTGCCGAGTTCCTTTCAGGGTATAAGGTGTGTCTTGTTAGTTTCGATATACCAGAACATGTCCGGGCTAGCCGTGATGTGTTGCGAGCTTTTTTAAAAGAGGCGGATTTCGAGCAGGTGCACAGAAGTGTTTGGAGGACAAAATATGACGTTGTTAAACCATTAAAAGAATTGATTGATAATCTCGGAATAGGAGATTGGGTTAAGGTTTATGTAGCTAACGAGGTTTGATTAGTGATAGATCTGGGCAAAATATTACGATCGTGAATTTTTGCCTGGAATCTGTTTAGTATTTATCTGGTCTTTAGGTATTCTAGTAAAGAATATAAAAAATAAAAACACTGAACCTCGCATGAGTGGTGCGGGGTAGTTGGCCGGGAAGGTCTAGTTGGTGACGGGATTATTGTTGGAGAACAAACCGATCACATGCAGGATGTTTGTCGGCCTGTTGAGAGGCACCTTGATCGGTTCGCCCTTGATATAGAACCATTCCTCCACATGCGTTTGCCTTCTTGATCCACCCGAAGTTATTGGTTTCCGGCTGCCTGTCACGATGCCAGTCGTGCTTCCAGGAGTTATGTTTGTCAGTCAGAGCTTGGTGGAGCCTCTCCAGCTGATCCGCACAGAGTTCCAATTTGTCAAGGTTGTCCCTCGACAATTAGCCCAAAAATAAGGTAAAATATGGTCATGTCTGAAGGGAATATTGCTAAAAATACACTGTATTTAACCATTGCATCAGTAGGTCAAAAGGTGCTCGCTTTTGTTTATTTCATGTTCATTGCTCGTGTAATGGGTGTGGAAGGGACCGGAGCTTACTTTTTAGCCCTCTCAATCACCACTATTTTTTCTGTGGTGGCTGACTTTGGACTACAGCCGGTGCTGGTTCGGGAAATTGCCAAAGGGCGGGATGCGGACGGCATGATTAAATCGATTTTGGGTGCCAAGATCGGTTTTGTTTTATTGGGGGCGCTGGCCGCTAATGCAACTGCTTGGGTGCTCGGATACAGTCCACTTGTTCTCGGGCTGGTGGCGTTGGCGTCGCTCGTTATGATTCTTGATTCACTTCACCTGACTTTCTATGGAATTCTCCGCGGTAAACAGAAGTTGCAGTATGAGTCACTCGGCGTGTTCATTGGCCAGTTGTTGATTCTCGTTACTGGAGGAGCTGTACTCATGCTCGGACCATCGCTTTATTGGTTGATCGTGGCTTTGATGATGGGTTCTCTTTTCAATGTCGCTTATTCCTCAAGCCGAGTTGTAAAACACATCGGAACTAATGTCTTAGTCCCAACCTGGAATTGGACTTACACTAAACGCTTGCTCATAATCGCGCTGCCGTTTTTTCTAGCTGGTGCGTTCACCAAAGTCTATTCCTACATCGATACAGTTTTAATCTCGCAATATCACGGCGAGGCCGCAGTCGGTCTCTACTCAATTGCCTATAAGCTCACGTACTCGTTTCAGTTTTTACCGCTCGCGTTTGTGGCCGCATTGTACCCGGGTTTGAGCTCACTTCTTGTCACGGATAAGAAACGAGTGGCTGAAGTATTTGAAGACGCCATGTGGTACATGATGATTTTAGTGACTCCGATCGTGCTTGGAATCTGGAGTATTGCGCCTGAACTCGTGGTTGCTTTTGCAGGGTCTGAGTTCACAGGCTCGATCTTTCCACTTCAGGTCTTGATTTTCGTTCTTTTCTTCATCTTCCTAGATTTCCCAATTGGTTCACTCTTGAATGCTGCTGATCGACAGGGAACAAAAACCGCTATCATGGGAGCGACCATGGTAGTGAACGTGATTTTGAACTTTATCTTTGTGCCAACACATGGAGTGGTTGGAGCCTGTTATGCTGCACTTGGCAGCTTCTTTGTTTTATTTGCGGGTGGAATGTGTTTTGTTCCCCAGATTATTAAAATCAGTTTTTGGAGTTTAACTAAGCGATTAGCACCGATTTTACTATCCGGAATTATCATGGCTGTAACAGCATATTTTTTAAGTCAGTATTTACATTTTATTCTGGTGATTGGTGCGGCCGCAGTGGTATATTTTGCTCTATTGTTTACATTAAAAGCAGTTAATGTGGGACACGTTCGTCATGCCGCTCAACTAATAAAACCTGAAAAACATGAAACGAATCCTCCTCATAACGCCTGATTTTCCGCCCCGCCGAGGAGGAGTGGCGCGGTACTTAGACAGTCTTTGTCACGAATTCAAAGACCAGGTTTTGGTTTTAGCCGAACATGAAGTGGGGGAGAAAAGTTTTGATCCCGTGGCAGGTTATAAAATCGAGCGAGTTAATCTGATGTTTAAGTATTGGTGGCCGCGGTGGAAAAAGATGTTGTGGCTCGTATTTACTCGTCTGCGCCAGTTCGATGTGATTTGGACATCTCACGTTTTACCAGTTGGTTTGGTAGCCATGATTTCTAAGTTGGTCTATCGCAAGCCATACTTTGTGTTTTTACATGGTATGGATTTTGCTTTGGCCACACGAAACTCGTGGAAAAAGTTTTTAACTCGGCAGATCATTAAACGAGCCGAACTTGTACTGACAAATTCTTGTGCCCTAGAAAAAAGAGTCCTTAAGTTTGTACCAGGGGTTCAAACCGAGGTAATATATCCGTCCGTGTCAGCCAAACTAACCGCGGTTGATTCTGATCGAGACTATCGAGCTGATGATACTGTTCATTTACTATCAGTGTCTCGGCTGGTTGGCCGCAAAGGTCACTATAACGTTATGCGAGCTTTGCGTCAGGTGTTGCTTGAAAAACCGGACATTAAAATTCACTACAACATCGTTGGTTCGGGAATTGAATACGCCAGCTTGCTTCGTCATATGGAAAATTTAAATCTTGAAAACCAGGTTTCATTTCATCAGCACGTAGAAGATCGGGAACTACCAAGTTTTTATACGAATGCTGACATATTTATTTTGCCAACCGAGAACATGGGAGCAGATCTAGAAGGTTTCGGGATCGTATATTTAGAAGCTGGGCTTTCCGGGCTTCCAGTAATTGCCTCGAATTTGCCAGGGGTGAATGAGGCGGTGCTTGATGGTCAAACCGGAGTGTTAGTAGAACCGGGGAATGTGGACGATATTGCGCGAGCCATTAAGATCCTGATCGATAATCCGGATCTTTGTAAGAAAATGGGAAAGGCGGGGTATGATCGTGCTCGGACCGAGTTTACCTCTCGTGCTCAAGCGGATAAACTGAAAAAATATCTATGATTAGTATAATTATTCCAACTTATAATGATGCGGAATTTTTACCTCTATGCTTAGAATCAGTATTTGGTCAGACCTTTCGGGATTTCGAGATCATCGTAGTCAACGATGGATCAACGGACAATACTAAAGAAATTTTATCGAGCTACGAAAACCAGATTAAGGTCATTCATCAGGAAAACACGGGGCGCAATCCTGCCCGCATGCGCGGCTACGCTGAAGCGAATGGGGACTATCTATTATTTCTCGATTCAGATATTGAAATGGAACCGGACATGCTTGAGAATTTGTATCGAGCTCTTGAAACAAGCCCGGACGCGTCTTTTGCTTATGGTCAGTTCGTTTTTGGCAATAAAATGTTTTCGAGTTTTCCGTATGATCCGGAGCTTCTCAAAAAGATGAACTATATTCACACCTCAGCTCTAATTCGCCGAGCCCATTTTCCTGGGTTTGATCCAGAGATTAAAAAATTTCAGGATTGGGATGTGTGGCTCACCATGCTCGGGCAAGGTCACACCGGAGTGTATGTTCCGAAGCTTGTGTTTAAAGCTCACGTAGATGGACAAGCCCTATCAAAATGGTTGCCCGCGTTTGTATACAAGATTCCGTGGAAGTATCTTGGCTGGACACCAAAAAGAATTCGAGAGTATGAGGAAGCAAAAAGAATAATACAAAATAAACATAGCATATAGCACGTCGCAAATCGCTCGTCGTCCAGAAACGACATGCGACAAGCGACGCGCAACGTGTGATATATATGAACGACGTTTCGATTATTATTGTGAACTATAAAGTCGCCGATCTAGTGGAACGGTGTATTGCTTCGGTTTATGAATATACCAAAGGAGTGAATTTTGAGATCTATTTAGTCGACAATGCTTCAGGAGATGATGTGGTGCCGCGCATTAGCTCGAAATTTCCCGAGGTCAACATTGTAGCCAACAACAAGAATCTAGGTTTTGCCGCGGCCTGTGATCAGGGAATTGAGCTCTCACGCGGTGAGTTTGTGTTGTTATTGAATCCTGATACCGAGCTCAAGGATGACGCGATCAGTCAGGTAGTCTCGAAGATGCAAACGGATAGGGAAGTTGGAGTTGGGGGTGTGCACCTGGTGAACCCGGACGGAACCCACCAGAGTTCAGGGGTGCGGCGTTTTCCGGGCGTACTCGATCAGTTGCTGATTATGCTCAAGATTCCGCATCTGTTTGGCGAAGTCGGACCGGTGAAACGGTATTTAATGTCGAATCTCGATTACGCCGAGTCGCAAGATGTGGACCAAGTCATGGGCGCGTTCTTCTGCATCCGCCGGGAGTTAATGCAAAAAATCGGTATGCTCGACCCTGGATTTTTTATCTGGTTTGAAGAGGTGGATTTTTGTAAACGAGCCGTCGATTCAGGATATCGAGTTCGTTACTATGCGGATATTGACGTCGTGCATCATCGCGGCGCGAGCTTCGGCCAAGTTGCCACGATCAAGAAACAACGCTGGATCCGCAACAGTCTGCGCAGATATATCCGCAAGCACAAAGGTGTACCTGCGTGGTTGCTCTTTGTCCTGCTCGAGCCCGTGTTTATCGTTCTCGCAATCATGGCTCAAATAATTAAACCGAAATAATTATGATTCCAATTTTGATAAAGTTTAATAGAAAAACTTAAATTTGATTTTCATAGAGAAAATTACACTTGTTGTAGATGTTGTTCCGGTAGACCTGGATGTCGAATCATCTGAAGGTATTGAAGTGCATGGGGCGGTCGGTTTTTACCATTCAAAAGAAGATGTTATTACTTTTGATGTTGCTAATAATAAGAGGAAAGAGTTTGAGTTTATGGGGCGACAGTTCTCTATTCATTTAACTGATCAAATAAATGTTGCCACGCCTTTTGAGTATGTATTTGGTATATCAGAATTAGATTCGTAGACCTTGCCACGCTCTAAATCAAAAACAAAAATCACCCTACGTTCTTTAAACCCAAACCCACCCTCAATTGAAATCAATCGAAGGTGAGTGGGTTGGACCTAAACTTTGGTGGACCCAACGAGAATTGAACTCGTGTTTCCCGGTACTCAAACGGGTGGGCTAACCATTACCCCATGGGCCCTGGCCCACAGCCTAGGATGTTTTTCAACAAAAAAACTCCTTCTGTAAAAAGGGGAGTTCTTTTGGAGTACCGGGAATGGGACCATGAGTTGGTACCACCCGTTCATAAATAGATTTAATCACGAAAAAGTGCTAATGTCAAGGCACTGATGTGGACAATATGCCTCGATCTAAGCCAAAAAAAGTGACTGTGAACGATAAGATGCAGAAGAGTTACCGCTACGAGCTGACGGAACCGTCAGGTCGGAATTTTGATCCCGAATTTAAGCCAGATCTCACGCCTGCGCAAATGCTTAAGATGGGCGTGTTTGGAGGGAAGTACATGACCGATTGTAAAAAAGAATTTCCGGCTAGTTGGTTTAAAGGTGCCAAGCTGAACTCGAAGCATCATGATCCGACACTCAATTTTTTCAAGATAGACGCGTCTCAACGTCTCGCGGTCTGGCAAGAAAAAGGTTGGATTCATCCGGATGACCCACGCGGCTGGTTCCAGTGGTACTGCCGGTATTACATGGGTCGACGACACGAAGATGATGAGCGACAAATCAAACGCTGGAAAGCCATGACGCGCCACGTGGCGCAGGTCAAAAAGAACTGTGCCAAGGGAGACAAAAAGTGCCACCCGCGCCAGCGCCAAGCCCTGCTTCATTGGGCGTATGATTCACGCAAATTTTAACTATGTCCAAAACCCCCAACTACGACGCGAAAGTTAAAGCTATCCTCGACGAGCTCACGCCCGGCGAGCGGGTTTGTGAGTTGACCGGGGAGAAGTGGAAGATGACCGAGCGAGAGATTAGTTGGTACAAAAAGTTCAACGTCCCGCCATCCAAGTACTCGCCGCTCACACGATGGCGGCTCATGACGTCTTTCTTCTGTGGTTGGCAATGGTGGTATAATCCGCACCCGAAAACAGGGAAGCCGGTGTTGAGTTATATCCATCCAGCAAGCGGATACAAGGTGCTGCCAGATAATGAGTGGTATGATACAGACTTCAGTGAAATATCTGCGAAATATAATCCCGATCGTTCGTTTTTTGAACAATTTGACGAGTTTAATAAACAAATTCCTCAATCTGCATCCAAAGATGTAAAGGAATCCTATAATTCAATCACAGTAGTTTCGCTTGGAGATGAGGATAGCTATTTTGTTTTAGCCAGCAACACCAAGCGGTCAATCAATTGTTCTTGTGCCAAAGATACAGAGGACTCGGCAGAAGTTTATTGGTCAACGAAGGTTCAGAAGTCATATAATATTGTTAATTCACACCGGGTTCATAATTGTAAATATTTACGTGAATGTTTTAATTGCCTTAATTCATCTTTTTTGTTTGATTGTAGAGATTGTGAAGATTGTTTTGGGGCTGCTAACAAGCGTCACAAAAAGTACTTATGGTTTAATGAACAATTGAGTGAGGGTGAATACCGTCAAAGATTAAAAGAAGTTGATCTCAGTTGTCGCTCCGGGCTTGAAAAATACATTGAGCGTTTCAAAACAATGATTACCGAAGAAAGTGTTTGGCCAGAAAATTTTAATGATGCCGTTGAAAACTGTACGGGTGAATATCTTGAAGGGTGCACCGATCTTGATTATTGTTTTGCCTGCAATCCCGGATCAAGAAACTTGTATTATTGTTCCTTTGTCCACGGTGCTTCCAATGATTGTGCTTTTTGTTGTGGCCCGCACTCGAGTAATTTATGTTATTACACCATTCCGTCAGAGTGTTCAAGATCATATTTTTGTTATGAGACTTTCAAATGCAGTAATGTTGAATATTGCATGAATTGTATTAATTGTGAACATTGTTTTGCATGTTCCGGTTTACAACACAAAAGGTTTTGTATCTTTAATCGGCAATATCCAGAATCAGAGTATTGGCAAAAGCTCGATGAGATTAAATCAAACATGCTCGAGCAAGGAGATTACGGCGAATTTTTTCCCGCCCAGTATGCGCCTGGTTATTTTCCTGATGCAGGGGCTCTCGTTTTTGATGCTCAGGATATGGGCAAAAAGTTTGGTGCATTAGAATACGACCCTGAATCGCTTGGTGCTATTGGGGAAGAACTCGCCGATATCTCGAAGATGCGAGACACAAGCGAAGTACCCGACTGTATTGATGAAATGGCCTTGGATGACTGGACTGACATTCCGGTGTATGATTCAAAGATTAATCGGCGGTTTTCTTATTTGCGCCCGGAAATAGATTTTTATAAAAAGAACAGGATCGCTCCGCCCAATGTGCATTTTATTCCACGGGTTAAGCAGTTATACTGGGAAGGGAACACAGGAGTATTTGTTGATGCTCGTTGTGCCAAATGTGATCAGGAAATTATGGTGGCTCGAAATAAGACCTACCCAAACCGAACTATCTATTGCAAACCTTGTTACCTAGAGTATCTTGAACAATATGGGTAAGCTGTCAAAACACTTCATTCCGAATGAACAAAGGAATCCACTGATCTCACAATTTGTTGGACCGTTGTTTTGGATTGTCTTGAGCTCGGTCTTGGTCGCGCATGTGGTTTCGTTCTTCACCCTCGGCACAGTGGCCGAATCGGTCATGGTGGTGGTAATCGGGGTTTTGGTGTTTGGTTTAAGCCTGTGGAAGCTTGAATATGGGCTTTATTTTGCCTTTGCAGAGCTATTTGTGGGCTCACATGGTCACTTATTCGATTTCGGGTGGTTCAGCGTAAGAATGGCCATTTTTGCGGCCGTGATGTTGGCTTGGTTGGTCAAATTTGTTACTCGCCGGATCGATTTCTTTTTGAAGGATTACCGGATTTATCCGTATTTACTGTTGGTTGTGTCCGTGATTATCGGAACCGCGGTCGGGCTTGTGGCCGGAAACGATAAAATGGACGTGTTTAATGACATGAACGCCTATTTGTTTCTTGGGTATTTATTGCCAGTGCTTTCGATCCGTTGGACAGCGCTTCGTAAGCGCTCGCTTTTAGAGGTGCTGGCTGCCGGCGGAGCCTGGATCGTGGTCGAGTCACTGGCTCTGTTCTACGTGTTCACGCACGCGAGCGAAGACTTAGAGCGATTACTTTACATTTTTTTCCGTGACGCTCGTATTGCTGAAATTACACGAGTCTCCGGAGATGTGTTTCGGGTGTTCATGCAGTCACAGTTCACAGTTGTGATTGTGCTCATAATTGCCACGGCCGCACTTTTTTACTTGTGGCAACGTCACGTTAATCGTAACTTTATTGCCTTGTCGTTGATCGGACTTTGGGCTGCAGTAATTTTGAGTATGTCACGCAGTTTCTGGGTCGGCCTCGCAGCCGGACTTGGTGTGCTAGGATTGTTTGTTCTTTTTAGTAAGGGGTATGGATTTGGAAAATTTGTCACGCGAGTTTTTCTCTCGGTTCTCATGCTTGGATCCGGCGTGTTGCTGCTTTGGAACTTGTTGGCTGTACCATTTCCGCAAGCGCTTGGGGTAGGGGACTTTGGTTCGATCTTGTCGTCCCGAGCCACAGACTTGGACGAGGCCGCAGCCCGAAGTCGTTGGAGTTTGATTGGGCCAATGATGGAACAGATTGGGCAGAGCCCGCTTGCTGGACGCGGATTTGGTACCATTGTTGAATATGAATCAGATGATCCACGCGTACAAAAATTCTATGGTGGAGTTGCTACTACGTATGCATTTGAATGGGGGTTCCTGGATCTGTGGCTAAAGATGGGACTGCTCGGTCTGGCTGCATTTGTTTGGATCTTTGTGATGTATATTCGTTCACTCTTTGGTGCGGCTAAGACCGAGGAACACGGTTGGCTTATGCTCGCGCTTGGTTGCGGACTCATTGCCCTTTATGCTACCCATATTTTTTCACCATACTTGAATCATCCAATCGGGCTCGGGTTTTTGGTCTTCCTAATGCCATTTTTAGATCTGACTCATCCTCATTTTTCCTTCGAATCAATTAAGGAAACCGTTAAGCAAAAAACTGCTGTGCAAACAACCACCCCGGCCATGACTTCAAAGATTGTGGATTAAGATTTCCACAATCTTAATCTTGACGATCAGGTCAAACCGTGTTAAACAGAAAATAGATTATAAAAGACTCCCCAATTTTTTTTGCGGAGTTTTTATTTTCAAAAACAGTTGTATAAACAGTTCGATCGCATCATATTTAGAACCAAAGACAATGTCTGAAATTAAGGAAACATTTCTGGATTTGCTACACTTGGCTGGTATGGCAATGAGTAATGGTCGGCATATGCCTTCGACCATGTTTTTAGATCGCGAGTCATATAACAGATGGTGTGAAATACAGGAAAGAAAGAAGATGAAACGCTTCAAATATGAAATAAAACGGCAGAATATTCTTAAAATAGAAGAGAGACACAATGAGATAATTTTACATATATCGCAAAAAGGAAAGCTTGAAGCCCTGAAACAGCAGATAATGAGCACAGAAGATGAACTACCAAAAGGACAATTGTGTGTTGTGAGTTACGATATTCCAGAGATTGCAAAAAAGAGCAGGGCGGTTTTTCGGGGGTTTTTAAAACGATCAGGATTTGCTCAGTTGCATAAAAGCACCTGGCATACGAGAAAAAATGTTGTTAAAACACTTAAGCAGTTGATCGATAAACTAGAGATCAATGAATGGGTTTCTGTTTTTCATGTTGTTGGTTAGTGGTTGTAAAAATAGTGCGATCGCGCGTTTTCTGAAACCAGATTGCGTGATTCTATTTATTGGAATAACAAAAAACCGCGGTTTAAACCACGACTGCTGCAGTCACGAGTGAAATATTTGATTAAAAAAAGGCGGGATCGTTTCAATTCACTAGGAATTGTCGTTTCCCGCCAGAGTGAAGACCATACAGTCACAGCCTGCCCTGATAAAGTAGCTGTTTTTTGACCGTACGTGACACCTTTTTTCACCCTCGGAAGGGAGACCTGATCGTGCCAAACCAGGATTATCTTTCGTTGCCCGTTAAGGATGCGGGCCTTTGGTGGATGATTAGTCGCACAACGCTGATCGTCCTAGCTCATGGGTGGGAACCCCCAATCATTGCCAGGCAATCGACTCTTGCCGCATCAGTTTCCCTGGTTCTCACCTGAACCATCTGATGGGCCTGTCCTTAAGGACCGGTGAGCTTATCGGGGATCTTGCCAACGTCAGGGTCGCCAGCATCCCTTGGATAAGTGTCCCGTGGTATAGTAGGTCACCCTTTTCCTGAGCCACGTCTCAGGGGGTGGGCAAGGACGGGGGGGCCGCCTTGCCTCGGCCTTTTCCACTCCGCAGAAACCCTTCAAGTTGGATTCCCACGGTGATGCGCCCAATATAACACAAAATAACACTTTTGTCAAGTGTCAGACACAAAAGCGACCTCAAAAGTCGCTTATTTTAGTACAATTTTACCTAATCAAATTTTACTAAGTTTTTGTGGCCGTTAGCAAATTCGCTGGCGGTCATTGGTTTTTTTCCAGCTGGCTGCAACTTTGTGACTCGGATTGGGTTACTCCCAGTTCCGACTAAGATAGAATCGTCTTCAAGCTTGATTTGCCCCGGATTTAGAGGATGAAGATCAGTAATTTCGAACTCGATCAACTTAACACGCTTGCCATCAAGCTCGGTATAAATACCAGGCCAGGCCTCAAAGGCCCGGTGCACCCGATCTATTTCCTCAGCGGTTGCCTTCCAATCGATCCGTCCATCTTCACGTTCAATCATGTGGCAATAGCTAGCCTCTTCTTCTTTTTGTACAATCGGATCAATTTTGCCCGCTATATAGTCCTCTAAACTTCGGACCAATAATTTCGGACCAACGGTGTGAACCTTTGACTCAAGATCAGTATAGGTTTCATTGCCTTTGAGCGGAATTTCATATTGAGCCAAAATCGGACCATGATCCATTTGTTCATCCAAGAGCATGATGCTGACACCGGTTTTATTATCTCCATTCAAAATTGCGGCTTGCATTGGTGAAGGGCCTCGATATTTTGGTAAAAGGGAAGGATGAACGTTAATAAAAGGACCAAACTCGAGTACTCCGTCAGGAATCATTCGACCATACGCCACCACAACATAAAGATCCGCCTTTAGATCCTTGAGTTTGTTTTGGGGAATCGGATGGCGTAAGGTTTTTAGAATGAGAACCGGAAGATCTAGTTCTTCCGCTCGAGTTTTGACAGCGCTTGGTTTCATAACCTGTTTTCGCCCAACCGGCTTATCAGATTGTGTGACAACTCCCACGACTTCAAAATTAGACGCCTCATTAAGGGCGTCTAGAAAAGGAACTGCAAAACCTGGGGTTCCGAAAAATACGACCTTCTTCATAGCTTGGGAGGATTGGTGTAGTTGATAACACGATCGATAAACAGAATGCCGTCCAGATGATCAATTTCGTGCTGAAAAATAATGGCCTCCATGCCACCCACCTTGCGTTTCATTTTATGACCATGTCGATCCTTGGCCTTGATGGTAACAGATTTGTTTCGTTTTACTTGACCGTAAACTCCGGGAATAGAAAGACACCCCTCTTCCGAAGTAGTGTGCCAGATAGAACGGCGGATAATTTTCGGATTAACAAAAACTTCCGGACCGGTCTTAGTCTCAATAATTATAATTCGTTTATGAATTCCGATTTGTGGTGCGGCCAAACCAACTCCATCGGCCAGTTTCATGGTATCAATCATGTTGTCAATCAGGCTCTGGATTTTGTCCTCGGTCAGTTCTTTTTTATTGACCTCTTCAGACTTCAAACGTAAGTCATGATTGGGGTCAGTTAGAATGTTTAGTTTCATAGTGATTCAATTGGATTTGTCTCTATAATGAAAGAATCTGGTAAATTTTGCAAGGTTTGATTGATTCTTTCAGTTACTTCTTTGGGTGAGCGAATTTCCAAAGCATACTTTTTATTATTGGTTAAATTTTGTTTTACATTGGGAAAGGATTCAGTCAAGTGATCGGAAAGTTGGTCTATCATTTGTTGTGCCTCGGTTGGTCTTCCGCGAACCGTGATTCGCCACATACTACCAAAAGGCGGATACGAAAAGTGGCGGCGAACCTGTGCTTCATCATCAAGGGTCGTTTTTGGTTCATTGATGATTCGACTGATTAGTTCAGGTGACCAGGTTTGAACCATGAAGTTGGCTCGAGCCCGCCAGGCTAAACCGCGCAGTTCGTGTAAACGGACCATTGTCTTTTCCACGGCGTTGTAAAACGGTTCAGAGAGACCAATGTCTGCGGCTAGTTCAGCGACTAATCCGAATTGAGGAGGATTCAAACGGTCAAGTATGTTTTCAAAGTAAAATTGGGTAGCCACTATTATCTCAGTTTCCGGATCAAACTGCGTTCCTTTTTCCGCCACACCGATTGTTTCAGTGGGAAAGCGCTTCATTAACTGGCGTACGATTTCTCGGTTACCAATTCCACGTGAAGTTAGCTCGGTTCCGTTGCAGTTCGGGCAGTTTAAAGGAATGGGCATCAGGTGACCGCAACGGTGACACTTTAGTTCTTGCTCCCAGACCGTTGAGACTCCGTGGCATTTCGGACACTCGGCTAAATAGTTACAGTCTTTGCATACTAATCGTGGAGCAACACCCTTACGATTATAAGAAAATAACACTTTTTGACCTTTTTGTAAAGCCTCCCGAGTAGCTTTTAAGACAGGGTTGGAAAGAAGAATAAAATCTGTTGTTTCAGCTTCGGTCTTTAAGTTTAAGGGACGGGTTTTAGGAAGAAGGTCGTTTGGCAATCGGGTAATTGTGCGGAATTGTTCAGTGGTTTCAAGGGTTGGCACAACATCGAAAAAAGCTAGTGTGGCTCCGGTTGCTTTTTGCCAGGCCAAAGATAAATCCGTAGCACTGTAGCGCGGGTTCCGATCGTACTGTCGGTGCTCTGGGGAATTTGGTCTTAAAACAAAAATTGCTCCAAGCTCACACGCTGGAAGCAAAGCTCCCACCCGGGTGGCTACCATGGTCTTGATTCCTCCGGCTCGCCAAGCTGCGGCAGTATCAGCCCGACGCGTACGGGTGGTACGACTATCAAGCAGATGAACTGCATGTTCGCTTGCCAGAGCCTGACTAACTTCGTCAGCGTCATGTGTGTGGGGAACCAAGATCAGAGTTTGTCGGTTTTTATTTTGTCGTAGATATGCATCAATAGATCCAACCGCCTGAATCAAATCCGTGACTTCAAAAAAATTAGTACCCCCGTGTTGTATTTTTTTGACCAGGTTTTGCAGGTGACTGATTTCTTCGGCGCGTAAACGAACCGCCTGTCCAGGCTGAACCTGAGGAATCGAGTAGGACCCACGTTTACGTGGTGGTAAAAACGCAGTGTCAAGTACGGTTGATACCGACTGTACTATTTTTTCAGCCATGTCTTCATAAATTGCCAATTCATCTGAATTAAGCCAATTTTTGTCAAGTACTGATTCTACAGGTTTCAAGTTGGATTGCTTTGATTTTTCTGAGATTGCTTTTACCAATCCTCGGATTGTAATATTGCGAAATGGGATATAGACCAAAGAACCCCGTTCAACTTCTATTGAAGACGGGATCTCATAATCAAAGGCGTGAAAGCGTCGTGGTAAACGCTTGATTGGGTAAATTTGGGCAATCATTATTTTAATTCAAAGGTAGCGGTAAGGTAACCAACACCAAACGGCGCTTCGTAGGATAAGATACTGCTCCTAATATTTACTGAATCCAGAATTCCAAATAAAACAAGTAAGGGGCGCCAACCGCATTGTGCAACTTCCTTAGCGACCCTGGGATCAATACTTAATAATCCCATAGCGTTATTGCCACTTATCACTTCTTGGATTTTTTCGTCAAAGTCGTGTCCTTTTGGGTTGAATTCAACCGGGGCATCGCTGGTCAGACAGTGAGATAGATCTCCGGAAGAAATAACAGCCACTCTTTTAGGTGAGTCCTCGATAGTATCCCGCAAAGCCTGACCAAAATGAAAATGAGTTTTTGCAGTTAAACCGGCAGTGGTATTAATCGGCACGATTTTAATGTTTGGTAACCGGTCAGTTAATCTTAAAAGAGGTACTGCCGTGCCGTAATCAAGACTATCTTCCGCGTGCAGGGAAACAGGTAAGTCCGCTTGGCGCAATTGACGTTGTAAGCGATCAATTAACAGAAAATCAGGGCGAAATTCACGGTCTACTTCAACACTACCCAATCTTGACAGGTCTAATTTGTATGGGTCATCCATGTGAACCGTGACGGCGTCATCGTACGCTGACCCATGGCCTGAAATGACCAAAATTACCTCTGGTTTTGCCGCATACAGTTCGTTGGCGATTTCATTTAAGGCTGCATTCGTTGCGGGTAATTTTTCTAAGTTTTCTTTCCCCACCTCCGGTAATAATAGGGGAGTGTGAGGAGTAAAGGCTGCAAAGACAAGCATATTTATGGCGAGGTGGCGACGGTAAGATCGTCTTGTTCAATCAGGTAGACAAAATCACCAAGCGGTTGATTAAGAACTGACCGTTCGTCTGTGACAACGATGTCTTCCCATTCATAACCAAGACCAAGAAAGACTTCTTCGCTCGGTATCGGTCGGCGCAGGCCTTCTGAAACAACAAAAACGTCCGGACTTTCCGTAGCTTTAATGAGTGTTCCGTCAAAGAATTTAACGGGTTCACCGGTCGGATATTCTTCTAATGTTTCTGTTGCTGTTGGAACAATTGACCAAGAAGTGAAACGGTTGTTTAACACGTCTCGAGATTGCACGGCCTGTTTGATTCCATCTTCCACGTAATAAACTCCACCCGTGGTAGTATCTTGTAAAAGTGAGCCCTGTGGGTGGTCGCTTGCGGCAGTGACGGTTTCACCAACTGTGAATCCGTTAAGATCATCATTGGCAACAACAATTAATTCATCTTCTACAAAACCGATAGCTCTAAAGTCATCCATACTAGCGATTGGTTTTAATACGTCATCTACGAGTAAATAAATCACCCCGTCTTCGTCCTGAAGCAGGGAATAGTTGGCAAAACTAATTGGTGTTCCTTCCGGATAGGCATTTAAAACACTTGGATCAACCGGAATGATCAGGTTTGGATTATACCGTGAAAGAAGAGCGGTTTGTGAGGTGATCGGACGTTTTTCGCCAAACTGAATTAGATACACCCCACCGGTGGTGTTATCCTGAAGCAGAGTTCCTGATGGGTAATACAATCCGAAATACTGATTCCAAATTTTTACAAAGTTTTCATTGCCGTGCAGATGAGGGGTATAGGTGTAGAGCGCAGCAGTTGAAGCGTTTACAAAAGTGACGTCCGTGTCATCAATCTCTGCCGTCACGCCCGGACCATAGCCCATAACTGTCACACCATCGTTTTCAATGTCTTCTAAATATCCCTCGATCATCTGAAGAGACGCACTATTTAGCTGTTTGGAAAAACCACGCCAGCGTTGGATGTTTGGGTCATCATGAGTGCAATTGTCACATACACCGTATCCAAGAGCCCAATCAAGTTGGCTTTGGTTTGGGTCGTCATCTTCAATCAAGCTTTGCTCTTTTTGGAGCATGACGAGCAGTACTTTCGGGTTAATCATGTGGGTGTTGGCGGTCCACCAAATAATTTCTGTGGCGGTACGGAGTCGACCGTCAATATCTTCAGTAACATAATCAGCTAAAAAACCACGGTTTAATATGCGCTGAATATCATCCAAATCAAGGGAAAGATAATCAGTAAATTCAGCATCAGAGATCAAAAAATTTGGATTAAAAGAAGTAGCCGCAAAAGCCGGGGAAAGCGGATAAAAGGCTAAGATAAGCATAATAATAGTAAGGAAAACAGGTTTCATGTACACTAAATATTAGCATATTTTAGCATGTTTGGCGAATTGACAGAGAAGGAAAAACATGGTTAGGTAATTAGGCTTTGTGAAAGGTGGTTCATTGATGAATATCGAACACCCGAATGTGGTTGTGGCCGTGGTCTGGTGTGGTCTTGGGATCGAGCCGACCGGCAACAAGCGTTTTGCCGGGCTCTGGATCCTCGAGAACAACCTGGGGTTCGACAGAGCCGACAAGAGTTCTTACTACTTCACAGTCAGTTCTTTCAGTCCGATGATGGTGCGGGTTTTTCCTCCGAACTCGGAATATTCGATCGGGGTTTTGGAGGTGGACGGGGAAGAGCGACGCATGGCTGACAACGACCTGTTCATGCGCGCCGGAACTGACCGCGCCGCAATCATCAGCTGGGCCCAGGCCAAGTTCGAGGCCCTTGTTCGGCTGGCTACCAAGCCGCCAAACTGACACACCTTCTTAAAACGAAAAGCCGGAGTAGCAATACGCGCCACTCCGGCTTGATTTGTTTTGAAATTTTCTTACGCCTTGGCTTTTACTTTTGCAGTTTTCTGTTGCTTGATACCGATCTTATCTTTTGTGGTGTCAACTTGTACCGTACTTTCTTCATTGATTTTGCCACCGATAATCATTTTGGCTAACTCGTCTAGAATTTCAGACTGAATTAAGCGTTTCAAAGGCCGAGCGCCGTAAGCCGGATCGTATCCTTTTTGGGCTAAATACCCTTTGGCTTTATCTGTGATTTCAAGAGTGATTTTGCGTTGGTCCAACAGGCGTTTAGCTACACGGTTAACCTGCAACTCAACAATCGAACTGATTTCGTCCTGACTTAAAGCGTGGAACATGATGATGTCATCGAGTCGATTTAAGAATTCCGGTCTAAATTGCTCGGTTAACATTTCCATGACTCGAGTGCGCATGGTTTTATCTTTGGTTGTCTCGGACTCATCATCTTCAGAGAATCCCATCACCCCACTTGTTCCTTTAATAGTCATGTTCATGATGGCATCAGACCCAACGTTCGAGGTCATTATCACTACGCAATTCTTAAAGTTCACTTTGCGACCCTTGGCGTCAGTCAGGTGTCCATCATCAAGAATTTGTAGCAGCATGTTAAAGGTGTCCGGATGAGCCTTTTCAATTTCATCAAACAGAAGTACTGAATACGGTTTACGTCGAACGATTTCGGTCAACTGTCCGCCTTCTTCATGACCAATATAACCAGGAGGCGAACCAATCATTTTGGAGACCGAATGCTTTTCCATGTATTCGGACATGTCCAGTCGCACAAGCGCCGATTCATCGTTGAACATAAACTCGGCCAAAGCTCGGGCTAGTTCAGTCTTACCAACTCCGGTCGGACCAAGGAACAGGAACGAACCAATTGGTCGGCCTTCTTCCGAGATTCCAGCTCGGCTTCGGCGCAGGGCATTTGAAACAGCTACAATCGATTCTTGTTGACCAACCACTCGTTTCTTAAGCTCCTCTTCCATTCGGTTCAACTTCTCAAGTTCGCTTTCCAGCATCTTGGAAACAGGAATATTAGTCCAGCGCGATACTACCGCGGCTACATCTTCATCGCTCACAACTTCTTTTAAGATTCCACGATCCTTTTGCAATTTAGCTAAGGCGGTTTCAGATTTGCGTAATTCTTTTTCTTTGGCCGGGATTTCACCATAACGAATTTCCGCCACCCGTTGCAGGTCACCTTTACGTTCTTCAATTTCGGCTTTGATACGCAGCTTGTCGATTTCTTTTTTAGTAGCCCGAATTTCAGCAATTTTATCTTTTTCGTTTTTCCATTTCATTTCCAGTTCTCGAGACGATTCCTTAGTATCAGCCAGCTGTTTTTCGATTTCAGCTAGACGAGCCTTAGAATCCTTGTCTTCTTCTTTGAGCAAAGCCTGACGCTCAATTTCAAGCCGCATAATGTCGCGCTTGGCTTTATCCAGGTCCTCGGGCATGGAATCAATCTGCATCTTGAGCGCGGAACTAGCTTCGTCAATCAAGTCCACGGCCTTATCCGGTAAAAAACGATCTGTGATATATCGGGTTGAAAGTTCAGCCGCGGCAATAATGGCAGAATCTGCAATTCTAATTCCGTGGTGCAGTTCGTAGCGGTCCTTGATTCCTCGGAGAATAGCAATAGTGTCATCAATGGAGGGCTCTTCTACAAGCACCGGCTGAAAACGGCGTTCAAAAGCCGGGTCCTTCTCAATGTGCCGCTGATATTCTTTAAGTGTAGTGGCTCCGATAGTTTTAAACCGACCGCGAGCCAGAGCCGGCTTTAACATGTTTGACGCATCAAGCGGAGAACCATCACTTGTTCCTGCACCAACTAAAGTATGAATCTCATCGATAAAACAAATAATCCGACCATCACTGTCTTCGATTTCCTTTAT
Organism: uncultured Gammaproteobacteria bacterium; assembly: GCA_965231015.1. GTDB lineage: Bacteria > Patescibacteriota > Patescibacteriia > UBA9934 > CAZDDW01. The sequence goes on from OZ246408.1 coordinate 506,321, forward strand.
TACTGCCTTGAGCCGATCTTCAAATTCACCCCGGTACTTTGTTCCGGCGACCAACGCTCCCAGATCCAATGAAACCAGTTCTCTGTTTTGCAAAGACTCAGGCACGTCACCACCGGCAATTCGTTGAGCCAGTCCTTCTACGATGGCGGTTTTACCAACTCCGGCCTCACCAATTAACACCGGGTTATTTTTGGTGCGGCGCGAAAGAATCTGCATTACACGACGTATCTCTGCATCACGACCGATCACCGGATCCAGCTTTTCTTCGCGTGCCAGTTCGGTCAGGTTCTGGGCGTATTTCTCGAGCGCCTGATACTTGGCTTCAGGTTCTGGGGAGTCAACTTTTTGGTTTCCTCGAATGTCTTTTAATACTCGCATGATCTCATCTTCCAACACACCATTTTGTTCCAAAAGTCGTCGGATGTTTTTGTCAGTCATTAATCCGAGCAATAAATGTTCAGTCGAAATATAATCGTCTTTAAATGATTTGGCGGTTTTATTCGAAGCGGCAAATACACGTGCCATTTGTGGAGAAAGATAAATCTGACCCACACCACCGTTTGTAAATTGGTTTTTGGGCAGAGCGTCCATGATTTTGTCGATCTGTCCGCGTAATTCCGCTACATCAATTTCTAATTTTTCAATAGCGCTTATTACCACACCTTCATCTTGAGAAAGCAGGGAAGAGAGAAGGTGGATTGGTTCAATGGCCTGCTGACCGTTTTCTACGGCCAAATTGTGCGAATTTTGAATTGCCTCTTGAGCCTTGTGAGTGAAGTTTTGTGGGAGCATAGGGAATTTTCAGTTTTCTATTTTGCAATTTTCAAGTAAATAATTTACAGAATTGATCATTATATATTAAATGAAAAATTGGTAAATTGATAATTTTCAATTAGCACTCTCAATTATAGAGTGCTAATCGATAATAGTCAAGCTGGCTAAAATGAGGGTATTTTGGTACAATTTATAGATTATAAAGTGCTTAAATTGGCTAAATATGCCTAAGGGAAGAGAAGGATACAGACCAGCCGGGGAAGAGATCCGGCCGGAAGTGGATAAGCCAAGTCTGCCTGAAGAAGCAGAACGTGTTTTGCGTGAAAATGACAAGGAAAAAGTTCTGGAAGTGGCTAAAGATTTAGATCCCAAATATCACAGCGAATTTGCCATCCGTGTTTTAAACGAATTTGATAGCATTTCTTTGTCACATTCTCTCATTCAAGAACTTCAAGGTTTAAACGCTGAGGTATCTAAGGCCTGCCAAAATTATGAATTGGTGACTCTCGTGGGTCAAAATTTAGATAATTTTCAAGCCATTGATCAATACGCGGCTTTTGCTTTAGCTAGATATGGTTCGAAAGAAGTAAAGAAAAAGTTGTTTGAATCAGCCGACCGACTCGGTTTGGATAAAACGAAGCTCATTGAGGATTTATTATATGTGGGTCGTGGTTTTACGGTTTTGGAAAATAGGGATTTGCTCTCAGAGATCTCACCGGAGAAGCTTGTAGAAATGTTTGTGGAATCGGCTGAAACCGAAGTGTTGATTGTTAATCTGCCCAATCACCCAGAATTTGATCAAGCCATGGTGATTAAAAAAATCATGAGCTTACCTCACCCGGAAGTAGTAAAAATAATATTTGATGAGATAGATAATTTTGATCACCTTGATCATAATGAATTGGTCAAAGATATGCTCGAGGCCACAGAGGTTCATGATGGGGAGCCAGAAGAGGATGACGCAGAAAAAGAATTTATCAAGTATCAAAAGCGGCGAGTGTTTTTTGATAATTTAGGCAAGCTTGAAGGTTTAAGTTCCGAAACAGCAGACAGACTACTCAAAACCGAAGATTACCCAATAGAAAAATTATTGAGAGACCTAAAGAGTTTTAAGGGGTTGGACATGGAAAAAATAGAAGAGAAAGCACGAAAAGAAAATAAAATATACCTGATCGCAGAAAAAATCGATCATTTTCCTCATATTGACAAGCAACAATTTGCTGAAGAACTGAAGAAAACTGATATCCATTTATTGTTGGACAACATTAGAAAATTTCCTGAAATTGACCATGCGGCACTAGGAGACGACTTAATCGCTGAAGGGTGGGGTAAATTGTTTATTCGAACCAGTAGAAGACTGAATGCAATATCCCCTGAAGCCGCAGATTATTTATGGGATAATATGCAGTACTCCAGTTATGCCGATGCCTTACATAAATTAACTGGAATTCCGGTGGATCGGGGGTTAGATTTAGTTGAGATTGGTTTTGTTGCTCAAGTGATCAATAATATTCACAGATTTGAATCTAGCGGTCAGTCAAAAATCATCGACGCGGTTTTAGAGGTTAATCCGGGCGCGGTAGCCGGGTACATGAACAAGATTTCTGAATTGACTCCAGATCAAGGGTATCGACTTGCTGCAACCGGTTTTGGGGAAGTGGTTATTGCACACTTAGATAAGGTTCCCGGAATAGATCACGAAAAAATAGCTCGTTATTTAATCAAGAATGCCCAACCTGAGGTTTTGTTCAAGCACTTTGAAAAAATTCAAATTAAAGACTGGAATAAGTTGTTGGAGTTAGCTGTTAGGACAGGAAACGGATGGGATGTTTTTGCTCAACTTCATCGTTTTGAGAGCTATGATAAAGATGCCTTATTGGATGTTTTGTTAGCTAAAAATGAACTTTCTTTGGCAGCGGAATATATCCATTATTTTGAGGCCAAAAGACACCAGGAGGTAGCAATGGTTTTACTGGAAAGAGGTCATGTATCCGAGTTTCAATCAAATATAAACAAGTTTAAAGATCTAATAAATTGGCGGGAATTAATTGATAAAAATATAAAAACAGTGTTGAATATTGCCTGGCAAGTTCCGGTAGAAATAATCTCTCAACTTGATGAAAAAGACCAACAACGATTTAAGCTTCGACTTGAAAGAGGAGTCTCGGAAAAAATGTTTTTACTAAAGTATGATGAGCTTTTGCCGTATATTGAATCTGGATTGGTTGATTTAGAGCTCCCCGGGTATTCTAAAGAACAACTTCAGCGGCATATTGATCAGGTGATGGAAAACTTACAAAAAAAAGGGTTAGAATATTTAGCCGCTCAAGTGGCTGAATGTGCTGAGGCCTCAGGTCTTGAAGTAAATCATGCAGAGTTAAATAAGTTGCGGCAAGCTGAAAGGGAAGAAGAGGCAAGGAGGGAAAATCGGGAAGCCCGTGAGGTGGATCTAGGGAACCATGAAGTAGCTGATGAAATGACTCGTTTTTATGTGTATCAGTTGATCTCATCACATTTACCGGCCAAGCGGTTGAATTATGAAGCGTGGGGTATTAAATTACCTCATCGGGATCGGGTTGCCCTGAATGATATTACCCGCCAAGCCGAGCCCTTTAATGAAGAACTGTATAAATGGATGAAGGATTATGGGGTTTTTGCTGTTGTTTCAGAGTTGTCACATCAGGCTGATGTTTTTCCAAGACAGGAATGGCTGGAACTACCTCAGATGGAGGTTCCAGAATGGGATATAGCAGTCAAGGATAGGGCAAATGTAGATGTTTTTTTAAAGTACGCAACTAAGCAAGAGATTGGTGAGTTTTTGCACCAAGCCTCATTGGTATTTAGGAAGCGCGGTTGGTACACTAGTTTTGGTGGAGAGCCTTGGGCTAAAATAGCTGAAGTGGTGGCTGAGGCCTGGCAAGAAAAGTATCCGGAAGAGGTTGTGTGTGATAGGATTTTTGACCTAGAACATAATTCAGGAATGATTTTTGATAAACGGCCGGACAGAATTCGGGCCGAAAATTCTGAACTGCAGAAGATTTTAGATTTTAAATTTAAAGCCAAGGGCGATGTGGATGAATGGCTGGAAGAAATACCGAAGATGGAAATCAGTGACCAAACAACCCGACATCTAACCAATAGCCTGAAGACATTTAAACGTCTTCAGCCACAGTTAAATAAAATGCAGGCTAAGTATACTGGTCAATTTAGTTAAGTATGAAACGTCTATTTCTAGCTATAAAATTGCCGCCAGAGGTTAAAGGGGTTCTTTATGGAATGCAGGATGACATGAAGAAGGTTTTTAAGCATTCTAAAATAACCTGGGTGGATCCGGAGATTGCTCATATCACGCTTCAGTTTCTTGGTGATGTGCTTGAAGAAGATCTTGAGTCATTGATCTCGGAAATTAGGGCAGGGGAGTACCCTGAACCGTTTGAGCTAGAAACGCGTAGCACATCTTGTTTTCCAAATCCGAAAAAACCAAAAACACTCTATATCGAGACCTCAAACCATACAGCCGCAACCGGGTTGCACAAAAGATTGTCAAAAATTTTGGTGGAAAACGGGTTTGAAATCGATGATCGTCCCTGGGTGCCACATATCACACTTGGACGAGTTAAGACTCAATCCGAGACATATCCGTCAGAAGGTTTCGAGGTTGAGCCGGTTAGTTTTGAAGTTGACTCGTTTGAACTTCTTGAGTCTGATCTGAGCGAAGACGGACCAATTTATACAACTCTTGAAATTTTTAAACTATAGCCAATCGTTCGTCGCAAATCGCTTGTCGTTCTGAAACGACGTGCGACGTGCGATATGCGATATGCGATATGATACAAATCCTAGGAGTGAAAATTAGCATGCTCGATAAAAAAGCTGTTCGTGAGGCCTTGCGTTCTTATCTTGAGTCAGACCGTCAGTATTACGTAGTCACCCCGAATCCGGAAATGGTGGTTCGGGCTCGACGCGATAAAGAGTTTCGTGAAATTTTGAACGGGGCGGATTTAGCTATTGCTGATGGAGTCGGGTTGCAACATGCTGCGTCACTGAATCGCGACAAGTGGCCACCACGAATAACCGGAAATGATGTCATGCAAATGTTGGCAGAAATTTGTGCGGGATCCGGCAAGAAAATTTTTTTGCTCGGCGGAGAAAAAAACGATGTAGCAAAAAAGTCAGCTGATTTGTTAAAAGAAAAATATCCCACGCTTGAGATCGGGCATGATCCAGCCGGACCAGTGTATTTTGAACATGGAGAATGGCACATGAATCCGGCAGTGATTGATCGGCTCAAAGAGTTTGAACCAGATTGTTTGCTCGTAGCCCTTGGGCACGGCAAACAAGAACGTTGGATCACGAAATTTATGCCTCATTTACCGAGTGTAAAAGTGGCCGTGGGGATCGGTGGAGCTTTTGACTATCTGGCCGGAGCAGTAGAGCGAGCGCCTGAAGCTATGCGAAGCGTGGGGCTCGAATGGCTATTTAGGTTGTACAAAGAACCGAAAAGATTTAAGCGGATCATGAACGCGGTGCTTGTCTTTCCAATTCTCGTTATTTGGAGTAAAATAAGACCTCAAAATAAAGTTAAAAAGGATAAAGGATAAAGTATGTCAATTCGAACCAGATTTGCACCGTCACCAACCGGATATTTGCACATTGGAGGTCTTAGAACCGCCCTTTATAACTATTTGCACGCTCGCCATGAAAAAGGGGAGTTTATATTACGCATTGAAGACACTGACCGCGAGCGTTATGTTGAAGGAGCGGTGGAGGGATTGATTGATGCTTTGAATCGCTGTGGGTTGGATTACGATGAAGGCCCGGTATTAAACGGGGACGTTGTTGAGCAAAAAGGGAAGAAGGGGCCGTATATACAATCGGATCGAGTTGATACTTATCGAGAACACGCAGAGGCCTTACTCGTTAAAGGTCATGCCTACCGTTGTTTTTGTTCGCCCGAGCGGCTTGAGTCTATGCGCAAGGAGCAACAGTTAGCCAAAATGCCAACTAAGTATGACCGGCATTGCATGAACTTGAGCGAGGAGGAAGTAGTGAAGAAAATTGAGCTCGGAGAGCCATTTGTGGTGCGGATGAGGGTGCCGGAAGGGGAGACCGTGATGGAAGATGTGATTCGTGGCAAGGTCAAGTTTCCTAATGCAGAGGTGGATGACCAGGTTCTGTTAAAGTCTGACGGTTTTCCAACTTATCATTTGGCCAATGTGGTTGATGACCACTTAATGGAAATCACCCATGTGATTAGGGGAGAGGAGTGGTTGAGCTCAACGCCCAAGCACGTGATTTTATACAACATGCTGGGATGGGATGTTCCAACGTTTGCTCACCTGCCTTTGATTTTGAACCCGGACAAATCTAAGCTCTCTAAACGTCAGGGTGATGTAGCGGTTGAGGATTATCTGGTCAAGGGTTATTTGCCGGAAGCCTTGCTAAATTTTGTGGCCACGCTTGGGTACAACCCAAAGGGTGACCAAGAGATTTACTCTATGGACGAGCTGGTAAAATTATTTGATTTATCTAAGGTAAATTCTTCAGGGGCAGTTTTTAACACGGAAAAACTCAACTGGCTCAATGCGCATTACATCAAAGAAAAAGATATAGATGAGCTGGTTGATTTGGTTCAGTACTTTCTTATTCGCGCGAATAAGAAAGTGGAAGAGGGTAGGCTCGAGAAAATTGTCACTGTCGAACGCGAGCGCTTAACTCGGCTGGATGAAATCGTTGACCTAGTTGATATGTATGAAGGTTTGCCTGAATTTGCAGACCCGAATATTTTGGTTTGGAAAAAGTCAGACGCAGCTGACTCCAGAGCTATGCTAGAAGGTTTAATTGAGCAGGTTGAGTCCATGAAAGATAGTGATTTTGCTGAGCTTGGCCTGGTCGAAACCGCCATAAAAAGGTATATTGAAGAAAAGGGATATGCCAATGGTAACGTTTTGTGGCCAATGCGTGTGGCATTGTCTGGGAAATCTGCTTCTCCGAGTCCTTTTGAGTTGTCTTGGGTTTTTGGAAAAAATACGACTTTAGAGCGTTTAAAGCACGCCCTGGAAACCCTAAAAAAATAAATTCATGTCAAAAAAGCTTGTTATCTTTACACTGTTTGCCACCCTGATTATACCGTTAGGTTCAATTCAGTTATTTGCCGCTGAAACGGATGTAACTGAGGACATTGACGAAATTAATGAGGATATTGAAGAAAAACAAACTCGGATTGATGAAATTGATCGGCGCATGAATCAGTATCAAAGTGAGATTGATGCGGCTCAGGATCAGGAAATTACGCTTTCTAATGAGGTGGCCATGCTGGAAAACCAAATTGCGTTAACCGAGCTCGACATTGAGTCCACCCAGTTACAAATAGAAGAAGTAGAACTGGAAATCGCTGTTTTAGAGGTTCGGATAGGGGAGTTAGAAGATCAATTAGAACGACAACGTGGGGTCTTAGCCTCTATTTTACGACGCATAAACGAATTTGATGATGATTCTATTTTAGAGCTTGTTTTTGGAACGGATAATTTTTCCGAACTTTTTGACCAAGTGCGTTACCTGGAAGAAGTAAACTCTGATTTGGATGATGCTTTAGAGTTGGCCCAAACCACACGAGATTCGTTTCAGCTGGAGCAGCAAAGTAGGGAAGAGCGGTTAGAGCGTTTGGTGGTGCTGGGAGAAGAACTGGAAGGGGAGCAGTTGCGTTTGGAGCATGAAATGGCGGCGAAAGAGGTTTTGATTGCCGAGGCTCAGTATTCAGAGGCTCAGTTTTCAACACTGCTTTACGAGTTGCGTCAAGAACAGCAATATGTCGATCAACAGGTGGCTCAGTTGCAACGTGAAATTGAATCTTTGCTTTATGAGCACGACGAAATTGGAGACGCTACAGTATTAACTTGGCCGTTAGATCCAAGTTATCGTGGTATTTCAGCATACTTTCATGATCCAACCTATCCATTCCGTCATTTGTTTGAGCACTCCGGTATAGACATTCCAGCCCCACAAGGTTCAGTCATTGTATCTCCGGCACCTGGTTATGTGGCTTGGGTTAAACAGGGTCGTTCATACGGAAATTACGTCATGATCATTCATGCCAATGGTTTAGCCACTCTGTACGCCCACTTGTCTCAGCCGCTTGTGGAAGCAGATCAGTTTGTGACTCGCGGAGAGACAATTGCGTTATCAGGTGGCATGCCAGGCACAAGTGGTGCCGGGTTGTCTACCGGGCCGCATCTTCACTTTGAGGTTCGCTTGAACGGTATTCCGGTCAACCCAATGAATTACATGATTGATACTTATATTCCGGACTATCCGGGTTAATACATATGGATTCAATTTGGAAATTAGTTTTATATCTTGGAATCGTTTTCTTCTTCTTACCGCTTTCATTATTTGTCGGTTTATCCGTGATGATGATGAAAGAGTTAATGGACGAGGAAGACACTGTTAAGACAATAATCATGACCGGCTTTTTTGTTATGATGGCCGGTGCGTTAATGTTGTTGCTCTACTACTTGCTACACTAATATTTTCCGACACATAATAAAACGACACACCTCCCCGGGGTAGGGGAGGTTTTTTAATTGTATCGATCCTAAGTCTTAAGTATAAAAAATAAAGTTCCACATCACGAAATTTTTTTATCTGATTTAATAGTTTCTCAAGAATCCCAAAGGGGGATAACGGGAAACACCATAATAAATAAGAAATCTAGGGTCGCACAATATATGTTAGACGACGCTTAATAAAGCGTTTAAGCCTGACGTTTTTCATGTTTATTAAGCGTTTGTCTAACATTCGGAACATTGTTACGGCACAAAAATGCAAAATAAGTTTTGTGATCGTAAAATGTTCCTTGGCGCGTTTATATGCTTCAAATCGAAGTTTTATTTGCGGAAATACATTTTTTCACTTTATCTTTAATTCTTTATACTTTTTGTTATTTCGAGAGGTATGTAGATACCTCCCAAATTCAAATACGGCAAATTTGAGCGTCACAAATAAACAAGTTTCATAAAAATCAAATTGAAAACCACCAATACAAAATTAAGCTCGTATCAGTGATTATTTTGTTTTATGGTTGTTTCTAGGTATCAACAGCAATCAAAATCATTGTTTTCCATACCTCTCCTCTTCCCTGTAGGTACACCTCCTGATTATGTGTCGTAAAATACATCAATAAGTTTTTAATAGAACTTTAACGATTCTATTATTAAAAACATGTTGTCATTATATTCGTATCCAGAAAAGACAAACCAACCATGATCAGTCTCACGTATCACATGCGTCACTTCATTTGCTGCCGGATCCATTCCCGTTCCTACTAACCGAGTCATTTCAACATCATCAATCTTTGCTCCGTCTTTAGTTTCAACGTTCAGGTGTGACTCGATTAAACCGGTTGGATCGTCATCAGTGAAGACTTGCAGTGTCACAGTCTCGCTACTGGTTTTGTCATAAAACTTAATTAAACTGGCCGTGGCATCTTCTTCAAAATCCCAACCATTTGGAAATGAGAGTTCAAACGTTGTTTCGGTAAAGTCATTATTTATATAGAAAAGGCTTGAGTCAGATGGCTCGTATCGCGACACTCGAACTGGCTCGGCAGATGATTTACATCCACCCCCAAGTAAAATAAGGGCTAAACTAAAAAATATAATTTTTTTCATATAAATCTATTTTAGCAGAAATCAAAAGACTCCACCAAGGTGGAATCTTTTGATCGGGCTCTTCATAACGAGACCCTTAGCTTTTTGAGTATTACTCAGCAGCAGGAGCTTCTGGAGCACCTTCAGCTGGAGCCTCAGGAGTAGCTTCACCTTCAGCAGGTGCAGCATTCTCCTCAGCTGGAGCGTCAGCCGTAGGCTGTGCGTCATCACCAGCTGGCATATCGTCGAAGAACATAGTCATAATCGGGTTAATTCTTATGTTCTGGCCTACAAGAGACCGCCTGAAGTATATCATTGACTTCAAATAAGGTCAAGCTCAGTATCAGCTATTTTTTCCTTAAAATACGCTTAGTAAGGTCTTTGCTCACCTGTACCCCGGGTTGATTGTATGTGTTTACACCAAGTAATTCCCCCATAAACGCTGTGGCTGTTTCATAAAACTGAAACAGTGCACCTAGTGATTCTGGGCTAATTTTAGGTATTTCTATCGTTCCATTCGGCTGTTTTACTTTTGTAAGAGCCTTTTCAGTCCCCTTTTGCTCGGCCTGAATGATTTTACTCATTTTTTGACCTAAAAAGTATGAAATTTTGCTAATTTTAGCATATTTTTTAGGTATGACAAGGTCGGATCTGTATGATTTGGGGATAATAAAGGTAAAAACCTTGTCTGCTGGGCCATCTGTGTATAATTGGAGCTGAGAGTGCTGATCCGTAGCTCCGAGAGCCGCCACCGGAGTTGGTCCAATATTGCGTCTTCCTTTGATTTTACCCAGTGATTCCGCCCAGAGTTGTCGGTACCAGAGAGAAAACTCTCTAAGCGAATCAGCATACGGCATCAGTACATTGATTCTTTGTTGCCGTTTTTCATAAGCTAAATAATGTAGAGCGGCAAATTTGGCTGCAGAGCAGCGGACTCCTAGTTTTTTGCGTTCTTCTTCAATGGTTCGAGCACCCTTCTGAAGCCCTGATATATTGATTCCAGCACAGGCGGCAGGAAAAAGTCCAACCGTAGAAAGAACGGCAAAACGACCACTGACATTCAGTGGGTGTGGAATCAACGTATATCCTTCTTCTTTGGCTATTTGTTCTAAGACACCACCGTTTATATCAGTTGTGGCCCAAATATGGTCTTTGTGATTTTTTTGTCCAACCTTTTTGATTAGTGCTTCTTGCAGAATGAAAAAAGCAGACATGGTTTCTATTGTAGAACCTGATTTAGAGACCACGTTAATGGCGGTCTTTTTCAGATCGATTGAGTTCATGAGGACGGATAAAGTTTCCGGGTCAGTGTTTCCACCGGCAAAATAAAGGTTTACCCCATCCGAATCTATTTTTAGTGCTTGCCAAATAGCCCGGGCTCCTAAATCTGAACCGCCAATACCTACCACGATTAAATTCTTGAACCGGGTTTGTACTTTTTTTGCCTCTTTATTGACCAGACGAGGTGTTTGTTTGTCGTATGGCAAATCCATGAACCCCTGTTCCCCACTCTCTTTTAATTTGCTCAGACTTTGGTTGGCCCGTTTTAGTTTTGGTTGGATTTTTTTTAGTTCAGTTGTTGTTGCACCGAATGATTTAACCTGGCCAGACATCATGTTAGCGGTCTTGTATTTTAAATATGGCATACTATTTGAAATATATGTGGTTTCCAAAGCGTAAATCAATATAATCGATTGTCGTTGGGTTACTTATACTCTCTCTTAGTATAGCAAATAAATGATTTGCCTGCTCCTCTACGTCTTCATCCGGATTAAAATAAATCTCATAATCATTGGTGGTCTTGGCTGCCAACCATGAGGAATGTGGGGAGTCGGTAAAAACAGTCTGTACTTGAACCCCACCCTGCTCAAGAAGTTCCAAAAAATCAAATGTGCCTTGAATACAATGTTTATTCAGCACATTGTCTCCCACGTTTATTTTTGTATTCGATCGATCAACAAAAATAGGCAGGCTGGCCAATGGTGTGTCTAGGTATTCGAGGGACAAGCTTCTGATGACCGTACCTTCAAAATCCACAAAAAACATTTTGTCACCGCTTTGCCAGACCAGACTGGAAATACTTTCGGACACGGTTATCAGCATGGTTTGTTTCCGTTTTTCTATTAAAATGTCATTGAAAATGAATTTTTGAGATAGGGTTTGTTTAACCCAATCTTCATTGAGTAAAAACCTATTATTACCGGGTAGCACCAGCCAGTGTCTTTTTTCCAAAGCCTTCCAACCTTGCTCAACAACCGCCTGATTGGACACAAATTCAGTGCCCTGAACCCTGATTTCCCAAATGCCAAAACGTGGAGCTGTTAAGAGCCAGATAATGAATCCAAGTACGAAAACAACCAGTATTATAATCAACCATTTTATCCAGGGACGATCAGGTTTTTTGGTAGGTTGAAAATATGGATTACGAAAACGCCGCTCGTCATAGCGTTTAAAGTGATATCGTTTAAAAAAGTCGTGCCTCCTGGGCATAGATTATACTGTCCGACGAGGAAGGTGCGGACTGATTCGAGCGACCACCTCGTAATTTATGGTTTCCATGATTTTAGCCAGGTCATCGGCGGTTATGCGTCCAGTTCCCTGTTGACCGATTAGAACCACTTCTTCTTCAGGTTTTATTTGCGGTAGACTAGAAATGTCAACCATGCACATATTCATACATATTCTACCCAGTATTTTACATCTATGTCCGCGGATTAAAACTTCTCCTTTATTGCTAAGACGTCGATCAAACCCGTCATAATAGCCAACTGGAATAACGGCAATTCTACTACGCGATGGCATGATTTCCGTACAACCATAGCCTATTGGACTACCGGCCGGAACATCTTTTATTTGAGCAAGACGGGTCTTCCAGGATAAAACAGGATTCAAGTCAATGTGTCGGCTGATATTGCGAGAAGTCGTTTCAACGTCATCAGAGGGCCACAAACCATAGGCGGCAATCCCGGCTCGAACCATGTTGCCATGGCTTTCCGGAAACAAGATGATTGCGCCAGAAGCAGCTAGGTGGTATCGCTTTGGCTTTAGACCAACTACGTGCACTTTTTGAGCTGCTTCGTTATAACGTTTCAATTGTGTGATTGCATGGCTTGGGTCTTTGGTATCCTCAATATTGGAGAAATGGGTTGAAATACCAATTAGCTCAATATTTTGACAAAATTTGATCTCCTTACAGACATCAACCAGATTAGCTGTCATTACGCCCTGCCGATGAGTTCCTGTCTCGATTTTCAGGTGAATCTTCGCCACCTTACCAAGTCCGGCCGCGACTTCTTGAAGTTTCCGAACCGTTTCTGTGTCGTAAACCGTTTGTTCAAAGCCAGACTTAATTAGGTCTTCAAAATTTGTGTGCAGGGTGTAGCCAAGGATTAGGATTTGATGCTTGGGGGCAACAGCTTTTACTTCACGGGCTTCTTCAAGACTGTCCACTGCAAAATAGGTAACAGACTCTTCAGAAGAGACGATTTTTACGGTCTCTTTTAAGCCGTGGCCATAGGCGTTAGCCTTAACTACAAAACAAAGCTCGGCTTCCGGCTCTAACAAAGAACTAAGCGCTCGGAGATTGTTCCGAAGCGCCTGTTCATTGATCTCGATCCAGGTTCGATAGACCTCAGGCATACAAGCTACACTTTTGGTTTTAAAGCTTTTTGTTTGCCCATGTACGGCCGAAGAATCTTTGGAATAGTGATTGATCCGTCTTTGTTTTGATAGTTTTCGAGGATAGCAATCAGGATACGAGGAGAGGCGATCATGGTGTTGTTCAAAGTGTGACAGTACTTGATATCTCCGTCTGCGGTTCTGTATCGAAGTCCTCCCCGGCGAGCTTGCCAGTCGGTTAGGTATGAAACTGAGTGGGTTTCACAATAGTCTTGCCGTGACGGCATCCAGGTTTCAATGTCGTACATCTTGTACTTCCCTGCTCCCATGTCACCGGTACAGATCTGGATTACTCGATGCGGCAGCTCTAAGTCGCGTAACAGTTCAAGGGCGTTTTCTTTGATGGCCTCCATCCAGTACAATCCCTCAGTCAAATCGTTTTTACATAGAACCACCTGCTCTACCTTCATAAATTCGTGGACGCGATAAATACCGCGAGTGTCTTTGCCGTAACCACCGACTTCTCTGCGGTAGCACGGAGAAAAACCGGCCAACTGAACCGCTAGGTCTTCCTCGTTCAAGATCTCACCCGCATGATATTGCAATAGAGCCGGCTCACTAGTTCCAGCTAAATATTTGGTTTCGGCAGTCTTCCCTTCTTCAGCATGATCGTGAATTTCATAGATCTCCTCACGCTCACCCGGGAAGTGTCCACTCGTGGTTAACGCTCCTTCGCGAACAATGGCTGGAGCGGTCATGATTGTAAAACCTTTTTCAGCCAATCGAGCTGCAGCTAGGTTTATAAGTCCCAGATGCATGAGTGCCAGCTCATTCTTGAGATAATAACCACGGAAACCACCGGTTTTAACGCCTCGTTCAGTGTCTAACAGATCCAATTTCTCGGCTAATTCTACATGATCTTTAGGTTCGAAATCAAACTTGGTTGGATCTCCGCTACGGTCAATCTCCACGTTACCATTCTCGTCTGGACCAATTGGGGTGTCATCAGAAGGAATGTTTGGTACTCGGTACATCAGAGTTTGAAAACGTTCTTCAACTTCACGAAGCTGTGGTTCGATTTCAGATAATTTTTCTTTTACCTCTTTTCCCTCTTCGGCAATCTTGGCTTTGTCTTCCGGTTTGGCAGCTTGAACTCGATCAGCCACAGCACGCTTTTCAGCATTCAAAGTTTCGACTTTTTGCAATAATTCTCGGCGCTCTCGGTCAACTTCTAATAGTTCATCCAAATCAATGTCTACCCCCTTATCCTTGGCCGCCTTTTTGACCTCGGCTGTGTTTTCACGAATAAATTTAATGTCTAGCATATGATGTTTTGTAATTATCCGGTTGAAACGGTTTTAATCGCACCAGCTGAATGTGCCTGTTTTGAGTTTTTGCTAGATACTGTTTTAGACTTTCGTAAAGTTCATCTTGATCATATCCAACAGCGATCACATCTGGTTTGACCTCCTCGACGATCTTGAATTTTCCTCGTTGGCGATCTGACAGCCAAGCCTCATCTATGAGCGGGTAATCCTTCACTATCTGCAATCGTTCTTGCTCATCAAATTTGGGGGCCCTGTCCTTGGTTTCTCTTACATATCGATCTCGAGCAACACTAGCTATTAAATAGTCACCATGTTCTCGAGCTTCATGCATCATGGCAAAGTGCCCAGGGTGTAGCTCATCAAAGGTCCCAAAAATTAATACGCGGCTCATAATCCAAGTTCATCTGATCCTTCTTGCATGGCCTTGAGACTGGTTTCGATTACTTCTTCTAAGCTCATACCCATTAATTCATCACACCTCGCAATTATATCTCGATTTACATTTCGGGCGAACTCTTTCTTTTTGAATTTTTTCTTGACTGATGGCACGGTCAAAGTTGCCAGTTTCTTTTCAGGTTGTACCAGCGCGGCGGCAGAAATCAGTCCGGTAAGCTCTTCTACGCAAAACAGAGTTTTATCAAGCAGGAGTTGCAAATCAATTCCGTGCATATGGTTGTGGGCTTTGACCGCGTTGACAATTCGAGAGTCAATTCCTTCCCCTTCCAAAATTTCAGCACTGCGCAGTGAGTGTTGTTCAGGGTCATCTCTTGTTTCTTCCCAGTCGATATCATGCAAGAGTCCGGTCATGCCCCAAAGGTTCTCATTCTTGCCAAAGTGACGGGCAAAAGACCGCATTACCATTTCAGCGGCTAAATGATGCTTGATTAAACCGTCTTGTTTAATGTGTTTTTTTAGTAATTTTAGCGCATTTTCTCGCTCCGGGATTGTTCCGGTAATATCTAAACTTTCTCCGTCATCGTCATCCGACGGAGATGAATTACTTTTTAAACCAGCTTCCGGTTTCAAAGTTGGGAACAAGATCACTTCTTTTAAGTTTGGAGAATTGGTTAGCATTTTAGCCAATCGGTCCAACCCCATTCCAAGCCCAGCGGTCGGTGGCATACCATGTTTGAGAGCGTTCAAGAAATCCTCGTCAAAGCGTTGGGCTTCATCATCTCCAGCCGCACGTAAAGATTCCTGTTCACGGAAACGCTCTTCTTGGTCTAATGGATCATTGAGCTCAGAAAATCCATTACACAGTTCCACCCCGGCCGCACAAACAAGTTGCATGCGCTCCACGTAACGTGGATCTTCCGGCTTTCGTTTTGCAAGCGGTGAAAGTTCAACCGGATGATCGATCATGAAAATCGGATCAATTATTTTTGGTCGAGCGAAAGTCTTGTAAATTTCATCTACCAACTTACCTCGCCCATCAGTTTCTTTGATGTCTTCAACACCCTTCTTGACGGCGGCTTTATACAAACTGGTAGCGTCAGGATAATCCTCAATATCGATTCCTGCGTGGTCGATGATTAATTGACGCATGGTAATCCGCGGATACGGTGGTTTGAAGTTAGCGGTTTTGTCTCCGGCCTTAATCTTAAAACCGAGCCCAAGTTCAGTTAACAGATACGGCAACATTTGCTCAGTCAAATCCATTAAATCGTGATAATTGGCATAGGCCCAGTAGTACTCGATTTGAGTAAATTCCGGGTTGTGTTCATTGTCGATCCCCTCATTTCTAAAACACCGAGCAATCTCAAATACTTTTTCATATCCACCCACAATAAGTTTTTTTAGATACAGTTCCGGAGCGATACGCATGTACATGTCAACATTGAGTGCGTTATGGTGGGTTTTAAAAGGCTTGGCTGTAGCGCCACCCGGAATAATTTGCAGAATAGGAGTTTCAACTTCCATAAAACCGCGTTCTTCAAAAAAGTCGCGGATTAATTTGATCATTTTACTGCGAAGACGGAAAATATTGCGCACTTGTTCGTTCGCAATCAAATCCAGATAGCGCTGACGATAACGTATTTCAACATCATTCAAACCATGCCATTTTTCTGGGAGCGGCAACAGGCTCTTGGTCAACATGAGGTAGTCTTTGGCAAGGAGTGTGTGTTCTCCGGTTTTGGTGACAAAAGTCGTGCCATTGATCTCGATGAAGTCTCCCATGTCATAAAGATCATGGAATTGTTTATAGTTGTCGGTCCCAAGATCGTCTTTTTTAAGCAAGACTTGAACGCGAGCAGTTTCGTCTTCAACCACGATAAAAGTTAACCCGCCATGTTTGCGAATACTGCGAATCCGTCCGGTAAGATGCACATGTTCTCCGGTTTTATCTAGTTCATCAAATAAATCTAAAAACTTATCAATGGTGTGAGTTCGGGTTGTTTTACAAGGGTACGGTTCAATCCCAGCCTGCCTAGCAAGCTCGAGACGCCGCCGCCGCATGGCCTCTTCATCAATCATAAATATAGGTTTTAAACGTAGATATTTTAACTTAATTTAGGCTTATAGTCAAAAACTCACCGGGCTTTTAACACGGCGAGTTGAGCTTAAAATTATAAACGCCGCTACAGGATCTTTTTTACCTTGTATGAAACGTTTCCGGATGGCAGTTCTACTTCAACGGTTTCCCCTACCCTAGCTCCCAAAAAGGCTTTACCTACCGGGGTTTCGTTACTGATTTTGCCGCTCATGGGATCGGCTTCGGTTGAACCAACCATTTCAAACTCCTTGTCTTCTCCATTTAGTTCAGCGATAAACTTGTTTCCAATATTTACACTGTCTCCACCAGCCTTTTCTTCTACTAATACTGCGTTTTGCAGCATGTCTTTGAGCTCAATAATCCGACTCTCGTTTTGAGCCTGCTCTTCTTTAGCCGCATGATACTCAAAGTTTTCGGAAAGATCTCCGAGTTCTTTGGCTTGTTCTATTTTGCCAGCAATAATTTTGCGTCCCTCACCTTGACGGTGTTCGAGCTCTTGTTTTAATTCTTCTAGCTTTTCAGCTGAAACAAATACTGCATCCATATGTTCTTTTTAAATTGAACACCCGTGGCCATGCGGACACGAGTTGGTTAAATTACTATACCAAAAACTTGTCCACAGAGCAAGTTAGTCCTCAATAATAGCTTGTAAGACACTCGGCACTTCGGTTATCCCGGTATCATCGTCGTAATGACTCATGTCGTGATCGATTACGGTCGAGGCACCAAAGTGTTCTTTGGTGTAATTAGTACTGCTGGTTGGTATAAATGGATCGTTGTCAGAAAAGACCGATGATTTTTTTGGCTGAACTCGAGATCTTGGTGTCGTTGAAAGGTTGTTCAAGCCATGGGGCGATAAATTCGGGCATATCGTCAGTTAATCCGTTGATAATATCAACCGCCGGGACCACCAAAACAGCTTTGTTGATTTTATTCCTTCAAGTAGTCGCTCGAGGTATCGCGGCGCTGTTGCTCCACCCATGCTGTGGCCGACAATAATAACGTCTTCACTTGGTGTGCCGACAACCTGTTCAAGGTATGATACCCAAGCTTCCATGCGTGGATTATCCGAATCCGGCATGGAAAGAGATTCGACTTCGTAACCCTCGGCTTCGAGCTCACGCTTGAGCCATGGAAAAAAATGAGTTGTTGGAGCTCCCTTCCCAACCATGAACCAAGAATGCTTTTGGCATAAAATTTTGTTTATAGATTTAACCTTTTGGTTAGAAGATTATTCACTGGCACATTCGTGCGAATGTGAAAGTAAGATACTTGTTATTTAGTATAGTTGCTGTTAGGCGCTGTCGCGAGCGGAGCGAGCGGCAAAGCGCCGACAGTCGCAGCCCGTTATATTCCTCGAAGGGCTGAAATTCAGTGCAACGTCCCGAAGGGCTGGCGAGCGTAATAAATACCATTAAATTTATTGCAATTTCTTGAGCATTCTTTCAACTATTCTTTGAGCTTGTCTTCCGGCGGCAGCGTGTATAAGGTCAAACATATCTCTTGATAGTGCTTCACACTCTCCTGTTTTTGAATCGACTTTGTATCCGGTAAAATTTTCTGAAACATCTGATGTTTTTTCGATTTCTTGAAGAAAATCAATTAATTCAGATCGAGGAACACCGCCGCCTTGATCAGGATTTTGTTCTAAAATTTTTCTTAATGCTTGAGCTCTTTCTGGACTAAAATGTTTTGTTAATTCAGATAACTCTGCCGTCTTTTCTTTTGCTTGTTCGGCAAGGTCTCTGAGCTCTGTTGGTTGTTCTGATCCTTTTTCCATAAGTTATAAATTTAATGGTATTTATTATGGCGTATAACGGCCGGCGGCTATGCGACGTGGTCCGGAGACGAGCTTGCTCGTCGACGGGCCATGTCCGCATAGCTGACTGTTGTGCGATGTCGCGTAGCGACGAGCGCAACAAAAGGCGTAGCCGCCGGCCGTTGTGGCGAAGGAGCGAAGCGATTTCGCCACAACGTTTGCGTGTATCTGATGTTTTGCGGAGCAAAATATGGGAGATCGAAGTGCAACGAGTGAACCGCATATGCTGTGTTAGGCGAGCCGAACGGAGTGATAGCGAAGTGAGAGTGCAACGTGCCTTTAGCGTATTTTTGAAAAAATTATCATTATTATTCTTTTGTTGTTGGTCTTTTTATAATTGTTGATTGCTATTAACCAAATACTGCAAAACCTTCCCCAAATACCCTTGATGAAACCGCACTTAATATGATAACGCCAACAAGTAATGTCACCATTATAAAAATAACTTCTCCAAGAATAACTTTTTTATATAACTTACCCAGCTCACTCTCACACGTTTTTTTCAGAAATTCAGATAAAAATTTTTCTTTGAAGTAGAAATATAAACCTAATAATATAAATAAGGTTCCTACAAGTAAATTGATGACAAAACCAATGCGAGATAAATAAATACTACCAATGATAATCAATCCACTTGTTATCCAAAGAAAAATCGTCAAATAAGTTGCGAACTGTAATAATTTTAATTGTAAGTTATTTTTCATAATGTTTAGTCTGAATAAATTAATTTTTATATACTCCAACAACAAAAACATTTTAAAAACAAATTTTTCAAAAATATGTCGCCTAACGTTCAAGTATATGAGAAGTTTCGCACACTCCTTATTAAAATTCAATAATGTGTGTGCGAAATTTGGGTAAAAGAAATTGCGCCCCCGCTAAAAGTTAAGAAGCGTAATTTCTTGAACCTCTTATACTTTGTTGTACGATGTTGGCTTTCCATTTTATTCGATTTTTTGGGGAGTTTTCGGTCGTTTGCAATTGACAGGCGGGGAGCAACTTGCTATTATTCAAAGTCGCAATTCCGCGACCAACGAAGGAGGTTTATCATGAGTGACAAGACGAAGAGGCGACCGGCACACGAGATCATCATGGGGATGATACACGAGGCGTACAGAGATCTGGCTTCTGCCGATAAGGGGCAGGAAGAACGGCATGCTGTTCGGATTCAGACTCTGTGCCAGGTGATGACTGACATGTTCATCCCCGAGGAATTGATGCCTCAGCTGACCAATCAGCTCGAAATGGCCACCCGAGTCCCCATCATCGCCGATGTGGCCTACCTGGTGCACGAGGACATTCAGCGTCTCATGGGCAGGCTCATGTACGACGAGTAGAACGCCCCGCCGCCATCCGCTTCACCAACCCCCGTTCGGACAACATGTCCAGCAGGGGTTCATTTTTTATAGAGAAAACTGCCCAAATAATTGAATTGGAAAAGAGAAAAATGGAAAGCCAATTTCGCCACAACGTTCCTGCGTATGCGATGTTTGCTAGTGGTATAATTGCACGAAGTGCTTACCACTGGCAAATATGGGTGCAGTGAGGAGGAGGTACAACGACGAACGGAACCGCATATTCTTTGTTATATGATGTTTTTGTGTGACACGTCATTAAGATAAAACAATATTGCAATCAATGATATACCGTCTGATATTTCCTTGTTTTCAATCAGTTCTTTGACTTTAGCAATAGAGAGCCAATGGATTTCATTGACTTCATCTGTATCAAAATCTATTTGTTTAGAACTATCAGCTTCACCAATAACTACATGTGTCGTTTGGTTTGACATTCCGTTTGAAGGATTGAAAGAATAATGGAGTTTTAATGCCTTCGTTCTAAACCCAGTTTCTTCTAGCACTTCGCGTTCAGCGGCTTTCAAAATATCCTCGCTTTTATCGATTCCACCGGCGGGTAATTCCCACTGAATCTGTTGGGTTGTATAGCGAAGTGCTTTTATGAAGCAAATGTCTTTTTTATCGTTGGTCAACAAAACGACTACAGAATCGTTTGGATAGTCTAAAAAATGGTATTTTTCAATAATTTTACCAGAAGGCATTAAAACCCTGTCTGTATAGAGGTTGATCCATTGGCTCTCGTAGATTGTTTTTCGCTCTAGTCTTTCAGGTAACATATCTTGATTGTATTAGTGTCACACAAAAATTTCACACAACGGCCGGCGGCTATGCGACGTGGTCCGGAGACGAGCTTACTCGTCGACGGGCCATGTCCGCATAGCTGACTGTTGTGCGATGTCGCGTAGCGACGAGCGCAACAAAAGGCGTAGCCGCCGGCCGTTGTGGCGAAGGAGCGAAGCGATTTCGCCACAACGTTCGCGTATATCTGATGTTTTGCGGAGCGTAGCGGAGCAAAATATGGGAGAGCGACGGCAGGAGCGAACCAGATATACGCTGTTGTGCGAGGGTGAGCGACGATAGGAGCGAAAGTGCAACGACCCCGAAGCGTATTTTTCAATATTTTTTCATTCTTTATTATTTTGTTGAAGAATTTTATTATTATTTGGAATTTTTATTTTTTCGTTTTTCTTTTTCCAAGAGGGATTAGGGGTGAATTGGAAAAAGAAAAACACCTTACTAAAAAAATCCTCTCATTTTCTCAATAGACTGTTTTAGCTGTTTTATATCGGGTTTTCCATTATCTTTTTGATGATGAATTTGATTTCTCAAAAATGTATGAATAGTTACTTCATTTTGATTTCCTTTCCATGGAGAATCTTTTGTTTCTTGTTTTTCACTTTGAAAATAATCTATATCAAATTTTTTGATTGCTTTAGTAATGGTTTCCTTTGTTCCGTCTTTTTTTTCTATTTCTTCTTGTCCATGTTTAAATATTAATTCTTCGTATAATTCGTTGTGATATTCTTCAGTTGCTAACCCAAAAGCAATAAAATTTACTTCGTTAGCTGAAACATATGGTAAAACTCTTTTTTCTAATTCTAAAATTTTTACTTCTTCATTTTCTTTCTCTAAGCAATGAATTTGAATTTTGCTATTGTCATTATTTAATGTTTGTTTAACAAAAAGTGGAGAGTGAGTAGAAAATAGAAATTGATTTTTTTCAGAAATTGAAACTATGTGGTTAATAAAATTATTTTGTAAATCTGGGTGCAAATGTAGTTCTGGCTCATCAATTAAAATCAAAATGTTTTCTTTTGAAATTTCTGCCATTGTTTCTAAAAATAATAAGGAAACAACCATTTCAACACCTGATCCAAGTTGAGATATCGGCAAATCTAAACTTTCTAATTTTTGAGAAAGAAAAGCACTATCAAAAGGTGCGTTACAATCAATTAGTGAAAGATCTGCTTTCGGTAAGCCGACTTTTTCAAGTTTTTCGTTTAATGTCTGAAATGTTTTTTGTTGTGATTTTTCGTCAATTTTTTCTAAAACGCTTGTTTCAAAATTATTTTTTTGAGTTGTAAATTTTTCTCCGTCAAAATCTTCCTTTGTTTCATTTTTTTTATTTCTTTATTAAATCTCCAATTAAAATCTTCAAAAACTGACGAAATGGAAGAATTAAACCCTCTCTGTAATTGTTTTTCTCTGTTTTTTGGAAAATAAAAACTTTTTGGCAACCCTTCTGATTCCAAAGGAAAAGATAACTGTCTTTCATCAAATTTAAATTTTGTTCCTGTCCCTCTTGTTATCTCCCAGCCATTTTCATTATCTTTTTCTCTGTTTGGTAAAACATAATGAGACACAACAACAATATCTGAAAATGCTTTTTTAGGAGTTGCCCTATCTCTCTTTTTTATTTCCAAGCAAACTTTACTGCATTCAACATCTTGTTTAGTATAGCCGTCAGGTAAAAAGATTTTAAAGTTTTCATTAAATTCTAAAATAATCTTTATTTCAACATCTTCGCCTTTATAAAAATCTGTATGTTTTATTCTTCCTGATAAAAAATAAGGAGAAAGACAAAAATTTATTGCTTCCAAAATAGAGGTTTTACTTGTTCCATTTTCACCAACAAGCAAAGAAAGATTTTTTAGTTCAAAATCTTTTAATTCTTTTATGCCTCTAAAATTTTGGATTGTGATTGTCTTTATCTTCATAACTTTTTTATTTAAAAAATCTAAACTCCCACAAAATATCTATTCTCTTCTTTTGTGGCAAAAACTTTTTCTTCTTTTTTCTTGTGTATCGATTCTGTTTTTGGCGTTTGATTCATTTTTTCATTCTTCTGTATTCTTTTATTTCTGATTAAAATTCTAAAATATGGACATTTTCCATTTATAGACAAATCTTTTTCGTCATTTCCTTTTCTGAATTTAATTATTTCAAACTGATCTGGGTTGAATTTATGTAAAAAAGTTATCGGTACACCCATAACACCTGAATAATCCAAAGGAATATTTTGTGTTTTATTCACATTAATTCCATGATAATTATCATAATGAGGATACTCAGTTTCGTTTCCAAAATATTTCTTAGTAAGAGGAATATCTTCGTGTCTTTTAGAAGTATCTAAATTGGTGAGCCATAGACAATTATTTGGGGAGACTATTCTATTTCCAAAGTCATCAATACGGGCTTCTGTTCCATAAAGCTCATAATGTTCTGGAACAATAAAGCCTGAAATACCTCTACCTAGATTTATTCCTAACCACGCTTTACTTCTCTTAATTAATTTAAAAATTTCTTTGTAGGTTATAGCATTAATATTGCCAATAATCAGAAATTTCTTATCATATTTAACCAATTGATCTACGTGCTCTCTAAATAATGAAAATGGTGGATTAGTAACAACTATATCGGATTGTTTTAATAACTGGATACTTTCCGCACTACGAAAGTCCCCATCCCCTTTAAAGTGAACAATATCATCTGAACTTGGCTTTGTTTTTTCATCTTGAGCACCTGTATATTCATAAAAAAATCCACATTCAGATACCTCAGTATTAAATAAATTTCTTTCTTGTTTTTTATAACAAGCCGCTATTAATTTTTTAAGTCCTAGCTCTTTGAAGTTTAAAGCAAAATAATGAAAAAAATTACTAATTTTTGGATCATCGCAATTACAAAAAACCACTTTGTTTTTAAAATGATCTTTATAATGTTGCAATTCGCTTTCTATATCTGAAAGTTGAGTGTAAAACTCATCACTTTTTGATTTTTTAGCTTTTTGCAGTAATGTATTTGTTGCATTTCTTGCCATAATCAAATTTTATAAATAAAATTTTAGTTATTTGCTCTTAGTTATCTGTTTAAATATTTCACTTCCTAATACTTGAAGAGAGGTTTTTGAAATCTCAATCATAATGTTAAACATCTCTTTTGCATCCCATTTTTCTCCATTGCCTTGTGTATATATTGAAGTTGCCTGAAGCATAATTGTTTTATCTTTGTGTTTAACAAATTTATTTTTACACAGATTAGTATTAATTGGCATTCCATAATTTGCAGAGGTCAGCCTATCTAACCTATTTAACATTCCTGAATTGTATTCAAGTGTCACAACCCTTCCATCAGGTCTTTTAATTGAAATAGTTTCTGTTAAAAAATTTGACCCCTCCAAAAATAAGATATATGGAAAATGGGATTCATATAGCATAAAGTTGGCAATTTCTGATATGTTTTTATGTGATCTTTCTATCGCGTTACCGGCAGCCATCAAGTCTTGATTGTTGTTTATACCAACTTGATTTCCTTTCAGTATATTTTCAATGTCTTTCCCTTGATGTTTAGCCTCCGTTACAAGTAATACTCTCCAATTATCGCTATCGTCTTTTACTTCTATTATTCCGCCATCAGGTTTAATGCTTGAATTTGATACAAAAATAGTTTGTCCTAACTCTGGATCAATTTTCTTTAATGCTTCGTTTATTTCTTCCTTTTTTATGCTTGTTCTATATCTAAAAGATAATTGAGGAAATTCTTTTTCAAGTTGTTCAATTACAAGATGTGAAATTTTACCAACACTTATATCATGCGATTTTGCGTTTTCTCCAAATATACCAACTACTCCGTGAGATTTTTATGCTGATTTGTTAATCTTTTAGATTGATTCTTTTTAGCCATATTGTTTTTTGAATAAGTAAGGTGTCTTTATTATAGTGTTTTTTTATAAAAATTTAAAATTCATTTTTTGCGGAAGTATGAAGCAAAAAATACCATATATCCCCCTCATTAAAATAAAAATTCCATTCCTTTTTAAATTCTTCAACAAAATTCTTTATTTGAGAAAAAATATTGAAAAATATGTCGCACAACGTTAGGGCTATACGAAGTTTTTCGACCGAAGGGAGAAAAATTTGGAGAAATGGCGAGCCGAGCCATTTCTCGTATAGCCCTTGTTATACGAGGGTGAGCGACCAACGGGAGCGAAAGCGCAGCGTCCCCTTGCGTATGACGCAGGCAGGCGATTTTCGTCAGTCCATCTTTTTCATTGGTTTATTGGGATCAACATTATCATAATAAAAGTCAAAACCCAGCTCATCAAAAATATTCTCAAATTCTGTAAATACTTGTTCCACCACTTTCTGAAGTTTGGCAAAATTTTGGTACTCACCATTAATAATGATTTGGAGTAAGTCGTCAAAATGCTCAGGCTTCTTTTTGAATTTCTTTGCTTCTTCTATGAATTTTGCAAATGTTGTATAAGGCTTCTGATTTAGAAAAGTTAATGTTATTAACATGTAATTGCACATGTCAAATACCAAAAGGGAAATGCCAAGTTTGTTTTTTTTCGTGATAGCATTTAGAACTTTAGCAGTTGATTCTTGTAGGTCTCCGAAGTGATGAATGATCTGCTTGTGACACTTTTCTTTAAGGTTCTTAACTTTGTAATTGTTGAGACGATCTATAAAAGGTTTATTGATGAGTGGAAGTAATTTATCAGAACCGGAAAGAAACCAATCAGGCGTGGGCTCTTTCACTGTTTTTATGTATGAGTCTTTAGTCATCCAAACCAGTTCAACCAGAAGACCATCACGGATTTTGCCCATGCCCGCCCAGGTTTTACCTCTTGGCATTTCCCGAACAAATGCAATTAACTCTAAATCAGAATAGCCAAAATCTTCGTTTCTAGCAAAAGAAGCCTGAGCCGCTAATGCAATAAGATTTTTGCCAAACTTCTTTTTGATAAGTGGAACAAGTTCTTTAACTACTTGCTCTCTTTCTTTATGAGAATATTTTTGTAGACCACGCATAGTGTTAGATAGTTTATATTAGTATATAAATATTGCTGGGTTTTGACCATCTTAGAAAATCGCCTGCCGAGTAATATTTCGTATAACGGCCGGCGGCTATGCGACGTGGTCCGGAGACGAGCTTACTCGTCGACGGGCCATGTCCGCATAGCTGACTGTTGTGCGATGTCGCGTAGCGACGAGCGCAACAAAAGGCGTAGCCGCCGGCCGTTGTGGCGAAGGAGCGAAGCGATTTCGCCACAACGTACCTGCGTATGCGATGTTTGCCAGTGGTATAATTGCACGAAGTGCTTACCACTGGCAAATATGGGTGGAGGCTTGCGGAGGTACGGAGCAAGCCGTAACCGCATACGCAGTGTTAGCTGATGTATTCCTTTTCTTTTCGACGATAGTCGTTTGTTTTAAAAATTTTCAAATTTCTTTTTCCGTTTTGGGTGGTGGGCAGAGGGGAATTAAAGGGGTGAATGCCCGCCACCCAAAACACCTATTTCTGTTTGAGGGAGGGGCAAGAGGGGAACAAAAGGGGTGAATTGCCCCGACCGAAAACATGTTATTTGTTTAACAAATATTTCCTTTCTCGCTGTCTAAAGGCTTCCTCTCCACCTTCAAGAATATCTCTTATATTTTTGTTTATTTCTGGATTTTCAATACTGCCTGATAAATAGCCTAATTCTTGATCTAGCCTTGCTACGATTATTTGTTCGGCATCCGCATTAACTACTAGATTAGCGTTGTGGGTCGACATTATGATTTGTCTTGATTGTTTGGCCTTCCGGATGAGTGGGACAAGTTCATTCATTATGAAATTGTTATCAAGGTTGTCTTCAGGTTGATCTATAATGAAAACTTGTTTTGCCGTTGCAGTAGCTAAATAGACTTTTAGTAAAAGGGTTCCTCTTTGTCCGATAGATAAAATTTCAGTTGCCTTTCCATTTAACTTTGCAATTGCTTTTACTCCCAAGAAGTCAGCCCATTCAGTGAAAATGTAATATGTGATTCCGCTGATTCCATCACGACTAAAACATTTTTGTTCGCCTAGGTCAGTTTTTTGTATCCATACTGATAGATTCTCAAAGGTTATTTCTCGGGGCGTTCCGTCTTCATTTGTGCCAGCTATCATTTTTTTCAGATCAGTTTCATTTGCTACTTTCCGGTTATCCAGAAAATCATCCAATACACGCTTAGCAAACTTTTTGAAATTAAATTCAATTTTTCCCTCAACTTCAATGCCATTGATAATTTTTTCGAATAGTTCCTTCTCTTCGGCTGTTGAATCATCGCGTGAATTTTGAAAATCTTTAAATGCTTGTGTGATGGCATTTCGTAGGGCAAGTAATGAATTACTGATTTGTTCCAAGATTTTTCTTTTCTCCTCATGCAAGTCCACCAATTGTGTTATTGACCGATTGTAATTCTCAAGATCTTTTCCAATGTTGCTTATTTGGCGTTGTAAATTTTCACTGGCCTGTAATAAGGTATTAACATCTTCCTTAATACCCTGTTCAATAAGTTTCTTTTTTAGAGCAATGATTTCTTCTCTCAATTTAGTCATATCTGCCTCAATTTTTGTCTGTAATTCGCTAAGTACTTTTGTCTGTTTGCTGATATTTAGACCCTCAATCTCTTCGTTGTCGGGGTAGTGGTTTTTTAGAATAATGTTGAAGTTGGCTATTTCTTGTGTGATTGGCAATTCACGAAGGCCTAGCAGTAGTGTGTTTGCTTTTTCTTTCAACTCTTTAAGCTTAAGTCCTTTTTCAGTTTTTTTATTTATTTCATCAAGTGTCTCCTTTGTTTCTTTTGATGAGAGTCTTTTTTGTTGGTCTGTAAGTTTTGCTAAATAGCTTGCTATCCATTTTTCCAAGTCTTCGCCCTCGGTATATCCAAGCTCTTTATACCGTTCAATAATGTCTCGGGTACGTTGCTGGGTATTATCAATATCACCAAGTACATCTCGTGCTTTTGAAGTTAAAACTTCTTGGCCTATTTCGTTAACGTCAATGCCAATCAAATCGCAAACAGTTCGTGTTAGTTCAAAATCATTTGTTGCAATACCGCTTAGCCTTTCTTGTCCTAGGTACAAAAATGGTAATTCAAGATTTGTTTTATCCGAAAGTTC
This sequence comes from uncultured Gammaproteobacteria bacterium, assembly GCA_965231015.1. Lineage (GTDB taxonomy): Bacteria > Patescibacteriota > Patescibacteriia > UBA9934 > CAZDDW01. Next base: position 534,289 of record OZ246408.1, read on the forward strand.
CTTCTCAAATTCAGACATATCACCATCTTTATCTATCAATGAAGTTTTGAATGTATAAGAAGGACGTGGCTCTGTTCTTGCTTCATTATCTCTATAATATTCAATAATCTTTTTCTTATTGTTTTGATCTAATTTTAAATGTTCCTCATTAAGAAAAGCGAAAGTATCAAGCAGAGCACTTTTTCCACTTCCTCTACCGCCAATTAATGCTATAAGCTCTCTATTTAATAGTATTTCTAAGTCAGGCAAAACAAAATTTTTACTTCCAGTTAGTTTTATTGAATCAAAATATATTTTCTTTTTTTCTTCGTATGGGTTCTGTTCTTGAATTTTTACTCTTTCCGAAGGTTCAAATAGTAATTGTTTCAGCCCGTCAAATGTTGGGTTGGATTTAATCCATGTATATCTTTTATTGTCTGGTTCAAATAACTTTTCGTAGGTGTGGGAATCTGACCCCCAAATGCATGGTTTAAGGCTTTTAAATTCATTAATGTATTCTTGGGGATTCTCATGCTTTCTTCCAAGACCCCAATTTATCGTAGCTTGATTTGAACTGATAAGTACATCAGATTTTTGAATATAAATTTTTCTTACATTATGATCTTGTCCATCCCAAGAAATTTTACTTAAATCTTCATCAGAAGGTACACACATCATATACATGCCTGCAAATTTCGATTTCTTATTAGTTAGTATTTCTGCTATCTGAGTGTGATTTACTACCGCACACTTCATGCCGACAAATAAGTCAGTATCTGAGTTAAACTCTGCGTGCTCTTTCTTTAGACTTTGACCCAACGTTTCAAGGTTGGGAATTTTTAATTTCCATTTTTCATCAGTGCCTTGAGGATTTCCTTCATAAATAAAATCTAATTCGTGGAGGAAATTTTCTTCAATATCTGTAATTAAAACTTCATCTGAAAAAATCACATGAAAATTTACTCGGTTACCATCTACTAACGTATCAAGGCGAAATTCTACATTTGGGAACAGTTTTATTTTTTTAATTTGCTTAATTTCTTTATCCGTAAATAGTTCAGCAAGCTTGGTGTCATTATTCAGGTACTCCTGCTTTATCTTCTTATATCCTTCAATGCAGAAGTAATCAGTAATTCCTATAACCGCTATCTGCTTTTCAATGGCAGCTTTAAAAAGCTTTTTAACATATTCATCGAAGTCATCGCCAAAGCCATTACTTAAATGCGAAAAGGGAGTATGAACCTGTAAATCCCATTTTCTCCAAATCGACCCCCTTTGAAACTGATTGTATTTAACTTCGTCAGACATAAACTATTTGATAAATCGTATTTGCAGGTTGAGTTTGATAAACATTTCGCCGTTTTCTTCGTAAACTGTGCCGTATCCGTGGCGTGTTGCACTTGGTGATTCCATGCGAGTGTTATTAAACAAGTAATTTCGAAACGCTTCCGCATTATAAAGATGATAACAAACGATTTCGCCGTCTTCACGAACCACAATCACTCCACCGTGGGCACGCAAGGTACCGTCCCATGCACTGGCGGGAACCATTCCGAGAGCTGCATTATTGAGTAATGCTTTGATTTTGTAGGCGTAGTCTTCGGTGGAAAGTTTGAAATTCAAAATTTGCATTTTTTCATCTTGCAAGTGTTGCAATAATTCCGGGAAAGTTGCGCCTTTGTCAGAGAAATAAGCCAAAAGAACTTCCGCCATTATTTCTGGCATGATCGTGTCGATTTTTCGTAAGTTTCGCTCGAAAACTTCGGAATCAATGCCGTGAAACGCAAACGCTCCGCCCGCTTCACGAATTGCGAAAAGGCGATCACGAATTTTTGCCTTTGTATCAATTGTATTTATTTCTTCAATTTTTCGTTCATCAAGTCCTGTGATTTTGTATGTAAAGTTAGTTGCTCCCGAAGCGTTGAGAAGTGTTGCGGGTGAACCGAGTTTTGATTTGATACTGAATCCTATTTCGTGATCTCGTCCGATCGTGTGATCATGGACTTTCAAAATCAAATCTTCTTTCCGTGCATTTCCGGCATTGAGGGTTTTTATTCCAAAGCGTTCAAAAAGTTCGTCCGCAAGTGGGACGGAAAAGGTTTGTGATTTTTCTTTAATCTCCGCAAATACTTCAACGACTTTCGATTTCAAATCGGAGGTGTCTACGATTGTGGTTTCGCCGTCAATGTGCAAGATTTTCACTTTTTCTCCTTCTTGCAATTCGTATTCCGATTTCCCCTCGGTCTCCTCACGGATTATTTTCAAAATTGGAAAAAAGACCGCTTCGATTTTTTCGAGTTCTTCATCAGCTCCGATGATTTTTTTATCGACGAGAAGTTTTATAAAAGCATAAAACTCGCTCCATTCGCCTTTATTTCCTGTGATCATAAGTATTGAGTGATTGGATAATTTGTTGAGCGACCGCTTGAATGGCAGTAACCGCAACCGCATTTCCCAGTTGCTTCATTGCTTTCATGTCTGAAACTGGAAATTCAAAATCATCGGGGAAGCCCATCATTTTTTTACCTTCAACCGGTGAAAGTCGTTTTACTTTTCCTTTTACCATGTATGAATCCCAGTTATGGCGATCATCAATTTTTGATCCTCGTCCACCAACACGAAGTGTATATCCGATTTTCTTTTCGCAAGGTGCGCCCCAAATGTCGGACATGGTTTTTTCGAGTTTGATTGGTTCCGGAAATTCAAATTTTATATTTGGATCTTTGAATCCGACCATAAATAGACGGGGTCGGTGTTGCGGAAGCCCAAAATCGGACGCTTTAACTATTTTGTAATGGAATGAATAGCCAAGATCATCGGTTATTGTTTTTTTAATAACTTCAAAAGTTTTTCCGTCGTCGTGATTCAACAAGTGTCGAACATTTTCCAAAAAGAAAGCCGTCGGTTGTTTTTCTTTGATGATTCTTACTATGTCATGAAAAAGTGTTCCGCGAGTATCTGAAAAACCTTTTCTAAAGCCGGCTTGTGAGAATGGCTGACAAGGAAAACCACCCGTCAAAATATCAAAGTCGGGGATTTCTTTTTCATCTACCTTGGTAATGTCGCCTGCAAATAATTCTTTTCCTTCCGCAAAAAGGCCTTTTTTGAAAAGCTCAGGTTGGATTTTTTTGAAATTATGCTCGTATGTTTGGCGTGCGTGTTCGTCCCATTCACTTACAAAAACGCATTTTGCACCCGCATTGTGAAAAGCCAAATGAAAACCACCTATTCCAGCGAACAGGTCAATGAAAGTGATTTCCCGTTTTTTCTTTTGAGTTTTCGCTTTCATAGTTATTTTATTAAGTCGTTAATGTCCACTTCAAGTGCTTGCGCAATTTTTGTCATTGTTTCGATTGTTGGGTTTCCGTTGTTTCCTGATTCTAAAGTAACAATTGTATTGAGTGCGACATCAGCAAGTTTTGATAGTCGGTCTTGCGATATCCCTTTTTCGGTACGGATCTTTTTTAAGTTCTTACCTATGTTTGCAATGTTTGGTTTCATATACCAGTAGAATGTAATAGTTACACTGGTTGTATTGTATCGTGTCTGAAATGCTTGGTCAATTCTTATAAATAAATGTTCCGCCGACAGGCGGAACTCCATATATTCCCCTCATCAAAAAAGCGTTTCCGTAGCTTTGCGGAGGAAACACCATATTTCCCCTTATAAAAAAGAAAAAGAAATTTGAAAATTTTTTAAAACAATTGGGCGATAGCCCAGAAAAGAAAAGGAATATTTCAGCTAACTCGTTTATATGTGAAGTAAAGTTCGGATAAAGTATGGATTTAAGATAATATCCGATCCTAATCTTACCTATTATCAAACCACCATGTAAAGATGTCACGGGCGATAGGGACGGCCACACTTGATCCCTCCCCTCCGTTCTCAATCAATACGGCCATGGCGATTTCTGGCGACTCATATGGTCCAAACCCGGTAAACCAGGCGTGGTTTTCTGCGTCACCTCCGACCTGAGCGGTTCCGGTTTTACCGGCCACCTTCTCAGAAGAACCGGCCATGTAACGGGCTGAACCATCAGTTACAGTTTGCCGCATTCCCGAGCGAACGATTTCGATTGTATTGTCTGACACCACCTGATCATTAACTATGCTTGGTGGATTTATCACTTCCCCATCTTCTGCCCAAAAAGAGCGAATTACTCTTGGTTCATAGAGTGTTCCACCGTTAGCAAACACGGTGGTCGATAAAGCCATTTGAAGCGGGGTCACCAATATATCTCCCTGTCCAATGGCTAAATGGTAAGTGTCACCAATGTACCAGCGTTCACCCTTGACCTCCTCTTTCCATTCTTTGCTTGGTAGGAATCCAGTTGCTTCACCGGGTAAATCAATTCCGGTTTGGGAGCCGAGTCCAAACTTGGCCGCGTACTCAGTAATACGAGCAACTCCGAGACCAATAAAGTCATAATCTTCATGCCCACCTCCGACGATGTAGAAAAAAGTATTGACGGAGTCAGCAATGGCTTTGCGAACATTTGTTATCCCGTGTCCACCTGCCCGCCAGTCAGGGAAAAACCATTCCGTTATTCTGACTCCTCCTACAGACAAGAAGCTGGTGCGCTCATCAATAATCCCTTCTTCTAGGGCGGCGCTGGCTACGATTGGTTTAAAAGTTGAGCCCGACGGGTATTCTCCAGAAATAGCTCGGAAGAACAGTGGCTGGTTATCATCATTGATTAAAGCCGAGTAATTTTCTGTGTCGATTCCACCAGAGAAGTCATTGCTGTCAAAAGATGGAAGGCTGACCATTGATAGTACCTCGCCATTGTTTGGATCTATTACAACCACACTGGCTTTTCGGCTATTTGATGTTTTTTGGTATTCGATTAAACGGTCTTCGATGTATTCTTGAAGATCCGCATCAATACTCAGGCGGATATTGTAGCCATTCTGTGCTTCTTCATGAGTAAGCACGGTGACTTCTTGACCGAGCGCATCCACTTCCACAATTTTTCTTCCCGGAATTCCTCGTAAAAAGGCCTCGTATGTTTTTTCGATTCCCTGCCGACCAATTTCTTCGCTACGACGGTATCCTTGTTCCAGGTACTGATCAATTTCTTCTGCATTGATTTTACCCATGTAGCCAAGCAGATGGGAAAGAGACAGGGCTCGATCAGTGGCATAGTCACGCTTGGTGTTCAGATAAATTTTTACACCGCGCAAAAAATGGTTTGAAGTTGCCATGCGCAAGGCAGCCTCATAATCCATGTCACGAGCCACTGGAATAGGTTCTAATGGCACGGAGGAGTACTCGGAAAGGAGATTTTCAATATCGAGTGGGTTTTGTCCGGTGGCTTCGGCAATGGTTTGAATCACCAAGGATCGCTCGTGCTCGTCTTCGGGTAGATCAGCCGCGGTGATTGCAACCGTAAAAGTGGAAACATTGTCTACCAGGGTGGAACCGTTTCGGTCGTACACTACCCCGCGCATTGGTGAAATAACCTCAATACGAATCCGATTCCCTTCAGCTAACACTCGATAGTTGCCCCCTTCAATAACCTGAAGTTGAGCCGCCCTCCCCATAAAAATTCCGAAAACCAGTATGGTTATGACGAGCAAATTTCGTAAAGTTTTCTTTTTTACTGTTTTGCTGATGTACTCACTCGAACGCGTTTCTTTAGTTTCCGTGATGATAGCCTCATTAATTTCATGTTCCCGGTCTTCCTTATCCAAATTATAATTTTTAAAAACGTCCTTTTCTATTCCAAAAGGGTTAATAGATTGGTTAGATTGTCGGTGTTTAAACCACTTCATGAGTTTGTGCGGCGTAAGGCCAGGCTTTTACGTAAGGTTTGGTTAGTTTGAAACACCAGAAAGGTGAGAACAATGAAAGAAAATGTTTGTGCGGTTAGGTAGACTAGATTTTGGGTCAGGTTAATTTCAGTATTAAGGAAGAAGGAAGTAATGGCGTGAAAACCAAAATGAATTGCAAAAACAGCAAGCAAGGTTAGAAGTCCGCAACCTATAATTCCGTAAAGAGAGCGGTTTGAGAAAATACTTCTGGACAGCAGAAAGGCCAGCATACCAGCAACAAAATAAATAATTGTTTCTCCTGGCATGTATCCGATTTGCAATATGTCCAGATACAGTCCATAACCAACAAGCCACCAAATGCCCATGGTTGAGCCGCGGTGCTGAATTACATAAATTGCTGCGGTAAATAATAAAGGGGTGTAAGCAAGAGGTGCACCAAGTGATGCGAAAAAACTGGTCTCTACAGCAGTGAGAAAAAGTAAGGTAAAAAATGCCAGAAAGATACTTGTCATATTAAGGTTCTGTAATCACGGTTACGAATTGATATCGTCGGTAATCAATGACCGGTTCAATTACCGCTGATTTAAACGGGTCAGTATCAGATGAAGTGATTGAGTTGATGATACCAATAGCCAGGCCGTATGGTACTGCTTCTTCCAGTCCTGAAGTCACCACGATTTCATTTATGTTCAATTCTGTTTCTTGAGGAATGAATTGGAAGTCAAGTAAAAATCCGGATGAACCCTCAACTAATCCCAGAGTTCGGTCTTTGTTTAAAATGGTGGCGGCTGTACTGCTAGCTCGGTCAGAGAGAAAACGTACTGTAGAGGTTGTATTAGTGGTGGCCATTATCTTGCCCAATAAAACACCACTATCAACAATGACCGGATCACCCGGTTCAATTCCTGCGTCTGACCCCTGATCAAGCGTGGCGGTGTTAGAGTTAGGAGAAATGGAACGGGTTGTGATCGCGGCAGTGATTGAATCATTTTCGTGTTCAAATAGATATTCAAGTTGTAACTTCAAAGAAGCGTTTTCATCACGTAAAGTTTCCAGTTCAGATTGGTAAACTGCGAATGACTCCAGTTTATTTTTTAGATCCCGGTTCTCACTGACCAGGGCCGACCGGGTTTGAAAAAAATCTGAGGTTCCCTGGAGCCAAGTTCCAGCACTCACCAGAGGTCGTTGAATCAGGGCTAATCCTTTGGCAGCCTGTCCACTGATTAGTAAAACCAACAATATTAAGACCGCACCAATCAACATGACGGTAAACGTCCGTCTCATTTTTTTGGCCGGCCTTATATTCATGGAATTTTTTAAATGATTCCCTGATCAGTGGTGGAAGGAAGGGTTACGTCAGAAAGCAACGATTGATTATCTAGTAGAGCGCCCGCTCCCCGAGCAACACAGGTGAGCGGGTCTTCAGCAATGCGTACCGGAATTTGTGCGGCTTCTGCAATTGCCTTGTCTAGTCCGCGTAGTAACGCTCCCCCACCGGTCAACACAATACCGCGTTCATAAATGTCTGCAACCAATTCTGGTGGGGTGACTTCAAGGGTTGATTTAATGTTGTCAATGATAGTTTTGATTGATTTTCCGATTGCGTCTCTCACTTCTTCGTCAGTGACCAATAATTCTTTCGGTAAACCGGTGATCAAGTCTCGACCACGCATTTGCATCTCAAGGCCTTCTTCAAGCTCAATGATTGAGCCGATTCGTATTTTTACCTGTTCGGCTACCCGTTCTCCGAGTAAAAGATTGAAGTTTTCCCGAGCGTATTGGATGATATTTTTATTTAATTCTTCTCCGGCAATAGAAAGTGACTTCCAGGTTACCACGCCAGAAAGTGAAATTACAGCAATCTCAGTGGTACCACCTCCAATATCAACAATCATTGAGCCAACTGAATCAGTCACTGGTAAACGTGCTCCGATCGCCGCCAGCATTGGCTCTTCAACCAAGTGGACGGAGCGGGCTCCGGCTGAAAGTACAGCGTCTTCAGCGGCCTTACGTTCCACTTCTGTGATCTCTAAAGGCACTCCAATAACCACGTTCGGACGTGGCACAATAGTGAAAGATTCCTGGTGAACACTATCAATGAAATACTTTAACATCTTCTCTGCTACTTCAAAATCAGAAATAACTCCCTTGTTTAGTGGCTTTGTAATTTTGATATGCGGAGGAGTTTTACCAAGCATATCCTTGGCATCCTTTCCAACAGCCACTATTTGATCAGTCCTGGTGTTGATAGCCACAACAGAGGGTTCATTTATTATGATCCCCTTCTCTTTTACAAAAACTAACGTGTTGGCGGTTCCAAGGTCTATTCCCAAATCTTTTGAAAAGCGTCCAAACAGTTTTCCAAGCATATTTCATTAAAGTCCCGTTCGACGGGATATAAAAAATAAAGGCATTATTGAGCCTTCATTTTAACTCATCTAAACCTTGGTGGCAAGACAAAATTGGATACAATTATTGTTCAGGGGTGTGTGTTCTACTGGTTCTTTTAGCAGTCAAGAAAAATAGTTCCAATAGACTCAAAACGATGATGATGAGTAGTCCTGCCCACCAGTACAAAATATCTCGTGAAAGCAGGATAAGGGATCCTGCAAGAAGCGCCGCAAACCAAATTGCTTGGCGAAATGAGACAGTAACTTCCCTACTGATAACGTCTGGACGTTTTACTAGAACACGTAGGCTGACTCCTGCGATTGAGAACGATCCGATTAATGCGACAGCGAGAGTAAGATAAAAAAATAAAAAACCGACAATCGAAGTTTCAACCGGGTCAATCGTAAACAAAGTTACAGCCCAGGTAATCCATGCGCCGATCGTTCCAATACTCATTACTAATAAGAAATGTTTAAACGTCATGTGATTAGCAACCCATCATCATCGTACCATAAATCAGCTTCAGTTTTAATACGTGTTCTGACTTGCTTCAGATTCATTTCAGGAATCGCTCGGTGCATGTAATTGCGAAGTTCATTTTCATGGCTCACGATCTCATTAGCCACCACGCTTGAGGTACAGTCGATATTTAAAGTCCCGAATTTATAACTGCAAGCTCGAGCAAGTCGATACTGCTCCCCAAGCAAATCTTTTAAATACACATTACAGGTATCAATAATCCCAGACGCTTCAAGCTGCCGCCCAATTTTAGCGCGGTTGACAGAGTCTTGGAGGTAATTACTAAGTGGCTTCATCATAACTTTCTAAACTCACAAATATCCTTAAAGTCGCAGAATTGGCAGGAGAAACCTGGAGTGGCGTCGAACTTGCTCGCCTTAATCTTATCATAAAACTGATTCATTTTGTCACGGAGCTTATCGAGCTCTTTTTCGGTTCCGAGAAACGAGATCTGCGAGTTATCCTCAAGGTAGTGAAAAGTAAGTTTAACTGGTTGGTAACCGAGCGACTCGGCCGCGGCGAGCTGGTAAATCAAGAGTTGTTCTTTGTCATCGAAGGTGAGTTTTTCTTTTGGTTTGCCGGTCTTGTAATCTATAATCTCAACCCCGCCTTCAGCTTCGTCAATCCTATCGATCCGTCCTTTGATCACCAAGTCCTCATGCTTCAAAGTGAAGCCAGCCTCAAGGGCGATTGGCTTTGGTTGCTCGGTTTCGATCTGCTTGTAAAAGTCTTTAAGGGTCTTTCTTCCGGTGGCTCGGTACTCTTCCCTGAGTCCATCATTCGGGTACCACTCATCGATCCAGTGTTCCTTGTATATTTCTAGTAGCTCATCGACTCCAACTGGAATCGCATCGGTCGGTGCTTCCTCTCCCTCACCAAATAAATCTTGCTGTGAGTTTTTGGTCCGCTCAATCCATCGTCTAAAGTATTCTTGTAAAGTGTTGTGCATGGTTTTTCCAAAAGACATTTGATATTTACCAAGCACTGGAATTTTAAGTAGGTGTGCGAACTTGTATTGTAACGGACAGGTATTAAAGGCTCGGATTTGGGTGAATGAGAACTGTTTTGGAAGCTGGTATGTAATTTTGTTGTACTTGCCTTCCGTAGCCTTGGCGGAGGATGGGTCTTCGAACGGCCCAACCGCTTCCGTTGGTTTGGTCGAATCATTAATTAGTCCGATCTCGTGCAGGAAGCGCGACATTTTACGCTTACGAACACCGCCATAGTCTTCTGCAGAGGTCAGATACAGCTCGTCTTTGGCTCGTGTGACCGCGACATAAAATAATCGACGTTCTTCTTCTAGATGAACATCTCCTTCTGGTACCCTGTCTTTAATCAGTCCATCCGGTAATGGAATAGCTTCCTTGCGTTCACTTGTCGGAAAGCGTCGGTCGATCAAGTTGGTCACAAAAATATATTTGAACTCCAACCCTTTTGAACCATGCACGGTCATAATTTTCACCGTGTCCGGTCCGGTCTCAATGTCGAACTGCAGGCTTCCCTCTTCTCCGGCAGAACGTTCATGCTCAAATTCGGCTAAGAAGTTTTTAAGAACCGGGTGGTCGTGCCGGGCCTCGAATCGTTTAACGCGCTCAAAAAACTGATGCAGGTAGCGAAACGAGTCATGTTTGGTTTGTTCGTCTAGTCCGTTAATCCATTCTAAGAGCCCGGTCTTCTGCACTGTGTTCACTATAATCTCGGTAACGTTTTTGGTTTTAGCTTCTTGAGAGAGTTCGTTTGTAATCGAGATCACGTTTTCAATCTTGCTAGCAGTCTCTTCTTTGATTCCGTCTACTGCTCGAATCGTTTTTAAGATATCGAAACTAGTCTTTCCTGCTTTATCAGCCTCTAAGTTCAGTTTCGCGATCTCTTCGTGGCTGATATCAAACATGGGGTGGGTCAGAAGGCGGTACCAAGCCGGGCTGTTGTATGGGTTGTCGATGATATTGAGATAAGCTACCAAGTCCATAACAGTGGGTTTCGTGTATAGTCCTCGCAAAGCCAGAAATTGATACGGGATACCGCGGCGTTCAAGCGCAGATAAAAAGTCGTTAGCTGCATCGTTGGCTCGAACCAGGATTCCAAAGTCGCTCCAAAGGGCATCGGGGTTCTCGGTTCTAATTTTCATGATTTGGTCAGCTACTCCTTCGATCTCTTGTTCAAGTGTTACATAGTGCAAGTGTTCAATTTTGCCCTCGTGATTAAGTTGAGATGCGAGTTCTTTGGAAAGTCCCTCCCGTTCTAAACGATTCGGGTTGTTCATCTGTATAAACTTGTAAGCATGGTCAAGGATAGATTGAACAGTTCGGTAGTTTTTGGTAAGTACGATTTTTTCTGTGTCAGGATAATCCTGCTCAAACTGCAAAATGTTAGAAAGCGATGCACCACGAAATTTATAAATTGATTGATCATCGTCACCTACCACGGTCAGATTATTGTCTGGTCCAGTTAAAAGTTTCACCAGCTCGTACTGCGCCCAGTTGGTGTCCTGGAATTCATCCACCAGAACGTATTTGAACTTCTTTTGCAGTTCGGCCAAGACCTTTGGTCTTTTTTGTAAAAGCTCGAGCGTATAGCCTATAAGATCCCCGAAATCGAGTGAGTCGTTTTCAAGTAGTATTTGTTGGTAGGTATGATAAGTATTGGCAAGCTCGGTTAAACGTTCGACTTCTGCCGTGGCGTCGTCAGATGAATTCGTTGCATCAAGGTTGGCCCGTTCTTGTTCAGCAAACTTTAAATAGTCTTCCGGGGTGATAACTTCGTCCTTAGCTCGCGAAAAGTGTGTAAGTAAGGCTTTTAAGAATTTGGTCGGGTTTCCTTTGGGTCGGTAGTATTCCAGCTCAAACCGATCAAAGTTTTGACGCATTAAAAGCCAGGTATCAACCTCGTTCAAAACGCGCATGTTTCGCCCCAGTCCGATTTCGATTCCGTAATCCGAGAGAATTCGTTCGCAGAAACTATGAAAGGTCGAGATCCATAAATCGACGTACCCCATCGGCAACAAAATATCGACCCGCTCTTCCATTTCAGCCGCAGCTTTTTCAGTAAAGGTAAGAGCCAAGATTTCATCCGGTGCGGCCAGCTTTTGTTCAATGAGCCAGGCGATTCGCTGCGTAATGGCCATAGTCTTCCCTGTTCCGGCTCCGGCGATAATCATTAAAGGCCCATCACGATGCGTGACGGCCTTAAGCTGTTCTTCATTCAGTTTTTCCATCAAATTTTCTTGCATATATTTAAGTGGTTCCTCCCCTTTTGGGGAAGAAGTCGAGTATCCCCTTCCTATAAGGAGGGGTTAAGGGCGGTACCGTCAGATAGGATCGCGACCCTATTTTAGCCTATTTCTCCCTATTTCGCAAAAGGCTGCAAGTGCGGTATAATAAGGCTAATTATGTCCAAATTAAACACCATTGACGCTCGGTATAAATCCCGGGAAGGAGATAAATTAGCCAAGGAAGAATTGCTTCCTGTGGTCAAACAGTACTTAAAGGCCAAGAACCCGAAGATTTTAGAAGTTGGGTGTGGTTATGGTCGGAATTTGTATGCGCTTTCGCATGTTGAAGGCTCGAGCGTGGTTGGGTGTGATATTGCAAGTGTTGAGCTTGAAAAAGCAAACGAGAAAATGAAAGAGTATGGGGTTCAGAACGTGAAAACGGTTTTGCAGACGGACGAAGAAGAGTTGCCGTTTGGTGATAACGAGTTTGACTGTGTAGTGCTTTGGCAGGTTCTAGAGCATGTGCTTATGAAACGCGAGAAGCAGAGCTTGCTCAATGAAGTGTCTCGAATTACAAAGGATGGCGGTCTCGTTTTTATCGAAACTCCAAACCAACTCTTCCCTATCGACTACCATGACAACAACTTGCCGCTTGTGCATTGGCTCTTGCCTAATGCGTTGCGTCGAGCCCTGACTCGAGCTGTACGCGGCCGTGACTACCCGCCTTCGCAGTACACCAGCATCTTCGAACTCAAACGCATGTTGAAACGCGCTTCCGGAACCAAGAAGCTCGAGCAACTAACCCGAGTCTATTTTGAGGATCGATACTCTGACGTCTTCCGCCACCTCAGCGGTACCCGACTCGGCTCGAAAAAACTCATTTTTATTCTCTATTACCCACTTTATTTACTTCTACGACTCTTTCGAATTTCTGGTGACGCGTTTACACCATCACTGAGAGTCGTGTTTAAGATCAAGAAAGCAACGAAGCAAAGAATCAACGAATCAAGTGTAGAGTCATAAATGAATATCAAGAAAAATTAAAGAGTAAAATGGATGATTTTGCTGTTCATGTCTATCAAATGACATCTGATTTTCCGAAACACGAGCTTTATGGTCTTACATCACAAATACGTCGTGCCGCGGTCTCAATTGTGCTTAATTATATCGAAGGGTATGCACGACGGTTGACATAAACCCAAAAACCAGACCGAAGTCCAGTTTCTGGGTAGAGCCGAAGTGTTTCAGTGCAACTACTCTTCAAAGTCTTCTCCCTTCAGGAAGGCTGTGTTCCAAGCGGAGTCATAACGTTCCAAGTTACATCAGCTTTCGGGCAGGCCCGTCAGCATCAGCCTTGTACAACGCTTTATTCCTTCCAAAAGATCGGATTCACAGTATTTCTACTGGTCCTACTCTCGTGAGCTTTGTCGCACTGAAGTGCGATCCCCGGCTCACTTTCAAGATTACCAGAAATGTACCCCAGGTCAAGAGCTTTACCCCAAGCTTATTTTTGTTTTCATACACAATTTTATCCCCTATTTAGTGGATAAAAAAACCTGTCGTAGTTGACCGACAAGTTTCTCTATAGGAGAGGGGGTGGACTATTGTTGTGGTCTCTTAGTGAAGCACTCACCACCAGCGAGACCGCTCCGATTGATGTAATAATGAATCCGATTATCACCACAGCGTCGGTGCCGAATCTGATATGGTTATGATCACGTAAGAGTAGGTAGGACCCAAGGGTCAGGGCTCCGAGAATCGAACAGATTAGACCCACAGTGCTGAAATGCTCATGGACAGGTTTCTTGAGGTGCCTCATTCCATGCACTCCGCTTCGCGGGCTGGGTCACAGCTCCACTTGCACCCGTCTTCTAGCAGAATATCAGCAAACATGAGATCGAACAGGTTCGGGCTCAAGCCCAATCGAATCGAGGAGACGTCACCGTATGGGAAGCACTCATAGGCAAACAGTGGCTTGTACTGATGTCCGTCTGGAAGGTCGACCCAACCGTCAGGGGCGTCGTGGACTGCTCGGTACACGAGCGTGCTCTGGAAGCACCGGTCCCAACCTATGATGACGTTGTCCCCAACCTTCTCTGTCGGCGCACAGACCGTGTTGGTGATCTTCCAGGACCCGACCGAGGAGGTGGTCGAGTTCATGTCGGTTCCCCGCTGGTCGATCATCCTGGCTTCCCTGATCACCGTGAAGATGACGAGAATCAACAGCAGAAGTCCGATCGGGATAACGGCCTTTTTGCTAATCCACTTTTCAAGCCAAAGCTTGATTCCTTGAATGAACATGTCGTACCCCCTTCTCTCTTCTGAGAAATAAGGTTAGCAAATAAAGAGGGGTTGGTCAAGGAGGTTGACCCGGTTTTCTTTGGGTTGTTCTTATGGTACCCCACCCAGCCTCCCCTTAAAGGGGAGGCTGGGTGGGGTAAATCTAAAGGGCGGACACATAGGTCCGCCCCTACAATCTGATCTAATGGATTGGCACAATTAATCGAGCGGATTACCGCAAGTAATCCCTACACCTCGGCTTTTTCCGCTTCTTCAATAATATCTTTAACCTTCATCAAGGTAATCAGTGTGTCTCGTTCCTGTTCGGCCAACTTGTTCTGAATATACTTAATTGTTTCAGTCATTCGTGGAATGTAAACGTATTCCAGGGCATTAACTCGACGGCGAGTTTTTTCAATCTCTTCAGCTAAAAGCTTGGCAGAGTGTTCAACCTCGGCCAAGCGCACCATGTCCTTGAGGGTAGTTGAAAAACTTTCCAGCGCCACGTCCAGTTCCGAACTAGTCAAACTGAATCCGTAACTTAGAAAGTCCCCTTCTTCCTGATACTCAAATTGTGGCACTTCCACACTCATTACGTTCTTGATGTCAGCTTTGAGTGTAGTCCTCATACTAGGGAGCAAAAACGCGCTTTTAAGAAGCTCCGGTGGAGTCTTGGCTCCAGCAAAGAGAAAGGCCTGGAAGCCGGTCTCAAGCTGCTTTTCAACGCTCTCACGCAAGTCTTTGGCCTCTCGAATGATGGCCATGAACTGCTTCATGAGTCCGTCGCGTTTATCTTTAAGCAACTTATAACCACGCTTATTGGTTTTAAGCTTTGTCTTGAGCTTTAGGAGCTCCTGTCGAGTTGGATTTACGCCCAGTGCATTTGCCATAAGTTATTGCTTGTGGCACGTGGCTCGTGGCACGTCGTTCTGATCGACGTGCGACGTGCAATTTGCGACGTGCAGTTTAAAGATATTTTATTTTTCTGCTTTCGGAAGATATTTATCAATGTGGTTTTCCTTAACGCGCTTTAACTCTCGGATTGGGAGGATGCTCATCAATTTCCAACCAATGGTTAAAGTGTCTTCAATGGTTCGGTCTTCGTTCTTTCCCTGAGTGATAAACTCAGCTTCAAACGCTTCAGCGAACTTGATATAAGCACGTTCGGCGTCAGACAAAGCTGACTCACCAAGGATCACAGCCAACTCTCGAGCTTCTTTTCCGGTAGCGTACGCCGCAAACAGCTGGTTAGCTACTCCGGAGTGATCCTCACGGGTCTTCCCTTCCCCAATACCCTTTGACATCAGTCGTGAGAGTGAGGTGAGTGGGTCAATGCAAGGGTAAATTCCCTTTCGATAAAGTTCTCGTGATACCACAACCTGTCCCTCAGTAATATAACCGGTAAGGTCGGGAATTGGGTGAGTTTTATCGTCTTCAGGCATGGTCAGAATTGGAATCTGAGTCACAGAACCATATCGCCCCTTAATTTTTCCGGCTCGTTCGTAAATGGTGGAAAGGTCTGTGTACATGTAACCAGGATATCCGCGTCGTCCAGGAATCTCTTTTCGCGCTGCTCCAACCTCACGCAAAGCCTCACAATAGTTGGTAAGGTCAGTGAGGATTACAAGCACGTGCTTACCTTTTTCGTAAGCCAGGTACTCAGCAGTAGTTAGGGCCATTCGTGGCAAAGTGATTCGTTCAACTACCGGATCATCAGCCAGGTTGATAAAGAGCACTGATCGCTCAATAGCTCCGGTCTTCTTAAACTCGTTGATAAAGAATTCTGATTCCTCAAAGGTGATTCCCATCGCTCCAAACACAACAGCAAACTCTTCATCGTCTCCACCTTCTCCAACTACTTTCGCCTGA
Organism: uncultured Gammaproteobacteria bacterium; assembly: GCA_965231015.1. GTDB lineage: Bacteria > Patescibacteriota > Patescibacteriia > UBA9934 > CAZDDW01. The sequence continues at coordinate 550,312 of OZ246408.1, forward strand.
CGCGCAATCTGCGCAGCGATTTCGTTGTGCGGAAGCCCGGCCCCAGAGAAGATCGGAAGCTTTTGTCCTCGCACCAAGGTATTCAATCCGTCAATGGTTGAAATACCGGTCTGATAAAAGTCTTCAGGCATTTCTCGTGAGAACGGATTAATTGGAGCACCGTTGATGTCTAGGTGTTTTTCCGGAATAACTTCCGGCATACCATCGCGTGGCTCAGCCATTCCACTCATGACACGTCCCAGCAAATCGGTTGAAACACCAACCTGAAGGGTTTTACCAAGAAAGGTCGCACTAGACTTGTCAACGTCAATTCCGGTGGTTCCTTCAAACATCTGCACCACAGCGTGCTTGTCAGTAATCTCAAGCACTCGTCCTTTGCGGCGCTCACCATCAGCCAATTCCACCTCAACCATTTCCTCGTACATCACATCTTTAATTTTGTCGACGATTACGAGCGGCCCTTGGACTTCTTTGATTGTCTTGTATCGTTTTTCCATATGTCCTAGGATTTTGCGGTTAAGTTAGAAAGAGCGCCTTTGGCATCCTTAGCAAGTTTATCCAGATTATCTTCATTGGTTTCCATCTTAGCCTTTGAGATGGCTTCTTTAATGTCGAGTCCGGTCATATCCTTTACTTTGACATCCTTTTCAACTGCCTCAAGGGCCGCTTCATGGAAGCTTAAGATGGCTTTCATCATCAGATACATTCGTTTTGGTGGGGTGTATCCGTCAACTTCGTCAAAAGCAAACTGTTGTAAGAAGTCTTCTCGGATTGACTTTGCGGTTTCCAGCACCACCTGCTCTTTTTGTGAAAGCGCGTCAAGCCCAACCAGTTTCACAATTTCTTGCAAACTGGCTTCTTCCTGCAAAATTCCCATAGCCAGCTTTCGCATTTCGGGCCAGTCGTTACCCATATTTTCCCGGGTCCAGTCTTCAATGTTGTCTAGGTAAAGTGAGTAAGAGCTCAACCAATGAATCGCTGGGAAGTGTCGTCGATTAGCGAGCCCGGCATCCAGTCCCCAGAAAACCTTAGTCACACGCAGGGTGTTCTGGGTCACAGGCTCGGACAGGTCTCCACCCGGAGGGCTAACCGCACCGATAACTGTCAAAGTTCCCTTTCGGTCATCTTCTCCCAGACAGTCAATTGCACCAGCTCGTTCGTAGAAAGCGGCAGTTCGTGAACCAAGGTACGCCGGGTAGCCTTCTTCACCAGGCATTTCCTGAAGTCTTCCCGAAATTTCTCGAAGCGCCTCAGCCCAACGTGAAGTTGAGTCAGCCATCAGCGCAACGTTGTAGCCCATGTCTCGGAAGTACTCAGCCAGAGTGATTCCGGTGTAGATTGAGGCTTCTCGTGCCGCCACAGGCATGTTTGAGGTGTTAGCAATCAAAGTTGTTCGTTCCATGAGTGGTTTACCGGTGTTCGGGTCTTCAAGTTCCGGGAACTCAACCAGTACGTCAGTCATCTCATTTCCACGCTCACCACAACCAATGTAAACAATCACGTCAGCGTCAGCAAATTTAGCCAGCTGCTGCTGAGTAACGGTCTTCCCTGCTCCAAACGGTCCGGGAATACACGCAGCCCCACCCTTTACTACTGGGAAGAACGCATCAATGATTCGTGTTCCGGTAATAAGTGGAGTTTTTGGCATCAGTTTTGCTTTGTACGGCCGCGGTTTTCTAATTGGCCAGTACTGAAGCATCTGAATTTCTGTGCCGTCTACTGTGGCAATAGTTTCAGTAATGTTGAACTGCCCGCTCTTAATTCCTGAGATCTTTCCATTGACTCCGGGCGGAACCATGATTTTATGTTCAATGAGCTCTGTTTCTTGGACAGTACCAATTACGTCTCCTTCGGCAACCGGTTCACCATCACTGACAGTGGCAACAAAGTCCCACTTTTTTTCCCGGTCAAGTCCGGGAACATCAATTCCTTTAGTGATGAATGGTGATTGAGCTTCTTTTTCAATCAGCTCCAACGGTCGTTGCACACCGTCGTAAATTGATTTTAAGATTCCAGGACCAAGCTCGGCTACGAGTGGTTGACCGGTCATGTAAACCGGGTCCCCCGGCTTAAGACCTGCCGTGTCCTCGTAAACCTGAATAGAAGCCTCGTCGCTCTCCAACTTGATGATTTCACCCACGAGTTTTTTCTCGCCGATTTTCACCACGTCATACATTCGGGCGTTATTCATTTCTTTGGCTACCACAAGTGGTCCCGAGACCTTGATGATCAATCCAGATTTCTCTTGATCAGTCATAAGTTTAGTTATTAAATAAGATATCACTGCCAACAGCCTGTTCAACAATCTTTTTAAGATTGCTCAAGCCTTCCTTGGTTGCACCTTGCGGTGAAGGAACAGTTACAATTGCCGGCAAGGCCTCGCGTTCAAAGGCAGTGTCGAGTTCACTCCGAACCCGCCCGGCCCAGTCTTCGGTAATGAAGATTGCGCCAAACTGATCCGCCTTGATTTTGGCAATAATGTCTTGAATCTCATCAGTTTCTTTGATCGGAAAACACTTCACACCCAGGGCAATAAAGCCCATGATTGCTTCTTCGGTTCCTATCATGCCGATTTTGAATTCGTCAGACATATTAGTAACTGTTAACTAAGTGTTTGCGTATAGTGCTTGGCTCAATTTCGCCAAACTTCAAAGCCATGATAGTGGAAAGGTTTTTAATGGCATATTTTTTTCCAAAAAAGTACGCCACCACCACTTCTGGACCATAGCCAATTAGTTTAGCGCTTTTGAGATGATCTATAATCGCATTATTAATGCCCTGCTCCAGGTGCCAAATCTGCTTATCTTTTAAGTATTCATCCACGGCTTCATTTATTATGTTTGGAAAATAATCACGAAGTCGGGTTATGAATTCCGCATCGTCAGCGGCTTCATAGTTTTCTAAGAAGCGGCTGGCCGGGATATGGCCGAAGTCGTTTAAACGTTCAGCTACCCAGGTTTTTCCTTTTTGAAGTCGTCGAGCTCGCAAGAAAATGCTCAGGTTATTTTTATCAGCGAGCATTTTGTATAGTTCGATGATAAATTTGTTTCCGGTTTTTTCGGCCAGTCTTCGGTTGCGTCGATTCATGCGGACATCAACCAGGTTCTCGATGCGTTCCGGGTCTGCATCATCTCCGATTTGCTTCTTTAGTTCGTTGATATCGTTTTTGATTTTTGGGTCAAGGTCTGTATCCAGCTCATCAATGATGTAGCGTCGTAGTTTGTCTGTTGGGATTAACCCCGGACTGGTTTCTAAGTGCGAGGCAAAATCACTCCCGGATAATTTTTCCTTGAAAAGAATTTTGATATTGTAGTAGTCGCGTTCCAAAAAAAGGAGTCGCATCAACACTTCATCAGGAATTATCTTTTCAAAGACTTTTTTAAGCCGATTCATCTTCCGACTCATGGCCACACGGTAATCCTTGGCCTCCAAATCCAAAAGTTCCCCGGCATAGTCCAGGCTGTTAAAAGCCTTAAAGGCAATGTCAGGTGTTTTGGCGTCAATCACTCGCGTCATGTCAGCCTCGCTTAAAAGGTGTCGCTCCAGGACTCTGACTTTGGCGCTAGGATAGATGTAGGTATCGCGGGTCATGGGACTTGGTTATTCTGATTCGTTAAACAGGATATGATGGACATCAATCAGGGTCTCTTCTCGAAGATTTTCCAGAATTGACTCAAAGGTACTGTCTAGGTCAATCAGTTCACCGTGGAAAATGAATCCACCAATGGTTTCAATTGGCTCTTGATTAACCTTGGCCTTAACACCGGCTTTTTTAGCCGCCGCTTCCAAAGACTTAATCTTGTCCGTGCCAGTAGAGAGGGTTCCCTCCTCCTCTTTTAGTGGAGCCAATAGTTTAGCCAACAGGCTTTCATAAGACTTGGTATCCATTTTGGTAAGATCGTTTTTTACAGTTTTGAATACCTGGTCAAGCTGGGCCTGTTTAGCTTTGAGGACTTCTGAATTAACCTTTTCGCTGATCTTAAATTTCGCTTGGGCAAGCTTGGCTTCGGCTCGCGTGGTCATTGACTTAAGCAAACGCTCACGCTCTGAAGCAGTCAGATCGTCCCATTCTTTTCGAGCAGCGGATAGTTCTTCCTCGGATCGCTTAGCGATCGCCTCTACCTCAGCCTTAGCCTTGTCCCTAATCGATTTTTGAATGTCAGTTAGGGCCATATTTAGACGTTGATTGAGGTAACAAGAAGAATGGTGATCAGAAGTCCGAGCACAGCGTAGGTCTCAACCATGGCTGAAAGAATAATAGCCTTTCCAGATTCACCTGGTTTTTTGGCAACCACACCCATACCAGCGGCTGATACACGACCCTGCAGGAGTCCTGAAACAAGACCGGTAATAGCAATTGGGAGAGCGGCAAAGAAGATCTGCCAACCAACGTTGGTTCCAATTTGGGCCAGCTCACCACCAAGGAGTCCGACTTTCTGCAGGATCATAATAGCGGCCAAGAAGCCGTAGATTCCCTGCGTACCAGGCAGCGCCTCGAGAAGAAGAGCTTTACCAAACTTTTCAGGATCTTCAGAAACCACACCACTGGCGGCTTGTCCGGCTGCACCCATTCCAAGGGCAGAACCAGCACCAGCCAAACCAACAGCGAGAGCTGCTCCGAAAATTGCTAATGCAATTCCTAGTTCCATATGCTTGATTAATTTTAGTTAATTAATTTATTCCACCAAGCTAACGTATTTAGCTTGTTTGATTAATGGTTTGAATTTTCGGCCACCACCGACCATAAACTTCGGGAAATACTCCACGTATTGCAAACGTCCGGAGTGAATAAAGGCTCCCAGAACGTTGATGGCAAGGTTAAATAGGTGTCCGCCTACAATAATCACAATCCACACCAAGAATCCCACGTAAGGCACCATTCCAGCAAACAAATCCGCGACCAGGTTCACAACCATGGCAATAATTCCAGTTGAAAGCCCCAGGGCTAGCAAACGTGAATATGAAAGAATATCTGATAGGTATCCGACCAGTCCGTACAAACTAGAAATTCCACCCAACAGTTTCATCACAGGGTTCTTTTTCTCGTAACCCTGACTCAACACCATAACCCCGGTCCATCCAAGGACTAAATATAGAGCTATTTGAGAAGCACTAGCGAAAAGTCCGGCCATGGTAGCGATCCAGAATCCGATAATCAGTAAATAAATTGCCCAGAAACCGCTAGTGATAATTCCCTCTTTAGCTTCTCCGTGCGTAATCTTCCAGAACATGTTGACCAGGTTACCGACCACCATTTGAATGAAGCCAAGGATAAAACTCATAACGAGTACGGTCATCGGGTTGGCTACCGGATCAATCAAACGAATTGATTCAAAGAAGTTTTTAAGCGCCCCATCAGGCAAATCTGTGATAACAATTCCGAACCATCCACCAAACAGGGCTCCAATAATGAACGTTGCGATTCCACCAAACATCATCAAGCTCATGAGTTTGCGCGCTCCACCCTTTGGTTTCATAAGTTTAATCGCGGCAAACGACAAAATCGCCAATAATAGTCCGTATCCAGCGTCAGTGAGACACAGCGCAAAGTATAAAATGAAAAATGGAGCCAGGTAAATCGTTGGGTCAGGTTCAGAGTAAAGTGGTGCTCCGTAGATTTCTGTGACTGATTCAAATGGAGTAATAGCTTTGTTATTTTCAAGGGCAACCGGAATGTTTTCGTCTTCACGAATTGCTAGTTCTTCTAAAACATACTCTTTTGATACCGCACTTAACTTATCCCTCATTTCTCCCATGGCACCAGTAGGCATCCATCCGGTAAAGATAACGGTCTGTTTGGTGGACAAAGCCTTTCGAGCCGCCTCATCCTGATCTTTTTGCCAGGTCAAATAGTCGTATAAAATTCGAAAATCCGGAATGTGTTTAATGTATTCTTTGATGGCGGCCTTGGTTTCCCGCACCACGACCCGGTCTTTTTCAATTTCACGCTCCAAGTTCTTAATTTCTGACTCAATGGTCTGCCCTTTTGCAATGGGCATATCCACAGCTTTAAACTCATTCACTTCAAAAGCGTCTTTGAGATCATCATGAATTGTCTTGTCATAGGCAACCACAACCCGTACTTCTTTATCGGTTTCACTGACTTTTAGAACAACTGCCAGTTGTTTCGCGTGTAAGGCAGACTCAAAATCCTCAAAGCGGGTAATTGGCACAATGCCCAGCACAAAATCAACAAAACGAGTTGACTCTGATAAATCAACCGGTATTCCCTGCCATTTGGCCAGGTTTTTGACCTCTTTTTTGTTTTGACTGATTCGGTTTTTAGCCGCATTAAGGTCTTTATCTAGGTTTTCTAACTCCTGAATCAGGTTTTTATAGTCAAAATTCGCCAGCAACTTAGCAAAGTCATTCTGGCGAACCTCAATTTTCCCTCCTTGTAGTTTTTCCAAAAAGCTCTTTTTTACCTCTTCTTCGTACGGTGTAAGCAGGTCAAGGGCGAATTTAATGTTAGTTTGCCAGTATTCTGCTTTAGATTCCGGCTTAAATAAGTCTTTTTCTTCACTTTCTTCCAAGGCCTCAACCTCCATGATTCCCTCGGTATGCAAAATATCCAAAAGACGTGGATAAATCTCTTTGGTAGCAGTAAGTTGGATTTTTGTCATTTTACTGACTGACATAGTCCTGGAAGCGATCGTTCACAAGTTTTACAGCCTTAGATAAGCGTTGGTCTGAACCCTTTTCAAGCTCAGCTAAGCGCTTTTTTAGCTCTGCAGTGGCAGTTTCTTTAAAGGTTTGGGCGTCAGCCTGCACTTTTTCAGCAATAGTGCTGTTTTCTTTGGTTAAAGTGTCAGCCACGTGAGCAAATTCATACTGCATTTGCTCCTCAAGTTCAGCCTTTTTTTCTTGGGCGTTGCTTTCTGCTTTGGCAATCAAAGACTCGGCTTCTGCCTCGGTGTTCTTGATTTGCTTAATACTGGTTTGGTCAGTCATAAAATTTTGTAAAATTGCGGCTAAAGTATACATCGAATCTGTTTTTGGGTCAATAGCATAAAAAAATTATGAAATTAACTTAAATAAAGAGAAGAACGCCGATCCGTGAAGTTGGAAAGGCGTTCGTGAGGTAGGGGTTGCGATCGAAGTCCTAGGGGGTGGACTCCTCGTTGAGCAGCTCCGGGTCGATGTTGTCGGTCAGGATCCCGGAGAGATCCGCGATTAGGCGGTTTCTGACGAATGGGTCCAGACCGGGCTCCAGCTCTTGGAAGCGGAGTTCGCGGATGCGCTCTTTGAGCTGGGCGTTTTTGCCCTTGGTGTACTCGGTCAGGCCAAGCACCCATTGGCGCTGCCAGGCCTGATGAGCGCGCAGCTCGCCCTTGCTCGGAGCTGGCGAACGCTTCGGGGTGAGCCGCGAGCGCACCGACTTGACCGTAGGAGTACCCTTGGGTACCGCCTTCGCCTCCGGCTTGGTGCCGGTTCCCTGCCCGAGTGTTTGCTGTTTCGGGTTCGCAGCTCCGGGAAGTTGGCCGACGAGCGAAGGAGCGGCAGGGTGCTCCGTGTTGGTAGGTTCGTCCGCCTTCGCCTTCGCCTCCGGCTTGGTGGCTCCGGGCAGTGCACCCTTGAGAACGGGTTCAGCCGGTGGCTCGTTAGTTCCCTCGTGCGGATCCGGCCTGCCGAGAATCGCGGCCGCCTCGCTTTCGAGCGGCCTGCGCTCGAGGTTGTGCCGCGCCGTCAAGTACTCGATCATGCACGGCAGGTAAACCTCGAGATCGAACTCGTAGTCCAGGTCGTGCCCGGCAGCCTCGAGCTCTTGCTTGATGGCGGCAAGCGGGTCAGCCTCACCGGCCTTGGTATCCGAGGCCCTGAACAGGTCCTTCGGAAACTCGACCTTGAGCGGGTCGCCCAAGATCTGCTCGGCTCGCTCGTTAAAGTACTGTTCCGCCTCCGGCTCGGAAACAGCCGCTTCGAACCGAGGGCTTGACTGGTCGACCCCGTCAGTGCGCTCACCGCGCAGTACGGCCAGACACGCGTCCAGAAACGCCAAAATTTTCGGATCCATTGCTTCCTCCCTCCCGTATTTTTTGTGTTCGGTTTTTTAATTTTTCACCATAAGTCAATTTGGCGGTGTTCCGCCACAAAGAAAGAATGGCGGGAGACAGCTAAAAATAGCACAAAAACAGACTTTTGTCAAGTTCTAGACACAAAGTACATACTTGACAAATATGCTAAATTGTGCTAAATTTTGCGGTTGGTTGAGGGCAATTTCGTCCTTAATTACGTTCGTTTCCCCAGACTGTGGGTAAAAGGTCCCACACTCCCAACACGCGCGCATCGCAGGTAAGTCGATGCCAACCGGGAGAGAAAGAGGAAGACATGACCACCGAAAAGAACCTGACGCCGGAGCAGATCCGGCACAACGAGATGGTAAAGCGGGAAGCGCTCGAACAATTCCGCATGGCCAACGTGCGGATGGACAAGCGGGGCGGCAACCGTCCCGTGGGCATGGGCGATCTCGTGGAGATCGTGGTCCCCGGGTTCTCCGAGGACCAGTTCGGGAACGCCGTGGCCTACGACGAGGACGGGACGTTGATCCGCCCGCTGTGGGCGCTCGATAACGGCTTCGTGCCGGTGCTCGCCGTGCCCATGCGGCTGTGGGTCGTGTACCCGCGGTCGCGCACCTTCGCCCGGAACAAGTACGGGGTGGCGATCCCGTTCGACATCGTCTACTTCAAGGGGAAGGGACTCGGCTTGTGGAACCACAAGCTCTCGGATCGGTGTGAGTTCCGGAACGCCGTGGCCGTGCGGCAGACCCGTACGGTCATGGTGGCCTTCGAGCCGAACCCGCGGCGCAAGGACGAGTGGCACGGCGGATTCGTCGGCGGCAAGCACATCGTGTGGAAGCCGCACGGCAACCCGTACGAGAACTCGGGCGTCGAGATTGGCATGCCGATCGAGGTCCAGGCAAGTGAGTCCTGGGATCGGATCGAGTGTCTGCCGGCCGTGCAGACGCGTCGGGTCAAGGCCGACGGTTCCGTTGAGGAGCTCGAGGTCCAGACCGCTCTGGTGGACGTGGCGCTCAAGCCTGGACAGATTCAGTGTCGGGCGAGCGGTGTACGCCTGTGGGCGCTCGACGCTCTGGGCGTCAAGCGTCACACCGACGAGGCGGTACTGGATCGGCGGATCGCCGAGATGCTCGCCACGCGCGGTGAGCGGCTCAATCCGGAGACCGACCCGTTCTGCCTCGCGGCCAAGGCCGCCGGCAGCACGGTGGACTACCGTCTCGCGGGCGTGAACGCTCGCGAGGTGGCCATCAAGAACTCCGGCTCGATCCTGCGCCCGAAGGCGCCGAAGATCGGACACGTGGCCATCTTGCACCCGGAGACCGGAGCCAAGATCTGCGACGTGCTGATCGAGGACGTGCTCGGGGGTGACCTCTCCATCTACTCGTCGCGCGACGAGGTGATGGCTCGGTTCAATCAGCTCAAGCGCTACCGGCGCAGGAGCTACGCCGAGCACAACGACGATGACACCATCGTCGAGGCCGTCAAGGCCGTGTTCAAGCGGTTCGGCGTGCACCTGGAGGTGGACAACAAGATTCGCTCCCAGGTCGGCGAGGACGCCACCCGCGCTCTGCTCGAGCGGCTGATCTCCCGGGGGAGCATTCGCTTCAAGCCGGCGCGGAGCCGCTCCGAGCTCGTGGTGAGTGCCTACGCGGTGCTCGGCCTCGAGTCCTCTGACGCGGACGAGGACAGCGTGTTCAAGCGCTTCCGCGAGCTCTACTTCGTCAAGAAGGGCAAGGTGGAGCGGGAGGATCCGGCCGTGATGGTCCTCTACAAGTCTCCGGGCTACAGGTCGAACCCCAACCAGAACAAGGGGTACAACGACCGCCGGGCACTTATGCGAACCGCGGGAGAGCACCTGATGGGTGCGGACCGGTTCAAGACGGCGCTCACCCCGCCGGAGGAGCCGAAGTCCGAGTTCGACAACGAGGCCGAGGAGCTTCGCAGCTCGTCCGACGACGAGTAGATCCTACCAAAAAAACAGCCGGCAACCGGCTGCCTTCCAAACAGAGGGCGCTCATCACAACGATGTGCGCCCTTATCATTTTATTAATAAAGATCAGTTAGTTCCATTGTGCCATCTTCATAAATCCAAGCATGAAACTGTCCAATCTTGGTCATTCCTTTTCCTGAAATATCAACAGCATAGGCCTCAATCAAATGAGTTCGGTTATCTTTTAGCTTTTGAGGTATATCAATATGCGCATTAAAGCCATGATAACTATCGTACAAACATCCTGAAAAAGCACTTAAAAGATCTTGCCTGGAATTCTCGGCAATAACGGTGTCCATATAGAAACCATCTCCGTAGATCATAACTGGCACCCGAATATTATCAACATTATAGGTGTCAAAATCAATGGCCCAACCTGAAACGACATCACTTCTGGCAGGGATATCATCAAAGCTACCTTGAACTCCATCGTTGATTGGATCCATGGTTATACTTCCAATGTAGGCTACTTCAGAGCCAGACCAAACTACCTCATCATGTGAGGCAAAAACGTAAATAGTGTGTGTCTGTCCATCGTACAAAGTTGGATTTACTTCCCACCCAAAACCACTTTTTAAGGACACGTTTTCATCGTAGTACTCATAGACATCATATCGGGACAAGTAAGTAGTTTGTTGACCTAGGATTTCGTTGTAATTAAAAGTATCGGAAAGAGTGAAAAAAACATACATCGGTGTTTCGGAATCAGTGGTGTCAACAACCCAACCACGTACCATGGCACTGTTGTTGCAAGAGGAATCAGTTTGTCCCTGGATATTGTCAACCGAACCCTCGATTGTTCCTGCAGCCTTTGTTATGTTTGAGGTGAAATAAAATCCACCGGATCCGATTGCAACTGCCAACGTGGCAATCAGAAATCCCTTGAAGAAATAATTCATATATAATTTATTAAAAGTTAATATTAAAAAGTTTTTTAGCATTATTATTTGTCGCTTCAGCGACTTCCTCAACAGTAATTCCTTTTAGTTCGGCAATCTTTGCTGCAATATGTTTAACGTAAGACGGTTCATTGCGCTTTCCTCGATTAGGTTCAGGTGACAAATACGGGGCATCGGTTTCAACCATAATCATATCGAGTGGAACCTCTTGAACCAGCTTCTGGAGTTCAGTTTCCTTGATCCCGGCCAATCTTTCAGATCGTTTTGGTGTAAAGGTAATAATGCCGGTGAATGAGATGAGAAAACCGAGTTCGAAGTATGCTTGAGCTTCATCAACAGTGCCGGTATAACAATGTACCACCCCTCTTCTTTTCATTTTTCCGGCCTTCACGTATTCACTTAGGATTTCAAGCTGATCTGCATGTGAGTCTCGTGAGTGAATTATAACTGGCAAATTAATTTCGTTGGCCAAATCCAAATGTGCTCGCATGGATCGTTTTTGTTCTTTGATCAACTCGTCTCGATCAAACTTTTCCGGCAAATGTAAATAATCCAGGCCAAACTCACCGATGGCTATAACTTTTTGGTCTTTGGAGAGCTCACGATAAAAACTTGGATCAAATTGTTCGCACCGCGTTTTTACTGTCGCGATATCTTCAACTTCGTTAGGGTCAGTGAATTCTTGCTCACACAAATGATTCGGGTGCAAACCAATGGCCGCCCAAACCCCGTCATATTGATTAGCAACTTCTACGGCACGACGACTGGTGTCTTGCTGGGTCCCAACTGTAATCATAAAAACGTTCTCAGCCAAAGAAGTCTTTATTACTTCATCCATGTCACTCTTGTACGCGTTAAAATGAACGTGGCAATGGGTATCAATCAATTTCATAATTAATTAGTAATTACTTCCTGGGCTTCCTGTACTTCACTCCAAGCGGTCGGATACATGAATTTGAAAGCATCTGCTACGCCGAGGAGGTATTTGGAAACGATCGAGGTTTCCATGGCCACTCTAATATCTCCTTCCGGTAAATATACCAGAGCAAAAAACAAAATTACCGCAACCACAATTACACCTTCAATAAAACCAATTACCAGTCCAAGCAGACGATCCGGTGAGCCGGCCATGGGCAGCCACTTGAAAACGCCCCAAACCTTTTCTACAAGATAGAAGACCAGTCCAACCAACTTGGTGATGATGATAAAAATAATGATGAACAGAATAATTTTTCCGAAAACCCCTGCTCCGAAAATAAAACCAAGAATATCATGAATCGGATTAATAAAACGAGTTGCCACAAGAATAGCCAAAATTGAACCCACCAGGTTGCCAATGGTGTGTACAAAACCAAAGAAGGCACCGTAGGCCACAAAGGCTCCGATGATGATTACCAGAAACAAATCAATGATTGAGATGTCCATATTCTAATCGTTTAAAGGATAAAGGCCGAAGGATAAGGTTGCTAGTCCTCGAGTCTTGGAAACAACGGATCGATTTTCTTTATTGTAACAGCTGGAGCCAGTCCACCCCAAACCCAGGCGTATTCTGCGGATTCATTAAACTCCTCTGGAATGGTCAAATCCAGGCTGTTTAGTATTTTTTGAGCGGTTTCCGGCATGAATGGGTAAACCATCCAAGCCACATGACGTAGAGTCTCAAGTAGAATATACATGGTGTCATTGAGCATTTTGGTTTCTTCAAGCTTGGCCAACTGCCAAGGTTGCTGTTGCTCAATATATTGATTGGCTTCTCGGACAATTTGCATGGCTGTGTCGAGCGCGTCATGTAAGCGAATTTCACGCATAGCTAGCTGATAGGCCGGCCAGGCTTTAGCAATGTGGGCTTCGGCCTTTTCCGGCACAACGCCGTCGCAATATTTTTCAGCCATGGCTAATACCCGATTAACCAGATTACCTAAATCATTAGCCAGATCAGCTGAATACTTGGCATCAAACTTTTTCCAACCGATATCACCATCGTGACCGAACGGAGTGGCACTCATGAGCAAATAACGAGAGGCATCAACACCATACTTGGTAATCAAATCATTGGGGGCGATAACGTTCCCGATTGACTTGCTCATCTTTTGTCCGTCCACCAAAAAGAAGCCATGAACAAATAATTGTTTTGGCAGTGGAAGTTCAAGACCAAGCAAAATTGCCGGCCAAATCGTGGCATGAACTCGGATAATATCCTTGCTCATTAGCTCCACGTCTGCCGGCCAAAGATGAGGCACCTCTTCCCCACCGTCCCAGCCAAGACCGGTCAAATAGTTCAAAAACGCGTCCGGCCAAACGTAAGCCACGTGTTCAGGGTCCCACGGAAGCGGTACACCCCACTTGGTTTTTGTTCTTGAAAATGAAATGTCGTTTAGACCCTGCTCATAAAAAGACAGGATTTCTTTTTTCTTTGATTCAGGTCGAATCATGAGTTCGTCTGACTCAATTTTTTCTTTAAGTTCATCTGCAAAGACCGACAACTTAAACATGTATGTTTCTTCTTTGATAACTTCCGGTTCTATTTGGTGGTCCGGACACTTTCCGTCTACTAAGTCTTTTTCGGTTTTGTATTGCTCGCAACCTTTGCAGTACAACCCCTCATGAGTTCCTTTATAAATATGTCCAGCGTCGTAGAGTTTCTGTAGTGCGTTTTGAACCGCTTTGATGTGATCTGGATTAGTGGTTCGGATAAAGTTGTCATTTGAGATGTTCATGGTGTCCCAAATCGATTCAAACTTCGCAGCAACTTCGTCAACAAAAATTTGCGGCTCCAGGCCGGCATTTACGGCACATTCTTCGATTTTTTCCCCATGTTCATCCGTTCCGGTTAAAAAGAAGGTTGGGTGGCCAACCATGCGGTGATAGCGAGCCAAAACGTCAGCCGCCACTGTGGTGTAGGTGTGACCTATGTGTGGCTCGGCGTTTACGTAGTAAATGGGAGTGGTGATGTAGAATTTTTGGCTCATACCGGTGCAATAACGATTACGAATTCACCTTTTAGGCTATCAGAATTAAGTTGGTTTGTCACTTCGGCAACAGTGCCTCGATAAAGCGTTTCGTGTAGTTTGGTTAATTCTCGACCGACCATTATTTGACGATCTTCAATCCTGGATTCGAGCTCACCTAATGTTTTTATGATCCGATGGGTTGATTCGTAGAAGACAATGGTTGATTTGAATTCAGTTAATCGATTGAAAAATCTGTTGCGTCCTTTTTTGTGTGGCGGAAAACCAAGAAATACAAATTCATCGGCTGGAAAACCGGAAACTGACAAAGCGGCAACAATGGCGGATGGACCAGGAATTGGCACAACAGAAAGTTTGTCACCAAATTTTTTTATGGCTTCTTCTATCAGAATTCCGCCCGGGTCAGAAATGCCGGGTGTTCCCGCATCGGTCACAAGAGCAATATTTTTGGTCTCGAGTTCGTCTAAGATTTTTTTGAGTTTGCTCCGGTTTGAGTGTTGATGAAAACTTTCAGTCGAAACATTGATCTCAAAGGCTTTGAGCAACTTTCCGGTGACTCGGGTATCTTCACACAAAATCAAATCAACGTTACGCAAGGTTTCGAGTACTCGAGCTGACACATCCTGTAGATTCCCGATCGGTGTGGCAACTATGTATAAAGTCATAAGATTAGAACCGCCATTACTAGTATGGCCGGACGAGTTATGGTGGAAAATTAATTTAAAATTCTATGATTTCAGAATTTTTCAAAGCATTATTGACCAACAATTCAACATTGAGCTTTCCTTCTTCTTCACGAGCAACCCTGACTGATCCCTTGGTTACTGGATGGCGCGGCACAAACAAACTGCAGCAGTCACCGTGCGGAACAATGGATTGTTCGTATGTATTAATGGTCTTGGCTTCATTAATGATTTCATTCTTGTCCATACCGATTAACGGTCTAAGGATTGGAATGGTCACCGCATCATTAATAGCGGCAATATTTTCAAGGGTCTGTGATGCAACTTGTCCTACCGCCTCTCCGGTAACGAGTGCTCTGGCTTTTTCTTTTTTGGCAACGGCTTCAGCTATGCGATACATAAACCGGCGATAAAGTACGACTCGATAGTCGCCTTTGGTTTCCTGAACAATTGCTTTTTGAATTTCAAGAAATGGAACAAGGTATAGCTTGGTTTTTATTTGCCATCCTGACAGTATTTCAGCTAATTCAACAACTTTATCAACACTGGCTCGATCGGTTTGGGGGCGCGAGTGAAAATGCACGAATACGACCTCACATCCGCGTTTCATGAGTCGCCAGCTAGCGACCGGAGAATCGATTCCTCCGGAGAGTAATGAAACGACTTTCCCGCTTGAACCAACCGGGAGTCCACCAAAAGCCCGGATCTTATCGGCAAAAACAAAAGCTTCTTGGTCGACAATCTCAATTTGAATTTCAAGATCCGGGTCTTTGATCTTCACTTTTTTATCATCGGAGTTATCCAGAATATAAGCCCCGACTTCCCGACTGACTTCCATGCTGTTCATGGGAAAAAGCTTGTTGGAGCGTCGGGTGGTCACACGGAAGGTGTCCCAGTCTAAATTTTTTGCAAAGTTCAGAGCCACTGCTTTGATTTCATCGAATTTGGCCTTGGTCTTAACGGCTGGTGAAAAATGGGACACCCCAAAAACCCGACGAAGCTGCTCGATGATTTGCTCCAGTTTTGGTTTTGACCCGAGCTCAATCAAGATTCGTCCAGCAATTCGATTGACCGATTTGATACCAGTTCCTTTGAGGGAGTGTTTGATGTTGTTGATTAATTGGTCCTCAAAACGTTTTCGGTTTTTACCTTTTAATCCGATTTCAGCGTAGTGAACAATAAAATGAGTTGGCTTCATAGGCTTTAGTGTTCGTAAAGTTCAGTACCTGGGAAGTGGGCCACCCAACAAAACCAATAGCTTGGGGTCGTGATGATTTCTTTGAGTTGAACGCCTGCCAGTTCCCCATCCAGACCAAATCCATAGAAGCTCCAAACAGTACCGGTTTGTTCATCCATGAGCAGATCTCCGTTCCATTTAAATGTGAGAGTTTGGTTATCCACAACTCGCGAAAAAGTGCGGGTTGTCAAAAAATCTTTGTCATGCATGATCACGATTTTCAGGTCTTTCACCGTATCATTAATGACTGTTTCCAGGCTTATTTGATCCATACTCCAAGCTTTTGCATATTGAGTTCCCTGATGGAAACCAAGCACCATATCCTTGATGGCCAGCCTGGTGTCGACGTGGTGTAAAGGAAAACGGATATCTGTATTTTCATAATATTCCCAGTATGGATCCATGGTGTAGTCGCGCTCGGCTCCGGTGTTACGGTTCAGGGCATAACCGTTCGGGTATTGACTCTTGAAAGCTTCCCAGTTTATTAGTGTGGCTGGGCGTTGTTCAAGCTCGAGTCCCGGCTCGTTTCCTTTGATCTGTATTCCGAAAATTTGTGACCAGTAAGAATTATCTTCGTGTGAATACATGACTAGGTTGTTTTCATAAAGACTGCCCGTGGTTCCAAATGTCGTTTCTCCTCGTTCATATACGGCAACGCTGTGGCAAAGTGGGCAATATGTAACAGCAAGGTTGATGCCGTCTAAGTCATCATTAACGATTTCGTGCCAGGACATAATCTGAAAAGAAAAGAAAAGCGGTTCTTCTCCATCCGTCACCGCGATTCCAAGGCCGCTATCACTTAAATAAGTATCAGCCATTCCAATAGAATCGTAGTGCGGATCGTTAATCGCTGGAATGGCATCCTGACTTGTAACTTGGGTGATTCTTTCAGGCAGAACAATCAATTGATCGCCATCTTTTTCTCGTTGATCTTCCAAAAGTGAACTAACGCCACGGGTGACCACGGTTTCTACCGGCTTAGGAATCATCTGGTATAACCAAAATTGGTATCCAATGATACCAAGGCTGGCCAAAACAACTAATATAATTCCAATGATGCTTGTTTTGTTCATGGTTAAACAATTATAAATCGAGTTTGTTTTTGAGCTTTTCCTCGTCAAAACCAACCATTATTTCTCCGTCGATTTCGATTTGTGGCACCACCATCTGTCCTGATTTCTTCATAAGTTCCTCGCCAGCGGCCTGGTCAGTAGCTAAATCGATATCCTCAAATTCGACATTGTTCTTGGTTAGAAATTCCTTGGCCATTTTGCAGTATGGGCAGGTTGGAGTTGAATATACTTTTACCGTCATAGTTTTTTTGTTAAAACTTACGGATTAATTCTAACATGGTTCGAACACCCACTCCAGTTGCCCCGTGTTGGTAATACGCTGTTAAGGGTTTTTCTGCGTAAGACGGTCCGGCAATGTCTAAGTGGGTCCATGGGGTTTTATTAACGAACTTTTCTAAAAACAGAGCTGCTTTGGTTGCCCCGGCCTCACGGCCACCTAAGTTATTCATGTCTGCTACCTTTGATTCAAGTCGCTTTCGAAAGCGATCATCATCAAGTGGCAATTCCCACATTTTTTCTCCGGCCAGGTCACAGGCTTCAAATAGCTTGTTAAGTAAGGTGTCATCATTTCCCATCACCCCAGTACGGTTTTCACCAAGCGCGACAATAACCGCCCCGGTTAGCGTGGCCAGGTCAACAATGGCATCCGGTTTTTGTTTTACTGCATATGAAAGCGAATCGGCCAAGGTAACCCGACCCTCGGCATCAGTATTTTGAATCTCAATAGTTTTACCGTTCATGGCGGTTACAATATCACCCGGCCGAATCGAGTTTCCACCAGGCATGTTTTCACACGCGGCAAAAATTCCATCAACCGCAATTTTTGGCTTCAGCGCATGTAGGGCGGAAAAAACACCTAGCACCGTGGCACCACCGGCCATATCAATTTTCATTTGTACCATTCCCTCAGCCGGCTTCAGAGAAAGTCCACCAGAATCAAAGGTAATGGCTTTTCCAACAAGTGACAGTTTCTTTTTGCTGTTTGGTGGATTGTATGAAAGATGCACCATATATGGTTCTGCGTGTGATCCTTGCGCAATCGATAAGAAAGCTCCAGCCTTCATGGTCTCGAGACGAGCTCGATCCATAACCTTACATTTGATCACTCCTTTGCTATTTTTGGCAATTTCTTTGGCCGCGGCCACCATGTCCTCCGGTTTCATAAATTGAGCAGGAGTATTAACGAGGTTCTGGGCAACTACTGTTCCGGCCGCCATGATTGATCCAAGTTCAATTCCCTTTTGAGCACCGCGTACGGTTGGCATTCTCCGAGTCATAATAATAAACTGCTCGATCTTGCTTTTCTTTTTCTTGTTTTTATAAGCGTCAAATTCGTAGGCGGCAAGGTATACTCCTTCGGCCATAGCTTGTCCTGATTCAGCCGGCTTCAAGCCACCCCAACCAGCTCCGTGTAAAATTGTAACGATTTTTTTAAGACCGAGCTTTTTAGCGGCATTAAAAGACACAGCTGTAGCTTCACGAACTGCTTCCATATCAAACTTGTCTTTTTTACCAAGCCCAACCACCATGACACGTTTGGCTGGGATCAAACCTTCGGTACGAATCAAAATTGATTCCCCACTTTTCCCTTTAAAACCTTCCTCTTTCCAGATTTTTTTTATGAGTCCGTCTGTGGCCTCATTCACGGCTCCAGTGGCTCCGCCAGGCTCGGTTCCTTCAAATTCATTAATAACCAGAAGATCACATTTTTCTTCGGTTAAATCACCTTTTTGCACGATAATTTCCATAAAAACGTTGGTTACTTTTCTTGAGTGCTAAGCTTAGCGTAAAAATGCTTAATAATCAAGAGAACCGACCTTTCTGGTCGGTTCATGACATGGCCTGTTTCTTTTTTTTCTGTGGCATCTTCTCGATCGCGTACCGCAGAGCCGTGCGCGGCATTCTGTCTTTGTATTTCATAACAAAGTCAAAAACCTCTTTTTGATTATGCTCAGCTGTAGTTTTTAACATCCAGCCATATCCTTTTTGAACCAAATCGTCCTGATTCATCATTAGTTTGTCTGCCACCCAAAAAACATCTTTCCGTACGTCTCGAGCCTTTTGAATCGGGCCAATAAAACTAACGGCCGCTGCTCTTTTAACCCATCGGTTTCGAGACTTTACGTAAGCTCTGACTTTTGGAATCAGACTCGGATACCGAGATAAAAGCTCGCTCATGGCATGAGTGCAAAACGTATCAACCAGGGCCCAATTGGTCAGGTAGTTCTTTACGATCTTGTCGAAAAATTTGAAATCGGATTCAGTGAACTCTTTTTTCCGACGATAGATCCAGTCAAAACCAATGATCGCCTCCTCGTTCATATTCGATTTAATCAATTCTTCTGCCAAATCAAACACTTCTTGCTTACTCAAGTGTTTTATCTTGGCATACGCTTCGCTTCCGATTGTTTTAACATGAGGTGATCGAACACCCCAGCATTTAATGGGTTCCTTATAAAAACGAATAGCACCATCTCGATACGGAATGTCGACATGTTTCTTAAGTTCTTTTCGAACGTCAGAAATGGTTTTAGTAGCCATGTTCGATTAGCCAATCAACTGCTTCCGCGGCTTTTTCAATTGCTTTATCGTACCGCCCTTGCTGATAAAGTTCGCTAGATTCTAAGTAAAGTGCCTCTGATTCAGACACGTCCTCTCCAGCTCGCAGGGCCGGTCCTTGGTGAGTCGTAAATTCAACCGTGAGTTCGCGGTATCGATCAGACTGGGCATCAGTTGGTTGTGGGGTGTTTGAGCACCCAACACCGGTCAATACTAGAGTTAAGATCAGAGCGATAAAAACTTGTTTGATCATAGAATTTAGTTTAATGATTCCGACAATGAATCCTCATCTTCTTGATACTCACAATAACAATAATCAGTATCACCGTCTTCGCACTCTGCAATTGAAAAGGCACCTGTTTCTTGCTCGCCCTCTGCTTCACAACGCCCATTGAAAAAACCAACACTCTGGCAAGACTGCTGACACGCTTCAGCTGTATCAAAGACATGCGAATCTTTTAAATTTGTACAGTCTTGACCGTCAGAGCGAAAATAATCCCACTCTTCACAAATGCGAATTTTTGAAAGATAACAATAAGAAACAGTGCCTTCCCGGGTTTCCACGGACATTGTTTCGTATCCTTTGTCTTGGCAGTAAACTGATGCCGGGTTGGCCATTGAGGTTGAGTCTGAATCAACAACATTGTCTGTATATCCACAATAAACAGTAATATCTGTAGAGTTTTCTATCAGGTTACCTAATTCGTCTGCGATAGATTGCGTCTCAACTACGCAAGCCAAATTATCATCCAAATATCCGCTTTGAGCACTAACCGTTCCGGCTGAAACATTGTAGACATCAAGATTAAACAAGGCGTTGATGAAAAAGTTTTCCACGGCCCTAGCGTCAACTTCGGCCGCTCCGGTGGTTTTGGTGACGTATCCGTTTAAGGTCATTTCATTAATGACCATTTCCTCTCGGATATTCCAATTAAAAGTAACCTGTGTTGGGATTGAGAAATCAAGTCCGGTTTGAGCCTCCATTTCTTCCATAATAAACTTAATTTCTGCAAAATCGTCAGCTGGTACCTTAGTGTCTTCCGGGTCATCAATGGTTTTGCGATTCTGCCACACCATAAAAGATATTACGGCCAGAATGAGGATGCCAATGATTAAAATGAATCTATAAGGATGGTTCATATTGCAAAATGTTATATTCGAGAATTTTTATAAGTCCTAAAACAGTATGTTGGGCATAATCGATTCTTTGTTTTTGGTTGCTTATGGAGTGTTGCCAGCCGCCGTTGTCGGTTTGCAGAGCCAGAAGATAGTTCAGGGCCAATCGAATCGAGTCAGAATACCTTGATTGTCGAGCCTTATCCCCAACGGTTTCCGCAAGCTTATAAGCTTCAACCAGAGCCTCAACCATACTTGCCGTGGCAATTCTTGGATCATCCTTGCTAAAAGCCCCAAGTAAGGCCAGGTCGTTTGAGACTGTTATTTGTTCATTTTCGACTATCCAATCGTTCATGTCAAATACAAAATTCACCACCTCGAAATCTTGGGTTGCCTCAAAAAGTAACAACCCCATCTGACTTTGCCACGGCACGAACGCCGTGCTCTTATTTTCGACCCAATAATCACGATAGTACGTAAATGCTTTTTGAACACTTTCAAGGTATTGAGAATCATTGGTTTGGTCGTAAGCCATCATTAAAGCGAGCATGGCTTCACCAGGGTAATAATCTTGGCCGTAGAGTAGATCCGAATCAAATTCTGGTCGGTATGATCCGTCTTCGTTTTGCAGCTCGAGAATACCGTTAGTATACAACCGGATTTCCTCTTCCCTGCTTGAGTCATTGAGATGGAAGAGATCGATTACAAGAAAAGCATTCATGGCAAGTTCAGCCTTTTCAAAATCAAGATAGCAGTAGTCATTATTACAACTCGACTCTTCAAGATAAAAGTCCAGTGTCTTTTTGATTGGGGCTGAAAGCTCGTCCTTGCCAACAGAGCGAACGAGTTCGATCATGGACCAAACCGAAGCCAGTTCTCGAATCTCATTGTCCTCGTCTGAGAATGATTCAGTGGTTGGGTCAAACTCATATTCAAGCTGTCCTGTCTCTTGATTAATCATAAACTCGAACCAGTCCGCGGTTCGTTCTATTCTAGGAGCAAGATCCGAGTCTGAATAATCAAGCTCAAGGTCACTGGCTCGATAATACGGTCCATCCCAAACGATGAAATATAAAAAACCAAGCAGATATACCACCAGGCTGATTCCCAAAATGAAAATGATTCGCAAACCTCGCATATTATTTTATGGGGATTTCTAACCAGAAGGTGCTCCCTTTTCCCTCTTGACTCTTAAAACCAATATCACTATTGTGAAACTCCACCATTCGTTTAGACAAATGCAAACCAATTCCCAATCCATCAGGATTAACCGTTCTGACATTGGAACCGCGATAAAACACATCGAAGATTTTTTACTGTTCAGCTTTTGGTATTCCCAAGCCTTGGTATTCAGGTAGATAAAAACTCACGTGTTCGTGAAGACCAGGAATCGGTTGACCGGGTTTGATTTCTACAATATCATAAGTCCCTTTTGTCCAAGTGGCTTTACCAGTGGCAAGATCCATTTTCCAACCACTGATCTTAGCAATTTTTTTAACCTTACGAAGCAGTTCTTGTTTTTCAGATAATTGTTTCTCTGTTTCTTTACGTTTAGAAATATCACGCGCTGAATCCCACATGTAAAGTGGATTTTTATTTTTGTCAAAAACAGTGAAAGAACTTAAAATGGTTCCGTTCTTTTTGACATACCCTTTTTCATAAATGCCGCTGTACCCGTTTTTCTTCAGTCGTTTTTCCACGATCTCATTCATTTCCCACTGATGCCATTTTTTTAGAGCTATCTTTAAAAAGTTTAAACCAATTATTTCCTTTTTTGGATATCCGACGATTTTTACAAAAGCTTTGTTAACGTTAGTAGTGTTACCCTCCAGGTCGATCATAACAAAACTGTCTCGGAAGTTCTCGAACATTTCCTTGTATCTTGTTTCACACACACCCGGACACTTATGAGCTTGCTTTTTGGGCATGATTAGACTCGTGACTTATCAAGGTGTAGGTAGAATATGACTTTGGTGTAATAGTCTAGACCCAAATAAATTAACGCGGAAGTAAAATTTGTAATTACACCTGTTCCTTCCGGGGCTAGAATGAAGATAATCGGAAAAAATGACCAACCAAACATAATATAGGGCAGAGCCAATTTGTTGTTTTTATTACCCTTGTCTTGGAACAGTAATTT
This sequence comes from uncultured Gammaproteobacteria bacterium, assembly GCA_965231015.1. GTDB lineage: Bacteria > Patescibacteriota > Patescibacteriia > UBA9934 > CAZDDW01. The sequence continues at coordinate 572,996 of OZ246408.1, forward strand.
TATTTGAAGAATGTAATAGATACACCCAAGGCCAAAAATGATCCACAAATGAGCAATGAGATTAATCCGAAAATATGAACTGATTGGATTGTAAAAAAATCCATAAGAGGTCTGATTAATGATATTATAGCAAAAAAAGTGGTAAATCTAAAGGAATTGGTTGATAATAACAAAGCCGCTGAAAAATCCAAAGAACACGAAAATTCCGGCTAGTATTATCCTTCTTAAAACGGTTGGTTGGTAGGCCTTGGGTAAAGCTCTAAAGTTCAAGACCGAGACTAAACCAATATGAACGAACATGGCTACGGCATTAATTACTGCCCCAAGTACCAAGAGTGATTTTGGTTCAGAAATTCCAAAAGCAAACAGAATTATCCCGAACGCAATTTGAGCCCACAAAAAGATGTAGTAAATCTTTGAGAGTTGAATTTTATTATTTCCAGTTCTTTTAGTCTGAACAATAGCAGCATTTTCGGCCATAATGCGAGAGGTTGAGTCCATGACACCAAGTTGGGTCTGAAAAAGCATGACAGCTACGACTAACAAGAATGCTGCACCGATTGCCGGGCCAAGTATGGAGCCTATGACCATACCCTCATTGATCACAAACTGAATTCCCTCTGCGTTGCTTTCCATGCCTGCGGTTGTCGTATGAGCCAAAAGCATTAGAAGCAAGATGGAGACAGCCCCAATGAACCAGAACACGATTGCATGTTCTGTACTTATGCGGCGCCACCAGATTCTAAAATAACTAATATCCTGCTTTGATTCGCTTGCGGTTACTCCTTCAAGCCTAATTTTTTGGACTACACCGTCAGCTCGAAACAGGCCAGCCAAACGCTCGGCGTACTTCCCCATCCCATATCCCTTCTCTTTCACATAAATCGATTGGGTCAAGTTTAAGTTTCCTCCGGCTCCAGAATAGGCAAACGCAGCCAAGAAAGTGGCTAAAACAATTCCCTCGGGTAAGAAACTGTATTCGTTGCCTTGCCCGATAATTCCTGAAGCAAGTGCTGCCCAGTCGGCTTGTGTTGCAACAACAATCGCCAGAATAAACACCAATGGCACTCCGATTAAAATGATTGATCTTGTTAGACTCTCCATCAAACCGTAAACCGTTTTTCCAGAGCTAAGAATTAATCCGATCACGATCAGGAACAAGATAGCGGTCGCTGTGTAGTAGTTTTCCAGACCAACAAGAGTTGAGAATACATGAGCTGAAGCCGCAATAATTCCCGGAAGTCCAAAGCCGATAAAGGTTGATAGGATAAACCAAAAAGGTGCCGCTTTTAAGTACTTGGCGATTCCAACAAAGACACTCTCGCCCTTAACAAGCGCGTATCTTTCAATTTCCATATTAATAAAATATTGAAAGGTGATTCCAAGTACAGCCCCCCAAGCAATACCAAGCCCATAGTTTGAAGCTAAATATGGCCACAGAATAACCTCGCCCGAACCCAAACCAAGAGCCAAAATAATAAAACTTGGTCCTATAAGTTTCTTAAGCCGGATTGGTTTTGGAAAAGGTTTTGTTGTGGTCGACTTTGGCATTAATCTATTTTACCACAAGTCAATAAAAATCTTTTACCCGGGAATCAGTGATGATGCTGGAACGTGAGAGTTTTTTCTTGAGAACAATTCCATTTAAAGAAGTGCAACGACTTAACGCTACATAGGTTTGACCGTGAGCAAAACTGCCATGCCCCAAATCAATAATAACTTTATCAAAGGTTTTACCTTGACTTTTATGAATTGTGATTGCCCAAGCCAATTTGAGTGGAATTTGTTGGTAAGAACCCATTACGTCACGCGTGAATTCCCCGTCCTCAAAGACATAACGTGATATTTCCCAATTGTATTTCTTTACCTCAATAACAGAGCCGTCACTTTTTTCGACCGACACGATAAATTCATCTTCCCCACTCTCGCAGTTCAAAAATTTTTCAATGTTAACCACTTTACCGATTGTACCATTCACAAATCGTCGTTCCGAATCATTACAGATGAACATGACCTGGGCACCGACACATAAGGCGATTTCCTCATTGTTTGGATACAAATTTCTTGCCACCTTGCCTGACTTTTTAGCGCTAATCACTGTTTCTTTTTGTTTCAATTTTTTCAGTTCAGCTGAATTGATCCTATCTGCCATGACGTTTGTGGTTACCAAATAAATATACTTATCATTCTTTTTTGGCACAAAGTCTGGAACAAAGCGTGTGTTCAAGATGTTTAGGTGTTCGTCGCTAACCTCATTATTTCTAACAGCGTTTAAGACGTTGATAAGTCGGCTGTCTTTTTGTCGATAGATTTTTTTTAGTTCAATGACGTTTAAAACAAAACTATTTGAAAACAGGTCGTTTTGACCAAGATTATGGAATACATTAGCGTCAAAAAAATACGGTGAATCGTATTCGGAAACAAGCTTGTCCCGATCGGCAGGTGTGACCACCGGTGGCAACTGGAATAAATCACCGAAGAAGATCATTTGTACTCCGCCAAAAGGTTCATTACTTTGACGAGCTTTTTTTAAAACCGTATCCACCGCGTCTAAAAGATCAGCTCTCACCATGGAAATTTCATCTATTGCGATGGTTTTAATCCGTTTTAATTTCTTCTTCATCTTATGATTAATCTTCATTTTCTTGGCTTCATCAAGTTCATACCCCGGTTTCAGTAAAAAAAATGAATGCAATGTTTCCCCGTTGACATTAATTGCTGAAATTCCTGTAGGAGCCAAAACAATGATTTTCTTTTTGGAATGAAGCCTAATGTGATCCAATAAAGTTGACTTACCGGTACCGGCCTTCCCGGTAATATAAAGAGTGTCACGAGTTTTTTCTATCCTCGTGACAATATCTTTTGCTTGTTTTGATAGTTTAACTGTCATCTACTCTATTTATTTTTTGCAACTGTTTTTTTGGTTACCGACTTTTTTTTCGCCGGTGCTTTCTTGTTAGTCTTCTTTTTTATTGCCGGTTTATTTTTAGTTTTCGTAGCACCTTTTTTGGCGGTCTTTTTGACCGGTTTTTTCTTATCTTCTTTTTCCTTGTTTAGTAGGATATCTTTTATTACAGTTGGTTTAAGAACTTTAAGAATTTCATCAAGTTTATCATTGAGAATCTCGAACTGTTTATTTGATGAATCGGTTCCACCATCATTATTTTCAAAACAAGCGCTACAGAAAACGGGTTTACTGCCGGTTGGTTTAAACGGAACTTCACAACTATTACCACATTCGCTACAAGTGGCTTCATACATCTGTTTATTGCCACGGTCATTTCTTCTATGACCTCTATTATTGCTTCTACCTTGATCTGAACCTCGAAAACAATCATTACAGAAAACGGGTTTACTGCCGGTTGGTTTAAACGGAACTTCACAACTATTACCACATTCGCTACAAGTGGCCTTGTGCATCGACGATTTTCTATCTCTGCCGCCCCGGCTGTCTTTTCTAAAATTTCCCATAACTTTTATTAACGTGTTATTAGTAGATAAAGTGTATGCTTATTTTGATTCGAAAGCAAGGGGTAAGTTCTAAAAACAAAGACGAAGCTGTAAACGTGCTTCGTCTCTCTTGGCTCCGAGGGCGGGGTTCGAACCCGCGACCCACTGGTTAACAGCCAGTTGCTCTGCCACTGAGCTACCTCGGATTGTGCCGAGATATTATCAAGATCAAAGATCGTTGTCAACCAAAAACCCGGATCCAACTTCCGTGGTCTCGGGTTTGTTTTTGGTCTATTTTGTGGCTGGCATGATCGATGAAAGAATGGTTTCAATGTCGTCGCTATCAAAATTAGCATCTGGGAACCAAACCCCGTCAAGATCATCCGGTACCGGTTCTGTGCTTTCCACTATGTTCCAGTCCATTGAGAATATTTCGTCATCAATTTCTACAGCATAGCAACCCATGGCCGGAGCACACCCGATTTGATAAATAGTGACATAGTCAGTTTCATCAACCTCAGTGTAAGAATCTGTTATTTCCTCTAATTCACCGATTTCAATCGTTTCGGTGATTACATACGGCGAGGTTTCAGTGACAAGCACCAGTTCGTCAGATCGGTTTGCCTGCACCTGCCAGTTTTCTGGGATTTCCATGGTGAAACCAGTTGTTAAGGTGATTATTTGTGTTTCCCCCTCTGTTGCTAAATCGTCATCCATGGCTTCGTCTTCCCCCATTGTTCCCTCTTCTTCCATTTGAATCGCTTCAATGTCTTCCGAGTTTACTTCTAAATTGCTCTGAATTTCATCAAGGGCAAGACTGATTTCGTTCAGACTCATTTGAGTCATGAACAAGCTAATCAAAACCGCTACAATAGCGAGTCCTGACATAGCCACACCTAGCACATTTAGAAAATTTGCGCTTGACGGACGTGGATCTTGAGGTTGTTTTTCCTCCATATATTTAGGTTAATAATCTCTTAATTTTTCAATTGCCGAGTTGCCTTGAATTCGTTCCAAGGCCTTGGCCTCAATTTGTCGAATACGCTCACGGGTCACGTCGAATTCTTTCCCTACTTCTTCCAGAGTGTGACTCACTCCATCGGTCAAACCAAATCGCATTTCCAGAATCTTTTGTTCACGCGGGCTCAAGTCTTTCATGGCATCATTCACATAATCGCGCAATAGCTCTCGAGCCGCCGCGCGGTCCGGACTGATGTTTTTAACGTCTTCGATGAAATCTTCCAGTTTTGAGTCCTCATCATCTTCACCCACCGATGTCTCTAATGATACCGTATCTTGAGAAATTTTGATAATGTGGCGAACTTTATCAAGAGGCTGATCCATTTCCGCCGCAATTTCTTCCGGTAATGGTTCACGCCCTAAGTCCTGAATCAAACGACGCTCAATTTGTTGAAAACGGTTAATTGTTTCCACCATGTGAACCGGGATACGAATAGTTCTGGATTGATCAGCCAGAGCTCGGGTAATGGCTTGGCGAATCCACCAGGTGGCATAAGTCGAAAATTTATATCCTTTACGGTACTCAAACTTTTTGACAGCTCGAAATAATCCAATGTTACCTTCTTGAATCAAATCCAGCAGTGACAATTGTTTTCCTACAAATTTTTTCGCAATCGAAACAACTAAGCGCAGGTTGGCTTCAATCAGTCGCCGCTCGGCTTCTTTGTCGTTCCGTTCCTTTCTTTTGGCTAACGCCACCTCTTCTTCAGCGGTAAGCAACGGGATTTTACCAATTTCTCGCAAATACATTTGGATTGAGTCCTGTGTGATATCCGAAAGATCCACGCGTTTTTTATCCGCGGAAACACGTATTTTTTCCAAGGCTTCGTCCCGATCCTTTTCTCGGCCAAGAATTCCTTCTTTCATTTCCAGCAAGTGCACACCGTAACGCTCCAGCTCATCAAGAAACTCAAAATAGGCCGGCATGTATTCCTCTACCTCATTAAAGGTGTGTAGGACCTCGTTTTCAGTAACAAATCCGCGATGACGTCCTTTGCGAATCAATTTATCAATGACTTCGGGTTCTGGCGGTGGAACTTTTGGACGTCTTTTGCGCGTGGTCTTTTTCGTGGCTTTCTTTTTAGTGCTCGTTTTCTTCTTTACCGTTGTCTTCTTTACTTTTTTATTAGCCGGAACTTTTTTGGTAGTCTCCTTTTTTACAGTTTTCTTTTTCGTAGTCGTCTTTTTCTTGCGGGCTGTTTTCTTCTTGGCTGTGGTCTTAGTCTTTGCTTTTGGCATACACATTTAACCCGCTAATCCTTTTTTGGCATTAGCGAGTTGAGTTTTTCGATTAATTGTTTGACTTTTTCGGCTTCACCTTGGCTCTCGGCCAGTCTAATAGCCGCCTCCAAGTCTTTTCGCTTTGCTTTTCGCAAAGTCTGATGCATGGCATCAAGGTATGCATTAAGTTGTGTTCGCAGCTCGTTTGGCGCATAGTCTTCCAGCATTTTTTCACCGGTCATGGAGATTTCGTCCAGGAGCTTTGCAATATGACTTTGCTCCTCATCTGCGGCTAATTTATGGCGGAGTTGCGCGAAAAATGATTTTTCTGCGAATTGAGATTTGTCCGAATTATATTCTAAAATCAGTGTTTTGTAAAGCTTGGTATAGTCGTTTTCCGGCAGCTCGTTCGGTTCAAGTGTGCTGATTATACCCTCCCTTAACTCATCAGAGACCATAAATAAGGCTAAAATTATACCCAAGGTTTGTTCAAAAGGTGTTTTGCTGGTTTTTTTGGCCATGGCCGCAGTTTCCCTTCTTTGCTCCTGGTGAACCTCATGAATTTGAGGCAGTGCATTGCGTAAAACATTGATATCCATTCTTAGCAAATCTGATAATTGTTGAAGCCAGTATTCTCGCTCGATTTTATCTTTCAGATAGGCTATTTCCGTTAATAGAAATTTTCCCACCTCTTTCTTTTCCTTTACGGCCGACATTTTTTTACCTTTTGTGGTTTGTCGAAAATAGTAGTCCATGATGGAAATAGGTTGGTTGACTGCGGTTGTCCAGAGCTCAGGATCTTTTTGTATCAGATCATCCGGGTCCTTGGCTTCGGCATCGTTTAAAATTACCACCATAACTTCCCCACCCTGACCTTGGGCTAAACGAATTCCTCGTTTGGCTGCAGCAAATCCAGCGGCGTCAGCGTCAAAACAAAAAATTAGTTGATTGGTGTAGCGAAGTAAAGACTCGATCTGTCTCTCGGTCAGAGCTGTACCAGAACTGGCCACCACGTTCTCAATACCAGCTTTGTGTGAAGCTATTACATCCAGATTTCCTTCGACAATAATTACTGAATTTTTTTGTTTGATCGCTCCTTTAGCCAAATCAAGTCCGTACAACAGATCTGATTTTTGATAAATCGGAGTTTCTGGCGAGTTCATGTATTTCGGTCCGGACTTCTCCGTCATGACTCCAAGAATTCTCCCTGTGAACCCAACCACATTTCCGTGATGATCTCGCAGTGGAACCATGATGCGATTTCTGAATTTGTCGATGATCCCGGTGCCTGATTTTTTTCTTTGTGCCAATCCACCCTTAATAACCTCTTGGGCTGTGTACCCGCGTGAAATCAAAAAGTCACTTAATTTGTTCCAATCGTCAGGCGCAAAGCCTAAACCAAATTTTTCTGCTAGGTCATGATCAATTCCTCGGTTTTCCAAATAGGCTCGGGCGCTCGCTGCGGCATTAGAATCAGTTAACACTTTTTTATAATACTTCACGGCTAGGTCATGCATGGTCATCAATCTTTGTCGTTCGTTGGAGCGAGCCGAATTGAAACGAGGAATTTCCACTCCAGCTTTTCGAGCCAGAATACGTAAAGCTTCTGGAAATTCTACACCTTCTATGTCCATCACGAAGCTAAAAATATCACCTCCGGCATCACAGCCAAAACAGTGCCAAATTTCTTTTTCATCGGACACGTAAAACGAAGGTGTCTTTTCTTGATGAAACGGACACACCGTTTTAAAACTGCCTGTATTGCCGGCCGGTTTTAGCGGAACATATTCGCCCACGACTTCAGAGACTTTAAGTCTGCGTTTGATGTCATCTTTAGGATCCATATTGCTTGTACTCTATATGAGAAACATAAAAACGCCAAGCTGGGCGCATATTTTAGTTGAAAATTAAACTGTTCCAAAGATTCTAAGAGCAATGTAACCTACATATGCTGTTAGGAACATGATTCCTCCCCAACGTTCAAGACGTCGCTTTTCCCCCACAAAAAGTACCGCAAATAAGGCCAGGGAGGCCGCTATAACAATAACCGCATCAACAAAACTATCTTTTTCAAATGGAATCGGGGCTACAATAGCAGTCGCACCAAGAACCAGGAAAATATTGAAAATGTTGGATCCAACAATGTTGCCAATGGCCATGTCGACCTCGTTTCTACGTACTGCGATTATCGAAGTGACAAGCTCTGGCAGGCTGGTACCAAGCGCCACGATGGTCAAACCGATTATTGTTTGTGAAATATTTAAAATTTCTGCAATGGCTACAGCGTTATCCACGATCACACGACCGCCGACAAACAGCGCAGCCAGTCCGCCAAAAATATAAAAGATTGATTTTGCTTTTGAAATTATGTCTTTCCCCCTAATGTCTTCATCGGGAAAAGGTTTAGCAGCACCGTAAGAGTAATATAAAAAGATTAAGAAAAAGGCCAACAGGGCAAAACCTTCTGTGCGGCTGATCATATTTGAAGCAAAACCATCAAGATATATGTCTGCGGCAAAAACCAGTACAATGACTGCGGCTAAAAGCGAGAATGGAATTTCTTTATTAATGGTTTGTCGTTTAACACGCAGGGTTTTGAAAATCGCGGCCGCACCAAGAACCAATAAAATGTTGGCCATGTTGGAACCAAGAATGTTTCCAATAGCTACTTGATTGGCTCCCTGAAAAGCTGAAAAAACATTAACCACAAGTTCCGGAGCTGAAGTACCAAAAGCCACCACAGTCAACCCAATCACGAGCGGGCTTACCTTCATCCGCATTGCAATGGCAGTTGATCCATCAACTAAAAGGTTAGCCCCGCGAATCAGGAGGTAAAAACCAACTGTTAGAAATAATATATTTAGAACCATATTACATGCGGCTGATTTCAGTCTGAATACGTTGAACCTCTTCTTGTACTAAGGGACCCTCATATTCTCCGGAGTGAGCCCGGCTTCCTTCGTAGCTGGCTTGTTTTTGGTCGATATGGAGATTAATGCTAATTCCACCATCGAAGTCATCAACGTAAGCGTGATAGCGTGGATACCGATCATTCCCAAGCCGGCGCGAATAACTAAACAGCTGGGTGTTGTGGTCATAGTGTTCTCCATAACCCAAACGACGCATGATATTACGTGAGGTGTCTGGGAGTTTTCCTTTAGCTATCAATTTCATAATGTTCCAATTTTACCTCATTTTGGATTCATTGTCATGTCTGGTAAAATAGATATAATTAAACCAACAATATGCGTTCAATTTTGATAACTATGAGTTTGTTGATAGGATCAACTGCTTTTTTTGTACCCACAGCAATGGCTCAAACCTCGTCACTAGTTCCAGATTTATCTGAATCTATTAGTGACGAATATTATACTTATGAGGTTACTGAAGATGATGAATCAGTTGAGGTTATCTCTTCCTGTTCGTCTGAAGAAACTCCTCCGAATTTCGAGGAACCAAGCGAATGTGTCGCTTTCTGTGATTCGTGTGTCCTAAGGGACGACCTGTGTTGGTATTGCGATGATGAAGACCTGGTCTATGAATATCAGGAAAAAGGTCTTTGGAATGGAATAAAAAATTGGTTTAATCGCATTTTCCGACCCAATGCTCCGGCTGTTGGTGGTGGACAGGCTGCTGGTCAGCAAAAAGGGTGGCTTGGAAAAGTGATCGATGCAGTTGTTAATCTGTTCACAAAGGAAGATCCCGAACAGGCGGCCGAACAAGTTGGAAATGAAAAAATCCGCGAAGCAGGAAAGAAGGTGTTGGAACACCATGAAGCCAAAAAGAAAAGCGAAGAAGGACCAAGTGCGGCTGAAGTCGAGAACGCGCTCAAAGAGGCTTTTGCTAATGCCAACAACATTTCCGATCTGATTAAATTGCGTTCCATGATGATGTGGTATTGCAACAATGAGTATGGAATCAGTTATGCTGAGCACGAGTGTCGAGAGCGAATGATGGCGGAGTTCAAAAAACGGGGCGATGTTTTAAAACATAAATTATTGGACGCTATTGATCCATCGAGCGGGTCTGCTGACACTTTCCTCAAAATGCGGAGCTTGTATGTCATCTTAATGGCAGGGAAAAATGCGTCCGGTGAAGGGGTTTGGTTTTCAACCGATAACATCAAGGAAGTTCGTGAAAAGCTTCGAGTCAAAGCCAAGGAGTGGATGAAACATGCTCTTAATAAAGCCGGATTAGCTGAAATGGCCAACTGGAGAATTTTTGCCGACACTTATACGAATGTTTCAGGTGGCGGATCAGGTCTTTTTACTGGCTTTGCTCCTAAAGGATACGTTCAATACCGAGCTCAACGTTTAGTTCTTCAAGCCATGGCAGACATGGATATTTGTAATCCTGACCCGGAAAAATTGAAGCGACTTCAGAATCTTTTGAATAATAACGGCCGCAGTTGTGTTGAACTTATCGGCAGTCAAGATATCTGTAATCTTATTAATGACGGAAACATTGAAGAGGCTTACAAGAAGCTGTATGAATTAGGTGAAGATGATGAAGCAAGTAAGGAAGACCCAAACAAAGCCCCAGAGCCAGTCGATTGTTCAAAACCAGCCACTCAAACCACTGACACCACCACGGGTGATGAGACGGAAACGGATGGTGATGAAGAGGAAACAACAGTGTCCGACAATACGGTTGACCCTATACAGGGAGCCGAGAGTGAACAGAGTGAACAGAGCCAGCAGAGTCAGGTTGGTACTGATGAAAGTGGCGAGTCAACTAGTGACCTGCCTGAACAAGAAGAGTCGGAAGAACCAGCACCTGAACCGGAAATACCTGAAGAGCCAGAAACTAAACCGTCAGGGGATAATGAGTCGGATCAAGCTGATGAAGAAGATGAAGATATTCCGGAAGATGAAGAGCAAGAACCAGCACCTGAACCAGATCCAGAGCCGGAACCGGAGCCTGAATACACTTGTTCGGTTAGCACATATTTCGATGAAACCACTGGTTGGGATTATTCTGTATCAGATTGTGACTATGGATATTATGACGCGTTTGAGTGTTGGATGATGTGTGGCTCTATGCCGCCTATGGTGGTGGCGGAACAAACAGAGTTTGAAACGCTCTGTTATGAAACAGCGGGCGGTTTTGTGGATTACAATATGATTTTGCCGTGTCGGTTTGATCCGGAACCACCATCTGATGTTGCGCAATGCACCAGTGATTGTCTGCGTGATGATTGGTTGCCATATTAGCCTAATTAAGCTAAGATGACGCTCACGCGGAGGGTTGACCGAGAGGCCGATGGTGCACGCTTGGAAAGCGTGTGTGTCGAAAGGCACCATGGGTTCGAATCCCATACCCTCCGCCAGAATTATTCTGGTACAAGTGCAGGAAAAAGATGTAAAATACAAATAATATGTTTAAAAGAAAAACTATGAAAACAAATAATCTGACAATCATGTCTTTGATTCATGCGGCATCTGTTTACATTTACATATTTTTTGTGGTGATGCTCATGAACTCAATGCAGTATATTTTTATTGAAGAAAACGAAATAGCTGCTGCGCTTGTTATGCTGGTACTATTCGTTGTTTCTGCCTGTATCACCGGAGCGTTGATTTTAGGAAAGCCAATCTTGCTTTATCTTGAAAAGAAAAAACAAGAAGCGTTGAAGATGTTTTTTATGACCGTTGGCTGGTTGGTGCTGATTCTTGCGGTAACAATAGTTGTTTGGAGCGTCATTTAAGGTTATCCACAATAAACAAAAAGCCCGTCAAGGTATATCCCTGGCGGGCTTTTAAAGCTCCACGCGGCTCGACACTTGATTGACTAATTATAGTCAGTCGGGCGGCCTCAAAAAGTTTGAGGCACCAAGCGTAATCAGCTATACCCAGCGCTCCGGATAAAGCTTTTTAGGCCCGGTTCAGCCGCGGAGCTCTCGCGCTATTACCACGGTAATAGCGGTTCCAAGCTCGATAATCATGTTTAGCTCAAATAATAATCGAACGCGTGAAGCTACTTTTACAATAGCAAATATTCTCAAAAAGGAAAACAGAGGCCCTTCGGTCCCCTGCCTTCCTAAGCGATCCCCAGTGAAATGTCACTGGAGGCGAGTTTATCCAGTAAGACTGGATTTATAACTCTTCTTCTATTATACCTTGAAACGTAGCCAAAGGTACAGCCCCGGACACTTTTGTTCCGTTAACGTAGGTTGCCGGGGTTCCGGTTACACCGGCTGATGTTCCGCCTGCCATTTCAGCGGCAATTTCATCTTCGTACCTGCCTGATTCATAACAATCCAGAAAATCATTCACGTTCAGTCCAATATCGTTTGCGATTTCTTCGTACGAGTCATCACCCAAGTCGCCAGAGTTAGCAAACAGTTCATCATGATAGTCCCAAAACTTTCCTTGTTCTGCCGCACACTCGCTAGCTACGGCCGCTGGTACGGCTTCTGGGTGAAAAGACAGCGGGAAATGTCGGAACACAAGCGCTACATCATTTCCGTACTCATCAATTATACTTTTAAGAGTGTCTTGGTGGCCAGTACAGTAAGGACATTGAAAATCAGAATATTCAACCAAAATCACTTTGGCTGTAGAAACGTCACCGAGAATGTGGTCATCACTGGTCACAGGAGGTAATTGGCCACTTGGCGCTTCAGCAGGTGCTGGTTCATCAGCTTCATCGTCCTGAACTAAGGAATCTGTTTCTTCCTCGTTTGCGGCAGTGGCAGAACCGTCATTCATGGCCATGTTGGCGAAAAATACTGCGGCCACAATGGCTAAGACAGCAACTCCTGAAATAAAACCACTGAAAAACATGGTTTTGGGAGAGCCGTTAAAAAAATCGTTGTTATCCATAAGGTGTGTTTAATTATTGAAGTTTGAGCTTATCATACGTATCTCGCTCAGGCAAATTTGTTGTTTTGAATTTATAGGCAAGGAATAAACCAAGAATAATCATGCCGATTGCGGAGTATTGTGCCGGGGTTAAGCCAAGGTATTTTACGTCAACCGCACGAGTAAAATCAAGCACAAATCGAGCCAGACCGTACCAGATTAGAAAGACGATCGGGTAAGTGGTGGGACTCACTTTATACCTTCTTAACAACACGAAAACTAGGAATAAAATCAAGCCGTTCAGGGACAAGTAAAGACCGTGATCGTGTCGGATGATACCGTCCGGATATTGAATTCCAAGGAAAAAACTTGTTTCTGTTCCCGGGTGGTCGTGAATAAAAGCACAGCCAATCCGACCAATAAACAGGCCGAGCGGGAGGCCAAAAACTCCAGCACTAAAATACTTCCAAAAATCAAGTTTGTTAATTTTCAGGTAGAGCCATCCAAGAAGAACCGCTCCAACAAAACCACCAATAACAGAAAAACCACTTTCCCATGGAGCCAGGGCCAACCAAGGATGTTCTAAATAATAACCAAGCTCATAAAACAAGACATGGAACACACGACTCATGACTACAGCACCAAGCAACACCCAAACCAGCGCGTCCCAGAGCCTTTTTTCTTGAAGACCGATCGATTTTGCGTAGTTGACTGACGCGTAGGTTCCAAATACAAAACCAAGGGCAACCATGGTACCCCAAAATTGCAAATTAATCGGACCGAGCGGAATAGTGTGTATTTCAAGGTAAGGAATCATATTTTTATGAGTTTAAATATTTCGTTTCGGTATCGAATGGACAAAATTACCCCAAGCGTTGCTCCTGTAGCATCAAAAGCGTAATCAATGACGGTATCATTAGGTTGACCAGCCTCACCGTACATTTCTGTCCCCCAAATAATATCCCCATAGTATTCAAAAGCTTCATTGCCAATTCCGGTCAAAAAACTTAAAACAATCGCAATGACCACAACCACCGCCCAATTACTTTTCAGGGTCGGTTTAAGCGTATAAACAAGGGTAACAAAGCCGATAGCCGCGAATAATGAGGCAGTATAGTGAACAAAAGAATCATAACCAATTCCCCACCGGTATGGCCCGAAAGATCCAATCCAGGATAAACACATGGCCCCGGCCAGCAATAGTTCGATTAAAGCCAGTAATGGTTCTGTGGCACGACGTTTTAAGCTCGGAATTTTGAATATGAGCCAGGGTAAAAACAATAATATAGCCGATATCCCCATTAACCAAGCTAAAAACCATTCATCGTCATGGGCTCGGATGTCGATCAGTTCAAAGGCCAACAAGATAGTTAAAACCACAAAAATCCAGAAAATGATCTGGATGGCAATTCTTGTTTTTAATTTAGAAAACAAAAACAAGGGCATACTATGTAAAGTTCGGAGAAGTTTTGTGCCAGTCAGTTTCTTCTTGGTAGGCCTTCCCTACCCTAAACAAAGTATATTCATCAAAAGCCTGTCCGATTAATTGAAATCCGACCGGTAGATTATTGACAAAACCACACGGAATGGATATTCCGGGTAGACCGGCCAAGTTTAAGGAAATGGTGTAAATATCAGACAGATACATTTCCAACGGGTCGTCAACCTTAGCACCTATTTCCCAGGCTACCGTTGGCGAGGTTGGGGTAAGCAAACAATCAACCTGATTAAAGACCTGATCAAAATCTTCACGGATTTTTGCGCGGACCTGCAGAGCTTTTTTGTAGTATGCGTCATAGTAACCACTTGATAGGGCGTAGGTACCAAGCATAATTCGGCGTTTAACCTCGGCTCCAAAACCTTGTCCGCGGGTTCGTTTATAAAGCTCATCCAAATTTTCACTACGCTCACTCTTTCCATACCGAATTCCATCAAAGCGAGCCAAGTTTGAGCTGGCCTCTGAAGGCATGACAATGTAATACGCGGCTAAAGAATAATCTGTGTGTGGTAGTTCCACCTCTTTAAAAACGGCACCCTTGGACTCAAGGAGTTGGATAACTAGATTGATTTGTCCCTTGATCTTGTTATCTAAACCTTTTGCAAAGTATTCTTTTGGTAAACCGATTTTAACTCCGTTGATATCACTATTTATAAGTTCAGCCACGGTTGTTTTTATGTCGGGTGAACTAGTGGCGTCTTTTGGGTCAGGTCCCTCAATGGTTTTTAAAATTAAAGCCGCATCCTCAACAGTTCGTGCAAAAGGGCCGATTTGATCTAGGCTTGACGCAAGAGCAATTAATCCATTTCGAGAAACACGTCCATAGGTTGGTTTTAGCCCAACTACACCACAAAGCGAGGCTGGTTGGCGAATAGAGCCACCAGTATCAGAACCGAGCGCCGCCGGTACAAACCCGGCTGCCACAACCGCAGCAGACCCACCAGAGCTCCCCCCGGGGACTCGTTTTGTATTCCATGGATTATACGTGTTTCCGTGAGCAGAGTTTTCACAAGATGATCCCATGGCGAACTCGTCACAGTTGGTTCGACCAATAATAATTGCTCCGGCCGCCTTAAGTCGATCCACTACGGTGGCACTATAAGTGGCACGATAATTTTCCAAAATTTTTGATCCGGCACTAGCAATTTTCCCCCTCACCAGAATATTGTCCTTTAAGGCAATGGGAATTCCGGCCAGAGGAGGCAAACTTTCGCCCTTAGAACGTTTTTCATCCCATTTATGAGCTTCTTCCAAGGCATCATCAAAAACTTCTAAAAAAGCGTGAATTGACTCGTCACGTCGTTTGATCAAATTTAAATAGCCCTGCAACAATTCAACCGAAGTGATCTTTTTTTCGGTCAATAGTCTTCTGATTTCAAAAATTGATAGATTTAGGTTGTCCATTATTCCGAATTACCGAATACGTTCGGTGAACTTAAAAGTTTGCCCTCTTTAGCAGGAAACGAATTACAAATTGCATCGACGGTTGCTTGACTGCTTGCAGCAACCGTGTCTTCTCGAAGTACATTCACGCCATCATCAGCATGTGCCATCTGTGGAGCATCAGCCGATAATTTTAACTTTTCGATCTTTTCAATATAATCCAAAATCTCTCCCAGCTGTTTTTGATAAAGCCGAGCTTCTTCATCTGTGATCTGTAATTTAGCCAGATCAGCCATGTGATCGATGTGGTCTCTGGTAAGTTTCATGTTAGTTAAGGATAGCTAAAAAATCATCTTCTGACAACACACTTACACCCACTTTTTTTGCTTTTGCAAGTTTTGAGCCCGGTTTCTCTCCAACCACTAAGTAGGTTGTTTCTTTACTTACTGACCCGGGCGTTCTGGCACCTAAATCCCTCACTCTTTGCTTGGCCTCATCTCGACTCATGGTTTTCATTGAACCGGTAAAAACAAAGCTTTGGCCAGAGAGTGGTTTGGTTTGTCCGGTTTTCGTGGACCCTACCTTTACGCCGTGCTTTTTATAATCTTCGATCAGATCTTGATTTGTTTCTGATGAGAAAAAGCTGTGTAAGCTCTCTGCAACCACATTTCCGATGCCGGGGATAGTGTTGAGGTCTTCAGCTTTAGCTGAAATTATTCTATCTAAAGAACCGAAATGATCTGCAATATCCCGAGCGGTTTGTTCGCCCACGTGACGAATTCCCAGGGCAACCAAAAAGCGATCAAGCGGAATAGTTTTTTTATCTGCAATGGCTTTTTTTAGTTTTGTGGCTGACACCTTGGCAAAACCTTCGAGTTCTAGCAGTTCTTCAGGTTTAAGGGTGAAAAGATCCGGAGCTGATTGAATAAGTCCTGCTTCAAGCAATTGGGCCACAATAGAATCCCCCAGACCATCAATTTCGAAGGCTCTGACAGCGTGCAAAATACGACCCTGATCCTTGGCCGGACAGTCATCGTTGGTACAGTAGGTTGCCACCTCACCTTCTTTGCGCTTCGTTTCTGATCCACAAACAGGGCAATGACGCGGTGGTTCAATCCGCCTAACGTTGCTTGGACGCATCTCATTTAACACCCGTACAACTTTGGGTATTATTTCCCCAGCCTTGACCAGAATCACAGTATCTCCGATCCGAAGATCTAAGCGTTTGATCTCATCCGCATTATGCAAAGAAGCGTGCTTTACCGTGGTGCCGCCAATCCAGGTCGGTTTTACAATGGCCACCGGGGTCAAAGCTCCGGTTCGCCCAACAAACCATTCCACGTCTTCAACCACGGTCGTGGCTTCTTCGGCTGGAAATTTCCAGGCCACGAGCCCGCGAGGCGTTTTTCCAACAACACCAAGCTTGGCAAACTGCTGATTATTATTAACCCGAATTACGGTTCCATCAATCCAATAATTCATGTTTTCACGTTTGTCCTGCATTTTATTCCAGTAGTCTTTTACTTCACCAACACTTTTAGTAACCTGAAATTCCGGGCTAACTTTAAAACCGAGCTGGTGAAGAATTTTCCATTCATTATCATGGGTTTTTTGGCCAATGTCAGTCACAATATCCCACGCTAAAAACGAAAGTTTTCGTTCGGCTGTAATACGCGGATCAAGTTGTCGAACAGTCCCGGCCGCGGCATTTCGCGGGTTCGCGAATTCTTTTTTCCCCTGTTTTTTTAGCTGTTGATTATATTTTTTAAATTCATCAACCGGAAAGTACACCTCACCCCGAACCTCGAACGTCCCTTTCAGTGCTTTTTGAGCTGACTTGGAATCTCGAAGTCGTAAAGGGATAGATTCAATCGTTTTAATATTTGAGGTGATATTTTCCCCAACAACACCATCACCTCTGGTGGCAGCTTGAACCAAAATTCCGTCTTGATAAGTGAGAGTGATCGCTAATCCATCAAGTTTTACCATGCAAAAAACTGTAAACCGGGGTTGGTCAAGCAATTTTCCAATCCGCTCATACCAAGCCTGAAATTCGTCTTCAGAAAAAACGTCTTCCATAGACAGCATGCGTTCACTGTGACGCACCTTTTCGAATTTATCCAAGGGTTGTCCTCCTACACGTTGCGTTGGCGAATCCGAGGTGATTAGTTCTGGGTATTCTTGTTCAAGTTCATACAGTTCGTGTTTTAAAGAATCCAAAGCCGGATCAGACATGGTTTGTTTGTCTAAAACATGATAGTTGTAGCGTTCCTTGGCAATGGTGTCTCGTAATTTTACAACGCGGTCTTTGGCTTCTTTTAAATTCATAAATGAAATGCGCTCAAATAGTATTCAATCACGTGCTCACCAAAGAAAAGCATGGCTATGGCCGCACCAGACAAAAATGTGCCAAAGGCGATTTTAGTTTGCATGTTGACTTTTTTGGCTAAAATGAGACCGATTGAGAAGATGGCACCTGCTATATAGGCAAAAAAGAGTGTGGCCAATCCGTTCCAAAGTCCCAGCATTAATCCAATCACAACACCTAGTCGAATATCCCCGCCCCCAATCCAGCGTCCCTTAGAAACCATAAATTGCATTAAAAAAAAGATGCCAAGTACGGCTGCTCCATACAGCAATAAGCTGGGCGGAAAGCCAAGAGCCAGGTTTATCAACAAAGCCACGAACATAGCCGAAACACTGAACCGATCCGGAATAATCTGATAACGCAAGTCATAAACAAAAATCAAAATCAAAAAAGAGACAAAAATACAATCTCGAATGATCAGCCAAAGAATTAGTTCTGGGCTAACCGGTGAAAATAGAAACCAGCCATACCAGTAGTGCGCAAAGACAGCCACAAACAAGACTGCAGTCGCCAGCTCTACTGCCGGATACTGAAGACTGATCTTGTTTCTGCACTTCCGGCACTTGGCTCGCAGAATAATCCAGCTGGCCACAGGGATTAAATCAAACCAGGCAATTGGTTGTTGGCAGTGTCGACAAATAGAGCGACGTGATTTTTTGTCCAAGGGTTCATAGGTGCGTGAAATCACGACATTCAAAAAACTGCCTACCCCGAGACCCAAAACCATAAATAATAACGCCATAAACATATGGCGTTATTTTACCAATTTTAGGCTTATAATTCAATTACTGTTCCTGAAAACAGGCGCCGGCACGAATTCCGGTCGGAATTGCACAATTAATTCCTTTTTGTATTCCTCGTTCCGGAATGTCTCGTTCAAACTCCAAACTAACCGCGTAACTCTGGCCATCACTTAAAACCGTATAACAGTAGGCGGTACGAGCCGGGTTTCCACATTGGCTTAAGTCCTGCAACCCCTTGTCATAAAGCGAAGGAACTAAAGACATAAACACTATCGGGTCTCCGGAACAATTTCCCTGAAAGCCTTCACTCGAAAGACAAGCACTTTGCCCGGCATCACCCAGAGGCAAAAATTCTCCACCTGGATATTCATTCTTTTCGTTAAAATGTTGCTCCAGAGCAATTTGAATCTCATTGATGTCATTCAGGCGTTTATAGTCTCGAGATCTTTCTCGGGCTGAATTCACCATCACTGCCGCTAAAACACCTACCAATGCAATCACGGCTAAGACAACTAATAATTCAACCTTTGAGATACCCAAATTATTTTTCTTTAGATTCATAAACAATTCGTTTTATCTTTCGAGCCGCCTCTGACGGCACAAAATGTCCTTTGATTAAGTAATCGGTTGCCCCTCTCTCTAAAGCTAATTTTACACTATTTTTGTCACCAAGTTGAGTAATAACGACAATTGGGACAGCTTTTAGATTATTCATTCCCTTTAGTTCCTCTATGAAATCAAAACCGGTTCTATTTTCAATAGCTACATCTAAAATGATAGCTGACGGAACCAGGTTTTTAAGTTTTTTTCTGGCCTCATCAAGACCTTCCACCACTCTTACTTTGCAGTGTTCCATTTCCAGTTTGCGTGCGTAAATTCCGGCTAAATACCCGTCTTCCTCAATAATTAAAACCGTTGGTTTATCAGACATACTTACGAGTTATCACGCATAGCCAACCCTACAGCTACTGACATTCTGGGACCGATCTCATCCAACATCGGTCGTAAATCAGTTGGGTAAACAGTGCGGGCCCATGGATCACCAACGTAGGTGTTAATGTTGGTGTTATTGGCGATCAGATTGGTTAGTCCCGGCAAATGAGCTGAACCGCCGGTTAAAATTATTTTTTCTACTTTTTTCCCTTCTGAAGATTCCTGTTTGGCGTACTGTTCAAAAGTGTACTGAATCTCGTTTAAAATTGGTTTCAAAGTATCTTCAATTATTGGGATTGAATCCCCACTGTCCCCACCAAGGTCATACTTGATCTGTTCTGCTTCTTCAAAATCAACCCCCATTTGATCAGCAATGCGCCTGGTGATCATGTCTCCGCCCACGTTCACACTGCGAGTCAAAAACGGGATTCCTTTTTCAACCACAGTGAGATTAGAGCGAGTTGCTCCAAGATCAATGATTAAAATTCGGGACTTATCTTTACCAACCAATGATCTAATGAGTGCAAAGGATTCCGTTTCCAAAGCGACTAGCTCCAACTTGGCTGACTTGAAAATTTGCACGTACTTTTGAACCAGCGACTTAGCCGCTCCGGTAATCAGTACTCTAATATATTCCTGATCTTTTCTTTCACCAATTAACGGCTTTTTTTCTGGTACTTTTTCCTTTTTCCTTTTTCCTTTTTCTGGTGACGGTTTCTTCAATTCATCAATCAGCTTTGAATCCAAGATCATTTCCTCTAGCGGTAATGGTACTAATTTGCGGGCTTGAGCCTCAATTAATGGCTTTAAATCTTTTTCTTCTTTTACGCGAGGCACCCGGATCACAGCGGAAAAAACCTTCGAAAGCGGCAGGGCTGAAACCACTTTCACACTTTCTACTCCGGATTTTTTGCATACTTTCGAAATTAGATCAGTGGCTTTTTTCTGATCATCGATCAGTGGTCTATCAGATTTGGCTTCGTCCGGTTGTTCAGTATAGCCATAAGTCATAACCCTTTGCTGACCTTTTTCAAGCACCAATTCAACTAACTTAATATTTCCGGCTCCGATATCGACCCCGATATATCCTTTTTTTGTTGAACCTCCAAATAAGGCCATAGTGACTATAATTATAGCACTTTTTAGGTGTTTGCGTCGATCGCTTTGTTCACAAGCGCGTCTGCTTCTTTGTTAAACTCACGTTTGACATGACGAAATGTCACCTTGTCGAACCCATGAGTTAGGTTCCAGACTTTGATAAAGATTTTTGCCAGGTCTGGATCTTTGACCTTGTACTCACCGTTTAGCTGTTTACATGCTAGCTCCGAATCCATAATCGATTCTATTTCGCGGGCTCCAAGCTCGTGAGCCCGTTCCAGCCCCATCAAAATAGCTGTGTACTCAGCCTGATTATTGGTTGTTTCACCAAGGTATTCGCTAATTTCATCTACCACTTCCCCGTCATTTTTAATTACTACCCCAGCTCCGGCCGGACCCGGGTTTCCCCGCGCTCCGCCATCAGAAAATATTGTCAGTTTATCGTAATCCATATTTTGACATTTATCATTTATCATTTGACATTTTCAGATCCACGATCCGCAGCTGGATCTCACGACTTCCGTTCCACTCGTTAATGCCGATTTCATAAACAATGTCGACTAAGTCGCTAAGATTTAATTTTTCAGCCCATTCTCCAAACCGGAAACCAACCATCTTACATATTTTACCACCTTTTTGCGGATTTGCCGTCAGACGTAAGTGCTGACCTTCGCTTCCCATGGTTTCTGTGGCGATCACCTGCAACTTTTCTGTTGTAAATAAAGGTTTTTCATTTCCTTGACCAAACGGACGAAAGTTTTCCAATTTCTCTACAAGATTCCAATCTATTTCATCAAAACTGATTTGAGCGTCGATCTTTTGAGTGGGCTCAAGTGTTACCTCCGCGAGCTTTTGTTCCGCGAATTCGGTCATAATTTCGATTGCTTTATCTAGTTTTTCTCGCGTTGAAGTCGAAAATCCACAGGCTTGCGGGTGTCCACCGAACCGGTCCAGGTACTCGGCTGTCTGTTGCATAGCCTCCGTCACGTTAAACTCTTCAATGCTTCTACCAGAGGCCACAAATCCATCCTCAAGTTCACTAATCACAAACGTTGGGCGGTAGTGCTCGTTGCAAAGCTTTCCAGCCACAAGCCCCACGATTCCGGCCGGCCACCCTTGCCCAATCGCAAATAATATTTTCTGATCATCCACCTCACCAATCTGATCCACAGCTTCATAATACATTTTCTCTGACATCTTTTGCCGTTTCTGATTTTTCGCGTTTAATTCTTCAGCCATGGTTTGAGCCTCTTCGTTGTCTTCACAGACCAGCAGTTCAAACGCATACGTTGCGTGATCAACACGTCCAGCAGCGTTCAGTCGCGGCCCAATCTGCCACCCAATGTTCCAAGTCTCAAGCGTTTTATCACTAATATTCGCAATCTCGAACAAAGCCTTAAGTCCTGGACGGCGGGTCTTATTCAAAACGAGTAAGCCAAATTTTTCCAGCGTTCGGTTTTCACCGGTCAATTTCATGACGTCTGTCACGGTCGCAATCGCTACTAAATCGAGCAACCATTTTTC
Organism: uncultured Gammaproteobacteria bacterium; assembly: GCA_965231015.1. Classification (GTDB taxonomy): domain Bacteria; phylum Patescibacteriota; class Patescibacteriia; order UBA9934; family CAZDDW01. Next base: position 595,037 of record OZ246408.1, read on the forward strand.
GTGTCCCTCTGGAAAATCGAGTCCACGCGCCCGAGCCTCGTCGAGCAAGCCGCAGGCAAACTTAAAAGCTACTCCGGTTCCGGCCAAATCCTTGTTCGGATAAGTTTCATCCGGCATTTTTGGATGGATTATTATAGCGTCCGGTGGAGTTTCCGGAACATCGTGGTGATCGCAGACAATAGTGTCGATCCCGTTTTCCTTGGCGTGAGCAATCGTTTCGAAGTTTGAAATCCCACAGTCGACCGTTACGATTAGATTTGTTTTATGAACATTTTTTAGGTGATCGACTGTCTCTACAAACAACCCATACCCTTCCTGCTCACGGTGCGGAATGTAGACGTTCAGATTACTCGAGTCATATCCAAGCTTGTCCCCGATCTCCTTAATCGTGGTAAACAAAACTGCTGAACCACAAACTCCATCCGCGTCATAATCCCCATGCACGGTAATAACCTGACCCGATTCAATCGCCTCAAACAGTCTCGCTACCGCGGCCTTCATATTCTTAAACTCGGCCGGGTCATGAATGTCGCGCGAATAGTCCGGTCCCAAAAAGACATCAATCTCTTCTTGAGTCTTGATCCCACGGTTCCAAAGCAATTGCAAAATAGCCGCATTTATTTCCGGGAACTTGTCCTTATGTTCTTGTGGCATTTCCTCCGCTACAACCCAACGTTTCGACATGTTTTGATTCTTACGAAAAAGTATAAAGGATTAAGTATAGAGTATCTGATAACTTTATCCTCCGGCCTTTATTCTTTCTCTTTCGCAAGATCAAAACGCCATACCCACAGTAAAAAACAACATGCTAAAGACCAAGATGATCACCAAAACCGTCCAGATTTTTTTCATTATTTTATTTCGGGCTCTAAAATTCATAGATTTGTTTTAACAACTCGGACGGGTCATGGACAATGGCGACAGGGTTTTGATCGCGTAATAACTCTTCCGAGTGATACCCCCAGGTTACACCAATTGCCCGAACTCCGACACCCCTGGCCTCAATAATGTCTCCGCTTGTATCGGTCACAAACAAACATTCTTCCGGTTTTAAATTATATCCATCAAAAACCATTTGAAACTTGTGGGCTTTGGAACGATGGGTTTGTGAGCCCAACACCTTAGTAAAGTATTGATCGTAATCTTTCAAAGCCAAGAAGTGATCAATATTGTCGTCGTACGTACTCGAGATCACAAACAATTGATACTTGTCCGCGAGTTCTTTTAAGACTTCTGACAAAGGAAACAAGTGATCAGCCGTAAAGTTGTCTTTTTGCCGAGCAAAAAATTCATCAATACTGTCAGGATCATAATTAACTTTTGGTTCAGCAAAAACATTTCCCTTGTGGTGATCAATAAAGTCCTGTTCCTTCACCCCGTTCACAAGCTCTTTAGTGACATCAAAATTAATCTGGTACGTATCACCAAGCACTCCATCGAAATCAAATATTACGGCTTTTAGCATAAGTTATTTTTTATCTCGTTAACCAAGAAAATCATTTGTGGCTAAATCTAAATATTACCACCCACCACCATTACTAGTCCGGTCGTACTTGGTTTGGTGGTTTCATTTTCGACACTTTTTCGCGATCGCGATATTTTGTCGAAGATTGGGTCTGTTAATTATTAAAACTTGATCTATTTCATTATTAATTTCATCATCAATGGATTTTATACATTTTCTGGAAAATCAAAAAGCAGATCCATCATTGGCGTAAGCTCATACCTATTGTTCTTCATGAAATTTCCTAATTTCTTTTCAATCTTTTCTGTCTTTTATGAAAGACGGACACGTCTTTCCTTAAGCTCTTTCATCTTCATGTTAATCTTCCATTATCTTAACTGAAAGATATCTGAGACCAATACACTGATTATCCCAATTATCCCTCCAATCACCACACCGGTCAAACTTGATGTTACCTCATTCATATTTCTATCTCTTCAACACCTTCAAGTATGCATCCGTAGGGATATCGACTTTTCCTTTACCCATAGCCATCATTTTGGCTTTACCCTTTTTCTGTTTTTCTAATAGCTTTCGTTTTCGGGTGACGTCTCCACCGTAGAGCTTAGCGGTCACGTCTTTGCGCATCGCGCTGATTCGTTCAGAAGCGACGATGGTGCCACCGACGGCGGCTTGGAGTTTGATCACGAACATTTGCTTCGGAATCGAATCTTTAAGTGACTTAACGATTGATTTTCCAACCGGGTGAGCTTCGTCTCGGTACACCAAAGTCGACAATGCCTCAACTGGCTCCTCAGCTACTAAGATATCCATTCGTACCACGTCAGCCGGTCGGTAATCCTTGACCTCGTAGTTAAGCGAGCCATAACCCGCGGTCAGGGTTTTTAGTTTGTCATAAAAATCAATGATGATGGCAGCAAGTGGCATTTCATAGTGAAGGATGGCCCGCTCACCTTCCAAGTATTCGGTATTCTTATAAATCGCGCGGCGTTCAGTGCAAAGCTGCATCACAGAACCCACGTAGTCCTTTGGCACCACAATATCAGCCACTACCCATGGCTCTTCAATCTTGTCGATATGCCCAGCGTCCGGCAGGTCAAGCGCACTCTTGGTCGTAATGACCTCGCCCCCGGTCTTGGTAACGTGATACGCCACAGACGGAACTGTTACCACAAGCTCGAGGTTGAATTCGCGAGCTAATCGCTCCTTGATGATTTCTAAGTGCAACATTCCAAGGAACCCACATCGCAAACCATATCCAAGAGCCGAACTTTGTTCTGGTTCGTAGGTTAGAGCCGCATCCTGAAGCTTGAGTTTGCCTACTGCGTCACGTAATCGGTTATACTCACTTCCCTCTTTTGGAAAAATTCCTGCAAAGACCATGGGCTTCACTTCCTGGTACCCTGGCAAGGCCTCAGCCTTTTTCTTACCTTCAACAATCTTGGTCATAGTGTCACCAACACGCACCCCTTCCAAATCCTTTTGTCCGGTCACCACGTATCCAATTTGCCCAGTTGCAAGTTCGTCCGTTGGTGTGAACCCAGGTGTTAGCGCACCTACCTCTAAAACCTCGTCCTCTTCAAGAGTAGCCATCATCTTATACTTTTCACCTTTCTTGATTGATCCATCCACCATTTCTACATAAGCGACCACACCTTTAAATTCATCATAAAAAGAATCAAAAACCAAAGCCCGAGTTGGAGCATCCGGATTGCCACTTGGAGCCGGAATTCGCTCCACAACAGCGTCGAGCAACGCTTCAACCCCTTCACCGGTCTTGGCTGACACAGTCAAAACCTCGGATTCATTACATCCGATAAGATCACAAATTTCCTTAGTTCTGGTGGGTACGTCGGCCGCTGGAAGATCGATCTTGTTCAAGACTGGTACAATAGTCAGGTTCTGCTCAAGGGCTAAGTACAGGTTTCCGATAGTTTGAGCCTGCACCCCTTGAGTTGCATCGACGAGCAAAATTGCTCCGTCCACGGCCGCGAGCGAGCGTGAGACCTCGTAATTAAAGTCCACATGCCCCGGAGTGTCGATTAAATTCAAAGTAGTATCCTTCCAAGACATCCGAGCCGGAGCCAGCTTAATAGTGATCCCTTTTTCTTGCTCCAGTTCCATGCTATCAAGCAACTGCTTTTTCATCTTGCGAGACTCTACCGTTCCGGTTAACTCAAGCATCCGGTCAGCGAGCGTTGACTTCCCGTGATCAATATGCGCAATGATACAAAAATTTCGGATTTTATCTTGGTTCATAGTTATTTCATCTCGTAAGGATATTCGTCGCCGTCGGAGTCGATACCAGTAGCCTTAACTTGAAACATGAAGTAACCTAGGATGATCGGGTTTGAGCCACCTTGTGTAAATCTTTGTTCAACCAAATTAAAAGGTTGAAATTGTATACCATTTAATTCAACCACCCACCCATTTTTAGTTTCAACCCATTTACCCCCGTTTACTGCAATGGTAGCTTCACCTAAAAAGGCGCCAAATGAATCAATGGTTGTTTCATCAACTTCAGTTGGAGTCACCCAACCTTCATCGATAATTGAATCAAGTTTTCTGATTGATTCTTCGTCATAAGCTAAATTCTCACCAAAAACCTGACTCACTATATCAATACAGGATTCTGCATAAGCGTGAAAGTCAGTAGTTGGATCCGTGTTGATTTCCTGATCATTTGAAATTCGAAAAACAAAAATATATCCAACAATCGCCAAGACAATAAGAATTGGCCATGATTTATTCAATACTGTATTAATCGACATATTTTGTTTAATAAATAATCCCTCCGCCCAACATTTGCTCGCCATCATAGAAAACAATTGATTGGCCGGGGGTTACGGCGCGTTGGTGGTCTTCGAATTGAACTCGTGCGACTGAATCCGATAGTTCAACATGACACTTTTGTAACGGTTGTCGGTAACGGATTCGGGCCGAACAATCAAACTCGCTCTCGGGTTCCACGAACCAGTTCAATTCTGTAGCCTCGAGCTCTCCTTCATAAAGTTTAGGGTGATAATTCGAGCTGACAACCAGCTCTTTAGTCTCTGGTCGCTTGGCTACTACATAGTACGGGGTTCCGCCTCCAACATCAAGCCCGTGACGCTGTCCGAGTGTGTAGTAAGCCAATCCTTCGTGTTCACCTAATTTTCTGCCTTCTGTGTCGAGAATCGGACCCGGATCCGGTTTTATTCGTTCTTTTAAAAACTCCATCACATCCACTTCACCAATAAAGCAGATTCCCTGCGAGTCTTTCTTCTTAGCGGTTGAAAGCCCAAGCCCTTCAGCCTTTGCCCGAACTTCCGGCTTTGTCATCTCACCGACCGGAAACAAGGCTCGTTTAATTGCCTCGTGTGGCACCGCCCATAAAAAGTAAGTCTGGTCTTTGTTGTTATCGACTCCTGCCAAGATCTTTTCACCGTCACGTCGTGCGTAATGCCCTGTAGCAATGTAGTCGCAACCAAGCTCATCTGCTTTTTTCAAAAACTTATCAAACTTAATGTTCTTGTTGCACATCACATCCGGATTCGGTGTTCGCCCTGCTTCGTATTCGCGAAACATGTATTCCACAACTTCGTCTCGGTAGGCTTGTTCAAAGTCGAAGGTGTAAAACTCAATCCCAAGCTTGGCCGCCACACGCATAGCATCGCGTCGATCTTCGCGCCAAGCACAGTCTGACCAGTTCTTCATAAACGCACCAATAACCTCATACCCATGTTCCAAAAGCAAAGCAGCCGACACACTTGAGTCGACCCCTCCGCTCATTCCAACTAAAACTTTGGGCTTGTCTTTGCTCATAATATCGAGATAATAGTATATTTTAGCCAAAAATGCAAGCCCCTCTGCCCTTTTTTGCCCAACTCTGGTACGATTAGTCTGTTAATCAATAAATGCTAAAATATGGAACTTTTTGTACCATTAATCATATTTATCCTGGTTGTTCTCTTGATCAGCATTAAACAGATCAACCAGTACCAACGCGGAGTTAAGTTTCGTTTAGGTAAATTTGTGGGGATTATAGAGCCGGGATGGCGTATCGTGATTCCGATTGTTGAGTCTATGAAGAAAGTCGATATCCGTGTGAAGGCCGTGGATGTACCTGACCAGGAAGCTATTACCCAAGATAATGTTTCAGCTCGCATTAACGCTGTAATTTATTATAAAGTCGAAGACGCAGGTAAAGCCATTATTGAAGTCGAGAACTTTCGTTGGGCTGTGTCACAGCTGGCACAAACCACCATGCGAAACATTGCTGGTGAGTTGACCCTTGATGAACTTCTCACAAACCGAGACACCGCTGCTAAACGAATCAGAGAGATTGTCGACGAACTGACTGATCCTTGGGGAATTGACGTTGAGAATGTGGAATTGAAAGACATCACCCTTCCAGAAGAAATGAAACGAACCATTGCTAAGCAAGCTGAGGCTGAACGTGAACGCCGTGCCGTGATCATTAAAGCCGAGGGTGAGGTTGCCGCCTCTGAAAACCTTGCCAAAGCCGCGCGCACCCTTGCTGAAAGCACGGGGGCGTTGCACCTGCGAACTTTATCAAGTATCAACGACTTGAGTTCAGATCAGAGCAATACAGTAATCTTTGCTATGCCGCTTGAGGTTCTTCGAGCCTTTGAGCGAATGGGAAAAGACGATAAATAAAGAGATCAAAAAACAGAGCTTCATTCGAGGCTCTGTTTTATTATTATGTAGCGGGAGGCTTTAGCCTTCCAACGTTGGAACCCTGAAGGGTTCCGCTACATTACGAACAGAATAACTATCGCGGCGGCAGCCAAAATCAAGCGGTACCAAACAAATACCATGAAATTAGTTCGAGCTATAATCTCGAGTAAAAACTTGATGGCCAAGGCCCCTGAAATCATGGCCGCAAAAAAACCAACCAGTAAAGGCATCGGATCGAGTACTCCAACTGATTCTGAAAGATCATACATTGATTTAGCGCCAGCGGCGGCAATTGCTGGAACACTCAGGAGAAACGAAAATCGAGCTGCGGTTTTTCGGTTAAGTCCTGCAAAAAGTCCGGCTGTGATTGTGATGCCCGAACGCGAAGTTCCGGGAATCAGTGCGATGACTTGAGCGAATCCGATGGCCATGGCCTGTTTCCAACCAATCTTCTTGAGCTTATTCGTTTCTGGATGCTTTTTAGCAAACCAATCGGCAATTCCAAGCACCACTGCCCAAAGCACGAGCGAGATAATCACTACGACCGGAACTCGTAATACAGTTTCGATTATATCTGACGCAAAATACGCTACTACCAGCACCGGTACAGTTGCGACCAGGATCATCCAGGCTACAGACCTCTCAGGTGTCCGTTCACGTGATAAAAACGCTAAAAACAACCTCTTAATGTCTCGCCGCAATACCATTATCACCGCCACGAGTGTTCCGAGGTGTACCATTACGTCAAACGCCAGGTCTTGCAGGGGCCAGCCTAAAAGTTCAGGTACTAAAATCAGGTGTCCTGAACTCGAAACAGGTAAAAATTCTGTGATTCCTTGAATCACTCCAAGGACTAAAGCTTGTAGTATCGTCATAATTTATCTTCAATCCAATCCACAACTTCTTTAATTAAACTTGGATCGTTATCCAGCATGTCATTAGCGTGGCCAATTCCAGTTCGTTCCCACTTTTCAGTTTGGGCTGGATTAAGCTCTGCTAAGGCATTGATACCTTCAAAAGACCGATGAGTATCGTCGTCACTGGCCACGAGCAGAACCTTTTGTCCCGGATTCAGTTTTACAATCAATTCGTCAGTTTTGACGCCTCGATAATTCAGTCCTGGCGACAAAGCAACTCCGAACTTTATGTTTGGATATTTAGTTAAAGTATCGATGGCAATATTAGCTCCAATCGAGCCACCGACCACTATTGTACTCGATTTTTTTGCTCCGTGTTCGCTAAGCCAGGATAAAGCCGTTTCCACGTCCAAAATTTTCGCCTGTTGCTCTCCATCGGAAAAATTCATATAATCCAGCTCACCCCCGTTCGTTGACTCTCCATGCCCACGCTCATCGATAGCCAAAGCCGCAATGTTTCGAGCACTCATTTCAGTCGCAAATACGCGCCAAGCTTCTTTTGTAGCCGGCATCATGTGTAAAAGTAAGGCATGGGCTTTGGGATTTTCTACCGGATACCAATCTCCAACAATCTTAACCCCGTCTTCAGTTGTAAACTCAATTTTCTCCATAAAACTTTATACATAATTCTTTATACTTTTCACTGTCTATACCACGGTGTTTTTCCTGTTTGATCTGAGATGTTGTGTTCACAAAAACCAAACTCATCGAAGCTAAACCGCACCACTTCACCGGGTAAAACCATGCCACCAAGATTCCGTGAGTGAATCTTCGGACTTATCTCCTCTTCAAAAAACTCTAAGAAATTCGTACTGTACATATAAAACATTATATCATCTAGTTTCCATGTGCGCGAAGTAACACTTTTTACAATATATTTTACGCTTAGGAAATGCCAAATTTTTTGCTACCGTAATCAAATCTCCGCACTTATCACATTTTGTTTCCTCAAATACTGCAATGTTAGCTCGGCGCATCATGGCTTGAATACGAAAAACCGGATGTTGGTCAGGTGGAGCGATTTTTAGCCTTCGGTAGTGTTCAATCTCCGGCCTGATCATACTAAATCTCCGTGATGATATTTCGTCCAGAATCGGAACACCTGCCCATTCTTCAGGATCAAGATCCATAATATCATCGGGGATTTCGGAAGCTTTCCGAATAACCACAACGTCATTTAATTTTTCACCAATCGCCCCCATGGATTCCGGGTCATACAACTTCGCACCCAACTGCTTTGCTTCTTCTTCACCGGCCCCAAAATACAATGCCGCGCCTGATTGCAAAAAGTAGCATGGAGACATGGCAAGCGGAAAAAATTCACCGTATTCGCTTTGCTCGAAAAGTTGTAACTTAATTTCATCAACTTTCTGCCAATATGAATCTTCAGAATACTGCTCGTTAAATATACAGAACTTTTTTCTGCGCAGACCGACGCACCCAAAACAATTTTCACAATCAATACATTGTAGGCAGTATTCTAATTTGCGTGATCCGCAAACAGAATAACAAAATTGACAGGCTTGTGAGTCAAAAGCGTCAACACAAGCGTAAGAACCGGACACGTTGATCACACTTAAACAAAACGCGTTATCGTGAGTATCGCTGGCTGTAAAACCGCAATAATACAAGTCCCGGCTGGCATTAACACATTGAAAACAATATCGACATCTGCGTGCATTGAACAAATATTCACCAACACAATCCTCGGCATCATGACTCATGCTGGCCGGCCAGACACTGTTTTCAAGGAGCTGGTCAAATTCCTTCTCGAATTTTCTTACTACCTTCCGAGAACCTAAATTAATTTCTGATATTTTTGCCTGATAATCACTTTGCGTTAATTGTTCATTGAAAAAAATATTATTTTTTCGCTCCTGGTTTACTGCCCCAAAACAATTTTCACAGTTATCACAAAAAGCTATGAAAGCTGAGTGCTGAATCTGATTTGAATCACGAAGATAGCGTGAATTAAAAACACGAGCAGAGTCATCAACAGAATGTCCTTGTTGAACCGTACCAACATTGTGGATGTCCGACGAATCAATTGCTCGGTGTGACCAGACACAATAAAACGAATTTTCGGCTTGACTGTTTAAAGCCGTGAAGTAACTATTAATGTCACCAAATGAATTTATAGCAATAGAATTTTCTGGTTCGATTAGATTTCGAGCTGCCTGAAACGGAATCTTGTGTTCCAGATCCCTTAACTGATCAAAAAAAGGTTGACTTTGGTCAAAAGTAATTTTAACATTTGAAAAATCTTTGTCGTGCCACTCACGATCCGGTAGAACTTTGATCCCACTCTCTGGATGAACAAAGGTCAAAACAGGTTGACCGGTCTGCGGATGCTTTTGCCACCACCACTGATAACCAATCAAAAACCCAGCCATGATCCGTTGACGCGTAAGCGGGGCACGATTCGACGGCGGCACCCTAAATCGCTTAAACCACCCAATCTCTTCCTCGTCCATCATCCACTTCTCACCAGTTAAATCACAAACCCGCTCGCCGGGTTTCGTCGAGTCTAAGATTTCCTTGACCTTGGCATCAAATTTTGGGGTTTTAGACATACTTTATCCTTTGTACTTTATACTTTTACACAGATTTTCGCTTGACAATAGCACAATTTTGTGATTGAATGAAATTAAATCCTGATGAGGCCTTCTACAGGCCCTCTGGTGTCACAGTGAAACTCCCCTAATTAATGGCGGGGTTTTATTGTTGTTTAATACCATCTCGGGTTTACCTGGGGCCCGTAGAAGTAATGGCAACTTCATCAGGTTTGACACCAGAAGTCGTGGGTTCGATTCCCACCGGGTCCAGAATAACTCGAGTCCAACCCACTTACCTTCGATTATATCGATTGAGGGTGGGTTTGGGTTTCCAACGTTTTACCACATTTTATATACAATTCCAAAAATCGCTCAACCGAGCGATTTTAATGACTCTACACAATCACCTGATTCTCTTCAATCTTGGCCGCTGGCTTTTCTTCATCGTTGGTTTCAATTTCTTTCTCCACCTTTCCCTTAGCTAGAGCATATTGCTCGCGGACATGTTGGATAATTCTGTCTGTGAAAGACTGGTGTTTTGGTGGTGTCACCGTTAATACATCAGCCGAAAATGGATCCCAACGCTTGCCATCAATAGTCATTTTCACATAAATTTCTCGCTCAGCCAGGTTGATCATATCACTAACTTCAAACACGGGCTTCATTTCTTGTTCCATAATCATTGCGTCCTCTGCACCAATCTGAAAAGTGATAATGTTGGCTACGTTTCCAAAAAGAGTTGAACGTAACGATGGCAAAAGCTGTGACAAATTTTGGTTTGCGACCGTGACACAAAAGCCAAACTTTCTTGATTCAGCTAATAAGTTCTCAAAGGTCTGGGTGGCAATATTTTGAAACTCATCCACATACAAATAAAACGGAGTTCTTTGTTCTGCCTTAAGAGCAATACGTTGCATGGCTGCCTGGTACATTTTTGTGAGCACCACAGCACCAAAAAAAGCTGATTTATCATCCCCCAGTCGCCCTTTTGACAAATTCACAAGAAGTATTTTTTGATTCTGCATGATATCGAAAAAGTCGATCTTGTTTGACTGTTGGCCGAAAATATCTCGCACCAAAGGATCAGATAAAAGTTGACCAAGCTTGTTTAAAAGCGGAGAAACCGCCTCAGAATCATAACGCTGTGACCATTCGGGAAACTCAATCGCCCAAAAACGACGCACCACCGGATCCTTGATGTATTCAATTACTTTACCCCGATACGGGCCACTTGATAGTAAGGACACCATTCCATTAAGTGTTCCTTTTGGGTAATCAATCATGGCGAGCGTTGAAAAACGAAGCAAGTGTTCAATGCGCGGTGTCCAGTCACTCGCAAACTGTTTTTTAAAAATCTCAATCAAACCATCTGTCACCATGTGTTTATCGTCTTCTGGAACATTGGCGATCGGGTTAAAGGATATTGGCCAATCGCGGTCGGACGGATCGATCAGAACCACGTCTTTAAGTCGACTTTCAGGAATAAAATCAAGCACGTCTTGAATCAAGTCTCCGTGTGGGTCAATGATGCCAAGTCCATGTTTGAAATGAATATCTGATCGAATAAAGTGCTCCAACAACTTGGTCTTCCCCACCCCTGACTTTCCAATCACATACATGTGCCGGCAACGATCTCTACGTTTGATACCGAAAATATAACGCTTGGAGGAGTATCCCGAGCTAAAATTTGTTCGTCCAAATAGGGAAATTTCCTCTGGCCGAATATCATCTTTCGTAGGCAAAGAATCCGGCGGTTCATGCCGACGAGCAACAAAAGTTTCTATTTGTTCGTTTCCTCCATTAAACATAATTTACCACGGAAAAATATCTTCTTCGCCTTTTAATACTTTTGGTTTGTTTTTACTGTCGTCTTGTTGAAATCTGCTCGGCTTTTTCTTTTTACGCTTCCGTTTCTTCTTTGGTGGAGGAGTTCCTTCCGAAGGCAATGATACAGAATCACTGTCTTTTTTTGATTCCTGATTTGATTTTTTATCCTGTTTTGGCTGGTCGTCTTTTTTTGGTTGTTCTTTCGGTTTATCATGGCTCTTGTTTAGTGCATCTAACCCAACCTCGACTCCGGGCAATTCTTTTTTAACAATCTCTCCTTCAACCATCTTGGGAGATTTCGTCTCTTTTTTAATTTTAGGTTCTTTATACGTTCCTTTTTTCTTTTCTTCCCGAACAATTTCTATACAGTCCTCACAATAAATTGGACGATTGCGATCTAGCTCTACCGGGATCGACATATGTTTTCCACAACGAGTACAATCGTAATCAAATAATGGCTTTTTACTTTTCTTTTTTCCCGGAGCGTCAGCAGGCATACCCGGCACCTCACCTTCCGGTTCCATTTTAGTCTCGCTCCACTTCATAATCTTGTTGTGTACCACGTTTTTTGGGTGCGTATAAAGCTCACGTGAACGTGCAATGATTTTTTCAGCGTTACCTGTTTCAAACGCTATTGGTGGCAAGGTGGTTGCAGAGAACGACTCTGAAGCCACCCCGTCGATCATTAATTTCAAATAAATGTTGTATTTTGGAAGATTTACCAAGTCTTCTTCTGTAAAACGCGGAGCAAATTCGGTTACCAGTTTCAAAGCGTCAGTGGCTCCAATTCGGAAAGATATAAGAGTTCCCACGTTTCCAAACACGGCCGCAACCACTGTTTCATCCAACTGTTCAATATACTGATGAGCCATAATCAAATTCAGATGATACTTTCGAGCTTCAGACAAAATGTTAGCAAAAGATTCGGTGGCAAAATTTTGAAACTCGTCAATAAAAAGATAAAAATCACGTCGTTTAGGCTCCAACATGTCCACCCGCTCCATAGCCGAAAGTTGAAGTTTGGTGATGACTAATCCCCCAAGCAGGCGACTGGAATCTTCTCCGATTCTTCCTTTAGAAAGGTTCATGATCAGGATTTTGCCCCCATCCATAATTTCGCGCGGGTTGATGGTCGATTTTACCTGCGCCACAATATTTCGTACCAAGGAGGTCGACAAAAACTGCCCCACTTTGTTTTGAATCGGTGCGATTGCTTCTGACCGAAACTTATCTTGCCATTGTTCAAACTCTGTAATCCAAAAACTTTTTACCACCGGATCCTGCAAATTACTAACCATACGACGACGAAAATCTCTGTCTACTAAAATTCGATTAATCCCAAGCAGAGTGTTACCGGGATTTTCAAGTAACGTCAGAATACAATTGTTCATGATGTGCTCCATTCGCGGACTCCACACGTCCGGCCAAATTTTCTTAAAAACACCCATCAAACCACTTGCAATCAAGTGGCGGTGATCATCGTCCACAGCCTCTAAAACATTAAACCCAACCGGATTGTCTACGTCGGCCGGATTAAAATATACTACGTCATTGATCCGATGATTTGGAATGTAGTTTAAAACAGTTTCTGCTGAATCCCCGTGCGGATCAACAATGGCGACCCCGTGATTCAAATATATATCGGAGAGGATCATGTTCTCAATCAGGGTGGTTTTACCAACACCGGTTTTACCAATGATGTAGGTGTGACGGCGCCGATCATCGGTCTTAATGCCAAATTTACGCATCGAATTGCGAAAATTAGTGCGCGCGAAGTAAATAACATCGTTTTCGTGATCGTGATCGTAAATTCCGAAAGACATACTAGTTTAATTTATCTTTTACGTCCTCTAGTTCCGTATCCGGGTCGATTAACAACTTTACCGCATCAGGGATATCTTCTCCGTTTGGTAGAGTTGGGGCGTTTGACTGGTCAGATTTTTTAGCCGGGTCCGGGTTCTCGTCCACCACCTTACTTTCTGTTGGAGGATTGATTCCTGAAATTTGCGGCGTATCAAAATCCATATTTATATCTGGCTCTGAAAATCCATCAACAGACGGCTCGGTAGGTAAATTTTGCTGTAGTCCCATCTCACTCTCAACGGAATCACCCTCAATTTCAAAAGTCAGCTCGTTACTCGTACTTGGGATTGCGGGTGCGCTGGCATTTTCGTCTTCTTCAGAAGCAAACTTAAGTTTAGAGGGCGGTTCAGCTCGTTTAGAAACAGTTTTACTAATAAGCGGTGCCTTGATTTCAATGGTTGGAAAGTGATAAAGCGTGGCCAATTCTTCAGTGTTAAGCACATAACGTGGCACACCCTTAGCTAAAGATCGGTTTTTATACGCTAAAATAAGCTTATTGACACGTGACCAGTAAAACCAGCGCTGCCAGAAATAGTCGTCTTTTGGTGTTACGGTTCCAGCCTTTCCGAAATAATTTAAGTCCAAATGGCTATACAGCTTGAAAACACCCTTAATCATGTCATTGCGAAAACCTTTTTTGAACACTTCCTTTTTTCCAATATAAATGTAGCGGCATTTGGTTTCAAAACCGATCTTGGATATTTTTTGTACCACTTGCTTAGAAATTTCCCGTTCCTGTTCAGTAACCTTAAAAGCTTTCCACAAATCTTCCATTCCAGCTTTATCGTTAGAGGTTTCATCAACTCCAACCCCGGAGATATCTTTAACCAGGGCGTTTGAAGCATCAAAAACCCATCCCCCAACCTTTTCGATTCCACTTTTCTTGGGTGGTTCTTTAACTCCAAAAATGTCTTTAATAAAATCATCACCTTCTTTTTTCCAGGCATTCGTGGCTGGAATCATGACAAACTGCAACCAAATTTGTTCGCCCGGTTTTAATTTCGATAATCCCTCAAGCAAAACAGCCAACGGATCTTTTAATTCTTGAGACAGTGAGTGTTCAAAGTTGATCCAGGTGCGAATAGGAAAATAATTTGGTTTGTCTAACTTATATTCCGTACCATGCATATCCCAATCATCATCCGGAAAATTATCCGGAACATTTTGAGTGTAATCTTCAGCTTCGGTAATTTCCGCGTCTGGATATTGAGCATAAATTGCCGATTCGATCATGTCACGGTTTCGAATGTGGGTGCGAATATAAAATTGAATGTAGCCATCAATGGAAACAATTTCAAAACTGAAAGGACGTTGTGACTTGCCCTCAAACCATTTTTCTTTGAAGTTCGGAGAAGTTCGTGCAGCAGAAATCGCGGCAAAAATGTTCTCTACCGCTTTTGGGCTTTGCACTGACTCGCGTGGGACATCAATTGCCAACAATACAAATCGCTGTTTAGCTTCCCATAAATCTTCCCGCCAATTTTGCCAAACCTCAAGCAACCCTCGTACAATCACAGCAAAAATTGGGATCCACCCGAAATAAAGTAAAAGCTTCGTGACGACAATGTCAGGGTCTTCGGAAAAGAATATTTGAACGGTTGTGATAATTTGGTCTAATTGAGACACAAAAAGAACGACATTACGTCGTTATTATACCATGTTTTAGTTAAAAATTCCTTCCCCAATTAAGCTCAGCTTGGGATCACTACTTTTTGCCCAGTTTTTCCCAGGCTACCAGCATTGGCGAAGCCAAGAAAATAGATGAATAAGTACCGGAAATAATACCTAAAATAAGCACTAAAGCAAAGTGTTCAATGGTATCACCTCCGAACAAGAATACTGCTACAAGAGCCAATAAAGTGGTGATAGATGTATTAACAGATCGAGTCAAAGTCTGATTAACACTACGGTTGACCACTGATTCAAAAGATTCACTTGAGGACAGATTAGACAAATTTTCTCGGGTTCGATCAAACACCACAATGGTGTCATTAATCGAATAACCGAGAATGGTTAGTAGGCCAGCTACAAAAGCGGTGTCAATTTGGAAGCCAAGATAAAAACCAAGAGCGGCAAAAATACCAACTGGAATAAACAGGTCGTGCATAGCCGCAACAATGGTCAAAACACCGTATTTCCAAGAAGCAATTGGTTCTGAGACCTTACGGAAGGCCCAAGCAATGTAAACCAGAATCAAAATCAAAGCAGCCCCAAGAGCCAGCAATGCCTTTTCTCGCAACTCCTCACCGATAACCGGACCAATGGAATCAAAACGTAGTTCTTCGAGTTCGCCATGGGTTTGTGTGAGTGTGCTTAAAACCGTTTGGTGTTCTTCCTCACCAAGTGGTGCTAACCGAATTATGTAATCACCCTCATCACTTGGTTGCACTCGTGTTCCTTCATAGCCGGCTGTTTCCAGGGTTGAACGAACAGAATCCGTGTCAGTATCATTGACAAAATCCACCTCAACCAGACTTCCACCAGTAAAATCAATTCCAAAATTTAAACCAAAGTAGGCTACGCTCGCAATACTGGCAATCACCAGAACCGCTGAAATGCTGAACCAAATTTTTCTAAGTCCAATAATATTCATACTAGTCTTTTTTGCGTTTTACTCCATAGAGCCAGAGTGGTTTAGCCACTCGCCACACCCCGATCAATCGTAACCAAACCCTGGTAACTGTAATTGCAGTAAACATGGAGAGTAAAATTCCAACACCAAGAGTTAGGGCGAAACCCTTAATAAAACTAGTGCTAAACCAGAATAAAATCGCTGCGGCAATCAGAGTGGTCAGATTACCGTCTCGGATCGAACTCCAGGCACGACGGAACCCTTCATCAATGGCTCCCAAAACATCCCGACCGGCTTTTAACTCTTCGCGGAAACGTTCAAAAATCAGAACATTTGCGTCTACGGCCATACCAAGTGACAAGATAAATCCGGCAATTCCGGCCAAGGTAATGGTGACGCCAAGCAGTTTATAAACAGCTAAGTTAAAGGCGGCATACATGACAAGGGCTCCAAAGGCCAGCAACCCTGCCAATCGATAATACAGAATCATGAATAGGCCAACCAATAAAAATCCGATCAAGGCCGCCTGAATACTCTTTTCCAAAGAAATCTGACCCAGGGTTGGTCCCACGGTTTGCTGACTCAATAGCTCAAGAGGCACTGGCAAGGCTCCGGCATTTAACCGTTGAGCCAAGAGTTTAGCCTCATCAATCGTAAAATTGCCCTGTATTATGGCCTGTCCGCCATAAATTGCTTCCTGAACATACGGAGCGGATATTACTTCCCCATCCAAGAAAATCGCAATCTGTTCTCCCACGTGCGCTTCGGTTATTTGACCAAACAACTTATCCCCATCACCGTCAAAACTCAAAGCCACGTACGGCTGACCGGTAGTAGGATCAAATTCTGTGTTGGCACGAGTTAGATTACGACCGGAAAGCTCAGTGTTGTCCCAGGCGTTAGACGGTGGAAACATGTCCGTTTCAGTGGTGTAAGGCAAGAGCACGCGAGCAAAGGTGTAAGAAGTCGCCTGTTCAGTTTCATTAACCAGAATCAGGTGATAGCCGTACTCGGTTTGCACTACATCAGAAATTTGACCTGGTTCAGTGGACATGTAAGCGGCCTCAAAAGCAGCCACCATGTCTCCCGGACTAACCCAGCCTAATGCTCCGCCACTGCCGGCCGTGCCAGGATCATCTGAATTCTCACGAGCTAAATCAGCAAAATTGTCTGCTGTTGCCTGTTCTTTTATTTCATTGATCAAAATAGAAGCATCAATCTCACTGCGATCACTCTGACAGCCATACGTTCCCTCATAACAAACTAAAATGTGCGAAACGTCTGCATTAACAGACGGTTGGTTACTGATATACTTTAAAACGTTTAGTCCATCAAAAGTCTCGATTAACTCAGGTACAATTTTGCCTTCGCGGGTTCGGTTATCAATAATAGCCTGGGCTAATTTTCCATAGCGAGTGTGATCTACGGTGATAGTAATCATCCCATCCTCTTCCATGCTATAGGTGTCTGTAGAAAATTCGTTTACCAAAGCATTAAAGTCTTCACCGTTTTGCGCCCGTGTCAACACATCTTCTGCGGCTGCTCGTTCTTCGTTTTGCACAGCCTCGAGTTCAGCCAATTCTTCTTCAGTCAATTCATGACCCGTTTCATTGGACGGAACTTTAAACTCTAAAATTGGGGTTTCACCGATTAGCTTAATTGCTTCGTTAACATCCAAAACCCCGGCCAATTCAATAATCACTCGATAAGAATTACCGGCTATCGTGGTCTGAACGATCGGTTCAGAAACTCCAAACGCGTTTACCCGCCGCTCAATCACGTCTTTGACACCGTTCAGTGCATCCACTTCTTCCCCGTTCGGAATTTCTGACATACTGGCTTCATATACAAGATGGGTTCCACCCTGCAGATCAAGCCCTAATCTAAACGGTTCTTTCCAAGCTTCAGGCAAGGTTAAACCGGTCTTTTCAACATAGTTTGGAAAAGACAGGCTAACACAAAAAATAAAAAGAACTGCGGTTACCACAACCGTAGCCCATGTTTTCCAACGCCCTGATCCTCCAGTCTGAGCGTATTTATTGGTTTGTTTATAGGTGTATTTCATACCTGATTCCGACTTCGCGTATGATACTGGTTTGTCCTTATTTTTGCAAGTTATCGATCTGGACTTTGGTAAAAACGACCGGTTCACCAAAAAAATTACTGCCTAACCTGGTTACAGTATCCGGATCTCCGGTAGTAAAAAATTGGCGTTCACCACGGCGATCCAATTGTTCATCTATTTCAGGATTGCGACGCAAATAACACTCCAAGCTTTTAACCAAGATATCGTCTTGAGCTATTAACTCCACTATTTTTGGTAATTCGTCCGCAAACAGGTTTTTGATCAAGGCATAATGTGTACAACCCAACACCACACTGTTTGGCGGTTCATTATAACCGGCCTGTTTCATTTTCTGCTGCAACTCTCCAAGGTAAAGCTTAATAGCTTCCCGCATGGCTTCGTCTGAACCCTCTGCCACGATGAGTGTAGTCAGTTGCGGACAGGCTTGTTCAAAAACAACAATATTCGGATTACGCTTTGCAATTTCTTTGGAATAGGCTTTTGAACGGATGGTAGCCTCGGTACCAAGTACAGCCACCACTTTTTGATCTTCTCCAAAGGTACGCACAGCCACCGGGCTTCCCCAGGGTAAACCAGTCAACTCTTCAATCGTAGGCACCAAAATACCTAAAATACGATGATCTTGATACTTTGGTTTAATCAAATCTTCTTGCAAACGCTTTAAAGCTCCGGCTGAAGCTGTGTTGCATGCTAAAATTACCAATTTACACCCCTTTGAAAACAAAAATTCTACACCCTGTCGAGTCCATTCGTATATTTTATCTTCCGGATGCGGACCATACGGTTCCCGAGCATTATCACCCAGGTAATAGTATGAGTACTCCGGTAATTTGTCTACCAGACTTCGTAAAACGGTTAATCCGCCGTAGCCTGAATCAAAAACTCCAATCATACTCCTCATTTAAGCCTAATTTTTATGGTTTGACAAGGGGGTTAGCTTTCGCTAGACTAACTTTGACCTGCTCATAAATCACATGGGAACAGGTTCTATGGTGGGCGGCAACCTCCGTTATAGTGTACCTTGATGGTCAGATAGTCACCTCCGAGCCACAAAAGGCGGTGACAGACTAACCATTGTGGGCACTTGGTTGTCGTCCACCCACCAACTCGCGCAGAGGACACCAATTCATAGAGTGTCCTTTTTCTTTTCAAATTAAACACCCGCCAGAGCTTTTACGATCGGCGGGCAGGACGGTAGCGGCGGTAAGTCGCAATCAATCGAAGGAGCTCGTGTCGAGCCTCTTGAAGCAAGATGTTGCTTTCATCGACTCTGGGATCATTCTCTGGATCCACTGAGTCGCGACGCAACAAACGCGCATGAGACGTGCGCAACAACATCCAACGACGTTTTTTACGGATGATAATCCGTCTTAATTCTTCTACCTTTTCTTCATCAGGTTCTTCTGTCTCTGCCTTTTCATTGGCCATCCTTTCAAAAAAAGCAACCACTGCCTTCTTTGACAAAACACCCCCTAAAAGATAGTCCGTTCTTCGGACTGACGAATGTACTCCATGGCCTCTTCGGCCGTATTACAAATTTTACAAATCTGAAAATCTTTATCGCTAATTCGTCCTTCAGCTACCAATTGCTCCTTTATCCAATCAATTAAACCACCCCAATATTCCTGCCCCATTAAAATCAATGGAATCGGTTGCATTTTCCCGGTCTGGATTAACGTGATCATCTCAAAACATTCATCTAGAGTTCCAAAACCACCTGGGAAAAATACATACGATTGTGCCGAGGCGGCCAACATAACCTTTCTAGTAAAGAAGTAATGAAAGGCTTTGCTTGGCACAATGTAATCATTTTCTCGCTGCCCGCCTGGAAGCTCAATATTAATGCCGACTGATTTCTTCGGATCCACTTCATGAGCACCCTTATTGGCCGCTTCCATGATTCCAGGCCCACCACCGGTAATAACCGTAAAGTCCTCTTCTGCCAGCATGCGCCCCAGTTTTTCCGCTTCCTGATACCATTTATCATCCGACTTGGTTCTAGCTGAACCAAAAATAGTTACTTCTTGCGAAAATTGAGATAAAAACTGAAAACCCTCAATAAACTCAGACATGATCCGGAAAATTCGCCAGGTCATGTCAGACATTTTTTCCAAATTGATTTCCTCGCCCTCATACGGCTTTCCAGGGACACGCGGATGTAGTTCTTCGTCCGGTTTTAGCCCATCTGGTACTGGTTGCTTGGTCATAAATAATAAATTCAATAATTGCTATCCTATTATACACGTTCGTGGTCAATTGACAAAAGTCATAAAAATGGTCATTATGAGGCCGGAACATTTTCAAAGAACGGGAGACCTCATGTCTTACGACCCAGAGCGTTATCCACGGCACGACGCACGAACCAAGCTTCCGCCCAAACGGACGGTTCCTAAGCGCGACGAACGTCTGAACATGGGAGACCCGGTCCACTCGATCATGATGCTCGTAAAAACCTACCGAGACGGAGCCAACACCGCGGATGTCCGCTCCCAGATCCGCGATGTTCTTCAGCGCTTCGGAGGGGTGAACAGGTACCACCGCCGCCTGGAATTTCTGGAAGTCACCGAACAATGCGACTTGTCGGAATATGAACTCAGCGTCGAGGACCTGGTCGAACTCCGGCTTGGTAATCAAGAGGCCTGGGTCTGGGAGGCAGAAAGATGAGATCGAATAAAACCCGACTTTCCAGCAATACTCTGACTCAGATTGGCCTAGCCGCCCTGGCCTGTTTAGCCTTTCTCGTCATCTTGAGTCAAAACTGCTCCGCATAAACCGCGACCCAACTTCCTGGGCCGCGGTTATTTCGATCCGAAAACCCGGTCAGTTCAATACCGACCGGGTGAAATAGTGAATTAGTTCAGACATGCGGCTTCCTCCGTGACGAAATTCGCCAACTCCTTGCGTTTACGTCTCAACTCGATTCGCAAACGCATAAGCTCCAGCCGAACTGCCCGGCGCTTGTCCGTATTGGCCGGATCATTGCCAAGGCAAACCAAAGCCAACTTCAGCACAAAGATCTGCTCCTTGATTTCTTCAATTTCCTGCCTCAGCTCATCGGGATTGAGAACAGTATCACTCCTTTCCTCGATATTTGAGGTAGGCCAAAAAACATTCAGGATGTCCCTGAACCAATTCGAAGTAGTAGTTTCTTCCACGGCTCCTCCTTAACTATCATTCCGTGGCTCACGATATTTGGCAGCGGCCCTTCTCCGTGGTCCCATACCACGAAGGGCAAAACATGCAAGTTCGCCAGCCAAAGATCACGAAAAACCAACATAAAAGAACTCTATACTAATTTTAGCCAAAATTAAGAGTTTTGTCAAGTTTTACATCCCGGGCAGATGTTTTCGTACGATTTCGAAGTGGCTTGGAAAAGCTGAATGAAGCGGGTCTGGTAGCTCATCTGGTTTAAACCAGCCAATCTCATCCATCTCAGTTGGTTCCCCAATTGACACCTCTTCCGGCCTTACCCGAGCCTTGTGCAACAGGGCAATCCAATGCGTACGTGCCCCATCTTCACGGGTCCGGATCACGTTTGTCATGGTCACAAACTCAACCTCATCCGCGTCAGCACAATATTCTTCTTTGATTTCCCTTTTAACTGCATCGATTGGGTCCTCTCCAACCTTGAGCGAACCGCCACCACAATCCCATCGCCCGTGCTCATCTCGACAGTTACATGAACGTTTATGCAGTAACAGGCGACCATTTCCGTCATGGCAATAAAAAACACAGGTTACACCAATAAAATCCACCCCGCGTCTCATTTTTAATTCCGTACTATTTTGACTCATATACAAATGACTATTGCCGAAATCTTATCACAAATTTCACAAATCAAAAAACCCCGTCAGACGGGGTTTTGTGATTAACTAATCCCGGAAGCTGAAGCTGGAGACGACTTCTCTGAAATGTTCGAATTCAAGATCTTTCCAGGTCGCAAACTGGATTTGGTCATCGCTGATTCCAATTGTCATGTATGGGTCAGGTTCAGGTGTATCTTCTGTTGGTTCTGGAGCAATAGTCACAAGTTCTTTATCTTCATATACCACTGCGTCTTCCGGATAATACAAGGTAAAGGATCCTGTGGTAGAAAGATACTCTTTCATGTCCAGCTCTTGATACATTTGAATCTGCCATGGCCGATCCGGTAAAGAATTATAGGCCTGGAGACCAAAAACATATCCAAAAAAACCTCCGACCGCCAACAAAAACAACCCACCTAAGACATGGGACGAATTAGAACACTTCATAAGTTTTCAAAATTAATTGTTTCTAAAATTTCTTTTAATAATTCTTCCAGATCATATGACACGGTAAACCCCAGACCTGATCCGTTTTCAAAAGTGTAATAACTCACTGTTTCCTCACCTTCAACACGATAAAAATCCGTAGTGCCCAACTGAACCTCTTCCGCCGTGTCCTTAATTGTCTCATCTGCTTCTGTTGTAATTTCGACTTGTTCCAAATTGAAATTGCTCGGATACTCCAAGCTGAATTCCTCCCCCTCATACTCAATCAACTCCACTTCTTCACCGTTTTCCCCGTTTCCTTCAAAACGATAGTCTAACTTTTTCTCTTCTATTTCCTGGTCCATAACATCACCCAAAATGTCCTCTATAACTAAACCTTCGGTAGGTGTTTTCAAAGTAATAATCAAATAGAAAATACCAAAAATCAAACCTATCACGGCCACAAACAACAGAATATAGAGCAAGATCTGTTTCATATTACTATTATTTTAGCATATTTTCGCCTTATTTTTATCCCCAATCCAAAAACCCGCCATGAGGGCGGGTTTTGTTTTTACGCTCCGCAACATTTTTTATATTTCTTCCCACTGCCGCACGGGCAAGGATCGTTGCGGCCAACTTTCTCCTGTTTTATCTGATTCGCTCCAGCAGCAATCTTGGCGGTGGCTCGACCGACCGCGTCGGAGGTTTTAGGCGGCGCCTGCATAATAATCTGGGCTTTTTCAAAGATTGACTTACCAAGTTTGACCACTTGCTGTGACTGACCCACATTCGCGGCATACTTAAAAAAGTTGTTTACGATCTCGGCATTGATGGCTGCCTGAAGCTCGTTGAACATTCCAAAAGCTTCTTTTTTATATTCAATTAACGGATCACGTTGAGCATATCCTCGCAAGCTGATACTGGTTCTAAGCGCTGTCATCACGTCCAAGTGATCCACCCACAAATTATCAATTGACCGCAATAGCACTGAACGCTCAACTTTTTTAAGTTCTTCACGATCCTGAAACAAACTCTCCACTTTTTCATACGCTTCAGTTACATATCCCATCATGGTTTCTATGAATTGAGTACGTATTTGAGCCAGATGCTGTTTATCAAGCATAGCCTGATCTACCAACCGTTTTAATTCTTCTTTACGCGAATTATCAAGCGGTAACATGGCGTTGGCTACCTCAAGCACCTCGTTTGGATCAAAATCCCCCTCACCGGTGTGCAATAAAACAATCTGTTCAATTTCAGCTTCATAGGTCTCCAAAATAAAATCTTTGAGTGAATCCGATTTTTCCTCTGCTACCTTCTCAAGCACATCACGACGGTGAGCATATATCACCTCTCGGTGTTTGTTTAAAACGTCATCATATTCAAGCACGTGTTTTCGCATATCAAAGTGATGCCCTTCCACACGATGTTGAGATTTTTCAATTGAACCCGTAACCATTTTATTTTCAATCGGCATATCTTCTGGCACACCCAGTCGATCCATCATGGCCTTGACCTTGTCTGAAGCAAAAATTCGCATCAGGTCGTCCTCAAGCGAAACGTAAAACTGGGTCGTTCCCGGATCTCCTTGACGACCAGCTCGACCACGGAGCTGATTATCGATACGTCTTGACTCGTGTCGCTCGGTACCAATAACATACAACCCGCCACTTACTTTAATTTGTTCAGCCAGTTTCGAATCCGGCGGGTTTCCACCAAGAATAATATCCACTCCACGACCGGCCATGTTTGTTGCTACGGTTACTGCTCCGGGCTTTCCGGCCTGAGCAATGATTTCCGCTTCAGCCTCGTGGTTTTTAGCATTCAACAAATTATGTTTAACTCCCGACTTGGTCAACAAACTCGAAAGCAACTGGTTTTTTTCAATCGAAACCGTTCCCACCAAAACCGGATGTCCCTCCTCTTGTAAACGAGCAATCTCTACCACTACTGCTTTAAACTTACCGAGCTCACTTTTATATACTCGATCTGACAGGTCATTACGTTGATCAGGCTTATTCGTTGGGATTGACGTCACCTCAAGATCATATGTCTTGGAGAACTCTTCGGCTTCTGTAGCCGCAGTACCGGTCATTCCGGCCAGCTTTTCGTACATGCGAAAGTAATTCTGAAAAGTAATGGTCGCAAGTGTGCGAGACTCACGTTTGATTTCTACACCTTCTTTTGCCTCAATGGCCTGGTGCAGACCTTCTGAATAACGACGACCCTGCATTAAACGGCCGGTAAACTCATCAACAATCACTACCTCGCCATCTTGGACAACATAATCACGATCTTTTTTAAACAAAGCGTGCGCTCGTAGGGCCTGTTCAATATGATGAACTGTTTTAATACCACCCTCGGTATACAAATTTTCCACCCCTAAAGCTTTTTCCAGCCGATCAATTCCCTCTGCAGTCAAAACTGCTGTTCTAGCTTTTTCGTCAATATTATAGTGCTCGTTCTCTTTCAAATCCTTAACCAAATCAGCATATTTAAAATACTGATCCGTTGCCTCCATGTCCGGAGCGGAAATAATCAGTGGGGTTCGAGCTTCATCAATCAGAATTGAGTCCACCTCGTCCACAATTGAGTAAAACAAATCTTTGCGCTGAACCATTTCGTCAAAACTGGATACCATGTGGTCGCGCAGATAATCAAAACCGAATTCATTGTTGGTGCCGTAGGTAACATCAGCTTCGTAGGCTTGTTTACGCGAAACCGGTCGCAAATAATCCATCTCCACCTTATAAGCACCTGTTGCGTCCCGTTCGGCATCGCGTTCCTGATCCTCTTGGCTCCCCTCTTTGGCTTTATAACTTGGATCATAAACGTATCCGCCTTCGTGTTGAATACAGCCAACCGAGAGACCAAGAGCATGATAAATCTGACCCATCCAAACCATATCACGCTTGGCCAAGTAATCGTTCACAGTCACCACGTGTACTCCTTTTCCGGTCAAACCATTCAAGTACACTGGTGCGGTTGCGGTTAACGTCTTTCCTTCACCGGTTCTCATTTCTGCGATCCCGCCGCGGTGCAAAGCAATCCCTCCCATCATCTGCACGTCATAATGCCGTTGTCCAAGCTGTCGCCAAGCGGTTTCACGCACCAAAGCAAAAGCCTCAGTCAAAATTTCATCCAAGTCTTTTCCACCTTCGGCCTCTTTACGAAGCTCGTTACTTCGCGCCAAAATCTCGTTATCACTCAATTCCTTGATTTTTGGTTCTAAGGAATTAATCTCGGCTACTCGTTCTTCAAGTTCTGACAGCACCTTCTTGTTAGGGTCTCCAAAGAGTTTTTCTATGATTTTTGCCATAAATTCAATATAAAAGCCCCTTTAGATTACTCTAAAAGGACTTATTATTCAAGGTTTCTACATTTCATCATCACTCCGCATAAATGGGATCGTGTTGCGAAGCTTTTTCCACGCCTTTTCACCCTTGCGTTGTTTGGCACCGAGCTTTTCCTTTTTTCTGTAAATTTGCCGACGTAAATCATCTTTGGCTAGATCAATAGCCGCATACAAATCTTCATGAACCGCTTCTGCGCGCAACATATCACCCGGAATCTCACAATTAAACTCACAACGAAAGTACGGTCCTTGTTTGTGCCGCCCAGATTCATCCGCCACTTCAACATCACACTTAACCGGTTCAAAGTTTTGGGTCAGCTTGGTCAGTGACATGAGCTTTTCTTTAACATACGAGCGAATTGCCTCAGTCATTTCCATGTTAGTGGCCTGGATTTTTGTGATTTGCATATTTCGAGCGGTTAAAAGTTAAAAGTATAAAGTTACAGGTATTGAATTTCTTCTTGAAGTTGAATTCCGTATTCGTCCCGCACTCGCATTTTTATTTTGCTAATCAGTTGAATGATCTGGTCGGCCGTAGCTGTTCCGTCGTTAACAATGAAGTTCCCATGATCAGTTGAAACCGATGCTCCACCGATAGTTTCCCCTTTTAGCCCAGCCTCATCAATCAGCCATCCGGCGCTAATCAACTTGTTCTCGAGCATAGCCTCTGGCACCTGGTCAGACCGCTTCAAGATATCAATCTCGCTTTCGTCCGAATATTCAAAGTTCTTAAACGTACAACCGGCACAACTGGCACCAAGCGGTTGACTGGCTTTACGTTTCTCCAAAAACTCGTTCATTTTACTCTTAATCTCTTCTTCGGTTCCAGGTTCAAGAACCAGAGTTACGTCGAGTACAATATCATTGGTTCCCTTTAAGATCGAGTCTCGATATCCAAACTGAAGCTCTTGGTTCGTCAACTCTTGCACCTGACCATCTCTAATAATACGAACACGTTCCACCACATCTTTCATTTCCCCACCAAAACATCCCGCGTTACCGTAGACTGCCCCTCCGATTGTACCCGGCACAGCCACAGCCCACTCAAACTCTGTCAGGTCCGCGTCAGCTGCGGCGCGTGCAACTGCTACGGTTAATGCCCCGGCTTCGGCAAAAATTTTATTACCCTGAATCTCATAAGCCCGGTTGGCCATCTTGATCACCAACCCATCGTAGCCCGAGTCACTGGCAAGCATATTCGTACCCCCGCCAATAACAGCAAAGTCAATTTGTTCTTGTTGGCATAGTTCGACCGCTTTTGTAATCTCTGCTGCGGTTCTAGCCTCAACAAACCATTTGGCCGGCCCACCAACCCGAAAAGTACTGTGGGCTGACAGTGGTTCGTTCGCTTTTAAGCGATCGCCAAAGATCTTTTTTAGTTTTTCTTCCATAATTTCAGTTTAGCAGGGTTTTTGCCATGTTGCCAGGTTTAAAAAACACCCACACCAAAAATCCCACGTAAGGCACCATTCCGGCGAACAGATCAGCCAGATCGACACACGATCCTTCTGAAAGCAAGCCCGACCCGAGGACTCGAACTTCTTGATTCCGAACTCGGTCACAGTACCGGACTGATTGTAACCCCCCGGATTTTATGACGTAAAGTCACACTCTTTGCAGGTCTGTCATTAACATCCTCATTTTCTGACAGCAAGTGATCACAATTGAATAATTTGATCCTGTCAAGTAAACACGCTAAAATATCTTTAGCTCTTTTATATCTCGTACAGTTACAGCATTGCAAAGATTGTTTGATTTGACTTCAACGGGTACAGACCAAGAATTCTCTCCATTGGGGTTTTTAGGAGGAGGTATTACTATGACAAAGAAAAAGAACGGCAAGTTTGGTCGTCACAGTACAGTAAGTAAAGAAGTAAAAAAGGTTGTCCGTAAATTGGTAAAGCTTGAGGGAGTTACCAAGCTCGAGCTAAACCGATTCCACCCGGTTCGTCACTCGCGAACCAACGGCGAAGTCGTGCTCAAGGAAGAGCACAGCAAAGGAATGAAACTCTTGGTTTACCACTCGGACGGTATCCAAGAAATTTACCTGGTGTTTGAAGAGGAATCAAAAGACGACGTAACTGAGTACGTCGCCGCAATGTAACTATCTAGTATTATAAATTAAGGTTGTAGTCTTAGATATATTACGTACGGGATTGAGCGTGCCCCTGGGATCTACCGGATTCCAGGGGTATTATAATTTTCTAGCCACTTCATCAATATCCCCTGCCCCCATAATCAAAATTACATCGTTTGGCTTAGCAAGTTTACGAGTCATCTGCTCGGCCTGATCCAGATCTCGGGCATAACGAGCTTCGACTATACCGCGGTCGTTAATTGCCTCAACTAGTTTCCGGCTCGAAATCTCTTCCCGCTCCTCATCACGCCCGGCCACGTCATAAACTTCTGAAACGATCAGCTTATCTGCCTTATCAAAACTTGGCACGAACTCGTCAAACAACTCAATCGTTCGTGCATGTTGGTGCGGTTGGAAACAAAGCAGGATTGATCGGTCGGAATAAAACTCTTTGGCCGCCTTTAGAGTGTCGGAAATTGCTGTTGGATGGTGGCCGTAATCAGAGATAATTGGCGCGCCATCAAGCTCACCGACGAGCTCAAACCGTCGCCAAATTCCACCAAAAATTTTCAAGGTCTTTACAATTGTCTCGAACTTGACGCCGATCTTCAGAGCTGCCGTGATTGCGGCCAAAGCATTTTCAACATTAAACTCACCAGGCATCACGAACTCGACCATGCCAAGCTCCTCGTGAGCGTGCGTCAAATCAAAACTTTGTCGACCAGATTCAACTACTCGATTCGAGCCAGCCACATGAGCCTCAACCTCAAATCCGTATGACAGAATCCTGTTTCCCGTCAGCTTCATGGACTCTATATCATTGGCGTTGCGGATTAACAGACCCTCCTCTGGAGGAAGTTTATCCACCAATTGCTGGAAGGTATTTCGGATATGATCTAAATCTTTATAAAAATCTAAATGATCTTCTTCGATATTGGTCAACACAATGATGTCCGGATTCAGGTGCAACATATTAGCTTGGTACTCACATCCCTCTACAAGCAAGAGATCACTGGAGCCAACTTGTAAATTTTTGTACTCAAACCCCGGAACTCGTGTTCCCACAAAGATAGTTGGATCTAATCCAGCCGCAATTAGAATCTTTCCAAGCATAGCGGTAGTGGTTGATTTTCCATTGGTTCCGGTTACCACGATGGTGGTGTAATTTTTGGAAAGCTCTCCCAAAAATTCAAAATAACTTAGTTGTCGTACCCCGAGTTCTTTGGCCCGGGCTCGTTCTGGGTCATCCTCAGGCACAGCTGAAGAAAAAATAACCAAGTCTGTTTCTTTGGAAATCAACTCTGGAGCATGACCAATCTTTAATACGGCCCCAGTCGCTGCGAACTCGTCTGTCAATTCCGTGGCCTTAATATCAGTTCCTGTCACCTGATTACCTTTTAAAACCAAAAACTTACCGGTCGCAGAAAGACCAACGCCACCAGCTCCAATAATATGTATTTTTTGAATCTTATCCATCATGTGCGTATAGATTAACGAATTTTATTTAAAAAGAAAAGGCCGGACCCCTGTAGAATCCGCGCCGCACAGGTTCACTAGACCTGTTGTCGAACGTGTTGAATCGAGTGGTCGTTAATCAGGTTGTAAGTCAAACGACCGTCCGGAGCCAGACGCAAGTTCCAGATCCGATCACCCTGATCTAACTGCTGGTATTTTTCGCCAGAACAGACCAGAATCGACTGTCCATTGACCTTCTGAACGTAATACACACAGTGATTGTGGAAGACCGCACTCGTCCACTCATCATCCGAGCCGTCGAGCGCTACCGCCGCATCTTCGCTCACAAACCATTCCTGCGTTTCGATACAGAAATTGTCGTTTTCGAAGTGTTCGATGAAACGAATGGCCGGTTGATTGTCGACCCAGTGAACACGGAACTGCTCGAAACGAGCCAGCACCATCCGCTCGACCGAGCAACCGGGCAAGTAAAAGGGTGGTTTGCCATTCTGTGGACCAGGCCTGATCACTACTGCTTCCTTGAGCGTTGGAACTGTCGTCTTCCTTGTACACGGTTGTTTGGGCACATACACCAGAATGATACAGGAACCATCCGGAGATGCCGCAGCCAAACGAACGTAGCCGGGAATTGAACCGAGTTCAGCAAACTGCCACCCGTCCGTTGGTGTGAGACAGATTGGCATCTCCTCGCCGGCCAGTTGCAGGTTGTAAAGAGTAGTCACCTGACGACCATGGTTTGGCTCCACAGTGTCTTCGTACTTGTTGATCAGACGACCATCCGGATCCAAGATGAAGACGTAGCGCCGTGGTGCAGTGAATTCAGGCGGATCGTATACTCCGCTGACCATCACTCGATCACGACTGACTGATAAAACCTCATAATCACCGTGAAAATGATCCGGCAGATCCACCCAACCACTAGTTGTGGCAGTGTGGTAAAGCCGGTTGGTTCGCCTTGTGACCTTTACCACGGCCGCATGCTCGCCGGAAAGTGAGGCTCCTATAAGTCCGTTCTCGTGAAGGTCTCCAGGATCGGAATTACTCGGAAGATCAACAATATTCTTTAAAGATCTTGTCGACATCGTTCTTCCCCGTGGTTCCCCCCGCGGGTTAACGTCGAAATAGCACCTTAAACGAAAAATACGCATCTGTCAAGATAACTTAAAAGCTCGTGTTTGCTGATCCCTCGATTACTGGTAAAATAGCCCTACTATGAAAACAATACGTCAATTTGATTCAAAGATAGCCGATTCCCTTGAAAGAGAGCTTAATCGACAACGTGAAGGATTGGAGATGATTCCTTCAGAAAATTTTGTTTCCGAGGCCGTTCTTGAAGCCCTTGGGTCTGTTGCTACGAATAAGTACGCCGAGGGTCTGCCCAAAAAACGTTACTACGGAGGGTGTGAATTCATCGATGAAATTGAAAACCTGGCTCGCCAGCGAGCTAAAAAACTCTTTCAAGCAGAACGAGTAAATGTGCAACCACTTTCCGGAGCACCGGCCAACGTGGCGGCTTACTCGGCTCTTATGAATCCGGGTGACACTATTTTAGGAATGGATCTGGCTCACGGTGGGCACCTGACGCATGGCTCACCAACCACCTTCATGTCCAACATCTATCACTTTGTTCGATACACCACAACCAAGACGGGTGAAATTGATTATGACGATATTGAGGCCAAGGCTCGTGAACATAAACCAAGGGTTATTCTGGTCGGTTATTCAGCATATTCAAGAGAAATTGATTACGAGCGAATTAAAAAACTGGCGGATGAAGTCGGTGCCTACACCATGGCTGACATGGCTCACATTGCCGGGCTAATTGCGGCTGGCGAAATGAGCAATCCGGTGCCGATTTTCGACGTGGTGACCACAACTACTCATAAAACCTTACGAGGACCACGTGGTGGGATGATTATGTGCAAGGATGAACATTTTACTGCCATCAACAAGGCTGTATTCCCTGGACTACAAGGCGGACCACACGAAAACAATATTGCTGCCAAGGCCATTGCGTTTAAAGAAGCTATGGAACCCGCATTCAAAGATTATGCACACCAGATCAAAGCCAATGCCAAGGTTTTAGAAACTGAGTTCAAGGCTCGAGATTATAAGTTGTGTTTTGGTGGGACTGACAACCATCTCTTGCTGATCGATGTCACACCAAAAAACGTCACCGGACAGATCGCTGAAAGTGCACTCGATAAAGCCGGCATCACCGTTAACAAAAACATGATCCCTAATGACGAACGAGCCCCAATGGATCCTTCCGGCATCAGACTGGGAACTCCAGCGCTCACCACTCGCGGCATGAAAGAAGACGAAATGAAACAGATTGCCGGTTGGATTGATGAGGCCATTACCAATCACGACAAAGAAACAAAACTCGCGGAGATTCGCGAGGCAGTAAAACAATTAACTAGCCAGTTCCCACTTTATCCGGAACTGAAATATTAAAAATATGAAAAAGCTTTTGATTATCCCCCTTGCATTTGTGTTATTGATGGGAGCCGGATGCAACCAGCCACCCGTCGAGACCACAAATGAACTTGAGTCTGAAACCATATCTGAGACTGAAACCGCAGTACCCGACTACGTTGGTACATGGTTTAGAGAACAAATCATTGTTGACGGGG
Source organism: uncultured Gammaproteobacteria bacterium (assembly GCA_965231015.1). Taxonomy (GTDB): domain Bacteria; phylum Patescibacteriota; class Patescibacteriia; order UBA9934; family CAZDDW01. The sequence continues at coordinate 626,781 of OZ246408.1, forward strand.
TTCCTGAAGTCGGTCCGGTTGATGCTAATCTTGTATTCGAAGAAGACGGTAAGGGGTCGTTTCATTCAGAAACTGATCTCTGTTATGTAGACGGAACTGTCGAAGTTACCGGAAATTCAGTTCACATGTTAACTGATGAGTCTGACTGTCCAGCTGAAGCGGTTGCCATGACGTCTGACATTACATATGAATATGAGGTTAGTGAGGACGGGCAAACCTACACCCACACGACGGTATTTTCAGGAGTGACTATCACAGAGGTTTACTCACGAGTGTCTGAATAAAAGACAATAAAAACCACCCGGTAAATTCCGGGTGGTTTTTTTAATTTACTTATTTCTTTTGTTGAACTGGTTTGGCTGGTTTTTCTCCATTCTTGGGTCTATCATCATAGTGTTTAACTCTTCGTAAAACCAGCCAACGCAACAGAATAATGATCAAGGCCGCGATAATTCCCCAACAGTAGTTCACAAGAATTGCAATGACTACCGGAATTAAGAAGGCCAACACCGGAAGCATGTAATACACCACCATTCGCTTTTCATTCAAACGTTTCTTTTCGTTATAAATCCGTCGTCGGAACCATGAAACGGTTGATAGAATGACCCCAACAATCAAAATCCATAACAACCAAGGGCAAATCCAGGAACACACGCCTGGTAAAAACATGCAGGCACAACATGTTCCACTGGTGGCCGCGGCTGATTTATCATCGTCATCAACTGGAGCAGTAACACTGGAACAACCCCCACAGTCATCCGGACAGTTTACACAAGTCTCATCCGGCTGACACACATCATCACCACACGTATCCGCACACTCACCACAATCTGCGGAGCAACTCTCACAATTTTCCCCACATTCTAAACGACATTCTCCGTCACCACAATACTTATCGCGGCACGGGTCACATTCACCACAATCATCCGGACAATTTTCGCACCCCTCTCCACACTGACTATCACAAACCCCGTCTCCGCAATCACTATCACACTGATCCGGATCTAAGCATTCCCCACAATCACCCGGACAATTTTCACACCCTTCGTCACATTCAGGTACACACATTCCATCACCGCAGGTTGAATCGTCACACGGACTTGGCTCATAACACTCACCACAGTCATCAGGACACGTGTCACAAAATTCGTCGCACTCTTCCTGACACACTCCATCACCACAATCTACTTCAGCACACGGATCCTCTTCACACTCTCCACAGTCCCATGGACAATTGTAGCAGGTCTCGTCACACTCCGGCTGGCAAACACCGTCACCGCAGTCTACAAAATCACACTCACCATGTGGCTCATCACCCGGACACTCACCACAATCACCCGGACAGTTTTCACAGGTCTCGTCACACTCCGGCTGGCAAACACCGTCACCGCAGTCTACAAAATCACACTCACCGTGCGGCTCACCACCAGGGTCATTAGTGGTTTCCTGACAATTGGCTCGAACTTCGGCTTCAGTTTGGTAAACACTGATTGCTAAACCGGTTCCGGGCACACACATAGGTTCTGAAACATAATCTATTCCATACCAGCCAGTTGACGGATCATGATAACAACACCAAACCGGCCCCCCGGTTTGATCCCCCGGACACTCACCACAATCATCCGGACAAGAATCACACGCCTCATCACATTCCTCATCACAAACCCCGTCTCCGCAGGTTACTTCACCACATGGGTCATCACCGGGACACTCTCCACAATCTTCCGGACACCAGGTGCATTCTTCGTCACACTCGATGTCACATACACCATCACCACACACAACCCCGTCACAAGGACCGGGTTCCTCCTCCTCGTGTTGGCAACATTCAGGAAAAGCAATACAACACTCATCCTGACAAGCCGTGTCTCCCTCACAACCAATATAACAATCATCAAAATATGGTTGTGACTCTCCACACTCGGAATACCCATTCATGGCCTCAGCCGGAGCTACACCCGGCAAAAATAAAAACAGGCCAAGAATCAGTCCTGCTAATGCAGATAACCTAAAATACTTTGGCATAAGCCTTTTTATTATTTAATTTTAGAAATTATTATGTATATTTTACAGGAAAAAGTCATGTTTTTCAACTAAAACTGTTGATAAAAATGACTGCTGAGGAGCCCCTCAACAGCCTAGTAATCAGGGTCATATGACCGTAGTTCATGTTTCACCCGACGCAGGCGCGCGCTTAGAATTGCCCGTTCAGCTCGCGCTTTTTTGAGTTGTTGGTTGAGACTGATCCTGTCGATCAACCGAGGATTACGACTTCGCTCCAACTTCTGGAGATCTCGTTGTATGCCGCGAATCTCCGCGTCTTTGTTGCCGATTTTTCGTTGAAGCGAAGTCACTTCGGTTTTTACAACCTTGCGCTCCGCTTGCTTGCCCAAGCATCACCTCCCTCCTATTTTACGTACTTTTACCGTACCATAATTCTTGACTTTTTGGCCAATTTAAGGTATGGTTTGGCTTGTTATGGCAAAAATCATTGATGGAAAAAATTTGGCCTCCGAGATTCGCTCGGAAATAAAAACACGAATTGCCTCTAGTGGGATCCGTCCGGGTCTGGCCGTTCTTTTAGTTGGTTCTGATCCAGCGTCTCATTGTTATGTCGGAATCAAAGAAAAAGCCTGCGCTGAAGTCGGAATCAATTCAGAAAAATATCTATATTTTGCCAGTGAACCTGAAGAAAAACTAATTGAAAAAATAAAGGAACTGAACTCTCGAAATGATATCAACGGAATCCTGGTTCAACTCCCATTACCTAATCAAAACAAGGACAAAGTCATTGCCGCCATTGATCCGGCTAAAGATGTTGATGGTTTTCACCCTGATAATTTATCTAAACTGGATTCAGACGAACCACACATGATTTCCCCGGTCGCCCTTGGGGTTATGAAGATGATTGAATCAACCGGTCGACCGATTACCAAGTCACGAGCTGTATTTATTGGGTCCAATCTTTTTGCCAAACCAATCGCCCACTTACTCCAAGAGCACGACGTTGAACTCGAGACAGTTGATCGAAATTCACCAAATCTTGAGCTGAAAACCCAAAAGGCAGATATTCTAATTGTCGCGGCCGGCCGGCCGAACCTTATCAAGGGCAACATGCTAAAACCGGGAGCAATCGTAATTGATATCGGCACTACGAAAGTTGACGGCAGGATTGTCGGAGATGTTGAGTTTAGCTCTGCTGAGCCGGTTGCTGGCTGGCTGAGCCCGGTTCCTGGTGGGGTTGGACCAATGACCGTGGCTTATCTACTGGTAAACGTCCTGAAAGCGACTAAAAAATAAATAAACAAAAAATGACTGCCGAAAATATCGAGAGTCATTTTGTTTTTTTGTGATGTTTAATATGTTATCCAAAAATCGAAAACCCAATTTCAGCTAAAGCCCCGGCAATAAACACAAAAGCAATAACGGCCAAAATCCACATTGGAACCCTGAATACACTCTTGCGTTTCTTCATCTTTTTAAGCATGTTCGAATAGATGGCAATAATAACAACTGCAGTGGCTGAACCAAAAACCGCACCTGTAAACGAAATTACGGTTATAAACTCGCGCAGTCCAAGGAAAAACAACAATCCGGGAACACCGATCGTTAGCGCCCAAGCCAACGTGTTTTTCATTTTGAAATCAAACAATAGAGTGTCTTTTACTTCAATCCCGGCCACCATAAAGACAGAGATAAGCGTGATTGATCCAAGCAACGATCCAAGCACAGCAATGGTTGGACCAAGCGCCACCCCTAGCCCGGACAACGCATCATCTGTAATCAAATTACCGCTAGCACCCATAACCACAACCGCAAAAGCGATGTACAGCAACAAAATCACACTCATGGTAATAATCACCGCTGGAAACATTTTTCGCTCGTGTTTTTCACCAAGAATATCGTGCATTTCCGGAGTGATACCAAGTCCGGCCATGGCAAAAAGAATCACCCCATACGGCAGTAAAACCTTATCCCAATTTACACTCATCAGGTGTGCAGTATCAACATGAGGAACCCCGGCTACAATAATGACCCCAAACAAAAACAATAACAATAGCACAATGGCTGTTTCAGCCCGGGCAATAAACTTAAGTCCAAACCATAAAAATATGGCCTCAACTACAAAAAAGACAGCACTATAAATAAAGGGTTCACCGCCAAAGATTGGTCCCAGCAACAACCACAAAAATTGACCGGCAATAATAACATAAGCCACCATGGCACCCCACACCGTTCCAAACATTAAAGCAGTAGCCAACCATTTCCATTTTGTTCCAAGATACTTTTTAGCTAAACCACCCAGTCGACAATGGCCGGGAGTCTGAATCGTGATTTCGGCATACAGCATCTGCAAAACAATCAGCAACGCTCCAATCAACAAGATCTCAACCAGCCCGATCCAAAAACCAGATTGAGCAAAAGCATACGGAATACCAAATACTCCGGTACCAACAATAGCTCCGAACATGGCGGCCATGGCACGAATCTGTTTTTTATTTCCTTCGGTCATAACAAAGCTCATTATAACATAAAATCGCCTCAACAAGAGGCGATTTTATTCAGACCAACTACATTTCAAAATCAAAACCCTCTAAATCCATTCCTTCAAACATGTCCTCGAACATTTGATCCATGTCACACACTTTTCCATCCGGCTTTAGCAAGCTGTTGTTAAATTTTTCACGATCACAATCAACCTTATACATAGCATTATCTTCGTACTGGGTGTAATCGAATTCTTCCATGTCCTCTGATACTTCACCGTCTCCTTCTTCATAATATTCTTCAGTAGAAACAAACCAATCACATTCATCTGAACCCATCATGCTACCAGAAGTGTAAAGTTTATCTCCGTTTTGGATAAAAACCGAGGTCATACCACCAAAATCAACCTCACCACGCATATCATCTCCCTTGATCCAATAGGTTGTTTCCATGCTTTCACTCTCATCATCTTCGGCAATAGTGACTCGACAAATAACTTCTTGACCTGAAGAAATAGCATCACTAATCTTGCCAAACTCAGCCTCAGCCGAACCAGCCGGAGCTTTTGACTGACCACAACCAGCACCGGTCAATACCAGTACCGCTATAATTGCAGTAATCGAAAAAACAAATCTCCGTTTTTGCATATTGATATTTTCAATATTTATTCAAATTTTATATAACACTTATTTTCCAGATAACACCGCACTCCGCGACGCGAAGCATCAAAGTGAGGTTCTGGCAATTCTTTCGGATCAACCCAAAGCCACTCTTCACACTTTTCCGGTTCCATTATCTTGAGTTCCTTTTTGTAGCTTCGAGCCAATAACACGACCGAGATGTAATGCAAACCACATTCTTTGTGTGTTTCAAGGTTATTTGTTACCGCAATCACTTCCGGGTTTTCAATATCTAAATCTGTCTCCTCTTTGATTTCCCGAACCGCCCCATCTTCAAACTTTTCCCCCATTTCCAGGTGACCCCCAGGAATCGAATAATACGGCGCGTGAGCATTAATCCGCTTCCCTATCAAAATATTCCCCTCCTCATTCACAATTATCACTCCTAAGCCAACTTTGGGACACTCAGACATTTTTTTACATTAATTGTGGATATTATAGCACAAAAATCGTGGAGGTATAACTGACTTAAAACAGAGGCCGTGTTAAAGATCAGTCATCGAAAAAAAACTGAAGGAGAATAGCATGAACGAACAACGGTAAAATCCTTCTGAACAACTGACCGCCAACCCATGGGCGATGCCGTTTCGTTTCGCGATCACGAGTGTATGCCACGCTGTCTGTGTGTGGGCCTGCATCAATCTCGGTTTTCGGAACCATGGTTGGTGATTCCTATTGGCCGGCGTCGCTGCATCCTTCGTGGGTCGTGCATACGTCAGCCATCGAGCAACACAACTGATCACCGAGCTCAAGGCCACACCACCCAGCCCCCCCTACGTCATCGGCACCTTCTGCTCAATCGATCTATTGCCTTCTCAGAGTAGATCTGTCTCGACCACACCCGATCCACCCCTACTCCGGGGAGTTATGTTTCTGTAGAAGAATATTTTACTTGTTAATTTAGTTAAATGAACAATTAATTCAATAACAAAAAATCCTCTGTGATTATTTTAATAATCGAATTTGGGGAGTCTTATTTTCACTGATTTGACCACAAAAATACGTGTATGTCAAGTGGAAAACCGTCATTTCTAGCCCTGTTGATAAGTTTGTCCTTCTAGGGTAAGATAAACGGGCTAATATGCCCGGCAGGACAACTTTGAATTTGTGTTTGTCGTGCAAAATTAGACGTCCGCCAAGAAAATTTAAAAATTTGTTGGTTTTACGCGATCTGCTTAACTAATTCTAACGATATAAATTCAAAGCTGTAATGCCGGATATGAGTCAAAACGAACGAATTCCACCGCAAAATATTGAAGCCGAGCAATCTTTACTTGGATCACTTTTAATTGATAAAGATGCCATTATTCGAATCGGTGACACTCTTCAGGTGAACGATTTTTATAAAGATTCACATCAAAAAATTTACGAAGCCATCACTTATCTTTTTGCCAGACATGAACCAATTGATATTTTGTCTGTGGGAAACCGTTTAGAAGAACAAGGTATCTTGGATAAGGTGGGCGGCCGTTCGTACCTTGTGGAACTGTCCAACGCAGTCCCCACCTCAATGCACGCTCATCATTACGCCAACATTATTCAAAAGAAAGCCACCCTGCGCCGGCTGATTAACTCGGCTTCCGAAATTACAGCCATGGGTTTTGAAGAGGCAGATGATGTTGAGGCGACTCTGGACAAGGCTGAACAAAGTTTGTTTTCTGTTTCACAAAAATATCTCAAACAGGCTTTTACTTCAATTAGAAATGTTTTGTCTGACGCCTTTGAACGTATCGATGAACTGCACAAGGAACGTGGCAAGCTGCGCGGCATTTCAACCGGATACAAAGAACTTGATAATCTGCTTGGTGGACTTCAACGCTCGGACTTGATTATTTTAGCGGCTCGACCATCGGTTGGTAAGACCTCTTTTGCTCTAGACATTGCGCGCAATGCCGCAACCAAGACCAAGCTACCGGTCGGACTATTCTCGCTGGAAATGAGTAAAGAACAACTGACCGATCGTTTAATTTGTGCTGAAGCCAACGTTGATCTTTGGAAGCTCCGGACCGGACGCTTGAGTGACCGTGATGACGACTTCCCTCGTATTGGTCAGGCTCTTGGAACCTTGTCTGAAGCTCCGATATTTATCGATGACACCCCCGGTGCCAACATTATGGAAATCAGGACCAAAGCTCGCCGCTTGCAAACTGAACACGGTCTTGGTTTGATTGTGATTGATTATTTACAACTTATGGAGGGTCGGACCGGCAACTCTGATAACCGAGTTCAGGAAATGTCTGAAATTTCGCGTGCTCTAAAAGGAATCGCTCGCGAGTTGAATGTCCCGGTGTTGGCTCTCTCCCAGCTCAACCGTGCCGTTGAAATGAATAAGCCGGCTATTCCACGTTTAGCCCACCTTCGTGAGTCCGGTTCTATTGAACAAGACGCTGATGTGGTAATGTTTATCTACCGAAAAGCCGCTGACAGAAACTACAACCTGGAAGACCTGTCTCCAGAAGAAAAACGTTTGGCTGAAATCCATATTGGTAAACATCGTAATGGACCCACGGGAATGGTTAAACTGTTATTTGATGCTAAACGAGCCAGTTTCCGTTCGCTCGATCGCGTCCGTCAAGCTCCATCTGGTGCTCCGCCACCTCCTGGAAAAGATCAAGCGAACCCAGCTGAAGCGAAAAATAAATCTGATAACTCAAATGAAGTCGCACCTCCCCCTGTAGGAGCGGTCGACTCTAAAAAAGTACCATTTTAACTTATGTTTCAAAAAATAAAAGCCGTTAAAGACCTGCGCAGTCAGGCCAAGGAAATGCAAAACGCCATGTCCGAAATCACCGAGGTTGGTGAAGCGGCCTGGGGAAAAGTCAAGATTACTATCGATGGAAACCAGAACATCACCAATGTTGAAATTGATGAATCCATAATGGACAACCGGGAGAAACTACAAGAAGAGATCATGAACGCGTTTAATAATGGGTTAAAGAAAATTCAGAAAAAGATGGCCGGTAAAATGAAAGAGATGGGTGGACTGGACGCACTCAAGAACTTCGATCTATAAACCATGCGCAAGTTTCCTGAACCAATTGAAAACCTGGTTGCGGCGTTTGCCCGACTGCCTGGCGTAGGGCCAAAAACGGCTCTGCGCTATGTTTTCTATTTATTGCGTTCGCCTCAGGGTGACATCGAATCATTCTCTCGAGCCTTACTTGACCTGGCCAAAAATATAAAAGTTTGTGACACCTGTTTTACTTACACGACCGAGAATCGCTGTCACATTTGCTCGGACACTAAACGGTCAAGCTCGAGTCTTTGTGTAGTGGCAGAACCTCGAGATATTGCAACCATAGAGGCCACAAAACAGTTTGATGGGTTTTACCATGTGATCGGTGGAACACTTAACCCAATCGAGGGGGTTACTCCGGAAGTTTTGAACATTAAGCCTCTACTCGACCGCCTCGAAACCAATCCAGAGATTAAAGAAGTGATCCTGGCTTTTTCTCCTGACGTCCAAGGTGAGACCACAATTTTATATCTGACCAAACACATTAAACCTTTGGGCCGAAAAGTTACAAGACTCGCTCGCGGCCTGCCGCTCGGGGCAGACCTTGAGTTCGCAGACGAAATAACACTCGGCGACGCTATATCCGGCAGAAGAGAGACATAAAACGAGCTAGCAAGGCTCGTTTTCGATTGACACGACCTACTTTATTTGATAAGAACGAGGAGGAGGTGCCCATGTCCGTCGAAGACAAGCTCCTGCCTGGACACTTGGCGATAATGCGAATGATCGAGATCACGGTTCGCAACTCGACCAAGACGCCAAAGCCCAGCAAGCAAGATCTCGCCAAGACTCCTGCTGTGCTGAACGCTCTGTTCCAAACCCTTCTCATGTGCAACATCCCGAAGGACGACCTGAAGATCGTGATCGGTCGAAGCCGTAACGCCATCAGCAACATGCGCCCCGAAGTCGACACCAAGAGACTGTTCAAAATTACCAAGGAACTTGAAGCGCGCTCGAGCATCCGGCACCGCACCAAGGAAATCATCCGTGGGACAATTAGCCGCATCACCGGAAGGTAATGAGGAAGGACTGGGTCAATGAATTCGATCTATGCTGAACTCGTAGAAACATACCTGCTGAACCAGATCAGCACCGCCAAGGGACTCATTGATTCGGACAACGCCTACTCCAATCTCGGAAGGCTGCTTGGCCGGATCGATGGAGCCGCGGCGACCTTGTTTCTCATCTGGCCCGAACTTGACCAAGAGACCCGGCGAAAAACCATCCTGGCTCTTGAGGAAGGTACCAAGATCAAGGGAGGCCAGTTCTCACCTCTGCGCGATCTTTGCCAAGCTCACCACAACAAGCTCTCCAAGATCATCTTCTAACCAGAGAGAGTCATCAAGCAGCGTATACAAATTCCGAGCGGAACCCACCCAGGATCCCGCTCTTTTTTTATTTTGCCAGATGTTCTTTTATTAATTCAATGTCTTGTTTGTCTTTTTCGCGCCCGAATCTACGTTTCCATTCGAGCACATGTTCAAGTCTTACATAAGGCCAACCATCAATCGTTTCAGCAGTTGAAATTAATTCTGCCTCATTTTCAAGCCATGGCTGCCAGTTCCAAAAGATATCCACATCACCTACCACGATTTGCCCTTTTTCTTCATCAGTAATTCCATATTTTTTTGCGAGCTGATCCCACACCTCCTTTTTTACCAAAATATCCAAATCCCCCGGCTTTTTTAATCCACGAACAGCCATGGGTCCACTGCCAAAAATCGCAAACGAACCTTCGGGCAGATTAAGTTGTTTTAATTGATCAAGTAACTCGTTCATATCAATGTTTTAACAAATTGTTTAGCTTCTTCTAGACTTGAGACTCTACCATCAAGTTGTGCCATATAAACTTGTTCAAGCACGCGTCCTACTTCTTCTCCCTCTTTCATTCCGAGTTCGATTAAGTCGTCTCCACCCAGAATCCGGGGTTCAGGTACGTGATCGACTTCGAGACCTCGAGCCAGATCGAGCAAGTCTGATTCTTGGCCGAGGATACTTTGAATGCGAGCCAATTCCTCGATCGTGGCCGGAAACAGACGCGCCGCCAATTTCTTGATCTTTGCCGGGTTATCAGAATTGAACCCAAGCTCACGAATCAACCGCTCGATTCGATCAGTTCGTTCCATACTTATCTCAATTCCTCGTAAGAACTTTTTGGGTTTTTGCATGTCGCTAGTCAGAATCACAAGCATAGTATTAAGCCGATCGTTTGGTTCAAGCTCGAGCTTTGCCGCCCGATCAAGCTCATCAAGTATTTGTTTTGAATACCCAGCCTCGAGTTCAGGGTGCAGTTGTTTGATGACCCCGATCTCTTGGGCTGCTGCGAGACCAACACTCGGTTTCGGTGATAAAGTTAACATCTTAACCCACTCTTCACCAATCCGACTAGCCGGCAAGCTGGTCATGTCCGTAGTTCGAGCGACTTCGAGCGTGGCGGGGTCGATCTTAAAATCAAAGCGTCCAGCAAACTGAGCAGCTCGCAACGGCCGCAGTGGATCTTCACCAAATGAATCAGCGTCTACCATTTTGATTAACCCTGACTCGATATCTTTTACCCCACCGTACGGATCAACCACCTCATCCGTTAAAGGATCAATTCCAATCGCGTTCATGGTGAAATCACGGCGACGAAAAGCCTCTTCATGACTCATGCCAGGATCATACTTGGTTTCTACATCCTTATGACCGGGACCAACCTGCCTATCCCTGCGTGGCAAAGACACGTCAACTCCATCCACTTGAAACACCTCAAACTGTTTTCCCACTTCTTGAACTTCACCAAAAGTCTTCAACAATTTTTCGAGCTTGTTCTTCTCTATCCCGTAAACCTCAACATCGATATCTTTGCTAACAAGAACCTTTGCATCTTCTGGATCCTTTGCATCCCGTACATCTTCAATCATCCGATCTCTCGCATATCCACCCACGATCAAAGCTCGACCACCTGCTTCACGAACTGCCTTGGCTATTTTTTTTACTTTTTTAAATTGTTCTTTCATATGCTTGACATTTTACACAAAAACCAAAATCCCGTCACTTAGACGGGACCTTGTTATTTGATGGATTCAATCTGTACTTCAGTAAAAGGTTGTCGGTGTCCGGTTTTTTTACGATAACGTGACTTTGACTTATATTTGATAACATCAATCTTCTTAGCTTTACCTTCACCAAGAACTTTACCCTTAACCTTGACACCATTAACAGTAGGAGTTCCGACTTTGACGTCTTTACCCTTTTCATCAGCCACGAGTAAGGCATCAAATTCTACCGACTTACCCTCTTCAAGATTAAGTTTTTCAACCTTGATGGTATCGCCTTCTTTAACTTTATATTGTTTTCCACCAGTTTTAATGACAGCAAACATATCTTGAAAATCTAATAACTTTTAACTTAGGGAACGGCGATATTGTACTAATTTCCCCAATAAATGTCAAGATTATCTCCTGACTCAAGTTCATATTCCTCTGCAAAACCCGCAATTACCTCCAAAACCATATCGACCGGCTCACCTGACGAACGTCGCTCGATTTCATCATTTTTTGGAGCTGGCACCGCAGTTTCAATACCGATTATTTTACCTTTATTCAGCCAAATTATATCAATATCAACTATCATTCCTTTCATCCAAAAAGTCTGAATTTCCGGTTCATTATACACGAATAACATACCCTCTTTTCTACCCAAAGAACTGCGTCCAGACAACCCCTTTACCTTGTCCGGGACACTCCGAACCACCTCTGCCTGAATAATAGTATCGTCCGGTAAAATTATGGTTGCCCGGCTTGGATCAACTGACTCCAGGGTGATTATCATCCAGGCAATTATAAGAACTGCGGTCGTGGTCACAGCCAGAAGAGTGATGATTTTTACCTGATGATTAGGCATGTTTTCGATCGAGTGTAGTTAAGCTCCAAGCAACCACCAACATTAGTACAAGCAAGGATCCTAAAGCAATAACTTTTTGTCCACTTTGCAAAAATAACGCACCTCCACCAAACATAATTGCTACGCCATAATAGACTAAACATACTTTACGTTGATTCCAGCCCAAATCGTATAAACGGTGATGTAAATGCTGTCGGTCACCCTGAAAAATTTTTTTGAAACCACCGCTTTGCCAACGACGCATGATCGACCAAGCCACATCAAGCGCTGGAATACCAATCACAAGCAAAGCAATAGCTAATTTTCCTCCTGATATAACCGCAAGTGTTCCAAGAAGATAACCAACGAATGTGGACCCCCCTTCCCCTAGAAAAATTAGGGCCGGATTGAAATTCCAAACCAAAAAACCAAGTAAGGCTCCGACTGCTACAAGAGCCAACAAAGCCACATCCGGTTGATAGTAGGCTGCAGTCAAGGCCAATAAACAAATCATGAAGGTTCCGATCGCACTAACCCCGGTAGCTAAACCATCCACCCCGTCTAGAAACTTGGTTGTGTACATAACCCCCATCAACCACAAAAAAACCAAAACATCAGATTGCCAGCTGGTAAGTTCAATTACACCACCTAAGGGGTTGGTCAACTTGTCCACTTCAACCCCAAAACCAATCACGAGCAAAGCGGCCACCACCGGAAACCAAAAAGCCACCTTCGGATTTAATCCATATCGGTCATCTACAAAACCACCAAACATGAGCACCAAGCCGCCCAACAAAAATCCAGAATAATGCCCTAAACCAACTTCTCCACTGGTCAAGGCGTCCCCATTTATCAAAATCAGGGCCATGGTACCGGCAATCGCCAAGAAAATGGCCAAACCACCCATGAGCGGAATTGGTGTTTGGTGTATCTTTCTTTTCCCATCCGGTCGATCAACCAGGTTGAACCTCAGAGCAATTCGAAAAATCAACTGTGTAAAAACAAGGCTCAGGCCAAAGGCTAAGATAAACCATCCGATCCAGACAGAGGTCATAGGTTATTCACTAAATGAAGTAGTGCGGTAACGCGAATAATCAACACCGGTTTCTTGCCAGTCATTACTTGCCAATCCTGCTTTTTCAGACAAGGCGGTCATAAAATCCTCAAAAGTATCCATTTGTTCCCATACGCTAGGCAAAAAAGTGGCACTATCTTCCCCCTTGGTTAGAATTACTCCATCCATATTTGGTTGAATAATGTTCAATTCAACTGCTTGAGCTTCAGATAAAACAGAGATTTCAATCTTGATGTTTACCAACTCTTCCTCGGTCACCGCCTCAAACCGAGCATCATTAACCGCTGCATCAATAGCCTTGTCACGCACTGCCAAATAAAGCGGCTGCTCCGCCGTCAGACTACCAATACACCCTCGTAACTCATCTTGAGCCTCAAGCGTCACAAAGACGGCCAACTCCTGCTTCAACTGCTCATCTGTTGGTTCAATCGGTTCATAGATTTCACCTTCACGGGTTATATACCGCTCAATTGTAGACCGAGCCAATTGTAAAAGGTATGTCTGCTCGGCTTCAGACAAACTCACGGTGTTAAGTCCAACCTCTTCACCCGGTACACTATAAGCCACGGCCCCATAACCAACTACTCTGGTATCATCATTGGTTACATCTCCGGTGTTTGCATAATCCAACACCTTGGCTTCCCATCCTTCGCGACGTGCCATTATGTCAGCAACCAAAATCGGGTCAGTTCCACACGCGTTAACCTTAGAAGCGTCCGGTTCAAGCCCTTCAATAGCCTGTAAAGTGGTTTGATCAATCGGTTCAGCTGTTTCTGCATCCATATAATGAGACAAATCACTGCTAACAACTAACAATGTTTTTTCATCCATTATTTCTTTGAGCTCATTGGCAATCGTGATTCTGTCTTCATCTTCAATTTGACCGACCAAAATCGGAATAATGGTCGCATCCGGCCAAATGTACTGAATAAAAGGCAGATGAATTTCAACAGGATGTTCATCTACAAACGCCACATCCTTGTAAAAAAACAATTCGTTGTCAACCAGATCAACATTTGATTCATCAATATCCGTTTCTCCGAGTGGGGTTCGCCAAGCATCATACTCGCTTAAAGCCACCCCCTCGAACTCTGTTTGGTGAGCAGAAGCCATAATAATGACTCGATTGTAATCCTTGTTCATAACAGTCTTGTAGGCAGAGGCGTCTACGGATCCGGAGTAACGGTAAGCGGCGTGTGGAGCAATAATTGCCATCACATCCCTATTTTCGACTTTGTTGGTTGCATTCCAAAGTAGAGACTGAATTTGTTTTTCTAGAATTGATTTGCCTTCCGGATAAAATACTCCGGCCACACTTGGTGGGCGTACGTCTTTGGCTGGCATAGGCTCTTCGATTATTTCTTCTACTACCGGCTCAGTTTCTTCCTCTGAACTTTTGGTTAAAAATTCCAAGGAAGCTACTGCAACCAGCGAAAGAAAAACAAACACCACAGCAACAATCACCTTAGCCGGCGATTTCTTTTGCCCTGGTTCCTTGGTCTTTGTGGTCTTCTTACTCGACTTCTTTCTGGACTTTGACTTCTTGGTCGTTTTTTTAGTCCGAGTCTTCTTTGTGGAGGCTTTTCTGGTTTTTTTCTGCTTAGTCTTTTTTGGAGGTTCCTCCTGAACCTCTTCCTCCACGACTTCAGCTTTCTTCTTGGAACTTTTTTTAGCGGCCGATTTCCGTGGAGTCTTTTTCACAGTTTTTTTCTTAGTGGCGGCCATAATAAAATAAGGTTAATAACGTACACTATCTTACTATAATTCAGCAGCCTTTTCAATCTCTATTTTTCCGCCTTTTTTAAGTACGATTGTATCCCGCCGGGTAGCCTTGTCTTCTAAGAGCACACGAGCCACAGCATCGTCAACCTCATTTTGAATCACCCGACGTAGTGGGCGCGCCCCAAACTTTGGATCAAAGCCCTTTTCGGCTAATTCCTGCACCGCTGCATCTTCAGCCCGGAAATGTATTCCCTTGGCCTCCAATCGTTCCTCGACCTGACCAATCATTAAATAGGCAATCTGCACCACTTCATCCATTGCCAAAGGCTTAAAGACAATCACAGCATCAAACCGATTCAAAAATTCAGGACGGTAAATACCTTTTAGTTCTTCCTCAATTAAATGATTTTTGATCTGATCAAGCGGCGTACCTTGGCTAACTTCTGTTTGAATATATTCGGTTCCCGCATTAGAAGTAGCAATTAAAACAACATTGGTAAAATCGATTGTTCGTCCGGCTCCGTCGGTTAATCGGCCATCATCCATGACCTGTAAAAACAGGTTCAAAATATCAGGGTGTGCCTTTTCCAGCTCGTCCAATAAAAGAAGGGTGAACGGATTTTCTCGAACCGCTTCCGTTAAAAGACCACCTTCACCTTTACCCCCAATCAATCTGGCAATACTGGACTGGTTCTGATACTCGGACATGTCAAACCGAATCATAGATTCTTCGCGACCAAAGTAGGCTTCGGCTGTGGTTTTAGCCAACTCGGTCTTACCCACTCCGGTTGGACCTAAAAACAAGAAGTTAGCTATTGGTCGGTTGTCGGATCTTAGCTCGGTTCTGGCTCGACGCAGCGCGGAAGCCACGGCATCAACCGCATCATTTTGCCCGATCATGCGTTCATGCAAAACCTCCTCAAGCTTGAGAAGCTTGGCTTTTTCTTCTTCAGCCACTTGTGACATTGGAATTTTAGTTTTTTCCGAAATAATCCGAGCCACATCCTCGCGCGCCACCAAACTATTCGCACCCTTTTCTTTATTAACAGCTAGCGCAGTTTCCTCACATATTTCAATTGCCTTGGCCGGTAAAAACTGATCGTGCATGTACCGATCTGAAAGCTTCACCGCCTCTTCTACTGCAGCGTAAGAAAATACAACCTTGTTTTTGTACTCCATGACCCCGATCTTGGCCTCTAAAATCTGAATTGCTTCATTGATTTCCGGCTCATCAACCCGCACTTTTTGCAGAGCCTGACCAAGCGCCGTGCGTTCAATGGCTTGCGCGTATGCCTCCGGAGTGGTGGTAGCAATCAAAAAAGTGAATCGTCGATTTAGAGCATCAATCAAAACCGAGGCCAAATCAACGGTCATTTCTCCACCGGCTGTCAACCCTGTGATTTGCTCAATATTTTCTACTACTAAAATAATGTTTTTTGACCGAGCAATTTCGTTTAAAACCATTAATAGCCGTTCCTGGACCACTTCGGGAGCGGCACCAGAAGTTAAATGTGGGATAGAGAGCCGGACCAAACGTTTATCACGCATTATTTGCGGAACTCGCTCCGATACCATGCGCTCGGCAATTCCATGCACAATCGATTGCTTTCCCACCCCCGGAGGTCCAACTAAAACCACGCTCTCATTTCCCCCTTCAATGACCCTAAAAATAGATTCCAACTCTTGTTCCCGACCAACCAACATTGGCAACCGACCATAAACCCCAGCCACGGTCAGGTCTTCTGAGACCTGGTCCAGCATTGGAGTGGCCACCGCAGTGTAGGCTCGGTTCATGGCTCCGGTTGGTTTTCTAGAAGCAGCTCGTTGATACTCCTCATAACGCTTGCGCAGCTCTTCATCAATTCGAATCCAGGCCACAGCGTTTTCAACCTGCTCTCGTTCAATCCCCAGCCCATAAAACAATTCTTGAATAAATTCATCACGACGATAACTTTCTAGAAATAATTCTACCGGACTAACCAGTTCTCGCTCATGTTCATACGCATTTAAATATGCTGCCAGCAATGTCTCTCGGGTTTGATCAGAAAAGCCGACCTTGTTTTTTGGTAGACTGTTTAGTTTTCGATTAAGTGGCCCTTTGACCGTTTCAAAAGAAAGACCTAAGCGGACAAACAAAATTTTAATTGGATCAGCAGAAAGTGTCCCAACAAACAAATGGATCGGCTCTACTGTTTGTCCAAACCGTTCAGCCAGCTCATATGCTTCCTCAACCGATTTCATACCACTCGCTGAATAAGCTCGAGCCACGTTGACCTTGGATTTTTTAGTTTCTTCTCCCAGATCATTTATCTCCGGCACCTCGCCCTCATAAGACTTCCTTTCCACAGTTAGCTTATGCCGAACCGCTTCAGACAACCGATAAAACAAAAACATTCCACCAAGAGCTGCCAACCAAAATGCTGCCGAGGCCAAACCTCCACGCAACCAATAATCAAGACTGGCTAATTTTTCTGGCGGACCAACAATAACGGCGGAAAAAATAAAATAGGCAAAACAAACCAAAACTGCAGCAATCACCAAACCGTTGATGATTCCAGAAATAATATCTCGTGTTTTTTTCAACACTAAAGTGGCTCGGTCAATCCGCTCGCTCCAAATATATACCTTGTCCTTTAGTTCAAAACCGATCATAGTATTCCAAAATATGGATTGCTAAACCCAATAATATTAACTACAATCAGCAGCACAACCAGCGGCAGTAAAACCAAATACAACATGAACAATATCACTAATAGGATTGACCAAATAACAAAAACTATTCCCTTGCCGATCAAAACCACAAAACGCATGAAAATACTGATTAAACGTCCGCTTAGCTCGGTTTCACCGTACATGGGAACAAACAGGTTTTTGAGCCAGACTCCAAGTCCCAAATTCTGCCATTGTTGACCAATCGAGCCAAAACAAAACTTCGCGGCGTTAGCCAAACCGCGGGTATACCACCAGACAGGAAAACCAATAACTCCACCGAACAAATCGATGAAGAAGTACTTCATTCCAATGACCACAACATTCTGCGCCATAATGTGGATATTATAGCAGAAAAACTAGGCTTTGTTGATCTCTTGATAAAATCGATCCCGATCGGTTGTAAAACGAGTTCTAAAATTAGAATCTATTTTTGGATTTGCTGCTTTTTGCCACTTTTCGATTCCAGAAAAAGCAAATTCCGGTTCGTGGGTAATCAAATCCACAATTCGCTCTTTGTCCCAGTGCTGAATATCGTATTCGTCAATCTTCTCTTGAATAGCCAGATGAACCAGTTCATGAATCAAGGTTTTAAACGGGTCACGTATTCTTAAACTCAAAATTATCGTGCTTGGGGGTTCATAAGAACCACCAACCCCGTATCGAGTTAAATTGATTTCGATTTTACGAGGTAAGGTGAGCTTTAGAGCCTGAAAAGCCGACTTGATTTGACTCATGTTTTGCTCAAAGTCAGAGTTCAAATTGTCAGCCGCCTCTTGATATCTCTGTTCGCGATATTCTTCATCTACAACAAACTTAATCTCATCTCTTGAATTATACTCGGCAACCCCTTGGGGCAAAGTCGGGTCATAGCCCTGCTCTAAATACCAAGACAATTTATCAAGAGTTTTTTGAATCCTCCGCACCTCAAAATCTTTACTAAATTGAATCCTATATTCCATACCTAAATAGATATTTCGAAAAAGCCCTGCTTGGGCAGGGCTTTTAATCCTTATTCATTCGCGACGTATAACATGAACATCTCATTGATCGTGTGCCACTCCACGACCCCTTCTTCAATATACTCATCTATCGCTTCGAGCCAAAGATCCAACACCTCGCTTTGTACTCGAACAGCACTACCAATGCTCCACGAAAGATACATAGTATTAACTGATTCATCATCCATGTTCGCAATAAACTCATCCATCTGTTCAATAAAAACATCTACGTCATCCGGCCTTAGCCCTCCATCCCCTGTTCCATCACCAAACTCTTCACTCATATTATACAGACTGCCAGCTTCCATAATAACAACCAGTTCACCATTTTCGTGATCAGTTAACCAATCTTTAGCCGAACTAACTCGCCATGGCTCATCACGCTCAGCAATCTCATGAGGATATACATCATGACACTTAAGCGGGGTTGAACAATTTTTATACTCTTCCGGCCGATCTTCTTCATCCATGGCGGTCACACAATACGCCACAAGTCCGGTTGTAAACTTATACCCGGCCTTAATCACAGCCTCTGCCCAATCAATATGCGAACAGATTCCAGAAACGTGAATCACATCAAAGTCAACAATCTTTTGCAGATCCGTTTTCATGGTCTTGATACGGAAAGCCATACTTTCCACATTGATATCTTCATTTGGGTTTCCGCCCACGTCAGCATGCACCCCAACAGCATGGCCACGGTCAACCAGCTCCTGCAAAATGTTTACATCCCATTTTCCAGACGCCTCAATGGTCTCGGGACTGGCCTCAAAAGTTCCTACAGCACCATACTCCTCAAGTTTATCAGCTAAGGTTCTTATTGCTTCAACATGACCCATGTATGATTCTTCATTATCAACTTCTTCAAACCAACCTTCTAAATGAATCATCATTCCAAGGTTCAAAGCATCAAGACCCTCACCGGTCAAATTATTTGTAGCTTCTTTACAATCCTCCGGACAGATGCCAGTCATTTTTTCTATTCGATCACAATCACCATCACCACACTTTAATCCGAAAGCTGAATCAACTCCTTCGGTTGTTTCGTCTTGATATGACGAATACCAATAAAAGGCGCCCAGGATTAAAACAATCCCTAAAAGAGCCAATAAGATGTAGAGTAAAAATTGTTTTTTATTCATAGCTACTTAGTTAATTCAACAATGATTTGATTGGAATAAGTTCCACAAGATCCACCCAAGTACTCGCAAACACGTACATAGTAGGTTCCGTTGCCATCAAAAGCAGTCAGGCTAGCCGATGTTGTGGTGGGTGAACTAAAGTACTGATATTTGTCACCGCTTCGGGTTGGATAAGTTGGGCCAGGATTCTTAGACCAAACAACCTTGAATCCTTTTTCAGAATAACCGTCCACACTCCAGGAAACAGAGCTTCCAGATCCGCTAAGTGAGATCGAGATTCCATCGCTGGCCAAAACCTCATCATCAGATGTCTCTTGCTTAACTTCAACCTCCTTTTCTTCACCCAATCCACCGGTTTCTTCATCCTTGGTTGGCGCGGTCACCTGAACGTTGTCTGAGTAGGTTCCACAAACCCCACCTTCATAGTCACAAATTCGGAAGTAATAAGTCTTACCATCACGAAGATCCCAGATAGCGGTTCTTGATTCCGGATCATCTTCATAAAAATAATCGTCTCCGGGATAAACCGGGTCTGATTCTTCACTTTTCACAATCTTAAAACCATATTCGGTTTCTATCCCTTCAACTTCCCAGCTAAACTTAATTCCCGTCTCGATCACCTCGGCTTCGAGCGTAATTGACCCGTCTTCCTGTTCCACAATCGGTTCACCGTCTTTTTCGAAATTCCACTTTATAAATTCCACTTCTTTTTCTTCTTCTTCAATTTCTTTCACTTCGGCTTCACCAAGCAAGTACTTTTTGCCTTCTTCAACCACAACTGAATCCTTTCCTTCTTCAGTTACTTTCACCGAACTCTTATAAACATAAACTCCTTTTGAAGTATCCGTGCTTGAGGTCATAAAAGCGGTTCCAATGGCCTCGTAGCTTACCCCTTCACCCGCCACCTCAAAAATCCGTTCTCCGGATGTCACTCGAGCATAAAGCTCACCAGCCAAATTTTCAACTTGCAGATGATTTGGATCCAGGCTTGTTAACCTGATATGTGACTGCTCATTCATGCGCACAGCCGAACCATCATCAAACTGAATAATTGCCCTAGCTTCTCCCATGGTTTCTACTTCGTACCCCTCATACAGATCTGTACTCACGTCAGCCCGTTTCCACTCTCCCTCCGGTGCTTTGACTTCAACAATCCCCTCAATATAAGAAAAGGCGGCTCCATTTTCGACAATCGTTTCCTCATCAGTGGTTTCATTGGAAGTCAAATAAATGTAAGCCAGTCCAATTACCGCCAGAACCACAACCAAGCTCAAGAAAGTCTTAATTGGCGAACTTGATTTAGCCATATATTTATTGTTTAGTATTTACTTTATTATTAAATCATACCAAGCTGTTCCGTACCAGCCAGGAAATAATTGTGATAGCGACCATGGCCAGCAAAGACAAGCTAATGAGATACCTGGCCGGTTGTGTCAGGTGCATAGGCTTGTCTATTTTGGTGAAGTACGAATACATCAAAATCACATAAATAAGCCCGGAAAAGGCAAAAATTGCGTATTCCGGATAATTTTGAAACCGACCGGACTTAATCTCAAGCCAGGCCATCCAATCGAAAGCCGCGACTATTAATACCAAATACCACCAAAAACGTTTCTTGAAACTGGCTGGAAAATTAAAATCCGGCTTCTTCACCGGCTCTTCTTGTTTTCCCCCCTCATTACTCATACTCTTTAAACACTTCTTGTAATTGCATCATCAACTCGGGTAGTTCTCGATACTTTATCAATTTGTTGTACTTGTTCCCTGCCACCATGGCAGAGAGAACTTTTTCTGCCACCACTCTATATAAACAAACAATTGGCTTTCCCATTTCCTCAGCCTTGCCAATTTCATAACCAACTCCAAGTGACGGAGTTGAAACTTCTGCAATCACAATGTCGGTCTCTTTCATCCATTCCATGTCACGCTCGTAAATTGTCTCGACTGACAAATCTTGCTCACCAGCTTCATTAATCATGGCGTCCGCCACCTGTTCGGTTAAGACTTGTCCGTGTTGTTTCAAAAAATTCATCAGCTCAATGTACAAATTAATGTCATCTCTTCCACCTCGAATAGACGCTGCAAAATATATTTTCATATTAGATTCGCTTTCTTAACTCTTTCATGAGTCTTAGGTAAAAACTAATGTTGTGGATCGTGGCCAGGCGCATACCGAGCATTTCGCCGGTTGCAAACAAGTGGCGTAGGTACGCTCGAGATGTAGTTTTACACGCTGGGCAGTCGCAATGTGGATCGATTGGTCCTTGGTCAAACTGGTTGACCTCGTTTGTTATAAGCAACTTCGAGTAGAAATCTGAATCGAGGTCAGCTTTTGACGGATCAACATTCCACACAAACAGTGTACCATGTCGCGCGTTGCGAGTTGGTAAAACACAATCAAACATGTCTATCCCGACTGAAACATAGTGCACGATCTCCTCCGGCATACCACCGCCCATGAAATAGCGGGGTTTATCCTCTGGTAGTTTATCTGAACAAAACTCGGCAATTCTATATGCGTCTTCTCGAGATTCGCCGACAGATAATCCTCCGATTGCATACCCATCGAACCCGATGTCTATGAGCCCTTGAATCGATTCACCTCGTAGATCCTCATGTGTTCCACCTTGAACGATTCCAAATAACATTTGCTCGTCGCTTATCGCTCGTGACCCGTCTTTCTTGACCGACGTGCGACGTGCGACGTGCGACTTACGAATTCTCTCACTCTCCTCTTTACACCGCTTAGCCCATTCAAGCGACCGCTTCATGGCTGATTCGTAAACGTCTCGATCCGAATCCCCCGGCACCACCTCATCTAGCTGCATGGCAATATCAGAACTGATTGCTTCGTGCTGCATTTGAATAGATAGCTCTGGCGTCAATTCGATCTCCGAACCATCAAGATGCGACTTGAACACCACGGATTCGTCGGTAACCGAAACTTTATCTTTAGCAGCTAACGAGAAAACCTGGTACCCCCCACTATCCGTCAAAATCGGACCCTGCCAACCCATCAGCTTATGCAAACCACCTAGCTGTTTCATGGCGTTGAACCCTGGCCGCAAAAGCAAGTGATACGTATTCGAAAGCAAAATCTGGGCTCCAAGATCTTTCATATCTCCCGCCGATAACGTCTTCACCGCCCCGCGAGTAGCGATAGGCATGAAAAACGGAGTCTCAATGGTCCCATAGGCGGTTTCTAACACCCCTCGACGAGCCTTATTTTGCGTTTTCTTAAGCTTAAACATAACGTTATTATTGTAGCTTGTTTTTGTTCTCTTTCCAAGACTTGATTATTTTCATTTTCACTTTCGTGCGAATTTTAAATGATATTATTCTAACTTTCACGCGAAAGATTCTATAAATATATTGTACACTTTTTCACGATCGTGAGTTTTTGCCCGTTTTTTATCTTCGCTTTTCCATCTTTTCACTTTCCCGCCTACTTCAAAGCTTCGGTGAACAGACAGGTTAATATCTCCATATCTACCTTCTGCACTTTGCGGACTCAAAGAAAGTCGAGTTGACTTCAACCGAGGCCGCATGGTGACACAAAAGGTATGTCCGAGTTGAGCTGTGCCCCCCCTGCCAGCAATAACGTGGCGGGGTCTCGCCAAGCTGACGATGGCGGGAAAAGACAACTACCTCGCTATCGAGGCGAGGTAGTTCTTCACATTTATTTCTACTTTTCCATTTTTACTCGTTGAATTCAGAGACAAAAACGGCGCTCCGAATATACGAGCCTAACGGTTTAACGCAACGGTTGGGGTACCAGCACTCACATACTCTGGCCCACTTGACGGAACCATACCGAGCATTTGTACTCGCTCATCAATTTCAGCCATAGACCGACTTTCTGCCACTTGTGATTCAAGTCGCTCAGTTTCCAAACGCAAATCACTAATTGCGGTTTCTAAATCCCTGATCTCATACCCCTTGGTGACAGACCGGTTCACCTGAATGATGTAGAGCATTCCCACAATGAGAATCAGAGCAAGGACGATAATATTAATTAACGCTACGTGTTCTTCAATAGCCTGTACAAACGACTTGGTTTGTTTAAGACCAGAAAACATTGTCTTACCGAATTTAGACATAACCGGGGATCGCTTAAAATCCGAGTGAAATTAGATGCGAGTAGCTGCGCGCAACTTGGCGCTGCGAGCCCGAGGGTTCGCCTCCATTTCCTCCTTAGTAGGTTTTATTACCTTCTTGTTTATTATTTCTAAATCCTTCCCGTGGTGATCTTTCATGAAATTCTTCACGATTCGATCTTCCAAGGAATGGAACGAGATGACCACAAGTTTCCCGCCCGGACGGATGGTGCCAAGCGCTTGCGGCAGTACAACCTCGAGCTCCTCTAATTCGTGGTTGACCGCTATGCGCAACGCCTGAAATACACGTGTTGCCGGATTGAGCCTATCGTGCTTTCCCCGCCTGGGGACAACGCCGGATATGATTTCGGCAAGAGCGGTTGTGGTTACAATCGGATCTTGCTGGCGCTTCTGCACAATTGCCGCGGCGATTTTGTGGGCATTTCGTTCCTCTCCTAGTTTTCTAAAGATCTCACTTAGTTTATCTTCCGACCAATTATTCACAATGTCAGAAGCTGACTCTTCTTGATCCGGGTTATACCTCATGTCTAATGGGCCTTCAGTTTGAAACGAAAACCCTCGATCCGGATCATCTATATGAGGTGAAGAGAAACCCAGGTCCAGAACAACTCCGTCAACCTCACTAAATCCATTGTCATATATTACCTGCTTAATGTTTTTGTATGAGTCATGAGCCAATACGACTCGGTCCCCAAATTTGGCCAGATTCTTTTTGGCAACCGCCAGATTACGAGAATCCTTATCTATGCCAAGCAGTCGACCATTTGGAGCTGAGCGCTCCAGGATAGCCGAGGCATGTCCTCCCAAACCAACTGTCCCGTCAATAAAATCTTGACCCGGCGCAGGATCAAGGAACCGAAGGGTTTCATTAAGTAGAGCCGGTATATGTGTCATACTCCAAGATCCCCCATTTGTTCGGCTAATTTTCCTGCGTCTTTTTCAGCGGAATCCTTAAACGAATTCCACTTTTCCTCATCCCAGATTTCAAGGCGATTAAAAAGTCCCGCTATTACTACATTCTTCCTCACGCTCGCATATTCACGTAAATACTCCGGAATTACCACGCGCCCTTGTTTGTCTAAGGATACTTCCATGGCTCCGGCTAGCATCAGCCGAGCAAACGCCCGAGAGCTAGCTTTTCCAAGTGGCAATTCAGTCAACTTGTGAGCCAACTTTTGCCACTCTGCCTTTGTGAATACGAAGAGCGAAGAGTCGAGGCCTCGCGTCACTACCGCCCCCTTTGCAAGGTCACCTCGACACTTCACAGGGATCGCCAGTCTATTTTTGTCGTCAATGGTGTGTTTATATTCACCAATGAACATAGGGACGGTATTAGAGACTACTGAAATTCCTCCAACTGCTGCGTCATGGGGACCCGATAACTTCGTCAACGTACGTTTTAGTACGTTTCCTTGTTACCACCCCATTCCTTGCATTTGGAGTTTTTCAGCAGTCTCCAAGATTAATGTTTATCCAGGGAAAGAGTTCATACAAAAAAGTGGGCAACAACCCGCGCAAACGAAGGCTGAAATTCCCCACTTCATTCCACTTCTGTACCCTTCATAACCATTTTATCCCACTTTTGAACACGGGTCAACCACTTTATCCTTTATACTTTTTTACTTTATTTTAGCTATTTTTTCTTGATTTATCCACTTTCTGGGGATAACCCACCTTCCCCACTTTCCAGAATTAACCTTGCAGGTTGCTTAAAATTATCCACAACAAAAAGAAGCAGTCCGGTAGACTACTTCGACTTTGACTCTTCGACAAGTCTCAAGAGCTCCTCTCGGATGATCCTGTCCTTGTCGTCAAGGTTTTCAGAGATACGATACGCAATGTTGGGATTCAACAATGGATCTTCATCGAACGCGAGAACAAACTCACATCCGAGATTCGGTCGAATCATTAGATATACCCCGCATCTTCGCAGGTATACCCGTCGCTGGTCCAATGTCCGCAGTTCGGACACTTACCTTCCATTCTCTCCTCTCCTTTTTCTGGGTCTCTCTACCCCAGATCTTTTTGACCTTACCACCTTATGATACCTCGCCGCAAATCGGTGGGCTTCATCACGGACTTTCTGAAACAGTTCTTTTTCGTTTTCTGCAACACGTTTTAGCTCGAGATTCGATTTATCGTAAACAAGTCGGTCTTGTTTACGGTCGAGCCCCTTAGCAATTCCTATCACAGGGATATCGAGTCCGAGCTCGTCGAGAATCGAAACAACCCGATTCACTTGTCCCTTACCCCCATCAATCAACATGGTGTCCGGCAGCGGCCAGGCGTTTGGTTGTTTTTCTGCTCGAGCCAGCCGACGACGGACCATTTCTTCAAGACTCGCGACATCGTTCGCGCCCTTTACAGTTTTAATCTTAAACTTTCGGTATTCACTCTTAGCCGGCTTCCCTCCTTCAAACACCACCATTGATCCCACTGAACTGGTACCTGAAATATTTGAAATATCATACCCCTCAACCCGACCCATGGCGTTGATGTACGGCTCGTCGCGCGTCGCATGTCGCGCGACGAAAATATCCGTATCGTCGCGCGTGATCAACGATACGTCTTGAATATGCTCCAGAGAAAAAATCTGACGTTTGAGTTCTTGTGCGCCTTCGTATCGGAGCTCGTTTGAAGCCTTTTTCATTTCCCGAACTAACTTTTTCTTTATCTGTTCTTTCTTGCCCTCAAAAAACAAAATCAAATTGCGAATAATTTTTCGGTATTCGGTTTTCGAGATCTCACCCGTACAAACTCCGGGGCAACGCTTGATGTGATAATTAAAACAAGCTTTGGCTCGACCCGAAACATCCGGATGGTCGCATGTTGACCACGGAATAACCTTACGCACGAGTTCAAGCGCGGTTCGCAATGACTGACCGCTGGTATACGGACCAAATACTCGTAAAAACTTCTGCTGGGCTTTCTTGGATAATTTTTCACTGAATGGTTTTACTCCCATCCTTTCAAGCTCAAGCCCGCGCATAAAAATCGGTTTCGGATAATCCTCGTTCGTGATAACCAAGTACAGGAAACTTTTATCGTCCCGAATCATGATGTTGTATGGCGGAAGATATTTTTTAATTTGATTCGCCTCGAGAACTAAAGCTTCAATCACAGTCGGAGTTTCAATGTAATCAATTCGAGCAATCTCGGAAACGAGTTTAGCGATCCGGTCATCATGAGCCTTTGTGAAATACGAACCGACTCGTTTTTTAAGCGACGTAGCTTTCCCAATGTAGAGCACGTCACTTTGGTCATTGTAATAAAAATATACCCCGGGATTGTCGGGTAAAGCATCGTTTTTGATTTTAATTCTGTCTGGAATAGCCATAATTTAAATTAGCTGTTATACTCGCGGCATGGAGAACGTATGAGCCAAGACTATTGGAACGACATCGATGAGTATGGCCCAGAACAACTCGCACCTTCAGCCGCCACCAATCCCCTGCCTGGAATGACCTATATCTACTTTCGTGATGCCCCCAACTGGACACAGCCGGTTATGCCATTCAACTACATAGACAATGGTCTTACCTCACAAGGCAATCTGTGTATCGCACCTGGTTGTGAGGCAGAATCTCGGGTCTATCCAGCGGCGCGTTTCATGCGTACTCACGAATTCAATCTGGTCTGCACGAGCTGTGGACAAAGATATTTCGATCGAACTTTGTTCACACGCTTCCCTCTCCTTCTTTGAGCCCTCTCGGGCTCTTGTTTTTTTATTTGAAATATCGACGCAAATATTTCCCCGTATGTGACTTTGGGTTGCGCACAATCTCTTCTGGTGTTCCCGCGCCCACCACTTCTCCACCCCGATCGCCTCCGTCAGGGCCAAGATCGATAATCCAGTCGGCAGTTTTAATAATATCAAGATTGTGCTCAATAATGACGACCGTGTTTCCCTTGTCTACCAAAGCGTGTAATACCTCGAGCAACTGCTTTACGTCTTCAAAGTGAAGCCCCACGGTTGGCTCGTCGAGTAAATACAGGGTTTTACCGGTTGATCGTTTTGAGAGCTCGGACGCGAGTTTGACCCGTTGTGCCTCACCGCCGGACAAAGTTGGGGCTGGCTGGCCAAGCTTGAGGTACCCGAGTCCGACTTGGTTTAAGGTCTTGAGTCGATCCGCGATTGGTGGAATATCCTTAAAGAACTCGGCCCCGTCTTCAATGGTCATTTCTAATACATCATATATATTCTTGCCTTTATACTCGACTTCGAGAGTCTCCCGATCAAACCGACGACCCTTACAAACCTCGCACTGCACATACACCGTGGGCAAAAAATGCATCTCAATCGCAATTGATCCGTGACCCTCACAGTTCTCGCACCGGCCTCCCGGCGTGTTGAAACTAAACCGACCAGGCTTGTATCCCCGATAACGGGCCTCTTCAGTTGAAGCAAACAGTTCCCTGATCGGCCCCCAAGTCCCAGTGTAAGTTGCTGGGTTTGATCGTGGAGTTCGACCAATTGGTGCTTGGTTGATCATGATAGCTTTGTCAATGTACTCGGTTCCATGAATTGACTTGTGCTTGCCGGATTTTGGCTTGCTTCCGTAGAGTCGACGTGACAACTCGCGGTACATTATGTCATGGGTCAGAGTACTCTTCCCTGAACCTGATACCCCGGTAATACAGATAAAGCGACGCAATGGAATCTCCACGTTGATATTCTTTAAATTGTTCTCTTGAGCCCCCTTGATCTTGATCGAATCTCGACCCGGAGCCCGTCGCACTTTCGGCATCGGGATCTTCTTGTCTCCTCGTAAATACGCTGCAGTCAAACTTTTCTTATCCTCAAACACTTCCGGTACAGTCCCGGCCGCAGTCACTTCTCCACCATGAACACCAGCCCCAGGCCCAATCTCAACCATATAATCAGCCGCTCGAATTGTATCCTCGTCATGCTCAACCACAATAACCGAGTTTCCCAGATCTCTAAGACCAACCAATGTCTCCAGCAGCCGATCGTTGTCGCGCTGATGTAACCCAATCGTAGGCTCGTCGAGCACGTATGTTGCACCCACAAGCCGTGAACCGATCTGACTGGCCAATCGAATTCGTTGTGCCTCACCACCAGACAGGGTTCCAGCCTTTCTATTCAAGGTCAGGTAGTGCAACCCAACGTCTAACATAAATTGAAGACGGCCCTGAATTTCTTTCATGACTGAGCCGGAAATCTCTTTTTGACGAGCTGATAATTTAAAAGTGTTGAAGTAATCTACCGCTCCCTCAATGGTCATATCAGTCACATCCACAATCGACTTATTCCCCGGCAACCATACATGCAAGGACTCAAGCTTAAGTCGGGCACCTTTACAAACCTTGCACTCTTCTTCAGAAAACAGTTCCTTTGTTCCCAGTCCGGTACAGGCTTCACAGGCACCATACGGAGAATTAAAGCTGAATAAACGTGGTTCTATTTCTGGAAAACTAAAACCACACTCCGGACAACTGAACTTGCTAGAAAGCATTCGTTCTGTTTTATCTGGGTAAATCACATTCACTACATCCTTTCCGTATTCAAGAGCGGTCTCAAGAGCCTCGGCTAATCGCTGTCGGTTATCTTTCTCGTTTATATCTTGAACTGGAACGGTATCAACGACAACCTCAATAGTGTGTTGCTTATACCGACCAAGTTTGATCTGCTCGGAAAGTAAATATTCTTTGCCGTCGATTCTAACCTTAGCAAAACCAGCACTATACAAATCATAAAGCAATTGGTAGTACTCTCCTTTTCGGCCACGAACCACTGGCGCAAGAATCATGACGGAGCCTGGCCGTTTACCTTTGGCTCTATTTTCTTTAGTTCCATCAATCACCACATTCACCATTTCTTCAACCGTCAACTTCTGAATCGGTTTCTTGCAGGTCACACAATGAGGTGTCCCGATGCGCGCAAACAAGACCCGTAAGTAATCATAAATCTCGGTGATCGTCGCCACAGTAGAACGCGGATTGGCCGAGTGGGCTTTTTGATCAATCGAAATGGCTGGGCTCAAACCTTCGATCTCATCCACATCCGGTTTCTGCATCTGTCCCAAAAACTGTCGAGCGTAAGCTGAAAGCGACTCAACATAACGTCGTTGCCCTTCAGCAAAAATGGTATCAAAAGCCAGACTCGATTTTCCCGAGCCGGATAAACCAGTGACACACACTAACTGATTTCGCGGTAACTCAACGTTAATATTTTTTAAGTTATGCTCCCGTGCTCCTTTAATTTTTATCTCTTGTTCCATAATTGTTTTTCTGATAATCTAAAAAAGTTCTTTTCACACCCACACCACACTGGAGGATCGATGTCATACCAGCTTCGCGAACAGATCCCCGGCCACGCTGTTGACAAGCATCTCCATTTTCTGTGGCCTAACCCGGTTGAAGATGACTCTCAGGGTGAGATATGGAGAATCTGGTCTGCAGTCTCGGAAAAGTCTCGGCCGCCGATTAAGCTCGATGACGGCGTCATGGTAGACATCGAGGACAGTGAGTTCGGTTCGGCCTGGCAAATCCTCGGTGGAGGCGGCATGGCTGCCACCCAGGTTGATGACTACTTCATCAATCCCTCACTCGACCTCGAGACCGAACGAACCAGACTCGAGAAGCTGGTCGAACAGCTTCGTGCCCAACGCTGGCGCCAGATGGACATCATGGACAGGGCCATGCATGACCCCGAGTACCGCGAGCGTCGTGCCTTCTTGGAGCGCCGAGAAGAGGTCGGTCAAGCCTTGACCAAGGCAAATGAAATCACGTCTCTGATTCGAACCGTGGCTATCTACTCACCCTCACAGCGCTCTGGCCTAATCCTGAAGCGGGCCCAGGTTTTTATCAAGAGCAACCACGACATCAAGTTCCCACCCATGCCAGAACAGCCTGAAAGCTAGCCGGCAGTGAGTACAGATAGGCACGGGCTTCGAACTGAAATCGACGGTGATCGAGTCGATGAACAATTAACAAGGTGGAACACAGACTGCTGGTTGTATTCTTGGAAAAAACCTAAACCCGATTGGGGTTTCTTGGAAGCCACATATAAACAGATCAAGCACGGTTGGGAAAAATACAGGGCTGGCAAGACTCAATATCGAGTCCACAGGACACAACTGAGTAATCCCGTCTTCCGCCTTCCAGAGGCCATCCGAAACAAGGTTTCGCCTCGAACTCTAGAATATGTAATCCGCCCTGCGCTTGATAACGCAACCGAACGTGCTGACCTGGAAGACATGGTTCAGAAACTTCACGCAGAACGTTCCCACGGGATCGATCTTTTGCGGGAAGCCATTGAACACCCAGAATTCCGAGAAGATGAAGCTTACCGTCATGCCCATACTCTGATCCAATTCTTAGTCAACCAAATCCATCATACCTCCACCATACTTGAGTACTTAACTCTTTGGACCCCGTCGGAATCTTCCCTTACCTTGTTGGAACAAGCAAGGCTATGGATCGAGGCTGGTTGTGATATCAAATTTGACAACTAACTATTTCTTCTTCGGTGTGGGAGACTTCCGAAGTTCCTCTTTAAGGAGCTTGACCTCGTCGCGCAACAGGGCCGCCAGTTCGAACTGGAGTTCTCGCGCGGCGATTTTCATTTCTATTTCTTTTTGTTTTATCACTTGTTCCAAATCTTTCGGATCCGTAATCATTTCGATCTTCAATACGTCACGAATATCTCGGTCTTCCTCAATCCCAATCATCTCTCGAATATCTTTAATGTCTTTTTTAACCGTCTTTGGTGTAATCCCATATTTCTTGTTGAAAGCCAGTTGTTTCCTTCGCCGGCGATTAGTTTCTTTGATGGCCCGATTTAAGGAACCGGTCATTTCGTCCGCATACAAAATGACTTTTCCACTCACATTACGAGCCGCCCGACCAATCGTTTGAATAAGCGAGGTTTCAGAACGCAAGAAGCCTTCTTTGTCTGCATCTAAGATTGCCACCAATGTCACCTCTGGCAAATCTAACCCTTCACGTAACAGGTTCACTCCAACCAAAACATCAAACTTTCCCTCTCTGAATTCAGACAACTTTCTAATTCGATCAAGCGTTTCGACTCCGGAATGCAAATACTCTGTTTTTATGCTTTGTGCAGCCAAAAATTCAGATAAGTCTTCGGCCATTTTCTTAGTCAAAGTGGTGACCAAAACCCGTTCTTTTCTCTTAACCCGTTTGGCAATTTCTCTCATTAAATCATCAACCTGACCTTCGTTATCTTCGCTGGGTGTAATCGGTCGAACAATAATTTCTGGATCCACAAGCCCAGTTGGTCGAATCACTTGCTCTACAACTTGAGTCGAATTCTCAAGTTCATAATCCCCAGGGGTAGCTGAAGTAAATACTACTTGTTGAATCCGTTTCTCAAACTCGTGAAACTTCAGAGGACGGTTGTCCCTGGCCGACGGAAGACGGAACCCGTGTTTGATCAGATTGTCCTTACGAGCCCTGTCTCCGTTATACATGCCCCCGATCTGTGGCACAGTCACGTGCGACTCATCAATCACCAATAAAAAGTCATCGCCAAAATAATCAATCAGGGTAAACGGAGGTTCACCCGGCACCCGGCCATCAAAATGGCGCGAATAGTTTTCGATTCCGTTGCAGTAACCAATATTACGAATCATTTCAAGGTCGTATCGAGTGCGACGCTTCAGTCGTTCATATTCGAGCACACTTCCCTGTTTCTCAAGTTCAGTTAAACGTTCTTTTAATTCAGCTTCAATTGCATCTGTGGCTCGCTTGATCTCAGCCTTGTTGGCCACAAAGTGTGAGGCTGGAAATAAAGTTACAGTGTCAACCGACTCAAGATCACGTCTGGTTACTGGATCAAGAACCATAATCTCGGCCGGCCGATCATCTTCAAACCGAATTCGATACAATAACTCTTCATGCATCGGCATTATCTCCATTACGTCTCCACGAGCGCGAAAGTGACCGCGAGTTAAATCAGCCGTGGTTCGTTCAAACTGCATCTCAATCAACCGACGGATAATCTCATTTCGAGCTAAACCATCTTCACCTAATTTAATTTCGAGAACAATTCGCTCATACATGTCCGGAGAACCTAAACCGTAAATACAAGAAACCGAAGCCACAATTATTACATCTTTCCGAGTTCGCAAGGCCTGGGTGGCTTTGTGACGTAGACGGTCAATCTCATCATTAATATCTGCCTCCTTTTCAATATACGTATCCGTACGTGGCATGTAGGCTTCTGGTTGATAATAATCGTAATAAGAGACAAAATACTCGACTACATTAGCTGGGAAAAATTCGCGAAACTCGTTACACAACTGCGCGGCCAAAGTCTTATTGTGAGCAATGACCAAGGTTGGTTTGTTGACCTCTTTGATAACGTTAGCCATGGTAAAGGTCTTTCCTGATCCAGTAACCCCAAGCAAAGTCTGAAACTTCTCGTTTGACTTCAACCCTTTAACCAGTCCCTTGATTGCCTCCGGTTGATCTCCGGCTGGTTTAAATTTTGACTTTAATTTGAAACTCATAATTTCTTATAAATACAAGACCCCCTAAAAGCTGCCTTCCAGGGGTATGTATAACAGATTGTAGGGCCACCGAAGTGACAACAGGATTCTATCAGAACCCTGTTTTTATGTCAATAGAGCCAATTTAATCAATCGATCTAACCTTTTCAGTGCCGTTAATTTGCACCAGATATCGAGCGACTTCTTCCGGCACCAATTCTTTCCAGGTTTCATCTGATTCTTTGATTCGCTTACGTACTTCAGTAGCACTTATTCCAGGAACCTCCACAATATCTTTTACCTGAATTCCTTTATCTTCGAAACACTTTTTTGTCCACTCATCCCCGGTCCAAACCAAATCAATGTCACCACATTCCTCAATCACCTTTTCAGTCCAGGCTTTGTCATCCTCCATGTCGTCGACCTCTCGCATTTCAACATCAAATTTTGGAATTATATCTTCATCCTGTAGGGCATGTTGGATCATGTCTTTACGCTCTTCTGGAGTGAAAGGATTCTTTTCTGTGCCTGACTCCTGACAGCTACCCAAGACAATAATAACCTTGTCACAGGTCTTGGCCATTCCCTTCACCACCATTAAATGACCTTTATGAAACGGCTGAAACCGTCCGACAAAAACACAACTAGACATAAAAATTTTCAACTTTACAATTTATCAATTTTCAATTTTATGATTTCATCCCAGTGAAGTGGTTTGGCAAAATCTTGTTTGAGCCCTGATACCTCCTCCCCAACCACCTCAATTTCTGGTAAACCGATTATACCATATCCAGCCTCACTGGCCAGTTTTAAATATTCAATCTGCCCTGCCCGAATATCCATCAATTCGCATGCTACCGAATCAACTGCCAAAGCATCAGTTCCGACCAGCGCTACATGCATTGGCACAGCTTCACCGCGAGTAGGACCATCGCCTTCCATAGCTACAAAACCATCGATGATCGAGAGATCGGGTTTACACTGCCCGTACAGATGAGCAATGGATTTCATGTGTGCGATTAAGCCTTCGTCGTGTAATTGCGGCCAGCGTGGCCAATACTTACCGTTCGGACCAATCTTACTTGGTGCTACCCATATTCCAACAGACCAATTTTTTACTCCTAGGCTCACTCCAACGTCCCGATGAGTTTTCATATTCGTGAGCGAAATCTTGAAACCTGCCTCAACCGCAGTTTTACTCAAACCCTTTTCGATTTTAACCCGATTCCCTGCTCGATCGATCCGTTTAGCTTCAAGTACTTCATCATCATTTAAATCTAACAGCTGAACATTCTGATATTCCTGTAGCAAATTTTCATACCCAAAATTCCGAAAAGCCGGTTTAGTGCCGTGGTACGACGCATCCCCAATTACAACCGGTGCACCAGTGTGAGCTCGAATAAAGTCAAGAACGGCTCGCACACCATCAATATGACTAGAAGCTAACTCTTTTTGGTGATGGACCAGGTTTGGCTTAATGATGACAGAACTCACTGCCTTAAGTCGTTCCACCACCTCATCCTCAAGCAACCGTAGAGCCTCGGCCACGTTTTCCCGCCTGTAATCCCCTTTGGTTAACGCTACTTTTGTCATAAATTAAGAGACGGGGCGTAACCCCGTCCTCCCTTTTTTTATTGTTCATCGGCTTGAATTGCCTGGACCACGCTTGAATCTGGCCGTAAATTTTCTATAAACAGAATGTGATCTCGGTTGATTTCCATGGTCCCTTCCGGGCCATGCATTTCCGTTCCCAAACGAACCAAACTGGTTTGACTACCCTGTCCTGACGCGGCTTGTTCTCCGGACGCTTCTTGAACCTGCAAGTAATACACTTCGGACATATTAATAAATTGATCCTTGCGATTTTCCTCAAGCCGGCCAAAATAAACCTGACCATTAGTCAGAAAAACAGCTTTGTAATCACTGCTCATGCCCTTAGTATCCGTGTTGGCTGGCGCCTGGCTTTCCAGATCTAAAACCGTATCAATCACAGAATCACTAGAACGAGTAAACCAATAAACAAGGCCTGCCAGAACAGCTACTGCTAAAACTATAGCCACAACAATAACCAGCTTCGATCCCTTTTCTTGCTCTCCGGGTCGATTATATTGTGGTCGATTTTCTTTTTTAAAAAACATAATTATTCTTCAATTAATGTATCAGACTCCTCAACCGGAGCTTCTTCAGGCTGGGCTGGCTCCTCTTCCACCACAGTTTCTTCCTGATCGGGATCAACATGTTGAGTCCCTACATCCTCTTCGACCTCTTCTTCGGTCATAGGCTCGTCATCTTCTACTTCTTCAACTACCTCCTCCTCTTCTTCTTCTCCTTCGGCTATCTCCTCATCAATTACTGGTTCTTCTTCAACCACCTCTTCCTCTTCTTCTACTGGTTCCTCTTCCTCCGGCTCTTCATCTATCTGTTCGTCCGGATCAACCATGCCTTCAACCGGATCATTTATATGACACTGGCCGTCCCAATAATAGTTTGTCAGCTGTTTGCACTCGTCCAGGGTATCACAGGCGTTCAAATTATCAACCCCACACTCACCTTGATCAATAACCAGCTCAATTTCTTCAGTGGTTCCGTCTGAAATGAACAGCTTGGCATTATTTGAACCAAAAGCGTGCCAACTGAATTCAACGCTCTCGCCATACATCTTATCTATCTCAATGTTAAATCCGGTTAAAGTTACATCTTTGATAATGTAGTCAATGTCCTCATGTAAATAGTTCATGAGAGTAGCAGTAACAATTGGTTGATATTGATACTCTTCCTCAAATTCAACCTGAACATTGGTCTCGTATTTCAGGATGCGAGCCAGACCAACCGTATCACCGTTAAAGGTAGTGTGTTTCTTTACCACCAAATTATCAACCTCGCCACTCATAACGAGAGTCGAACCACTTCCCTGTTCAACAGACTCAGTTTCTTGAATATCATTCATACTATTTTGTATTGTCTCAATCACTCCCTGTTGATCCTGAATTGATTTCATCACAAGCGGAATAAAACTCTTATAATCCACCATCTTATACCCGTCCGAACGAGTGGTTACGGCAATTGGATAAATATCTTCAACCTGTTGAGCAATTACCCCGTGGTAGAATGTTTCATCATCGTCTGTAAAAGCTGATCTGTATCGGAAATCCACAATCTCAACGGCCATTAAATCTTCAATGGAAAGTTCAGTAGCGGTGATATCCCGCTTCAAGCGCTCGTCTGACGGAGCTGTGGTATCAATTGTATTTTGTCCAATGTAAAGAGTAGCTGAGCCTGTACCGTGGGTTTCGTCATCAATTAAATTATCCCCACTATCAACACCGATTGTCACACCAGAAGCTACCACTAATCCGCCGTTAGTTGGATCAGTGTCGCCAATACCAACGATTCCAGAACTAGATAAACGCATTACTTCTGAACCACTGGTTGAGAAGCCTAAAGTATCGGCCGAAATTCGGTACATTCCAGTGTTAGAGTCGTCGTTGAACCGGTATGATGGAGAACCAGCTGTTCCGTTTGCGTTAGCAAACGAACTGGCTCTAACTTGTCCAACAACCTGGAATTTAGTTGAAGGTGAGTCCGTACCAATTCCAACCCTCTCATTAGTAGTATCAATGTTCAAAATTGAAGTACCACCATCTGCATCTAAGAATTGGAAGCCGTTGGTTGAGTCAGTGCTATTTTGGAAAGTTAATAGATCATTAGTGGTATCGAAGGTTACTGCAGTTTCATCACCATCAGCCCCAATGTGTAAGGTGGCTGGGCCAAGATATAAATCCTGCCAACGAACTGTGCTTGAACCAAGGTCAAAGGTGTCATCTGCTGATGGAAGAAGGTCGTCACTTAATATAAAGGTTGTGGTATCGTGTCTTAAATATTCTGTTGTGGCATTGTTGTAATACAAGTACTCATCCAGGGTGATGTTACCATCAGCCTCAATATCATCGGCAACTAAAAGGTCGCTAGTCCCATCGATGTTGCTAGCCACACCACCTCCAACATCAAGCAGAGCCGCTGGACTGTCATCCCCAATTCCCACATCTTCTAAAAAGTAGCTTTCCCCGGCTGAAACATAGAGGGCAAATCCACTACTTTGTGTATTTAGTTCCAATAAGTTTGCCGTGGCCGAAGAATTGGTGTCGCGGAAGCTGGCAAAAGCAGAAGCGGTCGCCGCTGTGCCTCGACGAGCATCAAATACGGAACCGGTACCATTATTGGTCAGGCTTATCATGTTAATGTTTGAATCTTGGTCAGCACTTAAAACACCCCCTGCGCCATTTTGATCAATCTCAATTGCGTTTCCGGTACCGTCATTTTGAATTTTCAAGACATCCTGATCTGAACCATCGTCTTCAGTAAATGATACTAGTGGTCCGTCAGCATCAACAGCCGCACGGCGTGAATACACATTCAAACCAATTCCCGGTGCATCGTTTCGAACAAACAAAGCCCCGGATGAACTGGTGGCAAACCCAACATCACCAATTTGATCTATCAATAGCGCATTACCTGTACCATCATTGGTCAGATACATTACGTTTTGATCTGATGCACCATCCTCATAGAGCTCAAACAAGGCATCATCCGTGGTAGCTGCGTCTTCATTTCTGTATAAATAAAGTGCCCCGGCTCCGCCACCGGCCGTAACTCTTAAACTGGCGGCGTTATTGGTGCTAGCATCACCGATATGAGTAATCGACACAGCATAATTACTGGTGTCAGTTCCACGTACAGCCAACATCTCAGAAGGACTATTGGTACCAATTCCCAAATATTTGTTTGTGTCGTCCCAGAAAAGGTTGGCATTATCTTCATCCAAATCCCCGGAAGCATCAGCAAACATAACTGAACCGGTAGTAAAGCTAGAATCAAGAGAGCCGGACAAAGTTCCGTAAATTGTGCCATCGACTTCAAGGTCGTCGGCTACCAATAAGTCATCTGTTCCGTCGATGAAGTTAACAACTCCGCCACCGACATCTAACATGGCCGAAGGTGATGGATCTCCAATCCCAATATACCCCGTATTATCTGTGATCCTTAACCTTTCCGTAGGTACCCCGACCCCATTATCTGTTGCAAAGCTGTGACGGGTGGTGGCATAGAAAGAGAAGTAACCATCTCCAAAGTCAGCGACACCATTACTATCAGCTAAAATTTTAGTATTGTGAGCAGCATTTCCGATTTCAATATAATTTCCAACATTATCATACTGAATCGAACTAACGCTTGATCCTCCATCATTAAAGTAGATCCAATCTGTTACTCGGATATCACCAGAGACATCAAGTTCAACCCCTGGTGTATTCGTCCCAATACCTAACCGATTATTGCCATCATCCCAGAATAAGTTGGTGTTATCTTGACTTAATAACCCGGAAGAACCGATAAACGGCATGGAGCCGGTAGTCATATCGGCAATGGATAACGTCTCACCGGTGTTTAATAACAGATCATCGCCCGGGTTGGTTGGTGATAAATCAGTTCCGGTCTTGGACCAATACGATGACCCTGCACCCAATGAGGCGGTATAAGTTCCAAGAGCGTTCAAAGCATGAACAATAGAGGTCGAGGTCTCACCGCCGGCACCAATTGTTGAACCAATAGATCCATCATCGGCAAAAATTTCCCCGGCATCATTTAATAAATCGTCTCCAAGAGCAGAACCGGTCTGAGTAAAGTAAAGGCTTGGCTCTTGATTATCCCGGAAATGGATCAATCCTCCGCCACCAGATGAATCAGCGTTCAAAGTGATTAAAGCTCCGCCATTATTTACAGAATCAACTTCAAAATCAACTTCTGAATTACCATTTCCTGCCGTGGCGTGCACATAAAAACGAGCATCACCGTTAGTTGACGGATTGTTGCTGATATTAAATTGAGCTATGGAGTCACCATTGGTATTCGTGTTTTGCAGATACACTTGGAAATCAGTGTCTCCGTTAGTGGAGTTAGAGGTTACCCCGCGATAAATACCTTGCACCTCATTTCCATCACCATTATCCTGAACTAAAAATTGAGCATACCGATTACCCGACATTAACATGTCGTCTCCTGTGTGCATAGCCACTACTTGTGTATCAATTCCAATATCATCCGGGTCAATAAAGTTGAACAAACCAACCAGTCCGGTATTCCCTCCCAAACTTCCTTCGTTGGAATATGGATCAATGATTAAACCACCGGTTAAGGTTGTAAAGTCCACCCCGTCCCCTAGAACCGAATATCCTCCACCGGAATAACTATTGTTCATGTAGGCGAGTCCGGATCCAAAATCAATGGCCGGCGGATTGTTGGTGACATCGTTTTGATTAATGGTCAAGGCGGCGTTATTGCTTGTATCCGGAACTGTAATTTCTACTGCCCCACTGTCCGCAGTGATTGATCGGCCGGCTCCGGCGCCGCCAGTGTCATATGACGCATCCAGAGTTCCGCCGCCGGCACCGCCAAAATTCACCACGTAATTTCCCAAACTGTTCAGAGCATGCACAATAGACGTTGAGGTTTCACCACCTCCTCCTATGACTGAACCAAGCGTACCGGTTGAGCTAAAAATTTCCCCAGCACTATTCAACAAATCGTCTCCCAATGCCGAGTTATACTGCGTAAAATTCAGAGACTCGTTGTCATCCTCAAACTCAATCCATGACCTTTGGTTTGGATCCAAGTCAGTGGTGGCCGATATAGTAATGTAGGCGTTTCCAACATATCCCACCCCTTCTTTGTCAGCCTCAATCCAGGTTTGAGCATCTCCACCGTCGTCGCTATTACGTGAACGTACATGGCTTACAGCATCACTAGAGCCACCGCCATCTGCAATTTCAGAATAAAATTGTGCCTCCACATCGTTATCTGAACCAGCATTTTCTAAAGCGGCAATGGTGGCACTTCTGGTTGGCGTACCCGTAAAGAAGTTTTGATTAGAAGCATAAATGGCTGAACCTTGGGTTTCTCGACCGCTTGTGACCGCGCCGGTAAAATTATAGATTCCGGCTATCCCCATGTCACCGGCTGCAAAATAAGATTCATTGCCATAGGGATCATAAATCAAACCACCGGTTGTGGTTCCCAAATCTGGTCCATCACTCATCATGAAAAAATTTGTGGTCAAATCAGCCTCAAGCACCTGCGGTCCGGTTCCGGAAAACTCGATCGAAGCTCCGCTGTCGGTGTTATTGGTGAGCTGTAAAACTGAAGATTCAACCGTGGTATCATTTTGAACGATTTCCAATCCAACATTACCAGAACCATCCGGTACAATGATTTGTACTTCATCAGAATCTGCCGTAATAATTCTTCCAGCCCCAGACCCACCGAAGTCATAAGCCATATCCAAAGTTCCACCGGCTCCGGCACCAATGCCGGCGGCATATGTTCCGACCGCATTAATAGCGTGAATTAGCGAAAGTGAAGACTCGCTGAAACTTGATCCGATCGTACCGCTCGAAGAATAAATCTCACCAGGAGCGTTTAGTAAGTCTCCGCCCAGGGCAACACTATCTTGCGTCAAATACAAATTATTTTCTCTTTCATCAACAAAATATACATCACCGTCCGGCGACAACAACTGAATTGTTGAAGTACCTCCGGCTGAAGCACTTAAAGTGATAGTTGAATCGTCGGCTATACTGTTATTTGCCTGAAGTAAAATAGTGGATTCACCGGACGTTCCGGTTGTTTTGCTTGCTCCGACTAAAAATTCTGCATCTCCGGTGTTCGTGGCACTAACCACGTTAAAAGTCATGTCGCTGTCACCGGTTGCGGCTGATGTGGTGCGAGCATCAAAATCAATGGACACATCACCGGTTACATCGGTCTCGTTTAAAATAATTCTTGAGTAACGCGTGATAGTACCGCCGAAATCGTCATCACTATTATTCAAAACGATTTGTTGAGTAGGTACCCCGGCTGTAGCGGCACCAATAAAATTCATAATTCCGGAAAATCCCTCTGAACCACCAAGCGATGGGTCATTGCCGTACGGATCAATGAATAATCCTGAAGTTAGATCACTAAACTGGGCTCCGTTACCGACAATGCTCCAACCACTGGAAAGGTCGTTGGTAATAGCCGCGTAACCGGATCCGAAATCAATTCCACCCGGATAATTGGTCGTATCGTTTTGAGTGATTGATAAAGCGGCGGTGTTTGAGTTGTCAGGGACTGTAATTTGAACAGCCCCGCTGTCGGCTGTAATTAGTCGACCAGCTCCGGCACCGCCGAAATCATAGGCTTGATCAAGCGTTCCACCGGCTCCGGCTCCCAGACCGGCTGCATAAGTACCAACCGCGTTTAAAGCATGGACGAGTGAATCAGAGGTTTCACCAGAAACCGATCCGATCGTTCCGGTGGCTTCAAAAATTTCACCAGCGGCGTTTAATAAATCATCACCAAAGAAAGCACTGTCTTGGGTAAAAGCAAGGTCATCCCGCGTATCCGTAAAGCTGATAAAACCATCTCCGGTACCATTCAAAACCCGAGCCTGAATTGCTGTGTAAGCATTTCCGTTAGCGGCAACGTTATCAATATATGAACCAAGACTGGTGTAGGCATGGTGACCTAAATCTTCGTTTATAGATTTAATCTCTACAACTGCATCGTTATCTCCGGTTTCAGCTACCTCAGCGACTAATTGAGCCCGAACGT
Source organism: uncultured Gammaproteobacteria bacterium (assembly GCA_965231015.1). Classification (GTDB taxonomy): domain Bacteria; phylum Patescibacteriota; class Patescibacteriia; order UBA9934; family CAZDDW01. The sequence continues at coordinate 668,718 of OZ246408.1, forward strand.
CTTGTCCTCCTTCAGCATCAGTTTCCCAAAGGTATAAATACACAGAACGAGTTGGACTGTCGTTTGGAAAATCATTCATGGCTTGCATGAAAGACAAGGAACGATCTTGACTCGCCTCATCTGCTCCAATGTAATTTCCGAAACCGACGGCACCCTGATTCAAACCAGTATAAACTGGGTTGTTACCATATGGATCTATCATGAATCCAGCATTTATATCTGCAACCGTAACATCGTCAGCTATAGCGATCCAATTACTGGTCAGGTCAGTTAAAAGCGAGTGTCCTCCAACACCGGTAAACTCAATCGCCGCCCCATCGCCGGCATTACTGATCGTTAAAGCTGACGGGTCATTTGTAGCATCATTTTGAGTAATGGTAAGCACGGAATGATTGGAATTGTTCGGGGTAATGAATTGGATCGTTCCCGAGTCAGCCGTAATGGTTCTACCGTTACCGGCACCACCAAAGTCGTAAGCCTGATCCAGTGTACCACCGCCGCCGGCACCAATTCCGGCCGCATAAGACCCAACCGCATTCAGGGCATGTACTAAAGAATCGGATGTTTCACCAACACCTATTGAAGACCCAATGGTTCCAGTACTACTGAAGACCTCTCCCGGAGCATTTAACAAGTCATCACCCAAGCTAGAGCCGTATTGAGTGAAGGTCAGCTGGTCATTTTCGTCACGGAATGAAATCCATGAATCCATGGTGCCAGTATCATCAACCGCGGCTTCTAACTCAATATATGCATCTCCACTATTTCCGGCTCCACGTTTGTGAGCCTCAATGTGTACGACCGAATCTCCACCATTATCTTCATGACTTGATTCTAAAACAGCTTCGGCGTCATCTGTGCCACCACCCGGTTCAATCTGAGCCAATGATCTGACTTCGACATTTCCATCTTCATCTGTTTCAAAAGCACCCACAACAGCCCAACGAGTTGGCGAACCGGTCAGATGGTTTGCGTTACCGGAATAATTAACTGATCCGGCTAAATTATTTCCGGCTGTTGCCGCTCCAACATAGTTATAATAACCGACCACCCCGTAACCAACCGCTGAAAAGGCCGGACTTACTCCGTAAGGATCAGCCAATAAACCGCCTGTTGACGTGGTGCCCATGTCGTTGGAGTCTCCCATAACATAATAATTGGAGGTAATATCTTCAAAAGTGGTTGAATAAACACTGGATCCGGAAAAATGCAGACCAGATGCTCCGGAAGCATTGTTGGTAATCTGAACAGCCGGGTCAGTAGCCGCGGTATTGTTGTGCGTGGCTAAAAGACTGCTTCCTTGACTGTAGTTCCTAATCTTTAGTGCCGCGTCAGTAAAATCTTTTCCGTGTGTCACCTCTAAGGCACGCTCAGCCATAGGATTTCCAAAAGTCACACTGCCTTCTAAAACATCCGCACTGACCGATTCAGCCGGAAATCCAGGATTACCTCCAATCACGGTTTGAACCGTTGCCACTGTTCCACTAGGATCAAGAGAAACGAGCTGGTACATACCATCATGAGCCGCTGAGCCAGACACCAAAAATGTTGTGGAAGCTGATTCTGTAATATTTAAACTGCGAAGATTAGTTGAAAAAGTGATTGTGTTTCCTGATAAAGTTACTGCCTCTGTCAATAATTCATAAGAACTGGTCAAACCAAGAGTTCTTTCATTTCCCATAATTGTCACACCGAAAGCAAATTCACCAACTGCTGGTTCAGAATTCACAACCAAGGTTGCAGGAAAATCAGTAAAGGTCGTCGTTCCAAGTCCAGAATTCAATTTTAGTAAAGAGTCACTAAAAGTAGCTGTTTCTGCTTGTCCGGCATCACTAATGTACACCGGCCCGCTGTCAGCTATAATGCTTCGCCCGACACCGGCACCTCCGGTATCATATGACTGATCAAGCGTGCCGCCACCGCCACCTAACGAATCTACATATTCCTTATCAACCAAAGATCGGTTTGTGTAGTTTGATGAATAATCAGCTGCATAAACAGCTCCTTCAAAACCAACTACATCACTGGTAATCGATATGTTTTCCGGAGAAACATCAAGACTGGTACTTGTAAGATTATTATCATCACTTCTTTCAAAAGACAGGTCATTTGTTCGCATCCAAGTATTCATGATTTCACCCGTAGCAGAATTCTCAGCCGTGTAGAAAACTCCTCCTGAATCCTGATTCAGTTCGCTAAAATAAATACCCGTGTTCATTGATTGAATCCATTCATCCTCCCCAATCTCTACCATCATTCCCGTATTCTCAATAATAAAATAATTTCCGTTCAAATCAAACGTACGATCTTCAGAAAGAGAACCGTCGGAATTGAAGATATTAATACTTGCATTATCTACATATTCCTTATCAACCAAAGATCGGTTTGTGTAGTCAGCACTATAATCCGCGGCATAAGTCAATCCTTCGAAATTTGCGGCATCACTCGTGATGTAAATCAAATCATCTCGATAATATAAGTCGTGCTGGTTAGCCCCCTCTAAAGTCAGTCCGGCAAAATCTGTTCCACTAACACCAAACCGTACTTCTCTATTATCCCCAGAATCTATTATTTTAAAATTATCTCCGTTAAATTCCGTGTAGGGTTCACCAACAAATTCACGAACCACGAATGAAAATCCTTGATGGTTAAGATATGTATTTTGATCCAAATCACCACCAAGATCGATTTCACCGGATGTTAAAGTAAGGCCATTTCCAGCTGATGTAATTGCCCCATCAACCGTGCCATAAATTGTTCCGTCAACCTCCAAGTCACCGGCCACCAAAACGTCGTCAACTCCATCAATATAATCGGCCACTCCACCACCAACATCTAACAATGAAGACGTGGTAGAAGTTGAAATTCCAACCTGATCTTCAGAGCCATCTGTGAACAATAAATACTCATCCAAACCACTTTCAATTCTAAAGTCAGTTTGAGTTGAACCTTCATTAATAGTAATTTCTTCATCAGCATACTGAACATCAATCATGTGACGACCACCGGTCCTAAGTTGCCACCGGTCCGGTGTGAAGTACATGAAAGTGTGTGAATCTTCATTGTGACGGATATAGCCTTCCACCCCAACTTCCCCATCTACGTCCAAGGTGTAATCCGGGGCATTATTACCAATTCCTAATCTATCATTGGTATCATCCCAGAAAAAATTAGCGTTGTCTTCAATTAGATCTCCTGAAGCATTAGCAAAAGTTACTGAACCCTGTGTGTATGAGCCAAGATTTCCCAAAGCAAAACTTTCCCAACCGATGTTAGTACTAGCTCCTGAGGTCTTGAGATACATGGTTCCGTTGGTGGTGTCGACGGTCAGGTCTCCAATGTCAGCTGTAATAGATCCTTCTGGAGTGGTATCAGCTCGGAAAATTTGCAGATCACCGGCTGAGTTCTCAATGGTGACAATAGCTGTGTCATTAGCCGAGTTTGAATCCACGTGCAAGGCAGTGGCTGGTGTATCATTACCAATTCCTAGCAAACCTTCAGAATCCAAACTGAAAATTTCCACGTCATTGTGGTTCAAAACGGAAAGTTGATAATTGTCGGCATCAGTCACCGTGTTAAGAACCTTGAGTTCACGCTCATCCGCCGCCGCCCCGGTCCAACCTGAACCTTGAAGTACCAACATTGGTGAGTTGTACCCTTGAGTGACCGCAGTAGCAGTACCAAGAGCTTCACCTACGAGCTCGTCTGAACCAGAGTCAGCAAACGGCCCCACCCTTCCGGCGTTCATGGAAAACGGATGAGCCGCTAGCAGTACTCGAGGCGAGGCTTCGTTGTCCGCTTCAATTTTTACCCCCAGGTACAAAGTTTCTTGAAAATCTAAATAGTCAGGGAAGCTTACACAGTTTCCCAGCTGAACATCAAAGTAACCTTGAGTGTCTGGAGTGACTTCAGCACAAGCTCCTACACCCTGGTCATAGGTTTCACTCCAGAGCAATGGTCCGGTTTCACTAGCCACGTCAGTTGGAGCTCCGTTGGTTGCATGGTTGTAGATTGAAAACTGAATGGTGGTTGAAGCTACTACTGGGTTTCCCAAAATGTCTCGGAGGCGAGACTGGTAATTGACCACGTCCGGGGCGGCCTGAGCCTGAGACCCAGAAAGACCAAAATTAACGCATGTCAACAACAATGCGACTAAAACACCGGTTCTTTTTAGCCAAATTCTCCCGTCAAGCATGGGGTCTTTTTATTTCTTATATTTTAGCAAATTATAAAGTTAATATCCACAGGAAACTGTGGATATTTTGGGTACTTTTTTTTACTCTTAAATGCGCTTAATTAACTAAACGCCACCCCTCATCAGTATAAACCACATAAAACACTTGACTCATTCCATCATCCGTCACAATAATTTCCACCACATTGTCAAACTCAATTGGGTATAACTCATTTTGCCAAGTACTCAAGACTTTAACGCTAGAAATTCCTAATTCTTGATCCACCAAATCATCTAACCCAAAAATACTTTCTTTGCTTTCATGATCTTTGACATGTTGTGTCTCATCAACCTCGGCTTTTAGATCATCATATACATACTGATAATTGTCTTTATACAATCCTCGGGCTTCATTATTAACCACGTTAATCAGAAGGTTGTACATCTCATAATTAAAATATATTGTCTGGTTGGCTTCGTCCTGAATTTCATACCGCAAGGATCGGATCAGTTTTGGATGTGTAAGCTTGATTCCGTTGGTTTTATCAATCGATGGAAAAGTATAGCCACCGCTATTTGACGTGTGAACCGAAACTTTGCCCACGGTCAAATCCACTCCTTCCACACCGGACTCGGTTAACGGATCAATCACTGTGCCGCTCACGGTTGTTATGACCGGCTCAGTAGTATCAAACCAGTCCTCAAAAACCGCACTGTCTTTATTGATGTAAACCCCAACCACTAAAGCAATCGCTACCGCGATTACAGAGAGCAAGATGGCTCCTTTGGTATAGCGCATGTTCTTTTTATCTGTTTCAGATTTATCAGCTTTTTTAGCTAAACGAATTGAGTTCCAACCCAAGACACAAATCAAGGCAAAAAGCACTAAAATAAGCGCATTAAAGAAGGGCGGAACAACACTTTGCACCTGTTCAATAACCCCAGGCTCATCCTGCAACACAAAAAAGGCCACGTCTTGTTCCCTACCATCTGACGTTTGCAACACGGCAGTGTGTACCCCTGGTTCTAAATTATTCAAAATTTCCGTACTCCAATTACCATACTCGTCAGTTTTGATATCGAGCTCAAGCGGCTCGTTCAAGGTTCCTTCTGTGGCCATATTAATAAATGATAAGTCTTAGCGACTGTAGTGGATCAGCCTTGCCAAAAAACTGAATCGACTCTTCAGTTCTGCGAATTTCAATAAACTGTAGGCTGGATTCCGCTTCCACGTACTGGGTGACCGGTGCCACACTTTCGTAAACGGTTTCCGTGACCGTTTCGGTAACTGTCTCGGTTATCGGCACTTCCCGCATCACCTCCTCGGTTTCAGTGATAACTTCTGGAGTACACACTAATCCCTCACCAGCTCCATAAACTGGAACCATTAACACTTCTGGGCCAATAGCCACTCGGCCACGAGCGGTAGTTATTGGTCGGAAATGGTAAACCGTACCCATGGCTAATCCGTCAATGACCACGGCATGATAAGTGCTGTCGTCATTGGTTTCTGGGGTTGAAAGCGGATAACCGTAATTTGGTTCAGCACCAAGCGACGTGTGCGACACGTCATCGTACAGCACCCGACCGGTACCAGCCATATTACTCAACCAGCTGACCAATACGGAATCACTGTCAATTTGAGTAGCTTCCACGGTGGTGATATTAATTGATGGCACCTGGGTCTCAATTCCACCTCCCCCACCTTCACAAACCGCACGCGTACCCTCGGCTTCATACTCACAACTCGAGTCACAACCGTCTCCATCATTTGTATTCCCATCATCACAATCTTCATTTAGCTCAACAAGATAGTTTCCACAAATCTCTTCAGAAAGACAGTTTGAACTACAACCGTCCCCACTTACCGTGTTTCCATCATCACATACCTCGTTTCCTTCGATTACTCCATTACCACACAACTGTCCTACACCACCACCGACTGTCAATGAATAAACGTCCCGTTCCATTAAATTACCACCGGCATCAGCGGCATATATTATGACTGGAACCGCTTCTCCGGCAGTAAAATCAATTTCCGGGTCAATTGAAAATTGATAAATGTTTGGTGCGGAAACATTGGTGACCACTGTGGTATCACCAACATAATTACCTCCGTTAAAATCAAGACTGCTCGCATATGTGATTCGGGTTCCGCTTACGGTCACTTGTCCGGCTCCCCCACCGTTTGTGTAATAGGTTCCGTTGACATAAATCACCACCTCATCAAGATCAACCCCAACCCCATCATCATTCAGATTAAACTCGACCGTACCATCAGCCACAATTCCGGCGTCATCAGCCGGGTTTCGCGTGTCCACGTACGGAGCATCTGAGTCAGTGGTGGTAAAAGTATAGTTGTCAGCCACCATTACGTTGCCGGCTACATCTTCACAATTGTAAACACTCACGGAAACGGTTTCGTTTTGGGCAAAATCACTGGCCGGGTTAATAGTGATCTGGTAGCCATAGTCAACCGCGGTCACGGTCAAATCACCATGACCCTCCTGGTACGTGGTCAAAGCAAAACTTGGGCTGGAAACATCAATATCACAAGTATTTGAAACCACCCCGGTTCCAGAAATGTTTCCCGGATAATTTTTCAAATCTTGAACCGTGATAACAAGATTGGTATCAACCGCGTTGCCTGAACTTCCCCGAACAGGTGACTCAGATGTCACTTCCGGGGGAACATCATCTTCTTCAGTGGTAAAGGTCCAGGTTTTAGTATCCATGGTGTTTGGACCATTGGCGTCACCCAGCTGATCTTGGCTAGAACTAGCTAAATCTTGGTATCCGCTAACTTCTACCGTATACGAGGTATCGTATTCCCAATTACGATTATCTCCGGCAATACCGCTTGGCGAAGCCGGATCAACTGTTACATCACATTCATTGGTGCCAAAAATTCCGGAACAAGCATAACTGGCGTCCCCGGTATGATCTGCCGCGCCTCCCCCGTCATCAAAAGTAATACTGCCCGGTGGAACAGACATATCCACACCGGTACCGGCTCCGGAGTCATCCCCTTCACCATTCAAACTATCCCACAACTCAAAGTAATAATCCTCATCAATGTCTACATCAACCGAACCTGTAGACGGGCTCTCATCCTGTGCATACGGTTTGATCGTGTCTGCCCAAACGTGAAAATCAAAATCTTCTTCCGAATCCATGTATTCCAGGCCATCACGAGCTATATTAGTGTCGGTCGGTACTCCGTTCGTGTAATCAATATCAAGAGCAGTCGCATTGTAACCGTAAGCCGCGGCAGTTGGCTCTAACATGGTCCAGGTAACTCGACCGTATTGGCGAGTACCACTATAATATGTTCCTGGATTATTGTACGCACTAAATTCCAAATGACCAGCCACGTTATCAATCGATTCACCAACCCAGTTTTGGTAAGCCGTCAGAGTAGTCAAACCCGAAGCACTAACTTTGTCCGGATCGTAGTCAAGTAAAAAATCAGCTCCGTTGGAGGGGTTGGCCGCATCAATAGCAACGTCGATCCGGGTATTGAAAGACTGTCCAACGTAATAATAATTGAGATCAGCATCAAGTCCGGTTCCTCCATCTCCGGTGTTATCCGAGCCTGTCTGAGTCAAAGTGTACATCTGAAACCAGTTGGTACCGCTTGGGTCAGCTGCGGAAACCGGGGCAGCAAAAAGAAAAACAAAAATCAAGAAATAAAGAAATAAAGAAATCTTAAAATGTTCTCGCATATTAATTGTCCCCTTCCAAATTAAAATTCTTTAAAACTGTAGTCAAGTCTAACGCGTTTACTTTGGTGTCTTGGTTTAAATTAGACCTATACCCGTTCCCGGTAGCATCACTTTCAGCAAAATCAGTTAAGCACTGCGTAATATCAAGGGCGTTTATTTTATCATCTCCTAAAGTTGCCGGAGCGTCTCCGGCCAAATTAATATCCCCAGCAATAAGTTCGATTGCACCTTTGGGAGCAGAATTATCAGTTTGAGAAAAATTTAGTGTTGTGGTTCCGTCTATCAACGGTACATCATCTAAGACTAAAGTTAAATGTTGATCCGTTTTTATCCCAATATCATACGTCCCGGCAGCCACTGCCAATTCAATCGGAATCGAATACGTACCATCAACTTCAGATGTAGCCAAGACCGATTGTGTGTACAAAATCACATCATCGGAATTATCCGAAGTTCTGACCGTAAGAATAAAAGTCACATCATCGTTAGTTTCGGCAACACCATAACGTAATTCCGGTACCGCCCATTGCACGACGGCAAAAACTGTTCCCACAGCATCATCCCACCAGGTTCCATGGTCATAGATGTAATTGGCACTGGTCGAGGTTCCAACCCCCGGGTGACCGACCTCAGCCTTGAACTGATAGTTAGTTGAACTACCGTCAAACTCAACCGGACCACCACGCTCCTGATTCATATCGTAGTTTGCACTATCCCCGGCCAAAGCTAAAGCCGGTAGCATCATAAGTGCCCCAGTTATCAAAAGAATTCTCCGATTGATTATGGCTCGGATCTTCATGTTTTTATCTGCCCCTTTATTTTACCCTAAAAATACAAAATGTGCTTTGAGTTATGTGGACAGATGAATAAGTCTTGATTTTACTCTGATTTTAGAGTAGTATTGTTGTACCCGAAGACAATCCGAGGTCGTCTAAGGGCAGGACACCAGGTTTTGGTCCTGGGAATCGGGGTTCGAATCCCTGCCTCGGAACCAGTAAAACCTCTCACTTTGTGAGGGGTTTTACTAATATTGACAGGAAAAACTCTGACCAGGTCCTCCCTTTCAAGGAAAACATACTATTTAATCGGCAAGCTAAACCAGAAGGTCGAACCTTTCCCTTCTTCACTCTCAAACCCGATTTTTCCCTTATGAGCTTTGATAAACGATTGGGTAATAAACAAACCTAAACCAACCCCATCCTGGTTCATGACCTGGGCGTTAGAAGCCCGAAAAAAGCGTTTGAAAATATTTTTCTGTTCAGACTTGGGAATTCCAATTCCCTGGTCTTTTACCTTGACCACCACCTGTTTTTTCTCAACCCCCAACTCTACCCACACAGTCCCCCCATCCGCTGTGTAACGAATGGCATTGTCTAGCAATATTTCTATGGTGCACCGGATCTTCTCGGAATCAAAATCCATTAAATCCAATTCCTTACCAGGGCCTTTATATTTAATAACGATATTATTATTTTGGGCTTTAGGCCGAAATAACTCTACAATTGATTTAACCAAACTCTCCATATCCGTTCCCACGGTTTCAAGAGTCAAATGCCCTCGCTCAATATCAAGCGCTGTATTCATGTTGCCAATCAACCGTAGAACATCTTCTTCACTATCTAAGGCACGGCGTATGAATGCTTCATGTTCCGGATTTAAAGCCCCGAATTGTCCGGAAAGCAAGGACTCCAGGTTCCACCTGATTTCATTAAGAGGAGTTCTGGTGACATGGGTTAAGGCTGTGATAAAACGGGACTTTAAGACATCAAATTCTTTTTCTTTTTCTTCAGCCTGTTTTCGTTCCGTTATGTCCACCAGCGACGCCACCGACTGTTTAGTTCCCTCAATCATGGCCAAGTTGGCCAAAACATCATGAACCTTCCCATCCCGGTCAATAAACTTAAACTCATAAACACTTGGGACAGAGCTCGGGTCAATCCGCCGCATCATGTGATACTTCAACATCATTGGCAAATACCGTTTCATGACAAAATTCGTCCATTTCTTTTTTCCCTCAATCTCGTTTTTTGAATACCCGGACACTTCACAAAACTTCTTATTGACATAAGAAATAGTTTGATTCTCTTCCACAATACACGTAGCCGCACCAGTATTTTCCAATAACGTTTTATAACGTTGTTCACTTTGCTCCAGCTGATTTGTCTTTTGTTTACGAAGCGAAATATCCAGTGCTGTGAAAACCACCCCCCTGCTTCTATCTCCGGAATAGATATAAGCCGAGCTTAAAGAAACATCAATTATTTCTCCATTTTTCTTTTGCATCTGTGTTTCCACACGTCCCACTCCCTGCTCTTCGATTTCTTGATACTTAACCTTACCAACCCGATCATAAGCCGCCTTACTGGGATAAAGAATCCTGGCGTTTTTTCCTATGAGCTCCTTTTCTTCATACCCCAACATTTCACAAAAACGATCATTGACTTCCATAAGATTTCGTTTTTCATCAATTATCCCCATACCCACCGGCGAAGCTTTAACAATACCCTGATATAACGCCTGTTGTTTGCTAAGTTCCTTTTTGGTTTGTTCCAACTGAAAATAGGCTGAACGAAGAAGCTCAACTTCAAACTGAAGGTTCTGACACTGCTTTAAAACGTCTTCTTTTGTCTTATTTTTATCAGCCATGTTTATTTGATAATTTTCTTGATTCTCTTTACTAAATCCTCTCGATCAAAAGGCTTAACAATATAATCAGAAACCCCCTGCTTTTTCATGACTTTTATTTTTTCCTCGTCTGCCTCTAAGACGGTTAGAAAAGCGATTCGTGCCGTGGAATTTCTTTCTTGAATCCTGGAAAGAAGTTCCCAGCCTGACATTTCCGGCATCATAATATCCAACAAAAACAGGTTGTAGGTATTATTTTTCATCTTCTTTAAAGCCTCGCTTCCACTGGTCGCTGAATCCACGACATAACCCTCTTGATCTAAAATTAAACGCACAACGTCCAATGTGTCCTGGTCATCATCAACGTGTAGAATGGTTTTTCCTGGCATATTTTTAGTTAGGGAAATTAATCATTACATCCGTACCTTTGCCGCGACCTGAGCTTGTTAGACGAACGTCACCACCGTAGATTTGTACCAGACCTTTTACAATAGCCAAGCCCAGTCCGGTTCCTTCATATTTTCTGGCCGCACCAACACTGGCCTGATAAAAAGGTTCAAAGATTTTTTCTTGCTCTTTTTTAGTTAAACCGATTCCCTTATCTTTAACTGTAATTTCAGTTCCCTGCTTTGTTTTTTTGGCTGAAATAACAACTGCCCCGCCTGATTTATTAAACTTAATCGCGTTTTCGATTACCTCATCCAGTATTCTTTTTAAGAGTCCCGGATCTGCCTTAACCATTAACCCAGCCTTTACTCTGTTTTGAATAAATATCTTTTTATCTTTGATCTGCTTTTCTTTTTCACCCAACACTTCTTGAACAGTTTTCAACAGAGCATGTTTGGTTTTTTTGATTTTAACCTGGCCACTCTGAATCTTGGTCATCATCAAAAAGTCACTAATCAAATTCCTTAAACGCTCCTCACCTCTTGCCACCATTAACAAAGCTTCTCGTTGTTGGTCTGACAAATCACCAAACTCACCCTCTAGCAGTAGATCGGTTTGTAAACGAATCGGCACGAGTGGTGTATTTAATTCGTGGGCGGCCACTTGAATAAACTCATTCCGTACTCCCCTTGCCTCAACTAATTGTTCCGCCAATCTTTCCACGTGACTACGGTTATAATCCACCCCACGGTACCCAACCGGCTCCCCGGTCTCATCAACAATAGGTCTTCCATCAGTCACCAAATTAACCTCATGTCCGTCTTTGTGCAGATTGGTATTAGCAAAATCATTTATCGCTTCTTGCTTTTTAAAGGCGGCAAAAGCCAGCTCTTTTAGCTTCTTTCGTTCACCCGGTACAAAGAGATCATAAAAATGCTTTTTTCCAACTATCTCTTCCGGTTTATACCCTAAAATATCTTCTACGGCCGGACTTGAATACGTATACAACCCCTTCACATCAACCTCCCAGATCCATTCATGAGCGGTTTCAGCCACGTGCTCAAAACGGGCTTCAGCTTTTTTAGCACGCCTAAAGGCGGCACTTTTCTCCGTGACATCAACCAGGGAGGCCACTGATTGTATGGTGCCTGGAATAAGTGAAATATCCAAACGGGCGGTTTTTTTGTCACCTTTTCGATTAACAAAATCAAACTCGTAAGAACTTGGTGGAGCAAGCCTTGTTCCGCTCTTACGTCGCGCTTCATGATACTTCTTCATCATCTGTAAAAACCTCTGATCAACAAACTTGGTCCAGCTCATTTTTCCCTCCACCTCTTCTTTAGAATAGCCGGTTAGTTCAGCGAACTTTTGGTTTGCTAAGGAAATAATTGTATTAGGCTCAACAATACACATGGCCGTGGCCGCGTTGTCAATAATCGATCGATAATACTCTTCTTTCTTTTCAATCTCCTCTGTACGTTCCTCAACTGTTTGTTCAAGTTCTTCTAAGATCTGCTCTCGCTCCTTGCCTAAATTAACTCGCTCGGTTACGTTCGAGGCCATCAACATCAAACTGCGCTCATATTTTCCGTTTTGTTCAGTCACCACCGGCACCCCACGGTAGTGGTGCCACTGAATATCTGTGCCATCGAGCGGCTCAAACTGTAACTCAACCTCAATACTATTTCCTTCTAATCCCTGTTTGATAAATTTATCAAGTCCGGACTCTTTATAAGCACGGATCTGAAAAACATTTTTGTTCATTAGTGCTAAACGGCTTTCCACACCAACCAGCTCTGACATTTTAGAATTAAGTGACGTGATAATCCCGTTTTTATCGAGTGTCATGATCCCAAGAGGAGCGTTTTCAAATAACAATGAAAGGTTTCCTCTGGTTGAACGCAGTGTTTGCACCAGATCATTAAAAACTTTCGCTAAAACACCAAACTCATCCACGGCTTTGACTTTTAGTTCTGTGTCCAGGTCCCCGCTTTCCAATTCCTTCATGGCCTGACTGAATTTACGCATGGTTCTAATCTTGACCGAAACAACAAAACTGGCTAGAAATACCATTATAATGGCGGTGATTAAAACAATGCCGACGGTGCTATTCTTGATGAAATTTGAGCCGAAATAAAATTCTTGTTTTTCCTGGACCCCTACAATATACCAATTAGGTAAACCGGTGTGGCCGTTCATGTGTTCCACCGGCAAAGCTATGGTGACATAACTATCGTTTCCTTCATACGCTTCAGCCGGACTTAAAATTTCATCAGTTCCAGCCCCGGTAACTACGCGCCCAAAAACATCTTTTAAAAATACAAATCCGGTTTCTCCTACGGAAATTTTTTCTGAGAAACGCCAAATATCTTCTACGTCCACCTGAAAAACCAGAACCTCAATAACCGCATCGGAATCGTTTTTAATCGGCACCAGATAATTCACCACTTCTTTTTGTGGCCTTGGGATGACCTGTACCGGAGAAAAAACCGGTGATCCATCAAGAGCGGTCTTAAAACTCTCTGATTCGGACCAGGTGGTTCGAAAATTGTACCGTGAGGCGGCCAGCACCGTACCGTTTGTATCGAGTAAAATAATATCGTCATAAACATCAAAAAGCTCGTTATACTCTTTTAGAAGACTTTCTCTTTCAGCGGTTGATAGGGTCATTTTTTGCAGATTTGCATCACTCACTAATACGATTGAGTTGTGAACAACCTCTTCAATCACCAGAGCCACAATCTGCCCGGCTTGCGTGGCAGCTTGATTTAACGCTTCAAAACTCTGTTTTTCTTGATATTTGCTGATGCGTGGAATAACAAAACCAAAAAACGAAACGGATAAAATACTCAACAATAACAACCCCCCTAATCCCGCCTGATAGGCTAAGGGGAACTTTGGCTTTAATTTATTTTTATTTCTTTCCTCCTTTTGGGTCATAATTTAGACCTGACTTTGGTCTAAGAATAAAAGTAATCGTGACCAAGTCTGAACGTATAAACTATCCGCTACAATCGCGTCTCCCCAACTGACCAACTTTTCCCACTGGCTCTCGCTCGGATATATAAAAGGGTTGTTTAACCGATCTTCGTCCACTAAACACGCGTCATAAATAGCCTGGTTTGGGTTGGCGTAATAGGTATAATTAGTGACCGCGGCGTGCACATCAGGGCGCAAGACATAATTGATAAACGCTTCTGCGGTTTGTTGGCGAAGCGTGCCGGCCGACACGGCCATGACGTCGTAAAAAGCCATGGCTCCACTGTCCGTAATCAAGACTTTCAAGTTTGGATTTGCTTCTTTGGCCACTACCGCCTCGCTATTATAAAGATGACCGATCCAAATTTCTTCTTCAATTAATTGATCCCGGATATCAATTGGATCCTCTACAGTTGCGCCGTTGGTAATTATTTTCTCCAGAAAATCTTCTACTTCACTAAAAGCTTCCGGATCACTTTCACTGACTTCATAACCATTATTAGAGAGCTACCCTGTTTTGAAAACATTGGTCTGATAAATCCTGCCAACCATCCAGACCAGAAACATATTTGGTGTTGTAGACAAGCGGAGTAAAACCATGGTCATAAAACATGGAATATCGACTACCTGAGTCATAATCTGGATTATGAAGACACTCCATGAGATGGTTGAAATTTGGAACGTTATCATGGTTAACCCTGTTTACTAAACGATAATCAATCAGTTCAGATAGTAATCTTCCCGAAGGGAAAATAACGTCATATGCTCCCGGGTCGTTTTGTAGCACAGTAATGATTTGATCTTCGTCTTCAAAAGTCTCAACAATTAAATCAACCGAATACTCTTCTTCAAAGACCTGAATGACCTCTTCCTGAATAAATTCTTCCCAGGTGTAAATTTTCAGTTCAGAATCAAGACCAATGATTTGGTGCTGGGTTTGATAAGACTTAACTAACATCCAAGTTAAAAGAGCCAGAGAAATTACAAATACGGAAATTAAAAACCTAAAAAAGACACGCTTGTTCATAGAATCACGTTATTTGTTTAAATTATATCATGTTTACGATTTCAAAACTAAAAAATTTGACCAAGCTTTAAATAAAGTTATAAGATTGTTTTCTGGAGGTGAGAGATGGTGCCCCCGAGAAGGCAAGAGTGGGATCGCTACATGGTCTGTTACGATGTGGTTGTGGCTCGACTGTGGCCATACCGACAGCTGATCAATCTGGTGCTTGATGCCCTCGCTGTGAAGCCGGGTCAGCGAATCCTGGATGCCGGTTGTGGTACCGGGGTGTTGCTCAAGACCGTGGCCGACCTCGATTTCAAGGTTGACCTCATCGGCATTGATGCCCAGACCTCGGCTACAGAGCGAGCAGAAGACAAGCTCGGTGATGCCGCGCACATCGTACGGGAAAATCTGAATCAACCCAACTGGATCAACGGCATTCTCGAGTCCGTTGACACCATGGTATCCGTCAACGCACTTTACATCCTGGAGGATCCGTACCAATTTCTCATTAATGTGAACAAGGTATTGACCCCGAGTGGCCGCTTGGTGCTCGTCAACCCATACCGCATGAGCTGGCAACCGATTCTAAATGAACACTACGGCTGGATAAAACAAAACCCTGTCGAAGAAGATCCTGAGTTCGAGGAAGCACTGGCCGAGGTGATTGAATTCAACCGGCGCATTGTAGAGGCAGCCAAGAGTAAGACCTACCACTTCCTGCCGCCGAAAGAGCTCGAACAACTGTGCCAATCCGCCGGATTCAACCTTGAACACACAAGCACCCACGTCTACTCCGGCACTAGTGCCATGATCATCGCCACCAAAGATCGGCCTGCCTAGACCAAAGCACCATGAGAGCAACGGTCTCTACTCTCTTCAGTGCCCACCCCGAGAAATGCATATTTCGGGGTGTTTTTTATACACAGGTTTCATGTTCAAGCTTATTTAAGCATGGTAAACTGCTCCCTGTAGACACAAAAAATACCCCCGGGACAGGTAATCCTGGCAAGAGGAGAAAGCTAACTAATGGAAGTGTTGGTCGAAGAATATGTCGACGGTAGAACCTACCAAGTTGGTCTGGTTACTACCAAGCAAGAGCGCGACCAATGCTACCGGTTGCGCTACAAAACCTTTTGCGTCAATATTCCACGCCTGCCGGCCGAAAACTACCCGGACGGTCTGGAGTATGACAAATACGATGGCCATTCCTGGAACTTCATCGCTGTCGACACCACCCGCCCGGACACGGCCATTGGAGCGTTTCGTTTGATCCGCTGTCAATATGGTTGCCTGATGACGGACAGCCAATTCAATAACCAAGCGTTTGAACTCCCGACCCAATTCATGGGGGAGCCGGTTCGTCCGGAAACCACAGTTGAAGCCGCTCGTTGGATCGGACCTGCCCGTGGCACAGCCAAAAAGGGTGTCATCGTCAAGGTGTCGAAGATGCTCTTGGAGGCAGGATTGAAAATCAGTCTACGCGAAGGTATCACCCATTGGGTTTGTGCAATTGATCCCAAACCTCTCGCGCACCTGATTCAAGATGGGTGGCCCTTCGAAGAGGTCCTCCCCGGCACCTTCACTCACTACAATGAGACAGTCAAAGTTTGCATCCTGAACCTGCACGACACCCGCGCCGAGTTCGGCTGTGACCACACTGTTGACACCACAATGCAAATTCGTGCTGTTTAATAGTTGATCTATCAACAGGGGGAGCCTTTACGTAACCCCTGTTTCTTTTTATAATTAAGCAGTAATGACGCTAAAAAAGCGAGGAGGACTCGCTCAATGACGAGATTACTATGATCGAAGCCATTCTCATTTTGGAATTTTTTACATTCCTGATTGGAATCGCCATTAGTGTTTACGTCTTTTCACGCAATCCAAAAGGACTATTAAACATTGCTTTTACTTTAGCCGCCCTTGGGATGGCAGGTTGGAACCTGGCCATTTTTTTGTTGCTCACTGGAATAGGTCCTGCCGATATAATTGGTCGAATCTCTTTTTCGTCAGCAGCGATACTAACCACCGGATTCACTTGGTTTGTTTATTTATTCCCGAAAAAAATCAAAGGTTACAAGTGGTTTGCTGTTACCACAACTATCGTTGGATTATTTTTTATTCTCTCTCCGTTCTGGCCGACTTGGCTTTCCAATGTCCAAATAATTGATACTTACATTATTGCTGACTTCCACCCGGTTCTTTATCCGCTTTGGGCATTATTCTACACTGGAAATTTTATATATACTTTCTTTGTTTTGATTGCTCGCATAATCAAAGCAAAAGGGATAGAAAGAATGCATCTTGGTCAGATAACCCTTGGTTTTGCCACCTTCTTCATACCTCAACAGATCACCAATCTTTTGCTTCCCCTTTTGGCAAATGACTTCCGATGGAATAGCCTGGGTCCCGTTTTCACCTTATTCCTTTTATTTTTTCTTGCCAATGGAATTCTACGCTTCCGCCTTCTAGACATTCGCTGGATTATTGGACGCAGTGCTTTATTTATACTGCTAATCGGAGCAATCATGTGGGTTGTTTCTTCTACAGCACTCCTTGTGGCAAATCTGGTGAATCCAAATTATGCCATGATTCTGGCTGCTCTCGTAATTGTGGTCTTTTTCAGACCAATTTCAAAATTTCTGGAATTTTTATTTCAAAAAATTCTGCACAACGGACGGTATGACCCGCAAATTGCCAGCAAGGAAATTTTTGAACTGACTCGAAATTCCGGTGACCTGGTTGAACTACTCCCCAAATTAAACCAAATGTTTGCCGGTTACTTTTCAGCTGTACAATGCGGTTATATTGTTTTTAAACCCAACACCAACAAGATTCTGAAATCTGAATTAATCGGTTTTAGAAAAACCATTCTCAAACATGTTCCGTCGCTGAAAAAGGTGGCTGAGGATCATGAGTATGCCATTGTCGAACGCGGAGAGTTGATGTGGGAGCTTGAATTTAAACAAGAACAGCACCAAAACGAACACCTGGAAGAGCATATCGACGCCCTTACCAAAGCCAAGGTTGATGTTTTGGTTCCTTTTACTGTAGACGAACGGCTGGTTGGATTTATGATTTTCGGTAAACGCCGGTACGAAAAAATGCTTCGTTCGCGAGACATTAAATTTATTGAGTTAATGCGAAACGCCATCTCCCCTGCCCTTGAAAATGCGGCCAAGTACGCGGAAATAAAAGATTTGTACGCTGAACTGTCTGAACTTGATAAAATCAAATCTGAATTCATTACCGTGGTCTCCCACAGCTTCCGAACCCCTCTTTCAGCTATTCGTTGGAACGTGGAAGAGGTTTTGGATGATTACGCCAAAAGACTTGATAAAGCTGCAAAAAATGCCCTAAACGACGCTCACACCAAGACTATTTTCCTGATCAAAACCTTGGAACACCTCTTAGAAACCATTGCTTTTGAGTCCCCTGACATGATGCTCCAAAAAAGCATGTTCATGACCAAACCGACCCTGAAGTCACTTATGTCTACGGTGTCGGAAATCATGAAGAAAAAGAATGTCAACTTCTCATCCAAAGTTTCCAACCTGCCAATTCTGGCTGATAAAAAACTGCTCACCCAGGTATGTGAGAGCTTGCTCTTAAATGCGGCTCAATACACCCACGCGCACGATACAGTCACTTTTCACCTGTCCCCTGAAGATGGGCACATAAAAATCGAGGTTAAGGACACAGGAATCGGTATTCCGAAAAAAGACATTGATCGCATTTTTGAAAAGTTCTACCGCGCGAAAAATGCTCGGCTCGTGTACACGGACGGACAAGGTATGGGTCTATACTTAATCAAACGAATAATCGATATGCACCAGGGGTCAATCAAAGTTGATTCCACTCTTGAGGAGGGTGCTAAATTTACCCTATTAATTCCTGTAGGCCTAAACGGAAAGAAAAAAAGCTAAGCCTGGCCTAATTTTATACACATAAGCTCCTCTTTCTAAAGCGGAGCTTATTTGATATAGTAAGGTCACTATGTCTACCAAATCTGCAAAAAAAATCCTCCTTGTCGAGGATGACGAAATGTTACACAAAGTTTTGTCAGAACGCTTAAAAAAAGAGGGGGTTGAAATTCAGGTGGCAACCGATGGTGAGCAGGCTATTACCAAAGCCGAATCCTTCTCACCTGACCTGATCCTGCTCGATATCATTTTGCCAAAAAAAAGTGGTTTTGAGGTTCTTCAAGAACTGCGCAGTAGATCCAAATTCAAAAAAACTCCGGTTGTGATTTTGTCAAACCTCGGCCAAGAAGAAGATATTGCTCAAATGAAAAAACTCGGTGTGAAAGAGTATCTGGTCAAGGCTGATTTTTCTTTAACAGAAATGACCAACAAAATCAAAGAACATCTTGACAAATAATTGTTATGTCACTCAAAGAAAACAAATACAAAGAAATACTGGTTGATTACGATCTAATCTCGCAGGCAGAATACGACAAAGTCCTAAAAATATCTAAAGAAACTGAACGACCTTTGGAAGCAGTATTAGTTGATCAGGGTCATTTTACTGATCAACAGATTGGTAAACTAATTGCCAATGCTTACGAAGCAAAATTTGTTGACCTTAATAAAATTGAAATTGACCCAAAAGCCATTCAGGATATTCCTGAAATTTTTGCAAAAAAACAGAGCATTATTTCTTACGGTTGGAAAAACGGGGTTCGCCAAGTAGCCATGAATGATCCACACAACCTGGAACTGATTGATTTTGTGGAAAAGAAAATTGGTGAACAGGTTGATGTCTCTTACACCACTCCCGGTTTGATCGAACAGGCCTTTGCTGCTTATAGCACTAACGTGGCTGTAAAAATTCTTGATATCAGCAAAGAGTTTGCCAAGCTGGTTGGTAAAAGCAAGCCCTCACAAAAGGAAAGAGACCGTATGGAAGAGCTGATTGTCACCGTAACAGATCAATTGCTCAACTACGGCTATGACAACAAGGCTTCTGATATTCATATTGAACCGCGAGAGAGTGATTTTTTGGTGCGTTACCGCGTAGACGGTATTTTGCACGATGAATTTGTGATGCCAAAGAAAATGCATAACGCCATTGTTTCGCGTATTAAGATTCTCTCAAACCTGCGCACGGATGAACACCTGGCTGCCCAGGATGGCAAATTCCGTTTCCGAGTTGGCAGTGATAAGATTGATGTACGTGTTTCGATCTTGCCGGTTGTCAACGGAGAAAAAGTGGTCATGCGACTGCTTGCTGAAAAAGGCCAACAGTACACATTAGAAAACATTGGTCTGGCTAAACTTGACATGGAGCGCGTGCGTGAGGCCGCTGAAAAACCGTACGGCATGATTCTTGTGACCGGTCCTACCGGAAGTGGTAAAACCACCACTCTCTACACCGTGCTCAAACTATTAAACACCCGCGACGTTAATATTTCCACTATTGAGGATCCGGTGGAGTATGACATTGCCGGGGTAAATCAAATTCAAGTTAATGAACGCACCAATCTAACCTTTGCCGCTGGTCTGCGTTCTATTGTTCGTCAAGACCCGGACATTATCATGGTAGGTGAGATTCGTGATGAAGAAACCGCAGGGATCGCTGTTAACTCGGCCATGACCGGACACTTGGTTTTATCCACTCTTCACACCAACGATGCTCCAACCGCTCTGCCACGTTTGCTGGACATGGACGTGGAGCCGTTTTTGATTGCCTCATCAGTCAACGTGATTGTAGCTCAACGATTGGTTAGAAAAATTTGTCCCAACTGTATTACCAGCACATCTTTGAACGTAGAAAAACTAAAAAAAGCTGTTTCTCCGGAAGTTTACAAACAATACTTTGGCTCAAAGAAAAATGCCCGCGTGTTCAAGGGCAAAGGCTGTGATCTGTGTCACCATTCCGGCTACACCGGACGAACCGGTATTTTTGAAGTTCTTACTATTTCCAGCCACATCCGAAAACTAATCATGGAACGAGCTAATGCGGAAGAAATCAAAGAAGCGGCCATGAAAGAAGGAATGACCACCATGATTGAAGACGGAATTAAAAAAATGATTGAAGGTGTGACCACTCTAGATGAAGTATTACGCGTTGTAAAGTAAATTTTCAATTTAACAATTTACAATTTTCGATTTAAACACCAATGATCAATTGATAACTGAACCTTGATCATTAAATGAAAACTGAAAATTGAAAACTGATCATTATATTTATGCGTTACGTTTACACTGTCGCTGATAAAAAAGGCGAAAAAAAGCACGGTGTCATAGAGGCGGACGACAGGAAAAAAGCTATTGCAGAATTGAAACGGTCGGGCAAGACCATAATTTTCTTATCAGCCGAAACCAAGAAAATAATTCTCTATCTCCCCTACGTTTCCAGCTTTGAAAAAATGGCCATGACTAAACACCTGGCTATCATGCTTAAAGCCGGTTTGACCCTGGACGCCACCATGAAAACCCTGATCCTTCAGTTCACAGGGAAACTGCGGAGTGTTTTAGACGATGTTTACGACAGTATTGAAGCTGGTTCAGGATTAGCCGAAGCTATGGCCCAACACCCGCGTGTGTTCAACGACTACTTTGTAAACATGGTAAAAGCCGGTGAATCAAGTGGTAATCTACCGGAGAATCTGGAACGTTTAGCCGACCGGTTAAGCAAAGACCATGAACTGAAACAAAAAGTGGTCAGTGCTATGTTTTATCCGACCATGGTTTTTGCTCTCACCCTGGCGCTTGCTTTATCCATTTCTTTATTTGTACTTCCTCGCCTGACCGGACTTTTTAAAGCTTTTGACTTTGAGCTTCCGTTAACCACTAAAATCATGCTGGTCTTTTCCAACTTTATGGCCAACCATGGTGTTTTAGCGGCCATGATTGTTATTATCGGCATCCCAACCTTCATTTTTGTTTTAAGACTAAAGCCGGTCCGACCGTTTTCCCATGCCCTGTATCTTAAGCTGCCTCTGATCAACAAACTGATCATGGATATTAATTTGGCTCGTTTTTCCATTATTTTGTCCTCCCTTTTGGAAAGCGGTTTACCAATTGATAAGGCGGTTAAAATCTGTCGGGACGTTATTGGAAACTACCGCTACAAAGCGGCTATTCAACGTTTAAACGAAGGAATTGTCACCGGAAAACCGGCCTCTGATGTTTTGTCTGAATTTCAAAGTATTTTCCCACCGTTTGTGGTGCAAATGATTGCTTCCGGTGAAGAATCAGGGAAACTCGAAGACATGTTGTCATACCTTGGAGAATTCTATGAAAAAGAACTGGATAATAAACTTAAAAACCTTTCCACCATCGTTGAACCGGGTCTATTAATAATCATTGGTTTAATGGTGGCCTTTACGGCCATTGCCATTATCACTCCGGTTTACAACTTTATTGGAGAAATTTAATTATGTTCTTTTCGCTTGGCAAAACCAAGCCCGCACGTGACGGTTTTACCCTTTCCGAAACACTTTTAGTGGTCAGTATCATTGTCTTACTGGCTATTTTAGCGATTCCGGTATATACGAACTTTTACCACAAGTATCAATTGGACACCGCTTCTCATGACACTCTACAGTTCTTGCGGGTCGCTCAAGTTAATGCCATGGCCAGCCGTGGTCATGACGAATATGGGCTCCGGATTGTCTCCGGAGACGGCGGTTCAATTGAAATCTTTAAAGGGCCGAGTTATGCGGGTCGAGATACTTCATTTGAAGGAGAGATTATCAACTTTCCCTCGAATGTAAATATCTCTGAAACCGTGGTTGGATCAGACATTGTCTTTACTCGTGTAGAAGGATCAACCCCAGACACCGGAACTATCACACTTTATAACCAAGCTGACACTAAAATAATTTCTATTTATGAAACCGGGCTGGTGGAACTTGACTAAATACCGACACGGATCGGTTATGATTGAGGCCCTGATGGCGGTCGCGATTTTTGGTATTGGGGCGTCCAGTATTGTGTATTTGATTCTCGGCTCCCTGGAAACCACTCGTTCGGGTTCAGACTACACCGCAGCCCAAGAATACTTAAACGAGGGCTGGGAAGCCACCCGTTCAATTGGTACCAACAACTATAATGCCCTTGAGATTAGCCCGACGACCTTTGGAGTTGATGACACTTCCGGGGAATGGGTTTTTTCCGGCACCAGCAATACGGATGGATATTTTACTCGCACTATCGATATCAATCCGGTTTACCGAGATGCTTTGGGTGATATTGCTCCAACCGGAACCATTGACATTAATCTGCGCGAAATCATTGTTAATGTCTCCTGGTACGAAACTCCAACCAAACAACGAAGTGTTTTTTCAACTTTTTATTTTTCTAACTGGGACTCTGACTCCTGGTTTGAAGACACGGAAGCTGACTTTTCTGACGGTACGTTTACGAGCACTGAAACAACTCTGCATGATGACGGAGAGGTTGCCCTAGAAGCCATCGGAGGCGGATCAGATGATTGGGGCTGCGTAGAGCAAACCTTGACTTATGATATCTCAGGAACAGCTGACTATAATGACCTTGATGTTGTTGATAATACTTTGTATATGGTTCGTGAATCAGACACCGGTCCGGAACTCGTAATTTATGACGTAAGCACCCCGGATAGCCCCAGCCTGCTCGGCTCCATGGACTTAACCACTACGGGTAACGCTATTAAGGTAGATGATGGTTACGCCTACATTGCCTCGATTCATAACAGTTATGAATTAGGAGTGATTGATGTATCTGATCCGGCGGCACCTTTTTTGGCTGGTGGGTATGATGCGGCCGGAACCGCTAATGGTAGTGATGTGTATGTAGATGGTGATCGAGTATATCTTGCTCGAGAAAGCAGTGCCGCAGATGAATTCTTTATTTTGAACGTTGCCACTCCATCCACACCGGTTTTTGTTGGTTCTTATGATGTTGGAGACACGGTTGAGGGACTGGTTGTTGATACCACCAATGATGTGGCATTTTTGGCCACCCGTGGTGATGCTCGTGAACTCACTGCGGTCAATATCTCTACCGAAACCTCACCCGTGCTTCACAGTGAGTATGATATACCGGGTATTGATAACGCTACTGACGTAGCTCTCGATGACACACTTAACTACGCCATTGTCACACGCACCACGGATACTGGTTCAGAAATTTTTGTAGTTAACGTTAGTGATCCTACCAACATTACTGCTGAGACTGATTTAGAAGCGGACCGAGACGCCATCGGGGTTTATGTTGATGGAGATTATGCTTTGGTGGTTACCAATGACCCGGGATACGGCTTAATCACCATTGATTTTTCCAATCCTGCCACAGCCACCACTTTAAGCACAATAGACATTGACGGTGACGCCAACGCGGTGATTGCCGCGGACAATCACCGTATATACGTAGCCACCGGTAATGATTCAGGTGAACTAATGGTATACAAAGCCGGCGGAGGGTGGGCTTGCCCAAGTTTTGTGGGGAATTATGACGACACCGCAGGAACTGACGCGGTACGACTTGATCTTGTGGGTGATACTCTTTACTTGACCAAAGAAAGTTCAGGTAATGACGAATTGGTTATTTTGGACGTCACTGACCGCTCCTCCCCTTCCCTGCTTGGCTCCATTGATATTGGAGACACAATTTTTGATATAGATGTCGAAGGAAACTACGCTTACTTGGCCACGAATGGGGACGAGCTGGTCATTGTTGACGTTTCTAATCCAAGCTCGTTGTCTATTGCAGGAACCTTTGACGCCACCGGTGGAGCCGATGGTTACGCGGTAGTGGTCAACGCTGACCGAGCCTATTTGGGACGCAACAGCAGTAGCAGTGATGAATTATATATCATAGACGTTTCCAACCCGGCCGCACCTGTGGAACTGGATTCTTTTGATGCCGGTGATGACGTCAATGGCCTTGCTTACTCCGGTGGGTATGTTTATCTAGCTTCCGACCATAATACTTACACTTTTGAAAACTATGACGTCTCTTTCGATACGTGGAGCTGGGTAGACTATATCCAATATCCAACCAACCTGCGCGACGTTTATGTCAATGGTAATTATGCCTATGTGGTGGGCGAAGATAATCCGGGAAATGAATTCTTCATTATTGATATCACAGACCCAACCAATTATTCTGAGGTTGGTTCAGCAGAAATAAACGAGGACAGTTACGAAGTTTGGAGCGACGGGAACTATGCTTTCTTAAGCGCGCATATAACTGACCAGGAAATCATGATTTATGACGTCTCCAATCCAACCGGCCCGTCTTTTGTTCAAAGTTATGACATAAGTGGCGGAACCTATGACGTTTTTGGAATTGAAGGAGACGGAAGTTATTTATATGCTTCCGGTGAATCTGATGATCAGGAACTCATCATATTAGAGCCATACGTCAGCTCTGGCCTGGCGGACACATATATCCATGATAGCTTGGCAGAATTTAATGGCAGTTATTCTGATACACAGTGGAACACGGACCACCTTGAACTTGATGCCACCGGCATCACAAACGGAACTGGTACCTACACCTCCCCAATCATAGACTCTGGTCAAGCTGACTCGGCCTGGGGTGACTTGGCCTGGACCGAAGAGCTTAATAATTCACCGGATCTGCGTATGGAAGCTGGTAGTACCACAGCTACGAGTAGCTACAGCACGGTTACCCTACAAAACACCTACGAAAATCCCGTTGTGGTTCCCTTCTATTTCGAAAGTAATAACGCTGACCCGGTTTCGGTTCGTTTGGACAATATTACCAGTACCAGTTTCGATCTGAAGCTTCAAGAACCGGACGGGACTACTCCTTCTTCAGACACGGTTCACTATTTCGTAATTGAATCCGGCGCTTTTGAATTACCTGACGGTACCCTGATTGAAGCCGGAACTTATGACAGCAGTACGGTAGCTTCTAAAGCCAACGGATGGAACGGTGATAATATCAACTTCACCCAAGCCTTCACTTCTGCTCCAGTAGTTATGCATGCGGTTCAAACCGAAAACGACAGCACCTGGATTTCCAGTTTCATTTCCGCTCAAGGTAGCCAAAACAACCCGCCAACCTCCACCGGTTTTCAGATTGCCATGAACGGAGCCGAGGCAGTTAATAGTCATGACCCGGAAACTCTGGGTTGGGTGGCTTTTGAGACCGCCACCGGTTTGATTGATGGAACAGCCTACGAATTTGTTAACAACGGAGATGGCACTACCGGACACGCTAACGGTTGTACTGTTAAAAATTTCTCCAACTCCTACTCTTCCCCACCTCTGGTTATTGCTGACCAGCAAGAAATGGATGGTGGTGATGGAGGGTGGCTGGTTGGCTGTTCAGGCCCAACTTCTTCGAATTACGGCGAACATGTTGAAGAAGACACGGTTGGTGACACTGACCGAGGTCATACCGGTGAAACCACGGCCTACATTGCTTTTGAAAGCGCGTTCGATTTTGAACAATCAACTTCGAGTAATCCTTTGCGCCTTGAGGTTGGCTCAACGTCTGTAACCTCGGCTTTCAACACGGTCAACCTACAACTTTCCTACACTGATCTGGTAGTTATTCCTTTCCATATGGAAAGCTCTAATACCATTCCCGTTTCTACTCGCATCACTAATATCACCTCCAACAGTTTTGACATTAAACTCGACAACCCATCGGGCAGTACTCCTTCCAGTGAAACAGTTTATTACATTGTAGCCGAGACCGGTATCTACA
Organism: uncultured Gammaproteobacteria bacterium; assembly: GCA_965231015.1. Classification (GTDB taxonomy): domain Bacteria; phylum Patescibacteriota; class Patescibacteriia; order UBA9934; family CAZDDW01. Next base: position 695,286 of record OZ246408.1, read on the forward strand.
CTTTGCCCGGAGGAAGTATTCTTGAAGTATTTAAAGCTGACACCAGCCAGGTTAGTTCGTCCGGAGCCGGCTGGAGCGGCACCAACTACAACTACGTCAGCAGCTTTGCTTCAACTCCGGTTGTTTTACACCATGTTCAAACCAACAATGACCCGGCCTGGATTTACTCTTATGTTTCCGAACAAGGCACGGCCACCAACCCTCCGACAGCTACTGGTTTCCAATACTCTCTTAACGGTGCTGAGGTCACCAATTCCCACGGATCTGAAACCATTGGTTTTATTATTCTGGAACAGGGTACGGGCAATATTACCGGAATCGATTTTGAAAACACGGTTCACAGCAATAACACCCGTGGTCACGATGATGGTTGTTACACCCAAACTTATTCCGGTTTTTTCTTCCCTGCTCCGCTCGTAATTGCCAAACAGCAGGGTATGGCCGGACCTAACGGCGGATGGTTAGTGGGTTGCTCGGGTCCAAGTTCTTTCAACTACGGAGCTCATGTTGAAGAAGATCAGGTTGGAGACGGGGAAAGAAACCACACCGACGAATACACGGCTAGCTCTATTTTTGAAGCCGCTTTCGATTACGAAGAGGCTGAAAATGATCTTGTCTTCCAGGTTCGTTCTTGTGATGACGCCGGTTGTGTCGGTGAATCATTTATGGGTCCGGACGGCACCAGTGGTACCTACTACACCACTCCTGACGGCGAGGCGTTAAATGTTGCTGAAAACCAATATTTCCAATATCAGGTCACCTTTACATCCGGTGATGGCGCCACTACTCCGGAACTGTATGACGTCACTTTTGACTTTGGTCCTGGCGGTGGAGGCGGCGGCGGATCCTACGAAACCGCCGGCACTTACCGTTCGAACGCTTATGACGCAGGTGGAACCGCTAATTGGAACACCCTTGAATGGACCGAAGAGGTCACGGGTTGCGGTACTTGTGACATTAAGGTGCAGATTCGCACCGCAACCACACCCGGTGGCCTATCCGGAGAACTTTGGCAGGGTCCAGAAGGTAAAGATGGTGATGAAACCGACTTCTTCACTGGCCCGTCCGGCGACCTGATCCATCCGGATCATAACGGAGACCAGTGGATCCAGTATCTAGTAACCCTGACCGGAGATGGCACTACTACCCCGTATTTTGAAGATATCTTTATCACTTACACCAACTACTAAATATGAAACTACGTCGCTCACAACACGGCTATACCCTGGTGGAACTTCTGTTGACCATTGCAGTGCTGGCTTTGATTGGAGCGCTTGGTATTAACCTTTTCTTAGCTGTTTTAAATAACAGAGCCAAGGTGATCGCCCAAATAGAGGTGCAACAAAACGCACACTTAGCCATGCAGCGCATAGTTTATGAAATCCGTCGCGCCTATGACACTGAGGCCACTTCTGACTTTGATACTAATTTGGCTACCAATCCCGGCACTACGCTTGATCTGGACATGCCGGATGCTGGACGCGACCCAACCACCTTTGAAGTGAATTCCGGAGTCATCCAAATCACACAAGGAGCCGGCTCTACTGTTAACCTGACCTCAAACGACGTTGAGGTGACTGATTTAACAATTGAAGACCGAAGCACCGGGAACGGACGAAGCAACAACTTACGCGTCAATTTAACCATCAAATCTGTACTGGATGGACCAAACGCGCCTGATGCGGAAACTTTTGTCACCACAGTTGAACTTAGGTATCCATAAATATGCGGCAACTTTTTCAACAACTTAAAGACCAAAAAGGCTTTGTGACCATTACCACAGCTGTTATAATATTCTTTACAACCCTTATTTTGGCCCTCTCCATTCAGTTTGCCGGCATTGGAGTGTTACAAACCGGATACTTAAACAATCTTTCTGCCCAAGCCTACTCTTTGGCTGATGGATGCTTAGAAGAAGCCATGCTCCGCTTAACCACGGATGACACTTATACCGGTGGTACGGTCACAGTCGGTGATGATTATTGCACCATTACCGTCACTGGAGCAGGTGCAACAAGAAACATTACCTCAATGTCCACGGTCAATGACATTGTCAATCGAGAAATTGAAGCCGATGTCACCATCACTGACATGGGCGGCTGGAACGACGTTGTTATGACCGATTGGATGGAAACAATAAATTAACCTATGGGAAGAATCAACCAAATCGGACTTAGTATTTCTGATGCCTCGATCGAAATGATCCAGGTGACAAAGTCCGGCAAAAATAAAGCTAAAATTATCAGCACAGCCACCGGTCCGATACCGGCCGGTATTATTAATCGTGGTGTAATAAAGGATCATGAAAAGTTGATTCAGGTATTAAACAAGGTCTACGAGTCGGCCAAACCCAAACCTTTTAACACTAAGGATGTATCGGTATCTTTGCCTGACAATGTGGCTTTTACGCATGTTTTTAAGTTCCCGGGTGCCTTAAACGAAAACGATGTTGCATCAACTTTAAAATTTGAAGCCGAAGACATAATCCCTTACCCCATTGATGACCTGTACGTCACCTTTAAAATAATCAAACAGAACGAAGAAAAAACCGATGTTTTGTTTGTAGGTGCCCCTAAAGATATTATTGACGGTTACGTTACCACCCTTGAAGAGGCGGGCTACAAAATAAAACAATTGGAAATTGAAGCCAACGCTTTGATTCGCGTTCTTATTCCGGGTATTGCTAAGGGTAAAGCAGTCATGATTATGGATCTTGGTGGCACCAACACTCGCTTCACCTTGGCTGATGAAGAAGGTCTGAACGGGTCTTTCAGCCTACCAGTTGGTGGCAATGCTATCACAGAAGCAATTGCCAAAGAGCTCAGTATCTCCGGACGTGAAGCAGAAGCGTTAAAGAAAAAGAAGAGCAAAGGAAAGAAGGCAAAAGTAATTGAAAAAGCAATTGATGAATACCTGGAGAAAATAGTAGAAAAGGCTGAAAAAGTGATTGAGTGGTATGGTCGAGAGGACGAAGGTCAATTAGATAAAATGGTCCTGACCGGCGGTGGAAGTGGTCTGCCCGATTTAACTGAAAAGCTGTCTCAAAAACTAACCGCGCGTAAGCTTTCCATGGATATTGTCATGGGCAGCCCTTGGCAGAACATTGAAACCAAGACCGCTCCCAAGCCCGCCTCGGTAAGTGGCCGGATATTTGCACCGGCTCTTGGGGCTGTTCCGATTAAATCAAGCAAGCTGGTTCCGGAAATCGACTTAATAGACGTCCTCGGCAAAAGAAGAAATCCATTTAAAAATGTTTCTAACGTCCAAAAAACTGTTGATTTAATGGCTAAGCAAGATCCAGGGGCAGATAAAGAACCTTTATCTTTACGTCGATTATCCGTTCTCATTAATCAATACAACACTGTCTTTGCCATCATTGCCGCAGCAATAATTGTGGGGGCAATTGGTTTTATTATCTTCTGGCTCTTTTTTGCTGATCGCGATTTTCAACAATTAACCACACCAACAACAACTACGGAACCGACCATCACTGAAGAAGTTGGTGAAGAGCAGGATGAGAGTGAAACAGAAGCCACAACTGGTCAGTTAATTCTACAAATGGATATAAACGCCAGAACTAGTGATGTAGTAGCGGCCAACTATCAAGAAGTGCCTAGTTACGGAACCACTTTCAGCTACCAACTAGAAGCCACAGAAACAGTGGACAGTGTTGCCTCGGGACGAGTTACTTTGTTTAACAACACTTCTGCAGACCAACCTTTAATAACCACCACGCGTCTACTTTCTGAAGACGGGGTATTATTTCGTTTAACCAATGCGGTCACAGTTCCGGCTGAAGGTCAGATTGAGGCAGAGGTTTATGCTGACCAAGCAGGGGCTTCAGGCAATATTGCTTCAACCAGTTTTACGATCCCCGGCCTACCTGACTCCCTACAAGCAGACATTTATGCCACAAGCTCCGAGGCCATGAGTGGCGGCACCGAAGAAGTAGCTATCTTTTCAGAAGAAGTATATGAACAGGCTCTAGCTGAACTAAAAAGACAATTACTTAGTACGCCGAGCAACCTGTTTGGTGCTGAATCAACTGAAAACACCTACCTGGTTGATTTGGCAGAATTGGAGCCGGTGGAGTTAGAAACATCGGTTGAAATCGGGCAAAGTACGGATGTGGTTGAACTCATAGGAACGGTTAGTATTTCTGCTCTGTCTTTTAGTGAAACCAATCTAAAAGAAGTTATCAAAACGGTTTTAGAAAAACCGGACGCCCAGGTTGAAATAAACGGTATCTCGGTTGAAAGTGTTGCAGATGACCTGCAAACAGCTGAACTGGATGTGGAGTATTCGACGGATTAGCTTATCCACAACAATTTTTTAGCTCAAAATGCTATAATTAAGGTAATAAAATAATAAACAGAAACCATATGATAAATTTCAGGCGAAACAAAGAGGGTTTTACTTTGGTCGAGCTCCTCATTGTGATCGCAATCATTGTGATCCTGTTCGCTGTCATCTTGGTGGCCGTTGATCCACCAAAGCGACTTGGTCAAGCTCGAGATGCTGTGCGCCGTCAGGACGTTCGTGATATCCTCGAAGCGGTCCAACAATACATGGTGGACAACGATGGGGCTTACCCAACCGGACTGGACGCTGTTTCAGCCTCCTTCCAAGTACTTGGTACTGATGCCGCTGGATGTGACAGCACTTGTACAGCTGAAACTGCCCTGGCTGCTTGTTTAGACATGTCCGGTGACTTAGTTGAGGAATATCTGGCTGATATTCCATTTGATCCATCAAGCGGAGATGCTGGAAACACAGATTATGCTATCAATCGTACGGCTGGTGACCGCATTGAAATAGTTGCTTGCGACCCGGAAATTGCAGCCACCATTTCAGTTAAACGATAAAACCAATCCGCAATTCCCCTTACAAATCCAAAAAGTAAGGGGTTTTGATATCCACAACCAAAATAAGCATAAAAATGGTATAATTGAGCCAACTTAAACAATTAATAATGTCTTTATGATAAATTTCAGGCGAAACAAAGAGGGTTTTACTTTGGTTGAGCTCCTCATTGTGATCGCAATCATTGTGATCCTGTTCGCTGTCATCTTGGTGGCCGTTGATCCACCAAAGCGACTTGGTCAAGCTCGAGATGCTGTGCGCCGTCAGGACGTTCGTGATATCCTCGAAGCGGTCCAACAATACATGGTGGACAACGATGGGGCTTACCCAACCGGACTGGACGATGTTCAAACCTCATATCAGGTACTCGGAACCGGAGTTGGTTGTGACACCACTTGTGGTGCTGCTACCACCCTACCTGCTTGTTTAGACATGTCCGGTGACTTGGTTGAGGAATACCTGGCTGATATTCCATTTGACCCATCAACCGGAAGTGCGGCTAACACTGATTATGCCATCGAGCTAACTGCTGGCGACAGAATCGAAGTTTTAGCTTGTGACCCAGAAATTGCAGCCACAATTTCGGCCAAACGATAAAGAAAAGTAAAGTTCTGATTATCCCCCACTTTCTCTCGAAAGTGGGGGTTTTGTGGTAAAATAACAAAAGTAAAAACAATAAAAAAACACATGTCTAAATTCATCTTCTTTCTATTAATTGTCTTTCTGATAGCCCCTTTGGCTCTTACAAAGCCTGTCCCGGCTGCTGCGCGGGGTTCGCTTATCAAGGGCAGTTTACCGGCCGTGTATTACTTGGCTTCAGACGGAAAACGCTACGTCTTCCCTAACGAAAAAATCTACTTTTCCTGGTATGAAAATTTTTCTGGAGTCAGCGAGATTAATGACAGCACCCTGGCTTCTTATGACCTTGGCGGTAATGTTTCTTACCGACCCGGCACACATTTAGTAAAGATTCAAAGCAATTCCACGGTTTATGCGGTTGAACCCGGCGGCATGCTTCGCGCCATTGATTCAGAAGAGACAGCCAGCACCCTTTACGGCTCTGACTGGGCCAGTCGAGTACACGACCTGCCAGACAGCTTTTTTTCTTATTACACGGTGACTAACGAGCTGGACGAAACAGTCTATCCTGAAGGTAGTTTATTAAAAGATTCTGTCTCAAGTGAATACTACATCATTTTAAATGGACAAAAACGCCTCTTAAGCGATGACGGGATCACAGCCAACGGTATTCAGACCAAATACGCTATCACTACTGATACCAGCTCTTACACATCAGGAAGCACCGTTACTACAGAGATTACTGAACTGGCAGACACTGCCCAAATTGACCAGGGACTCATCAATCAGGACACCATCATTGAGGTCAGCACGGTTCAAAATGAAACCACCGTATTACAGGACGCCAACAACGAAGTCCTGGCCACTTACATTTTCTCCCTTACCAAAGAAGTCGAAATCAAATCTCTGGTTTTACGCATTCGCGCTCACTCGAGCACAGATAGCGATGACGATCCGGGTGGATTAATTTATGAAGAAGGAGGAGGCAACCTAGAAAATATTCGTTTTGTTACCTCAGACGGAACACAATTATTGTCTTCGCGTAGCTTAAGTTCAGATACCAACAAAGACGGCCAGCAAGATATTAGCTTTACCGGAACGGCTACTTTACCGGTGGGCCAACACACGGTCAATGTTCTGGTGGACGTTATCGAGGAAGTTCCGGATGGTGAAAGCTATTCCACCACTTTATACCTATCTGACACCTCTTTTGAGATATCAGGCAACGAAACAACGGATTACACTCCGGAGAGCCTATCCAGCGGTACAGTAACCGTTAAAACGCAAAATTTGGCCGTTTCCGTAGCTTCCAACCTGGAAAACCAGTATTTCCTAAAAGGTGGAAATTCAGACTTTGTAGACTTAATCTCTTTCAAATTGGAAAACTCGCGCAAAGAATCCGTGACCGTCTCCGAATTCACCCTAACCGGCTATATTGACGAACACGAAGGTGATACTGACTTTGTGGCCGGAGCTGATTCGGATAACTCCGGATCCAGCTTTACCTATGTTGATGATGTAATCGATAAGGTTGAACTGATTAATGAGGAAACCGAAGAATTAATCGGAACCCAGTCCACAGTACAATCAAACGGCGCGGTTTCTTTTGGGAACATTGACCTTACCCTGGAAGCCGAAACCAGCGTTAACCTACTGACTCGGGTTTATATTAATTCTGATGCACCTTTCGGCCTACAGTCAGACCGCATTTCTTTTGATATTGATGACGTAGAAGATGATATGACTGTTAAAGTGACCGGTACTAGCCAAGAAGTTGATATTGAAGCTACCAGCCTAAACAATGGATCCAGTCCCGGCTCATTTTTGACCGTTTCTGAATCAGGAACTCTGACCATAGAGGGGTCCGGCAGTGCTCCGGCACGTCTTATTATGGGAACCGAGGAAAATTCTATCTATTCTTTTACCTTTACCGCTTCTGAAGAGGAGGCCATGATCATTGATACCTTGACGGTTCGCTTGCTTGACCCAAACGCCCAAAGAAGTGTGTCTAAGGTTGAACTAAGGCACCTTGGGGATGATGGTTATGAATACGTTGATGGAAACTTTGTTAACAGCAACGCTACTTTTGAAAACCTGGACATTGAAGTTCCCCAGGACGATGAATTGACTGTCAGTGTTTTAGTAGACATTGGCGATGACAACTCATCGGCTCAATCCGGAGACAAAATTGGGGTGGCTTTTGAAACCAATACTTTCAAAGCCCATGGTGCAACATCCGGAATCCGGTTTGATAAAGATGATCTAGGTGAACACCTGATTGATTCAACCAGCCTCGGCTCAGAAACCTTTGTTCGGCGTAACGAACCAAATGTCAGTCTAGCCGTGAACCAACCAGACGCCTCACAAGGTCGTTCTGACCAAACAGAAATTTTCACCTTTACCCTTGGCTCAGAAGGAGAGGGTAATCCGGAATTAGAGTTAATTACCTTCAAAATTACCACCTCTGACGTTGGTTACGATTTAAACGAAGAAGAGGCCGACAATGACCTCTTGGAAGGGCTAGCTGATATCAACGGTGATAGTTCTGATGACGACGAAACGGTTGAGATAATTGATGAAGAAAGCGGTGACACAATTTGTGAGGGATCGAGTGGGCACATTGATTTCTCAATTTATGATTATTCCGAGAGTGAAATTGATACTACACCGGCCGGGCTTGATACAGATCGAGAAGATTATGGTTTGATAGTTTGTGAGATGAATAATCCGCTTCGTATATATAACGAGGGTCGGGATTACACATTTGGCTTAAACACCACTGAGCTGGCACCCGGAGCGCAAAATGTCCGTGTTACGATCCTTGGCGGTGATGACTTCCGATGGAACGATGGAACCAATACCAGCCTAACAGAAAATGGAGACGAGATCAGTGGCCTGAACTTAAACTCCCAATACGCCTCGTTCCAGTAAAAATTAAGATAGGTAAGGGTACCTCTCGTGGGTGCCCTTATTTTGTTTATCTACTCTGTTTGTCTCCGCCACTTCGAGTACGACGGAGGTCAATGGACATTTTGACCGGCTCGTGACGAGGATTGTTTGAAGCCGAGCATCCACCAAAAAAAAGACGCAAGGCAAGTCCCGCAGTCAAAGTTAGAAATGTTCATTATTCACCTCAGGCGAACGCAGAAAGAAAGAAAAGTGAATTGTTTTATACCTTAAGATAACGCCGCATAGCCATGCTAGAGGCGATAATATTGATCAAAAGTAAACCAAGCACCTGGGCTCCGAAAATTAATAAAAAGTTTTCATTGAAGTACCCAATGAGGTTTGAGGTAATAGGATCAAAGAAAGCGTCAAACCTGGGCTCCAAAACTCCTAATAACGGATAAAGAAGAATTATGGTTATGGCGGTGGCAAGCAAACTAAAGATACCGGCTTCGGCAAAAAACGGAGCGCGGATAAAGAAACTTGAAGCTCCAACCAATCGCATAATAGATATTTCTTCACGATGAATAAAGATGGCTACCCGAACCGTGTTAAACACAATCATGACCACAAACAACAAAAAGACTCCGGACAAGGCCAGACCAAACCAACGCACATGATCAGTCACTCGGTTGATGCTGCCAATAATAGCCTCATAATCATCGAACTCTTTCTTCTCAATGTAGTCCCGGAACTGTGGATTATCAAGGGACTCTAAAATAAAATCAAAGTCCTTTGGTGAACGAGCCGAAACCACCAGTGACGGACCAAACGGATTACCCTCAACTTCTTCCAAAGAACTTAATATGTCCGGATCCTCACTGTGACGCTCAACAAAGCGGTTATATGCCTCGTCTGACGTGATCAAAACCGCATCTTGGACTTGAGGCAGGCCATTTAAATATCCCTGTGCGCCCTCTACTATTTCCAACGAAGTGTCCGGCTCAAAATAGACTGAGATATCCACTTTTGATTCTACGGCCGCAATAGCAGTCTCGGTCACAACGTTTAAAATCACAAGCACATTTACGGTCAACAAAGTCAGTACCAACATGCTCACGGTGATAATCGAAAGCCAAAAGTTGCGCCAAAAATTTTGAAACGCAAACTTGATTATGCGATATGTAGCGGTTATTAGATTCACAAAAGATATTTTCCTTCCTCCTGGTCGGAAACCAGCTCACCGTCCTCCAGGGTTAAAACCCTTTTTTTCAGGGCATTCACAACTTCACGATTGTGAGTGACAAGCACTACAGTAGTGCCAAATTCATTGATCTTTTTTAACAAATTGATTATCTCATGCGTGTTTACAGTATCTAAATTTCCCGTCGGCTCATCCGCAACTAAAATTTTCGGTCTATGAACTAATGCACGCGCCATGACTACACGCTGTTGCTCACCACCGGATAATTGGGTCGGATACCGATGTGCTTTATCTTCTAAACTGACGATCTTGAGCACGTGCGGCACCACCTCGGCAATACGTTTTCCCCGTTCCCCAGCCACCTCAAGCGCAAAAGCCACATTTTCAAAAACTGTTTTCTTAGGGAGCAATTTGAAATCCTGAAACACAACCCCAATTTGCCGACGCAAAATTGGCACGTCCCCGGGTCGTATACGTGAAATGTCCCACCCACCAATTATCACTTCACCTTTTGTGGGTCTTTCCTCGGCAAACAACAACTTGGCCAAAGTTGTTTTTCCGGTTCCGCTCTGCCCGACAATCGAAACAAATTCACCAGCCTTAATATGCAGGCTGACGTCTTTTAAACCTACGGCGTTAGGCGGATATGTTTTGGAAATATTTTTAAGACGAATCATGTTATTGCAAAAGTCTTACCACCACGTCGATGATTCCGGCACCGAGCGGAGCGAGTTCAGCAAAAGCGACTGCATCAAGATCAATGACTCGATCAGGATGAACAGACCGATCCGGACCGTAATCATTCACTTCGACTGTGACTGTTTTATCTGAATTAACAGCCGAAACCACCAGGAAAGTTCCCTTGGGATAATCAGGTGAAGCAGCGCAGTTACATTCTTTATACGCATACCAACTGGCCTTTCCGGCTGACATAACCGGATCCGAGAACACGGCCAAACGGGCATATGGTAAATGAATCAACGCTCGTACTGAGTTCAAACTCGGATAATCCATGCTTGGTAATTCCTCCCAAGCATTAGTGACAGCATTAAAAAAATAAATGCGCTTATAGCTTGGTAAGGTTACCAACTCATCTTCCGGAGGATCATACTTAATTTCAAGAAAGAAAAAATCCGAGCCATCATAGCTTTCCTTATTCAGTATATCAAAAAGGTACACGTTTCCCAAGAGCTCTTTGCCCTCAGGATAAGTATCTACCATCAGATCCGGCGGTAGAGTTTTTACGTCCACTTGAGTGTCCACATTCAAAGTTTCCGGACGAATTCCAAGCCGCATCATCGTGTCTGAACTTTCGAGCGTATATCCTTTGACGATCGTCTCAGCATCAAAATAGGTCGATAACACGACCTCTTCATCATTTTCTTGGGCTAAAACAGGCAAAAACGAACCGCAAAAAGCAGTCAAAACAGCAATTGTGAGAAAAGATAGAAATAATCTTGCCATAGGCTTAATTAGCCTATATAATACCCGAGCTTAAGCTTTTTTACAATTAAGTTTTCCACGCGCCGATGTAGCTCAGCCGGTTAGAGCGCTGCACTCGTAATGCAGAGGTCGGGAGTTCGACTCTCCCCATCGGCTCCAGACCATCGAACGGCCAAAACCCGTTCGATAGAGCCATTTCAAAACACCGGTCAAACGCCGGTGTTTTGTGTCGTACAATTATAGCAACGTGCAAGGTTGAAATGTTTCACGGAGCTTAAATCGACAATTGTTTCACAGAATCAGATCGTAATCAGTTTTGTGACCTTAGCGTTAGCCAGTTCTTCGTTGATCACGTCTTCAATGGTTCGTTTGGAAACAATAATTACAGAAACACTCATTTGCGGATCCTCGGCCTCCGGATCCACAATTTCATCTACCTGCAATATTCCATAAACCTCTGAAGCCTCCAAGACATCACTCACCTCCCCTTCTTCCATTTCAAGCAACACAACTCCCCACTCATCACCAAACTCACTCGGATACACGTAACCGATATTTCCACCGTTTACTCCAGACGGATCTTCACTCACTCGCATTGCCACCTCGCTAAATTCAGCTCCACTCTGAATTTCTGCTAAAGCGTCTTCGGCAATTTGTTTTTGTCCAGCCTGCAATTCCTCGTCCTTAAGCAAATTATCCTGCACTTCAGACGCCAGAACTAGGGGCGTTAACACTCGTTCTCTGAATTCGTCCAAGGTCCATCCATAATTTTCCGATACCAGCTCGGTCAAATCCTCAACCGTTCCTCCTGAATCTGTGACTGCCTGATCCATTAGACGATCCACCTTGGTTTCATCAACTTCCACTCCCCGTTCCTTAGCTAAATCTTCAATGATCTGACTACGAATCATGTTATCAAACAAGTTAGCTATCATTTCATCTCCTTCCGGAATTGGATATCCGGACTCTTCAGACTGCACAGCATAAAAATTCATTAATCCATCATATCCGCTCAACAATTCCGAATAACTTACCCAGGAACCGTTTACTACTGCCGCCGGATAAGGAATCACGTTTACAATTTGCCGTAATACTTTTTGATCATAATCAGCCCTGTATACATAAACCGTCATGGCTGTGGCAGCCAGTAATAAACCCACCACTAGTGCAATAATAGATAGCTGAATCGGATTGATGCGTTGGGTCTTATTTTTTATCTTTGGACCGTCTTCTTTTACTTCCTCCGATTTAGTTGCTTCTTCAGTTGTCAGATTGGTTTTATTAGTATCCATAAATCTTTAGTGTTTGATATTTTTCATGATTAAAGAAGTAATACCACCATCTGGTTGGATTGGCAACTTCAAAATTATTTTCCTGCTGGTAATTAATGTGTTGAAGCGGGGCCTGGTTTTCATTAAGACTCACTGAAGCGACATCATCTTCGTCGACCACCACCACTAACTGCTCACCCGGTTTTACCAATCCTAATTTCAATCGAGCCTCACCTTCAATAAAAGTTTCACTATTCAGTTCATTGTTCAAGTTAGCAATTTCTAAATTATGAACTTCCAGTTCTTCAGCTTCGGTACGCAAGGATTCTATTTCTCGATTGATCTCCCAATCTCGCATAAATTCTCGCCCGAACGATAGAGCCAAAAAAGCCAACACCAACATATTGATCACGAGGAAAATTCGCAACTCCAGGATTCGTCGAATTAAGCTTTTTTTATGCTCGGGCATAAATTATTCTTCATCATCAGCAAAAAAATCTTCTAACGCCTTTTTCCTAAATTTCTTTTGCGTTTCTTCAGTCATAGCCGCAATTTCTTCATCTGACAAACTCTTAGCCGCTTTACGCAACTCGCGCTCTTTCGGATCCGCCGGTTCGCCCTCTAATACTGCTTCACGGAGATCGTTTATTAAATCGTGTAATTTGGCCGGCTGCTTGACCCGACGTACTTCAATATCAGCCGCGGAACCCGTGGTACGAATTAATACAAAACCATAACCAAAAATTGTGGCCAATAAACCTTTTTTACGATAAGAAACATCATCAATTCCAGAATAAAACAGTTCGGAAATGGTACGATCAAAAAAGCCGTGCTGATCAATGTCAATGAGGCGGCGATCAGTTACCACAAACATGGTTCGTTGCCAACTAAACCAGGTTCGATACACAAAGAATAAGCAGGCTAAAAGCACGACTACAAAAATTAATACTCCCCACTCACCAAGTGTAAACAAGGGGAACATAAAAAAGAACGGTAACACAAACCAGACCACCAATATGACCATCCACGGAATGTAGGGCACAAAGTTTTGCCGAACGGTCATAAGAATGTCTTCTTCTGGTTTAAGTTGTATAATTTTTGACGAGTCCATATTATTTTATTTTTTGTAAAGCCTTCCGAGCTTCTGCCCGATCGTCCCAAGGAATGGTTTTGCCGTGTTTAATGGCCATAACCGGCTCACTTCCCTTTCCGGTTATCAAGACAATGTCACCGGATTCAGCCAATCTAACAGCTCGTTGAATAGCCTCACTACGATCCAAGATCTTAAACAGGTCTTTATTTTCAACCGAGCCTGATTCAAGCGCTCCAGCGGCTACCTGATCGATTATAGCCTGCGGGTAATCGTCATACGGATCTTCATTAGTCACAATTGTAATGTCAGCAAACTGACTGGAAATAGCACCGATTTTGGGACGACGGGCCACATCTCGTCCACCGCCGGTTGACCCAGTTACGTGAATGATTCGTTTGTAATTAAAGTGCTCAACTGTTTCAAATAATTTCGTTAAAGCCACTGGCTCAAAGGCATAATCAACAATCACAGTAAAATCCTGACCTTCGTCAATTACTTCGATTCGACCTGGCACAAGTTCGAGTTTTGATACTCCGCGAGCGATTACGTCCCAACCAAACCCGAGAGCGCGAGCCACCGCAATGGCCGCGAGAACGTTCATGACGTTGAATAACCCAAGTGGCTTGAGTTCAAACTCATGTTCTCCAACCATGAAACTCGATCCCGCAGCAGACGTTTTGATCTCCGAGGCTAAGATCTGCACGTCGCAGATGGTACGCGGCCCGTCGTTCTTGGTCGACGTGCGACGTGCGACGTGCGACGTGCCAAACCCATACGTTTTCTCTGACTTAAACGAAGCAAAGTAATCAACGTATTCATCATCAAGATTTAGAATCTTAGTCTTCATTGGCTTCGTTGATTCGTTGCTTCGTTGATTCGTTGATTCCATTAAATGCTCAAACAATTTTCCTTTGGCTTGCTTATAGTTTTCAAACCCACCATGGGCTTCGATGTGCTCGGGTGTAAGATCAGTTATTAAAACCACATCGTAATCGATTCCAAGGTGTCGATATTGATCAATCCCCTGCGAACTGGTTTCAATCACCGCGTACTTTACTCCGCTCTTTACCATTTGGCGCAACAATCTCTGCAACTGAAACCGACCGAGCATGGTCATTTTTTTATCATTGGTCCACTCGCGTCCAGCTACCTTGAAAGAATTCGTGGTCGCCCATCCGACCTGCTCGCCAGCGTATTCCAAAATCTGCCCGATCCACTCACAGGTGGTGGTCTTACCATGTGTTCCAGTAACCCCGATAACTACGAGCTCTTGAGACGGATTTCGGTATAGCCAAGCAGCCAAATACGACAAAACCCAGTGATATACCTTAATCACCGGCTCTGGCACGAGCTTTCGTACAAAATGTTTAATCATGTAGGCTTATTTTAGCAGGAAAAGACAGTGAAAACAAGGACGTAAAACCACCAAACCACGCACCACTCAATCTTTAAACAGACCTTTATTCTCGTACGGACGAAAATAAGATACAAAAATATTGTACACTTTTTCACGATCGTGAAATTTTATACAATTTCTCATTTTTACTTTCGTGCGAATGTACTGATGATCATCTATAACATTCCGAGAATATATTTTGATGGTTGATCAGATATCGACTCGAGGCAGTAAATTTTTTCTTTCCCAACATATGAACCTTTTACCAGATCAACTGACCTCAGGATTGCCAAATGTCTAGAGGTCGATTTCAAAGATAAATCAATCTTATCTGCTATCTCCCAAACCGAGGCTTTTTTCTCTTTTTTTAGATACGCCAATATTTCCAATCTCTTCTTATTCGCCAACGCTTTTAATTGTTTCTCCATGTTTTTCATATTTTTTTAATTTTCACTTTCGTGCGAATGTCCCTATATACTCAAACAAAATCGCACATATATTTTATCATTTATCATTCGACATTCCGATCTTCCCCACTTCCTCCTTAAACTGATCACCGCGGTCGAATTCATTTTTAAAGATTCCGAAACTAGCACAACCCGGCGAGAGCAAGACCACGTCATCCTTAGTGGCGATTTCACGGGCGGCTTCTACGGCCTTGGGCATGGAATCAATTCGCATAGTGCTCACGTCTTTACCTATCGCTGCTTCGAGTTTGTCTGTCGCCGTTCCCTCGAATAAAATGACGTGCTTACACGTGGCTCGAATCACATTTCCAAGTTCGTCAAAACCTAGCCCCTTATCCGCACCACCGGCTAGCAAAACGATGTTGCTATTTTGGCCAAAGCGCTGCAGTGCCGCAATAGCGGCAGCCGGTGCAGTCGCGGTCGTATCGTTCACGTACTTTACTCCGCCAATTTCGTCCACGAGTTCTTGCCGGTCGGCTACCCCCTCGAAAGTCGAGAGCACCTCGCGAATAGTTTCTGATTCTACGTCACGAAGTCGAGCTACTGCAATGGCCGCAAGTGCGTTTTCGAGATTATGATTCCCTGGTTGGGCTAACTCCGATTTCTGCATCACAACTTCTTCTCCACTCTCAGTTCGCCACACAACCTCATCGCCACGAGCAAAAGCCCCAAACTTACCTTCTGGCAATTCGGACTTGGAAAACCAAAATAACCGACTTGGAACTTTGGGTTCGAGTTCACGAGTTTGGTCTTGGTCGAAATTTAACACACATGACTGATCAGACGTTTGGTTCTTGAAAATAACAGACTTGGCTTCAATATAATGATCCATCGAGTCATAACGATTTAAATGATCTTCGTACAAGTTTGTGAGCACAGCCACTTCTGGCCCGCGTTTAACGTCGGCTAGAGTCTCTAGCAACCAACTAGAAAGCTCGAGCGTGACTGGTCGTGGTTCCCGTTCTTCTACAATTTCGTCCAAAAACTCGAGCGGCGAAACCTTGATATTTCCGGCTACCACAGCTCGCTCATCCACCTCAAGCATAATATCCCCGATCATACTTACAGTCGTTGATTTACCTTTTGCCCCGGTCACGGCTACAAATGGATGAGGATCAAGTTCATAAAAAATTGACACGTCCGAAATCACCGGCACATTATGATCTTTAGCGATTTTTAAGAACTCGGACTCGCGTGGCACGTCTGGATTTTTCACCACAAATTGAGCATTAGCAAAATCTTCTTCGTGGTGCTCCCCCATTACAAAAACTGGATGATAAATTTCACGGTCAGTGATATCGGCCTTGTATTTGGAAAACCATTTCATCACCTCTTTAACCGACTCTTTAAGATCTTCTTCTGTTTTTAAATCTGTAATCACGGTCTGGGCACCATGACGCATTAACCATTTAGTGGCCCCGACACCACTTCCTTGTAAAAAGCGACCGAGTCCCATCACGGTCACCACAGAATCTTTAAAAACTTCAACTTGCATAAGAAAATGATTAAAGATATTCGTTAAAATTTTCCTCTAAGATAATCTAATCTGACGATTGTCATAGCTTTAATAATTTCAAGCGACATTTTGACGTACTCAATAAAACCTCGCCAATAACCAACCTTCTCGTACTTGTGAACGATTTTAATCCCCGGCAACTTCACTCCGCCGTAGGTTAGCTTTCGAGAACGACAGTAATAGTTGAGAGCCGACTCAATCATAAAGCCTTGCTTATACCGATCCGGAATAGCTTCAAAAACATGTCGGTACATGGCTCGTTCTCCACCGATGAGTGGCAAATAATGCATCAAACCTGTAATCAACCCTCCGCGGTCACGCAACCCCACATTCATGACTCGAGCCCCTTTCAAAACCGGCAGCACGATTCGTTCAGCGTGATCGGCTTTAAAACCTTTAAGATCCGCATCAAAAAACGCCACCACTTCTGTTTCGGCGTGGGCGAGTCCATGCTGCATGGCCGCTCCTTTCCCATTCTTGACCGGCAACTGATACACGGTTGCCCCGGCCGCTTCAGCCACCCGGGCGGTATTATCCGTTGACCCGTCTGAAATCACAATCACCTCTTTAAAATATGGTGATTGCATCAGTTCTTTAACCACCGGTCCGATGGTTAAAGATTCGTTATAGGCTGGAACAATAGCTGTAACTAGTTTTTCCATACTATTTTCTCATACTAATTTCATACATAATTTGCTCCAGGTTGCGCAAATTCTTTTTAGCTTGATCAAATTTCTGTCGCAAGTATCCAGTTAAATCAAGGCTAAGCATGAATTCAATCGCTTCTTCTGTGGCCGCTTGTGCATGCTTAACGGCCTCAAAATTTCCTGCTGTTGCCTCACGAATTGCGTAGCGCACAACTTCTCCTGTTGCATCAGACAGAGCTCCAAGATAAGTTCCCGGATCCATAACACGAACTTCAAGCTTGCCAAACTCGCCCTTTGAAATAAACTGGTCAAACAGTAATGCCTCAGCATACTCCTCAAGTGCTGCCTGATAGGCCCCTTCATAACGCAGACGAGGGATGGTTTTAAAATTCTTTTCAGCTTTTCCCAACGAACCAATCGCAAGCTTGATTGACACCTTTGCTCCAACCTTATCACCACGATGCAATGCAAATACAGCTTTCTTAGAAGCACTCAGGGCATCATTCGAATAACGAATTAATTCGCGACGATATTTCAAATATTTTCCCTGTTTCCTTCCAACCTCAACAAAAGCTTTTTTAGTGGACATATTTTAAGCAGTTATTTTTTTATGATGATGACGAGCAATAAAAATCCATTTGACTATCTCGATTGCTACCAGTTTAACACAGCCAATAGAAATAAGCAGTAGCCAGTCATAAAGATGCAAATGGGTTATCTCAAAGATATTTTGAAAAAATGGAACGGTCACAGCCATGATCTGCAAACCTAATCCGGCAATAACTCCCATCACTAACCACTTGTTATTAAATATGTTGGTGTGAAATATTGAGTGTCGGAA
The DNA here is from genome assembly GCA_965231015.1 of uncultured Gammaproteobacteria bacterium. Classification (GTDB taxonomy): domain Bacteria; phylum Patescibacteriota; class Patescibacteriia; order UBA9934; family CAZDDW01. Next base: position 713,492 of record OZ246408.1, read on the forward strand.
ACTCTTTATGGCAAAAACGTAAATCAATGAATCAATGGCCACAGCAGTAAAGATAATGGAACGAACATATTCAATATCATGACTCAAATTCAAAAGATACAAGAAAATCGCCATAATTCCGATATCAGTCAAGATACCAATAATGAAAATTAAAACTTTCATTTCTTTATTAAGTACTGCCTCCTTACGCGGACGCGGTGGTTCTTTCATCACGTCCGGTTCTCCCGGCTCCAGGGTAAGAGCCAGGCTTGGGAAACCATCAGTAATCAAATTAATCCATAAAATTTGTGCAGCTAGCAACGGCAAGGGAAGGCCCAACATAACTGCAGTACCGATTAATACAATCTCTGTAAAACTATCAACCAACAAATAGGTGGTGACCTTGCGAATGTTGTCATAAATCACACGTCCTTGCTCAATAGCTTTTACAATGGTGGTTAAGGCGTTATTGAGAAGCACGATTTCAGAAGTTGATTTTGCCACCTCGGTGCCTGTTCCAAGCGCAACTCCAATGTCCGCAGCCTTGAGTGCCGGCGCGTCATTAACCCCGTCCCCGGTCATGCTGACCACTTCATTCTGCTCTTTCCAAGCGTTCACAATTCGCACCTTGTGAGCCGGTTCAACTCGAGCGTAAACATTAATACCCTTCACTTTTTGTTGCAATTCTTCATCTGATAACTGATCTAGTTCAGAACCGATTAGTGTCCTGCTTCTATCTGCATCAAGCCCGGCCTCTTTAGCAATTGCCACCGCGGTATCCGGGTGGTCTCCGGTAATAATGACCGTCCGTACCCCGGCCTCGGCGGCTTTAGCAATTGTTTCTTTGGCGTCCGGACGAATCGGATCCTGCAAGCCAAAAAAACCAACGAACTCCATTTCCGAAAGTTCATTTCCTAGATTATCTTCATCTTTTTCAACCTCCCAACCTTTCCCAACTTTCTTATATGCCACGGCGAGCACCCGAAGTCCCCTCTTGGACATCTCGTGAGCCGTATTCATTAAATCATCACCTGACTCATTGCACATTGGTAGTATTTTTTCCGGTGCGCCTTTTACAAGTACGGCCCGATTACTGTCACCCCACTCGTTAAGTGTAGCCATGTACTTATGAGCTGAATTGAAGGGGATCTCTGCCAATCTGGGGTGAGTTTGATCCAGTGCAGACTTATCCTGCCCAGCAGCAACCGCAAAGCGCATTAGCGCGGCCTCGGTTGGACTACCAATAACCCGGTCACCACTAGCTGTTGAGTTATTACAAAGGACAGCAATTTTATACGCCAGTTCTTTGTCTTTACCGACCAGTTCTGTGGCTTTCATTCGGGCTTCAGTAATGGTCCCGGTTTTATCCGTACAAATAACCGAAACACTTCCCAAGGTCTCGGTCGCAATCAACCGACGCACCAAAGCCTTTTGTCGCAAAATGCGTTGCATGCCAATGGCTAAAATAACTGTCACGGCTACCAACAAACCTTCAGGAACCGCAGCTACAGCCAAGGCTACTGAAGTTATGAACATCTCAAATACGGAGCGACCACCCAGCACTCCGATCACAAAAATTACTACTGCTACTCCAACAAAAATAATAGTGAGAATTTTAGCGAGCCGGCGCAGCTGAACCTGAAGTGGCGTTTCCTCATCTTTTGTTTCTTTGACCAGCTCTGCAATTTGTCCAAGTTCGGTTTTTATTCCCGTTGCGACCACAACAGCTAAACCACGACCATTACCCACTTCGGTTCCGGCATAAACCATGTTGGTTCTATCAGCCAAAACAATGCCCCGATCAAGTGCTGCCAACTGTTTTTCAATCGGTAAGGATTCTCCGGTCAATGCCGCTTCGTTTATTTCAAGAGTATTTTCTTCAATCAAACGAGCATCCGCCGCCACTCTGTCTCCGGATTCTAAAATCAAAATATCACCCGGCACTACTTGGCTGGCCGGAATTACCATTTTTTGACTATCACGCCGGACCACCACTTCCGGTCGCACCATGGAGCGCAATTCAGCCAAGGCTCGACTGGCTTTATATTCCTGCACAAAGCCAACAACGGTATTCAAAACAATGGCGGCTACGATCACCCCAGCGTCCACGTAATCAGAAAAAAATAAACTTACCAGGGCCGCAAACAACAAGATATACATGAACGGACTTTTGAATTGTTCAAGTAAAATAATAAACCACGCGGCAGGTGGTTTTTTAGGTAATTCATTCAAGCCGTATTTTTCTAGCCGTTTTTTAATTTTGTTTACCGAAAGCCCCTGGGGCGAGCTGTCCAGGTTTCGTAGAACTTGTTGTGCACTTAACTCATGCCAATTAAACATATTAATGTCTGACTGTTCGATAAACTTCTTCTACTTGATTGGTAATCCGATCCCAATTGAAAAATGTTTTTACTGCTTCAACCGATTTTTTTGAAGCCTTATCTACTTCCTGTGGATGACGTAAACAGTATTGCATCTGGTCAGCCAGATCATTGATATTTTTATTTTTAAAAGAAAAGCCAGCTCGGTGCATGGCTTCCAAATTTTCTGGAATATCAGACACCAACACCGGGGTTCCAAAACTCATGGCCTCAAGAACTACTACAGCCAAGCCCTCGGATTCACTCGGCTGGCAATAAATATAGGCATGTGAGAACAACTGCTTTAGTGTTTCCCCGGACTGATATCCTAAAAATAAAATATTTTTATCTCCGGCGACCCGCTTTTTTAAGGCCTCAAAATATTCTTCACCTCCTTCGGCCGCCCCACCCACAATCACTAATTTTTTTTCAGTGGATAATTTCTGATACGCATCGATTAAATAGTGCAAGCCCTTATGACGCACTACTCGACCGACGTTTAAAAAATATTTATCCGGTTGAAGACCAAAGTTTTCCAGCTCACCAAATTCTTTTACTGTCTGCGGCTCTGCACCATTGGGAACATACACCACCTGACGGCGATAATGAGTTCGACAGTAAACCTGGATCACATGCGACACGGCAATGCACACGTGTGGAAACCAGCAAGCCGCGATTTCACCGAAATGTAAATACAAACGTGCCAACAAACCCCACTTCTGATGAAACCTGTCCTGGCTGTGAAAAGTGGTAACAATTCGCGTTTTAGGTTTTAGAATCCTTAAAAAGAAAGTCAAGGTGGACGGCCCTACGCCATGGTAATGAATAATGTCATAGGGCATGAACCAAGCGTGAAGCGTGGCCAACAATGTATGTACAATTGCTTCTAGGTTTTTACGATATATTGTGGGCACATAAATCATCCGCACACCATGATATTCCCGAGGGCGGTCTTCCTGGTAATGGGCTCTGGCATACACAAAAACCTCGTGATCGCGATCTGCGAGCCGAGTAGCTAATTCGTCCACGTGTTTTTCAATTCCTCCGGTCCTCTCCCCCTTAATTCCAATGGTTTTCTGACCAATAAAGGCAATTCTCATACGACCTTATTTTACAATATTTTGGCTTAAATTACGAATTGCTGAGAATTAAAATATCTGATAAGCTCGAAAATGAACCGGTTAAGGAGGTAAACCATGAAATGGGTCGTATTGGCCTTGTTCTTTGTTGCCGGCACTATTTCGGCCAATGCGGCTGAACCGGAAGGCTTTGAAGAGGTAGTCACCACCACCTGTGGTACGGGTGATCTTGGGAAAGCGCGGCTGATTCGCGCCGCGATTCTCTCGGAAGAATCTGAGCGATTGCTCAAGGCGGCCGAGGGGTGGGAGACCCGAGCTGATCAGATTGAAGAGCTGGTCAAGTCTCGACAATTGTACCCGAATGAAGTTGAGCGGCTGGAGTATTTCTGCCAGGAGTTGCGTAGCAGTGCGGCCGTGCTCAGTCAGGAATCCGAAGACCTGTCTGAGCTCGGGATTGGTGTCATGCTCACCAGCCTGGCAGTACCGGACGACCTTGACGAAGAAGCTTGTCTAACCAAGTGTCAGGAAGAATTTCAACCGGTTAAAGATGCTCTTGAGAAAGCCTGGTGGGAAGAGCGTGCGAGAGAAAAACACTTAGCCCCACTCTTTGAAGACTACCGCACCATGGAGCAGCGGCTCAACTCGGCCTACCTCAAAGGTCAAACCCCGCTCCAAAACTTCTCAAATCCGATCCGTTATCACCATGCAAAATACGCACGGTAACAAAACTCCTTCGGCCCCCCACCTCACCCTTGGGGGGTCTTGTTTTTAAAAAGAAAACTCGAGGGCGCTTAAACCTCGAGTTTTCAAAATATTGGTTTTATTCAGCGTCTTCAGTAGTCTCTTCCCCGTCTTTCTTTTCTTCGTCCACGTTCATTTCTTCATCGTCGAAAAACATAATTGTGTTCGCTTAAGAATTAGCACCAAAATTATCTCAAGGTTTAGATCGAAATTCAATGATCTCGTCAAGGGGTCTGTGAATAAAGGTTGAAAAATTTGCAAAAATAGCTTAAAATTTGAACATTATGCAGGTACCAAAGCGTGCATCCGAAGAATGGCGTATTGCCAAGCAGACTCCAACTGACTTCCACGTCAGCCAAGACAAGTTGGAACGTATGAAACGCGAACTCAAGCGGTTGGTTGAGGTTGAGCGTCCGGTGCAGATTCAGGAAGTACAACGAACCAAAGAAATGGGTGATCTATCCGAGAACGCTGAATACCAAGAGGCTAAGTGGAAGCTGCGTCGCATGAACTCGAGGATAACATCTTTGGAACAACGTATCTTAAAAGCCATTCCGATTGAGTCAGGCCCAAGCACGGATGGCAGAGTTCAGATCGGCTCATCCGTCTCGCTAGACAATGGATCAAAAATATTGCATTACGAGATCGTTGGTTCTCAAGAAACCGACCCGACCCGTGGCCGGATTAGCCACTTTTCCCCGCTTGGGCAAGCGTTGATTGGAAAACAAGTTAGGGACGTTGTTAAACCGACCGAGTCTGGGCCGGAACTTAAAATTGTGGAAATAAAATAAAGAATCAAAAAACCATCTCAGAATGAGGTGGTTTTTTGGTACGCCGAGTGGGGATCGAACCCACGACCTTAGGCTTAAAAGGCCTCTGCTCTACCACTGAGCTACCGGCGCAAGTGGCCAAAATATAACAGAAATAACACCACCTGTCAAGAAAAGATGGTCTTATTTTATTTTCTCACACATGTCGTTAGCCTCTTTGGCGATTCTCTCAGCGACTCCTTGTGTTGGCAAAACCAGTCCAATCTGTCGGCCAAACTCGGCACGTTTTTCCGGGTGGTCAAGTAATTCACTGATCAATCGATCGAGCTCACCGACGGGCTGGTCTTGGGTGTACACAAACGCGGCCCCAGATTCTTTCAAAGCTACTGCATTCTCTTCTTGTTGATTGTTGGGAATCGGAATCAAAACCGATGGTTTGTTTAAAAAAGCCAGCTCCTGAATGGTTCCCATACCGGCACGAGCCACCACAATGTCGGCCGCAGCGTAAGCCAAAGCCATGTTGTAAATAAATTCGAAAACATGATATGTCCCGCCGATCGCCTCGAGTTCTGCCAAGTCCTTCCCCTTCCCGGTCTGATGAATCACATTAGCTTTAACTGATATTTCTGGTCCGATTTCTACCATGGCTCGATTAATCCATCCGGCCCCAACTCCACCACCAAGTACAAGTACGGTCGGCAAACTCGGGTCAAGATGTAGAGTCTCATACGCCTCATCTCGATCAACCCCAGCCAAACTTTCACGCACGGGTGAGCCGATCCAGTTGGTTTTATTATCTGGGAATGAAGCCAGGCTTGATTGCCATGAGGTTGTAATCCGAGTTGCAAATGATCGCATCAATTTATTAGCTAAGCCAGGTCGAACATCCAACTGATGAATCCAGGTTTTAATACCGAGCAATTTAGCAGCCCATACAATCGGCACACTCACGTACCCTCCGGCTGACATGACCATGTCCGGTTTTTCACGTTTCAATATCTCCATAGCTTTCACAAACGATCCGGCTAACACAAATGGTGAACTAAAAAGTGAGAGCGAGAAGTAACGAGGTAGTTTAGCAGTTTTCAGTGAGATGAACCCGTATCCAAGCTTTTCCAGTACCTCTTTTTCAGGACCGAGCGGTGTACCAACCCAAACAAACTCAACCCAGGGGTTAAGCTTTTTCCAGGCCTCACAAACCCCGATGAGCGGGGTTACCGGGCCCATTGTTCCTCCTCCGGTCATCATCACTTTCATACTCTATTTACTCTTACCATATTTCGAAACATTTAACACCACCCCAATCGCGGCCATAGAAACAACAAGAGCCGTTCCACCGTAACTCACAAATGGCAACGGTACCCCGGTCATTGGCAAAAGCCCGATCATGGAACCAATATTAATTGAAGCCTGAATGACAAACCAGCTAATAATTCCGATCACAATGTATCGCCCGAAATTATCCGGAGCACCATTCGCGATCTTGAGTCCACGCCAAAACAACGCCATGAACAAAACTAAGACCCCGACCGTTAAAATAAAACCCAATTCTTCAGCAGTCACGGCAAAAATTGAATCACCAAACACCTCCGGTAAATATTGAAACTTTTGTCGAGAGTGCCCGTAACCAAGACCCAAAATTCCACCTGAACCAATAGCGAGCAGGGCTTGGTTAATATGGTACCCAATACCTTGAGGGTCAAACTCGGGATGTAAAAAAGTGGTAAATCGAGCAGACCGATATGGAGCTAGTTTGATGAGGAGTCCAAACAATAGAGCTCCGCCACCCACCAGCAACCCCATATGAATCCACGGGGCTCCGGCAACAAAATACACTACAAGAGACATGGCCACGATAACAGACATAGTTCCTATATCAGGCTGTAAAATCATCAACAACATGATTGCTCCAAGGACGGATAAAAACGGAAGAAAACCTGACTGCCAGTCGCTCACCCCCTGTTTACCACGCTTATCAAGCCAGGCGGCTAAATAAAACAAGAAGGTCAGTTTTACGAACTCGGCCGGTTGGAAACTAAAAAGCCCAAAAAAAGAAACCCAGCTCCGCGAAGTACCAAACCCGGCACCAATTCCCGGAATAAAAACAAGAACTAATAAAGCAATCGAGATGATCAATAAATGAAAGGCATAATCTTTCCAACGATGGTACGGTATCTTGGATAGAACATACATGGCCACCAATCCAGGAATCAGTCCGAATATTATCTGATGTTTAACAAAATAAAAACTGTCACCAAAGCGTTCATAACCGCTTGGCCCGGAAGCAGAGGCTAGCATTATGATGCCAAATAAAATAACAACCCCAGCCAGAGCCAGATAAGTATAATCGATCTGTTTGTTTTTTTTCGGCGGCATTAGACAAAAGTTTGATCAAGAATCACCAGAGCCACACCAAGCCCGGCGGCTACCATGGAAATCACCCAAAACCGCATCACAATCTTAGGCTCCGGCCAACCAATGGCCTCCAAGTGGTGATGAATTGGGGCTGATTTGAACACTTTTTTCTTGAATATTTTTTTAGAGCTCATTTGAACAAGAGTTGAAATGGCCTCGAGCACAAAAACAATGCCGATCACCGGCAAAAATAAGGCCGCATTCGTAAGCATTGCTACAATCCCGAGCGTTACCCCGAGCGACATAGAACCGGTATCACCCATAAAAAAGCGAGCCGGATTAATATTGAACCACAGAAAAGCCAACAAGGCTCCAGCGATTATTGCACAGAAAGCGGCCAAGTCTACTCGACCCTGCAAAAGTGAGATGACAGAAAAAGCGGCAAAAGAGGTCAAGAGCGACCCTCCGGCCAAACCATCAAGCCCATCTGTTTGATTAACTGAAAATGAGGTCGAAACAATCACCAAAATGAAAAATGGGATATACCACCAACCGATATTAAAATCTCCGAGGAATGGCACATGAAGTAAATCCCAGTCTAATTTAAAATAAAACCACCAAGCTCCAACCACAGCGATAGCCATATAAACGAGTAACCGATGACGCATCTGCAACCCTCCACCATGCGGTCCAATCTTTTTCACATTCATGTAATCATCCACTAAACCAACCAAAGCTGAGGCAATTAAAGCTCCGAGTGGAAGTAAGGTTTGCTCTCGGGTTAAGAAACTGAGGTGTCCCAAAAATCCGTCCGGCCAATTCAACCAAACCCATCCAAGTACCAAAGCCATAACAAGAGTGGTCCCCCAAACCAAAACCCCACCCATGACCGGAGTACCGGACTTTTTCAAATGAAGTTTGGTAAAAATCGGAGTCAAACCACCGTTACGAATTGATTTACCAAGTTTGTACTTATACAAAAAATGTGTGAACGCCGGCGTCCAAGCCATAGTCAACACAAAAGCTACTGTTGAGAGAACTAATACTTTTACAATCGCAAAGGTTTCCATACTAAAAATTAATGAGGGTAATCAAGACCATTGATCCAAGAAGGATTGTTTCCACCAGCAAGGTAGTAATGGCAAAAAAAATTGACAGAACATGTTCATGCTTAGCGTAAATTGCTTCGAACAAAATATTAGTTAACAGCATCAGGATCCCCAAAGCCGGCAAAGCAAAAATGTAATACCAGGGACCGAACTTGTCCACTCCAAAGTAAATATTGTAGTGCAATGGAATATAGTCAGCTCCGTGTAAATTTGGGATGATCTTCCAAAATGGCAGCAATGTAGTAAGAACCACCAACCCGGCTGAAACAATGGCTGTCCAACGGTAAAATTTGGAATTAGCAAAGATGTCGCGAACAGCTCCCTTTAGTTTACGAGCCCGTGTAATAACTCGACCCATATTAAACGGCAATAACCTGTTTAATATCGGGGTGCTCCTGCCGTAAAGCCACCTCGATAACGTTTTTGAGCGTGAGATTAGCCATAGGGCAATCAGCACAAGCGCCTTGGAACTCAACCTGAACTATCCCGTCAGAATAATCTACGAGCTCCACCCCTCCACCATCGGCTTCTAGCTGCGGCCGGACCTTATCCAGCACTGCTTCAATTTTCTCACGCATAATCAGAGTATAACTGAAAATAGGCTTGATTTCAACCAAAAAACCCACGGCATAATATGCACAATGGGTTTCCAGTTGGTTTATACTACCTCAACAAAAGTCTTCAGTTTTAAGGCTCCATGAAAATTCGGTTGCTTCTTCTTTTTGTACTTAACAACTCCATCCTTGGCCGCGTACAAAGTGTCATCCTTTCCTAAACGCACGTTTTCTCCGGCATACCACTTGGTTCCACGTTGGCGAATAATAACCTCGCCAGCCTTAATTGTCTGCCCATCAGAAACCTTGACCCCCAGGCGTTGTGCCTGCGAATCTCGGCCTAGACTAGTTGAGCCTCCTGCTTTTTTGTGTGCCATATTGGCTTGATTTTAGCTAAAAATCGGTATTTCTACCAGCGAGCGATAGTATACCGAATATCACTAAACCCGTCAAGAGCCTTATTTATTGGCTGCGGCTTCGATAAAAGCCTTGAATAATGGGTGTGGATTGAGCGGTCGGGACTTAAATTCTGGGTGGAACTGGCTGCCAACCATAAACGGATGGTCTTTGACTTCAGCGATTTCGACCAGATCCTGGTCCGGGTTGATCCCAGCAAACACCAGGCCCTTTTCTGCCATCTGCTCTCGATATTTATTGTTGAATTCGTAACGGTGGCGGTGGCGCTCGGAAATATCTTTCTTGCCATATGCTTCAAAACTCTTAGTTCCCTCTTGCAGGGTGCAAGGATATGCTCCGAGTCGCATAGTGGCTCCGTAGTTGCTCTCGGCCATGTGCTTCTTTTGCTCTTCCATGATATGAATCACCGGGTGTGGCGTTTCAGGATTGAGTTCTTCTGAATTTGCTCCTTCAAGCCCACACATGTTTCGTGCAAACTCAATCGACAAAATCTGCATTCCAAGACACAAGCCAAGATACGGAATATTATTGATCCGAGCGTACTCGGCGGCTAAAATCATACCTTCGGTTCCGCGCGAACCAAATCCACCCGGCACTACGATTCCATCCACGTCGTCGAGTTCTTTCAACTTATTTGGATCATTCTCATATTCTTCCGAATCTAACCAAACAATATTTGGCTTCCGATCATTAGCCCAACAAGCGTGGTTGATCGACTCAATGACTGAGATGTAAGTATCCCGGCACGACTTCAAGTTAAAATACTTGCCTACGATTCCGATTGTTACCTCTTCGTTTAAACCTTTAAACTTCTTTACCAAATTCTCCCAATCCTTCAGTTCTGGTTTTCGAGACTTTAAACTCAAAGCCTCCAAAAGTTCCTCACCGAGATTCTGTTCTTCAAAAACCAGAGGAACCTCATAAATGAAATCTACATTTGGGGCTGAAACAATATGTTCAATTGGCAAACTACAGACATTGCTAACTGTTTGTTTAATATCATCGGTTACCGGCTCATCAGCCCGGCAAAAAACAAAATCAGGAGATAAGCCGGCTGAGTTCAAAGTTCGGATTGCATATTGAGTAGGCTTTGATTTTTGCTCTCCAAGCAAACTTGGCGTTGGCAAAAAACTGACCATCACAATCAGAACATCTTCTGGACTAGCAATCTTCATCATGCGTGCCGCTTCCAAAAACAAAAGCAACTGATACTCCCCAACCGTTCCACCAAATTCAGTCACAACCACATCTGCTCCGGTTTTCTCCTGACACTCTTCAATGCGCCGAATAATCTCCTTGGGCACATCCGGCACCACCTCTACGTCTTCTCCGCCATATTCCAAATTACGTTCACGTCGAATCACTTCCTGATACACCTGCCCGGTTGTGATGTAATTGGTTCTAGTACACGTCTGTCCGGTAAAACGCTCATAATTTCCCAAATCCTGGTCTGCCTCCACCCCGTCTTCTCCCACAAACACTTCCCCGTGCTCGGCCGGTCGTATTGTACCGGCATCTACATTTACGTACATGTCACATTTAATACTTGCAATATCATAACCACGTGCCTGAATCAACTTGGCAATCGAAGCTGAGGCCACACCTTTACCAACCGAGGACATTACACCCCCGACCACGAAAATATATTTAGGATTTGTTTTGCTCATAGTTAAATAATCTAAAAGCTGGAGACAATGCTCCAGCTGTTTTATTGGTTAGTTGATTCAACAGTGAGGCGAATTGTGGCCTCGAAGCCGTGTGGCAGATTGACGAGCACCTCGCGCTCGCCGACTTCTTTGATTGGATCGGCCAACTCAACTGACTCAGCCGTGACATCAAACTTGGCTTTCTTTAAAGCCTTGGCAATAATCTCTGCCGTAACTGCCGCGTAGAGTCCACCGTCTTCATTAGTCTTTTCTGCCATCTTTAGCTCATAGCCATCCAATTTTTTAGCCGCTGCCGCTGCCGCTTTCATGGCCTTGTCATCCTTTTTGCTCTTTTGTTTCTTTTCTTGTTCCACTTTACGAATTGCCTCCTCGGTGGCCTGAACCGCTAAATTTTGTGGAAATAAAAAATTACGGGCATAACCCTCATTAACGTTGACCACTTCCCCCTTATACCCTTTTTTGGGCACATCTTTAAGAAGTACTACTTTCATATTACTCAGCTTAATTCCGCGACCAGTATATCATATTTAGACAAAATGTCGAACCTAGCGAATCAAGGGTGAAGCTGTAAAAATAAGGTCATTTTCCTCACTATCCATGGCTTGAAGATCCCTAAAAAGCAAAACAGCTCCAACCGCGGCGGCTGGTGGTACCAATAAATTAACCACCGGGATAGTCAAACCTATAAATACAGCTGAACCAAATCCCAAAACGTACCATTTATGATGCAAACACCAGCGTAAACGATCATTGAAACGAACTCCGCGACGATCAAAAACCAAATCCAAATATTCTAAGGCCAAAAATAACACTGCGGCCACAAAACCCACTACCGTATAAGTGACCATTCCAACCACAAAAGGAATAAACAGCATGATCAACAAAAAAACTTGGATCAGGGCAAACCAAGCCAATTTAGACAATGAATTTTTAAAAGAGAGAGCAATTTCTTTCCACCACGGTTGGTCAATTCTTGGAACCTCTTGATCGACTCCGCTACTTAAAGCCTCATAAAACGGCGCGGCCACGATTGATCCCACAGAAACAAACAACATGATCCCGAGAAACAAAACCAAAACAGTAGCTGACCCAACTATCATGATGCTAATCAATGTGGCCCACCAAACTTCTGGCAGAGTCATGCCAAGCCAGTATGAGAGCAAGATCACCACGACCAAAACCAAAAAAATCAACAACATCAGGTTAACCAAAGCCGGCACTACTAATAAATACCAACACTTACGGTGTTTAAATATATACTTGACACCGCGCCATAAATAGGCAAAACCCAGAAATACGTTACGCATAATCAGGGTAACGTCGCTTAATAATCTTTAAAGCTTTTTTAATCATGGGCTTCATGTCATCATAGCTTGACTTCTCCAGGATTTTTTCAGACGGCACCCACATTCCTTTTTGAATATTCTCACCACGTTTTTTAGGTGGTGGAATTTTTATTCGAGCCGAAGGAGCAGCTTCAAACAAAAAATAATGAATGTATTTATGAATCAGGGCTCCTTTATGTTCGAAACGGTCACGGAACCAGATATCAATCTGGCCCAGCTTAGCCACATGTTCTAGCTCGCAAACCCCAATCTCTTCACAGGTTTCACGTTTTGCCGCCTCAATTAAACGTTCACCTTTTTCTACCCGTCCTTTGGTAAAAGTCTGCTTGCCATAAGCATCAATAATCATAGCGAAAAACACCCCTCGTTTATTTACCTTAAAAACAATACCGCCGGCAGAAACCTCTCGCCGACTTCGTTCCCTTGGTTTATTTTGTTTACCCTTAGCCCTCCCCTTCGGTTTGTTTACCGGTTTGATAGGCTTCAAAGTCTTGGAGGACTTCGATTGCTTTGGTAAATTGCGGGTCATGTCCGGCATAAAAATCCTCAATTGGATACTCAATTTCAATATCTGGATTGATTCCTAATTCATTAATGGAACGGCCATTTGGGGTCAACCATTTGGCAACGGTTATTTTGACAGCTGAGCCATCTTTTAGTCCTTTAAAATCCTGGACAGAACCCTTACCGAAGGTGGTCATGCCAACAAGAATTGCAGCATCAAAATCCTGCAGAGCACCGGCCACAATCTCTGATCCTGAAGCCGATCCTTCATTGATCAAGACCACTGTTGGCAATCCAGACAACCGAGCCAAGCCGTGTCCTGAAATAGTCTGACGTTCGTCTTTGATCTGTTCAATCACCACGGTCTGATTACCAAGCCAGGCACTTGAAACATCTATGGCCATACTTAACAATCCACCCGGATTAGAACGAAGGTCAAGAATTACTCCGCTGACATCATGGGTCAAAATGTCTTGGATAGCCTCCTCAAAAAGCACGGCCGTGTCCTCATTAAAGAAATACATATTGACCACCGCAATCCCATCGTCCCGGAGCTCCCACTCAACACTGTCAATATTTATTTCATCGCGTACGATCACAATATCCTCAAGCTCTTCCAGCCCGTCACGGCTAATACTCAAAGTCACAGATGTCCCCTTTGGCCCACGAATACGCGAGACCGCTTCCTCTAAGGTCATGTCAGTGGTCTCTTCCCCATCAATCAAATATATTTTGTCCCCGGGCTTGGCTCCCGCCTGTTCGGCAGGGGTACCAGGAAGTGGTGCTACTATTTGCAGTTGATCGTCCTTGATAGCAATTTCCGCTCCAATACCTTCAAAACTACCGGACAATTCTTCAGCAAACTCAGCCGCCTCTTCCGGATCAAAAAAGGTTGAATACGGATCATCTAGTCCTTCTAACAATCCATCCATGGCCCCGTAAAAAAGCGAGGTTTCAGAAACCGGTTGTTCATAATACTGATCCTTGATCAAATCCCATACATCCCAAAACAGATTGAAATCAATATTTTTGCTCAAGTGAGCGGGGATCTCGCCCTGACCGGTCACCCGACCCTCACCCTCCGGAACGACTGAACGTAGCCCTTGTTGACGGCCAAAAATAAAACCAAAGTTAAAAGCCACCAGGACAAATACCACGAAAGTTAAAATTACCACTGATCTTGGAAATCGCTTGATCATACTATTGCTCTATTCTACCTTATCTCGACATATTTCGCCAACCGTGACTAATTAGCTAAACTTTGCTAAACTAACCGCGTATGTCCTGTCGAAGCAACTGTGACTTTTCTTCAAGACAATGTCTTCCATGGGACAGTTCTCACTTAGTAAATTTGACTTTGACGGAATATGTTGAATTTTCGCATTCGGATCGGGATTGTGGTCATCTTTATTCTGGCCTTCTTGATCACTGCCCCACTTTTGGTGCTCTACACCGCTGGTTATCGCTACAATTTTACTACCAATTCCTTTGTTCAAACCGGTCTTTTCTATGTGACTACTATTCCTAAGGGAGCAGAAATAATTATCAATGATGAATTACGTGACTATTCACCAGCCTTTATTAAAAATCTGGTGCCTGGCGAATACAAACTCACACTTGACCGGCCCGGATACCATTCCTGGACAAAAACCTTACCGATCATAAGTCAGGAAACAACCTTTATCGAGGATGTTGTACTTTTTACTGATGAAGACCCAGTAAATTTGGTGAGCGAAAAAATCGTCAGTGCGGCACAAAATCCTTCCTACTCAACCTTTGCGTATGTGATGAACCAAAGCTCCTGGTATGAAATCTGGAATTACTCCATTGCTGATGATGAACAATCCTTGCTTTACCGCATTGCCGCAGATGATGATGTTGTTCTTGATCTTAGTTGGTCAGCCAGTGGTGAACACCTGCTAATTGAACAAACCCGGGACAACGAAGCGTCATACACTTTAATTGACCGTTCTGGTGAAAACCGTTTTGATCTGGCTGAAAAAATCGGAAAACCAATCACCAAAGCCTGGTGGCACCAAACCGATAATTACGCCATTATGTTTACCACTGATGAAACAACAGAGGTCTACCGGATTCCGAGCAGTAGCACAACCAAGCTCTATGATAAACCTGTTTTGGCTACACTGATTGAGGGTCATCCAATTTTGACCGAGGTGGTTGAGGACCAGTTGTCGATATTCAGTTTCACAAATGACCAAGGAGACATCATTGCCTACGTTCCACTTGGCCAATACGAAATTATTGCCTCCCCTGAGCCATATTTATTACTACAAGAAACCACACAAGACAAAATTGTCTTAATCGACACCAGTACCCGAAATCAGCCGATTATTTTAAATGTGGACGGAAGAGGTGTTGAATGGGCTCCGGATGGAAGCAATCGGATGCTCTACTGGAGTGCATTGGAAGTTCATGTTTACAACCCGGCAACACACACTGATGAGCTGATTACCCGAGTTGGCGAACCTGTCACTTACACAGCCTGGCACCCGCTTTCTAACGCAATCCTATTTGTCCAAGACACCAAACTTAGTGCAATCGAACTTGATTGGCGAGATCAACGCAACGAAATTCTATTAGCAGAGGGGTCAAACTTCAATAACCTCTTTGTAACCAAAAACGGCCGCCGGGTTTACTTTGCCGGGACCGTTGGACCTGATTCAGGAATTTTTGAACTGCAAATTTTGGAGCGATAGATTGCCTGCCGGTACCCCACCTAACCTCCCCTTAGAGGGGAGGGATTTTTGTTCCGCCACTTCGAGCACGACGGAGGTCAATGGACATTTTTGACCGACCCCGTCAGACGGGGTGACGAGAACTGTTTGAAGCTGAGTGTCTACCTTAAGAACAGACGGCGCGAGGCAAGTTTCGTAGTCAAGGTCATAAAATATTCATTATCTACCTCCGGTGATCACAGAAAGACGGCCGGTTTCTTTTTTCTGGTTTTCTTTGCCGGCTCAAAGAAAACTGGGTTGAATCAAAAAGCACCGTAACAGAAAACCGCCCCGCCAACGTATAAAACGTGGCGGGGTCCCGCCAGAGGCGGGAAACGGTGCCAATATTATATTTCTGAGCGTTAATCAGCTCGTTCGATATCGACGCCAACAGATTGCAACCGTTCGACCAAATTCGAATATCCTCGCTCGATCTGATAAATATTCTCAATCTCGGTTGTACCACGCGCGATCATGGCCGCAATAACCATGGCAATGCCAGCCCGGATATCCGGGCTGATTAATTTTCGCCCATACAACTTACTTGGACCGTTCACTACTACCCGATGCGGATCACACATAATAATATTGGCTCCCATTTGAACCAACATATCAGTGAATAACAACCGACGTTCATAAATTGTTTCATGAACCACACAAGAACCATTAGCCCGAGTCATCAACACGGTGTAAGGCGATTGCAAATCAGTTGGGAAGCCAGGATACTCGTGAGTTCGTATTCCATAGGCCTTTATATCACCTGATGACTTTATATCAAGCCAATCTTCTCCGGTCTTCCATTCCACTCCGATTTTATTAAAGATGGTCAACAAAGATTCGATATGTGATGGATCGCAATTGGTAATTTTAAGAGCCGAACGAGTAGCCGCGGCCATGATTGCAAAAGTACCGGTTTCAATTCGGTCAGGCACGACATTAAATGTTCCAGCTTTCAATTTTTTCACCCCTTCGATAGTGATCGTCGGGGTTCCAGCTCCAGAAATCTTGGCTCCTTGTTCATTTAAATAATCTGCTAAGGCCTTGATTTCCGGCTCCATGGCACAATTCTTCAACACCGTGGTACCTTCTGCTAGCGTAGCTGTCATCATTAAACTTTCCGTTCCGGTCACACTGACAAGACTAAAGAAATACTCCGCACCTTTTAGTTTCTTGGCAGAAATTTCATATGCCCCTTTGCCAATTTCAACCTTAGCTCCAAGTGCCTCAAAACCTTCCAAGAACAAATCGATTGGCCTGGTTCCAGCCCCAATCACACAACCGCCAGGATGCGGAAAACGGACCTTGCCAAGCCGAGCCAAAAGCGGCCCCACAAACATGAGCGAAGTTCGAATCTTGTTGGCAAACTCTGGGTCTAGTTCATTTTTTTTCAAACCGTTATTATCAATTTCACAAGTTCCATTTTCACACTTCACCTCGAGCCCCAAGTCTTCGGCCAGCTCTAACATACGACGTACATCTTCAATGTCAGGCAAATTATTGATCGTCAGCTTCCCTTCACCAAGCAGGGCGGCCGGAATAATTTTTAAAGCCGAGTTCTTGGCTCCTTGAACTGCAATCTCACCTTTTAAATGACTCTTTCCTTTAATAACGTATTTGGACATAAACTAATTTTTATTCTCCTTTTCCGCAATAAAATTACCGGCTGCAAGCAATGAATCAAACGTGCCAGCGTCAAACCACTTACCCTTCACTTGACGAACATCAAGTTCCCCCAGTTCCAGATACACGTTGTGCAAAGATG
Organism: uncultured Gammaproteobacteria bacterium; assembly: GCA_965231015.1. GTDB lineage: Bacteria > Patescibacteriota > Patescibacteriia > UBA9934 > CAZDDW01. The sequence continues at coordinate 730,870 of OZ246408.1, forward strand.
TGATCTCGATCTCACCGCGTTCTGATGGTTCAACATTTTTAGCAAACTCAATAACTCGATTATCAAAGATATAGAGTCCCGGAATCGCATAGTTACTTTTTGGTTCTTTTGGTTTTTCCACGATCGATAGCACCTTGTTGTTTTCATCAAATTCAACCACCCCAAAACGTTCCGGGTCAGGAACTTCAATGGCAAAAATTCGCCCACCTTTTTCGAACGACTTAATATCTTCTGTAAAGTCGTGCTCAAAGATATTGTCACCAAGAATCATGGCTACATCGTCGTCACCAATAAAGTTCTCGCCAACAATGAAGGCGTCTGCTAAACCGCGTGGTGAGTCTTGGATTTCGTACGTTAATTTAACCTCTTCTCCAACTTCTTTACCACTGCCAAGTAAATTTAAAAATTGTCCAGCATAATCTGGAGCAATTATAATCAAAATCTCTTTGATCCCAGCATTAAGCAAAGTATAAAGTGGATAATAAATCATCGGCTTGTTATAAACAGGAAGAAGTTGTTTGGAGGTCATTTTGGTTAAGGGGCGCAATCGTGTGGCGTGTCCTCCGGCTAAAATAATGCCTTTCATAAACTAATCTCTTACTTGTTTTCTTTCTCAAGAATCTTTTGAATTTCTTTTAGTGCGTTACGACCACCCTGACGCCATTCATCTAACTGATACTCCAACTGACGATGCTGAACCGCCAATTCATTTGCTTCATCTCCCAAGTCATCGCCTTCTGTTTCCAAAAATTCAGCAGCTCCAAGTTTTTTACTTAACCAATCCAACAATTCTCTGGCCTCCTTGATTATATCTTTTTCCTCTCCTTCAAGTTGACCTAGCCGTAACAATTCTCTACCACGCTGTACAAAACCCTGCAGGCCAGGCAAGGAATCAGTTGCTTCTTTGATATCCTCCAGGTACTTTTTTAGTTCTTCTAAATGCAAGTTGTCTAAAACATTTTCTTGTTCTATAAGTTTGGTGACCCCGTCTTTTAAATCACTTAGCTCGGCCTTTAATCCCTCTTTTTGTAATTCAGGTGATTCGTGTCTAGTCATAAATATAAAATTAATTCTTGCTCTTATCTTGCCTTAATTTCATGTATTCGGCAAGCGCGTCCTGCCAACTTCTTGCTGGCGGTAGTTTGGTGTTTTTCAACCAACTGCAAGATGGTCGAGCCGCCGGACGTGGGTAGAAACTTGTTGGAACAGGATTCAATTTAATGTCATCTTGACCAGCCAGCTGAAAAATTTCTTTAGCAAATCCAAACCAAGTACAAGCTCCTTCGTTGGTACCGTGATAGATTCCCGGCTCATACCCTTCGACAACTTCTCGAGTTCGTTTTGCTAGATCCGGAGCGTACGTCGGACTTGCCGTTTCTTCATCCACAAGATCAAGCTCGTTTTTATCTTCTGCAAGCCTCAAAATCAAATCAACAAAACTTTCTTTTACTCCCTCGCCGGTTCCCATTTCACCAAAGATTCGAGACGGTCGAATGACATAGACCCGAGCGCCACTTGCAAGAACTCGCACTTCGCCCTCGGCCTTGCTCTTAGCGTACTCTGAAATCGGATTCGGTTCGTCGGTTTCAATGTACCCATCTGACTTCGCCCCATCAAAAACATAATCGCTCGTGTACTGTACGAACGGCACGTCAAGTTCCTTAGCAACTTCTGCAATATATCCTGGGGCTTCTCGATTTAAAAGATATGCGAGTTCGCGCCCTTCATCTTCAGCTCCGTCAACATTATTATAGGCCGCGCAGTTGATAATGAGATCAGGTCTCGCTTCGAGGATTTTTGAGCGAATCTGATCGGCGTTCGTAATGTCACACTCTTCCCGGTCCCAAGCCAAAACCTCATGGTCTGAATACACTTTCACAAGTTCTGTTCCAAGCATTCCTTTGGCACCAAGGATTAGAACTTTCATAATTAATCAATCTTAAACTTAGAATCAGGGTCAGCCTCGTGTCGTATTTCGTCTACTTCTTCTTTCTTTCCCTCACCCGCATAGAGCTTATTTGCACAATTCACTACCATGCCATCTTTTTCTCCTACATTTTTATATCCATGAACCACACCCGGCGGAATAATTGCAATCGCAAAATTGTTTTCACCAAGGTCGTGTGTTTCGTACTCACCGAAAGTTTCCGAGTCTGAACGGTTATCCCACAAGTGAAGCCGAAAAGTTGACGGACCAACAAAGCCAAATAAATCGGTTTGATACACGTGCTCGTGCGGACCACGCGTTACTCCGGGTTTAGTTAACGAAACATACGTCATGACCGGTCGAACTTCCGGATCAATTTCGTCCGTGCGCCAAAGCTCGGACAACCACCCGCGTTCGTCTTCAAATTTCTTCAACTGAATGATTTCAACTCCGTTAATTTTGCTCTCGATCGACATATTGTTCTGTATAATATTTTTCATAGTCACCCGAACAGATCTCATCAACCCAATCCTGATGATCCAAATACCAATCTACGGTCATTTTAAGTCCGGTCTCAAGGTCGATTTCTGGTTCCCAACCGAGCTCCTCTTTGGCTTTGGAATAATCGATTGAGTAACGAGCGTCGTGTCCGGCCCGGTCCTTCACAAACTCAATCATATCTTCACTCTTACCCATGACCGAAATTAATTTCTTGGTCAGTTCAATGTTCGGTAATTCAGAATCCTTACCACCTAAGCAATAGGTTTCCCCAATCCGACCCTTGTGAATAATTGCGTCAATTCCCTTGCAGTGATCAAGCACGTGAATCCAATCCCGAATCTGAAGACCCTGACCATAAACCGGCACCTTCTTTCCATCTTTTAAATTCGAGATAAACAACGGCAACACTTTTTCCGGGAACTGATATGGACCATAGTTGTTGGAACAATTGGAAATTGTAATCGGCAATTCGTGAGTTTGGTGATAAGCCCGTACTAAATGATCCGACCCGGCCTTGCAAGCCGAGTACGGGTTTCGCGGCGCGTACTTGGTCTCCTCATTAAACGGCGGATCATTTGGTCCCAAAGCTCCGAACACCTCATCGGTCGAGACGTGATGAAATCGTTTACCATGCTTGAGAGCTGCATCAAGCAACACAAGAGTTCCAAGCACGTTCGTCATCACAAACGGCCGAGCGTCCATAATCGATCGGTCCACATGTGACTCTGCTGCAAAATGAACAACGATATCAACATCTTTAACAAGATCAAAAACCAAATCACGATCAGTGATATCACCCTTCACAAACTTGTAATTCGGATTATTCTGAACCGATTCTAAGTTGCGCAAGTTGCCACAATAAGTCAAAGAATCCAGGTTTACAATTTCGTAATCCGGATACTTCGCAAACATGTGCAAAATAAAATTCGATCCAATAAACCCTGCCCCTCCGGTCACTAATAATTTCATATCTACTTTTTTAATTCTTCACGAATCATATTGGCGTGGGCTTCGATTTCCTCTGCAGTTGCTTCCTGTGAACCCCACATGGCTTTTCCGTCTTCTTCAGACCGCGGAATAATGTGAATATGGGTGTGAAATACAACTTGCCCGGCTTCCTTGCCGCAGTTATTTGAAAAAACACAAGCCGGCATACCTGCGGCTTTCATGACAGCCGGAGCAATCTTTTGAGCCACATTGAGAACTTTTCCGGCGAGCTCAGGCGGAGTTTCTAAGATATTCTCGTGATGTTTTTTTGGAATAACGAGTGTATGGGCTGGAGCAGTTGGAAAAATATCCATGAAAGCCAAAACATCATCGTCTTCATAGACTTTTTGAGACGGAGCCTCACCGGCTACGATTTTACAAAAAATACAGTCATCTGACATAAAACCGAGATTAATTTCTAGTCACTTGATCTTAACACACCAACAACAGCCAAGGGAAGGATAAAGGCAATCAAAACTGCCATAAATCTATATTCCTCTAAATTTAGCCCAATATTCCAAACGATAATTGCGGCAATAATGCCCAAAAATAAGGCTAGTGCATAATTCCAGAACCTGTGATCCTGTGTTTCTTTTTCAACCACCATCCACCAAATACCGAACAAAAGGCTTGTCAACAACCACCAGTGCACGGACATATAGTTTGAAACAAGTCCGGGCTTGATTACGTCCGCCAGCCAAAACCAAAGATAAGCGACTACACTGACGATAAAACCCGTTCGGGCAATTGTTTCTTGATAATTATTCTTTTTAGTGAACCAACCCATACCACAATTCTTTTACTTCTTGTTTTGCTTTTTGCCAGGTCAGTGGATCACGGTACAGAACCGCATTTATTTCACTGACCCAAACATCTTCTTGTAAGTCCTTGATTCCGGCGACCGAAATAGTTAACTTCCAAGCATCCTCTATTTTCACCAGCCACGAAGTATCAAACTCAGCTGTATCATGATACCAACCATCAATCAACTCGGGTGACTCATATTCAGCAATGATATAATCGACCCCTAGACGATCCAAATCAATATTCCAATTAAGCCGGACCGGATCAGGGTTGAAGTACTGAGCAGCTGAAAAAGCTATATGTCCATCCGAATAAACAATCAGGTCCCCCTGCGGCGAATAGACTTCCACCACTCCATCTGAGAGTACTTCATGCGAGTATTCTTCATACGGATTAGGAATGCGGACCAGCTCACCTGCCACTCTGACTTCTTGAGCTCCGTCGGCGTGATGCGTCATAAACTCCAAGTTTTTTGCTTCAGTCCAAAAACGCACTTCTCTGTCTTCCGGCATATAACCCACCTCATCGGCCAGATAAACATTGTTCAAGAAAACAATCTTTTGTTGTGTGGTAGTCAAAGTGCGCCAGAAAATATCCCGCCCCACCCGCAGCTCAACCTTGTAAACTCCCTCGGGAAGATCTGGAACCAAGACATGGATGTGCTCGAGTCCTGATGGTACGGCATCATCGGTTTTATTACCATCATCCAGTGACGAAACTTGGTGCACTAATTCACCGGCTTCATTAGTAATCAAGATGTTGATTGAGTCTCCCTCTTTATCCCGATTCATATCCATGTATGTAAAATCGAGATTTAAATTTTCATCTTTGATATATGTTTTAAATTCATGAAAACCACGCAACGAAACGTCAACGGTTCGAGAAATAGAACTAGGTATGTAAGTGGGGATCAAATATGGAGTTGTGAGTTGGTAGTGATACGTAGCAATTTTAGATCGATCCGGGGGGCTGGTGACGAAAGAATCAATCGACTCATAAGTTCGATCTCGTTGCAGTAAAACAATCCCGTTTTCTTCTGTTCGATCCCAATCAGATTCATCAATTAAGAGATTTTGAAGCGGAACCAAAAAATACTGCGAACCCTCTTCCCCGGCCAAGCCGCCAAGTTCTACAATTGGTACTCCATCATTTTGCCATACGAGCTCGAGTTCAAGAAAATCAAAATGCCGCGGCGGTTCCACCGTAAAATAAACCGGCTCATCAATGATCTGTTGGGCCCATTCCCCACTTGGTAACTTACTCGGAGGTAAAGCCCGAGCATCCGGTAAAATTCGATTGATAAAGGGCGACAGATGCTGGAGATCAAATCTTACCTCAAGCTGACCGGTTGGAACCAAATCTAACCAAAGCAGCCAACCAAAAATAACAATCGGAACAGCAACCATGACGACTTGCAAAACTCGAATCAAAAACTTCATAACGCTTGGGTAATTTGATACAACGACTCTTCTTCAAAAGTTTGGATTAGATCAATTTTAAGACCAAATTCAGCCAGTTTTCTATTATTTAAGTACTCTATATCCGTTTCCGGAAAAGTGATACCGTAATAATAAAGCTGTTGTCGAAGCACAATTTTTGGCATCAAATGATAGGTCGCTTCATCACGCAATGGGTAACGCACCAAACGATCCGGCCAAAATATCTTGTCTGCCCTATCCACTATAATTATTGCATCTTCCTCGGTTAGCTCTAAAACCCGTGTCTTGATTTCGTTTGATTCTTGCAAGACTTGTCGGATCGATATCAGGCCGTCATCTGGAGCAAAAAAAGTACCGTTAACTCCGAGTGCAGTAACCAAGAACACAATAGCCGCAGATAGCCAGACCCTGGCGAGATTGGTTTTCATTTTACTGGCTAACCAATCAATAGCCGCGGCTCCAAAAACCGTACTCATTACAAACAGGGGCAACCAATAACGAACGTAGGAATTAGCAATGGTGACTGAATTTGGGTCCGGGTTGTCATGAAAGATCCAACTGCCATACACAACCCCCAAAAACGCGGCGGCCACCGCAAAGGCGGCCATAAACGTAAATCGATGCCGAACTCGATTCGTGGCCAAGTTTTCGTTTTTGCATAAAAATAAAATTGGCGCTCCGAGCAACCCCAAAAGACTCATCCACCAAAAAAGTTTAAAACCATAATTGAATGAATTTTCTACTATGGCAAATTCGTGAATTTCATACGGAAAAGGCTCTTCATTCAAAACCGTGACTTCCCCGGTTCTACTAATTTGAGACGGTTCTTCCACCTCCTCTGTTGTCGCAGATACAGTATATCCAAAAGTAAACGCCCCACCATATAAAGATTTATTAATAAAGAACAGTGGGGTGAGTAATAAAATTGCGGAAACAACAACTAAACCTAATCGAGTCCACTTGATGTGCCTTGCAAAAAAAATCACTACTACTAAAGCGGAAGGCAACAACCAGAAAAGCTCAGAAGTGCGAGTGAAAACCGCTGCTCCAAACATTATTCCGGCCAACACATAATCAAGTGCATGGACCCAATCTCCCTCCTTTTTTCCAAAACGTTCAGCTAGCGGTCGTGTCACCAACCACCACAGTGCAAAAATTAAAAACGAAACAAACAACACGTTGTGCATCATGGTTCGAGCAGTGTAATACCACCAAGCCGGGTGCACAGCCAACAATACTCCGGCCAAAAGCCCGATCCGAGGACTAAACAAGCGCCTTATAACACCGTACCAAGCCAACACCGCCAAAGTGGCAATAAGGGGGGTCAAATAAAACATAGCCCCACTACCAACCGCCTTGCCGATTAACCCATACAAAACCGGCAAGCCAAGAAAGCTGATCGGTACCAACCGTCCGGCCACGGACACCACACTGCGTGGATAAAGCATATCATTATAAATCAGGTTGGCCGGCTCATAAACATACAACCGAACCTGATCAACTACTTCATTGGCAAAAAACCAGTTAGCGGTTTCATCTGGTGAAACAAACATCTGTGGCATTCCAAAAACTAAAACAAGAGACGAAACAAAAAATACCGTCACTACCACGGCTAAAACCCATAATTCTTTTAATTTGTCGGCTTCGGCAAATAATCTAGATGCCATAGGTGTATAAACTAATTATTGCAAAAACAATGGCCATATAAAAAATCGCTGCGGAAAACGGGATAAACAGATCAACCCCTAGCCACAGGGCAATCAACAAAGCCATCACACCCGACACTTGTAAACACATTTTAATCTTTCCCCAGGTATTGGCCTGCACTTTGAAGCCGTGTTGTTTTCTAATAAAGCCGCCTATGATCATGATGATTTCTAAGACAATAATCACCAAGGCGAGCCACGGATTTATGTGCTGGGCAACGGTCACAATTAAGACTGTACTGATTAATAACTTATCTGCAACTGGATCATAAATCGAACCCCAATCTGTTACCTGTTTGCGCAACCGAGCCAAAGACCCGTCAATCATGTCAGTTAATGCCGCTAGAAAAAATAACGGTACTCCTAAGGCATAATTTTCCATAACAAGCAAAACCAAAACAATTGGAATCATAATCATGCGGACAACCGTAAAATGGTTGGGCCTAACCCATCTTGGAATAAGCGGTATTATGGTGTATTTAAGCAAATAATCATGCTTTTGCACCTTGTGTGGGTCAAAACCCTTCGACATATGCTAAAATGGAAACACTATGAATATCTTTTCTACCCCTAAATATACCAGTTTTTCCGTAGTTTTTCTATCCCTGTTTGTCTTAAATCAGTACAATTTTGAATCTCCGGTTTTGGGGGTGGTTCTCTGTTTTGCTTTTTTTATCTATTTTGGGTCCGCCCTGGGCTGGGCCATCTTGCCCCGAGAAACATTTTTGCACCGCTCTTGGGCCGGTGGACTGCTTCTTGGTTCAATCATCATGATCCTTGGTTCAGCTTTCTACTACCTCTTTGTTATCACTCCGGACATCTGGACCCTTCTGGTTCTACTGACCCCGCCACTAGTATTTCTGGCCTACCGTCACCGCCACCGCACCCACGACACTCTGCGCTCCTGGCATCACCATGTACCAACAAGTACTATCACCCTGATTATTGTGGCTTTGCTTGCCTTGGTGATAGCGTTTGCGATTATTTCTGAAGCACAGATCTTCGATGCCATACGGACACCATGGGAGCAAATCCCAACTGTGGTATTCATCCCAATTTTTACAGCCTTACTATCTTTGACCACCTTGCTGCTGCGTGGACGCGAACGTGCCTTCACTCTGCCATTGATTATGGCTGTACTTTTTCTGGTTGTTTCTGTAGCAGCCCTTGTTTACCCAATCGGCTATGGCTTTGACACCTTTATTCATCGTGCCACTGAAACCCACATTGCCCTGGAAGGATCAATCACCCCAAAGCCTTTTTACTACATTGGACAATATTCTCTGGTTTTGTTTTCTAGCCAAGCTTTTCATTTACCACTTGAATCGGTCGACCGAATTCTCTTGCCCCTACTCGTTGCCATACTACTACCACTGGCCTGGTACTTTGCTTTTTATCATCTGACAGCGAATCGTCGCGCCAGCATGTTCTCTCTCATGGCTCTATTCTTTGTTCCTCTCTCTGGTTTTATCGTGACTACACCTCAAGGTCTAGCCAACCTTTGGACTTTATTAATCATCCTTCTCTCGATTCCGATCCTTAAAGACAGTCGAGAAGTATCTCTGGTATCTTTGTTTGTAATAGGTGTGGCCGGACTGTTAATTCACCCCTTAGCCGGAATACCGATCATGTTGTATCTGGCTTTAATTGCCTCCGGTCCGAAAGCCAAGGAATCGCGCTGGCCCGGTTTTTCTAATTTAATTTTTTGGCTCCTGGCTATTACCGGAAGCATTGTTTTACCACTCGTCTTTATAATTAACGCAAAAATATCCGGGCTCAAGTTGAACTTCGACTGGTCACTTCTTGCACCAACCAATATTCTTGACTCCTTAAACTTGAGCTACTTTGTCGAAAACCGTTTTAGCACCCTACTTGATTTTGTTTACCTTTACGGCTTTAACACTTCTCTTATCTTAATCCTGTTATCTATTTCAGGCTGGTTTATTTACCGTCGGCAATTGGCCCGATCGTACCTTCTGCCTGCAGCCATGATTCTGATTCTGTTTATCAACTATGTGGTTATGCGCTCGGCTATTGATTTCTCCTTCCTGATTGACTACGAGCGTACCAATTATGCTGACCGCTTGGTACCAATGATGATGTTTTTTGCTGTTCCATTCCTGGGCCTAGCTTTCGTAGCACTTTGGCAACACTTACAAAAAAAACCAATTGTTCTACAGGCTTCGGCCTTGGTTCTGATTGCCGCCTTTGCCACGAGTGCTTTTTATCTAACCTATCCCCGAACTGACAATTATGTTACAAGCCATGGTTTTAATGTTGGTCAAGCTGACATCAATGCAGTGTATTCAGTTGATGAATCTGCGGCCGGACAGGACTACATTGTTTTGGCCAACCAGTCTGTTTCCGCGGCTGCGATTAATGAGTTTGGCTTTAAAAAATACTACGGTGAATATTTCTTTTACCCGGTTCCGACCGGAGGAACCATGTACGAACACTTTCTTAATATGAACGATGAGCCAACACATGAAAAAGCTGTGACGGCCATGGATTTGGCTGACGTTGATTGGCTCTATTATGTAGTCAATGAATACTGGTGGCAGGCTCCTCGGATCATTGAAACAGCCAAACGAAATGCTCATGCTTGGAGCAGTATAGACGCCGGAAAGGTATACATTTTCGAATACAGGCGTTAATTTGGTTCAAAACGTAATATCTGTTAAACTGATAATCCTTAAAGAGTAACGATTTTTTATGATTGAAATTAATCATGAGGTTCCCAACATTGAACTTGAGGCCTACCACGGCAACGAAATTAAGAAACTTCATCTTAATGATTACCGTGGCAAATGGCTGATCTTGTTCTTTTATCCGGCTGACTTTACCTTTGTTTGTCCTACTGAACTTGGTGAAATGGCCGATCTGTACGAAGAGTTTAAAAAAGCTGACGCCGAAGTTCTTAGTGTTAGTACTGACACAGTCTTCGTTCACAAGGCCTGGCATGACGAGTCCGAGACAATAGGTCGAATCGAGTTTCCAATGGTAGCTGATCCAACCGGTAAACTGTCACGTCAAATGGGAGTTTACATCGAAGACGAAGGTGTGGCCTTGCGAGGAAGTTTCGTGATTGATCCAGACGGCATTCTGAAGGCGTTTGAGATTCATGACAACAGTGTAGGACGATCCGCTACCGAGCTCTTGCGTAAACTCCAAGCGGCTAAATTCGTTCGCGAACATGGCGGCGAGGTTTGTCCGGCCAATTGGAAACCAGGTGGTGATACTTTGAAGCCAGGGCTCGACTTAGTCGGTAAAATTTAAGCTTAAAATAACCTTAATTGTCCACGTGGTCAAATAAGGTACAAACATATGGAATACCAAACACAGAACTTCAATCATTTAATTGGTACGCCAGGTTTTTCGGACGAACTCCTTAAGAACCACTTTAAGTTGTACGAAGGATATGTGGCCAACACCAATAAAGTCATGGGGCTGATCAAGACACTAAGTATTGCTAGAAAACATGACACACCAGAATTTTCAGAACTGAAACGCCGGCTCGGGTGGGAATTCAATGGCATGCGTTTGCATGAGCTCTACTTTGAAAATCTGACTAAAGAATCTCAAGAACCTAATGCTGATCTGCCAATTGTACAAAACCTAATCGAGACCTATGGTGATTTCGGCAACTGGGAGCGTTACTTTAAAGCCACGGGATCTTTGCGAGGAATTGGTTGGGCAGTTATGTATTGGGACTCGATCGGACAAAGAACGCTTAGCATGTGGATCAACGAACATGATATCGGTCATCCGGCTGGCTGCACTCCGCTCCTGGTCATGGACGTGTTCGAACACGCTTTCTTGACCGACTATGGATTAAAGAGAACTGATTACATCGACGCTTTCATGAAAGCGATTTACTGGGAAGAAATAAACCGACGATTCGAAGCTGTAAAGTAATACAACACAAAAAGATGGTCTTTATTGACCATCTTTTTTAATACATCTTTTTCGTACCTACGAACAAACACCGTACCCCCTCTGGCTTGGTCATCAAAACTTCACCGAGTCAAACCTTTAAATACTCCCTCCATTTTATCCATATAATACGTCATGGCAAATTGGCTAATGTCCATCCGGATTTCGTCTTGGGCGTCATACCATTCATCACGTTCCTCAAGTACCCAACCAAGCTTCTTTATCAAATCTTGGCTCGAACATGGTTCGAATAAATAACCGTTCTCACCATCGTGAACCAGTTCTGGAATTCCCCCGATTCGGGAGGCCACTACCGGTACTCCACAAGATAAACTTTCATAAATGACGGTTGGAGAATTCTCGTAGCAAAGTGAGGGAGCCACCAAACAATCACTCGACGCAAGCATGGCCGCCGCTTCTTCCTTGTTAAACCCACCAAAAAAACTAATCCGCGGATCCATTCGTGACGCTGTTTTTATCTCCTTGTCCATTGATCCTCGTCCAGCAATTGTCAACTCAAACTCAAGTCGACTATTAGTTAAAGCTTGAATTAAAAACTCAATTCCCTTATGCGTTTCAAGTGATCCCAAAAATAAAATTTTTAATACCCCCTGTGGGCGACGTCGTGTCTCTATTCCGAAATCCGGAGCTGGGTTTGGTAGCACGTAAGATTCAGTATTTGGGAAAAAACCTCGTTCTGAATGAAAATCGAGTAAAAACTGAGAGGGAGAAATAACCGCTGCCGGATTGCCAATCGCCCACTTGGCTACTTTTACGTATAGGTCGTGCAAAAAACCCTTATTCATCCAATTATTCTCTTCACCATATATCAATAATCCACTTGGTACCACCAATTGAACGTCATGCAAAACATGCACATGTGGAACGTGTTTTTGAAAAGCATGCGGAACGGATGAACCGAACCCCTTTAGGTTATGTGTCATAACAACGTCCGGCTTGATTTCTTTTAAAAGCTCAACAACACGCTTTTTGCTCTCTCGAGCCACTAAATCAAAGCCATGCCAAAGAAACCGTTTCCAGAACTTTTGCTGCCGATCTTCAAGAGTGTAATACAAGTTGGATGGCTTGAATCGATAAACTTTGATTCCCTCTTCAAACGTTTCCTCACCCCCCCCTTCTGGCTGCGTGGTAATCACACTCACCTGATGCCCGCGCGACACAAAACCGCGCGCAATCCGGTGGGCGACGCGTTCCGCTCCTCCGCGAACATGCGGTGGGTACAAATTAGTTATGATGCAAATTCTCATAAACTGATTCTAACTTGTCAATCAAAATAGATCCAGCATACATTTGTTCGGCTCGAGTTCGAGCTGTCCGACCCATCACCTCCCGAGTCTGATAATCTTTTAAAAGCTCAGTCAGGGTCTTGGCCAGAACGTTCGGATCACCCGGTTTAACGAGCTGTCCAGTCTTGCCCGGCTCGATCACACTGCGTACACCTGGCAAGTCCGAGACAATGGACGGTATACCACTAGCGGCTGCTTCCACAGTCACGATTCCAAAGGCTTCCGAGCTATCCGTCGACGGTAAAACATGTACGTCTGCGGCACGATAATACTCAGGCAAATCTTCAGGCCCAACACTACCTGCAAAAATAACCCGATCAGCCAAACCATGAACGCGAGCGGTTTCTTCGTAACTCGATTTCAAGTCTCCTGAGCCAACCACTACCAAATGCCAAGGAAAATTTTTAATCTGTTCAAACGCTCGTAACAACACCGACACCCCCTTGAAGTAATGAGCCTTATCGAGTCCGCCCACAAAAATAATAACGGGTTCATTTTTTGGAATTCCAAATTTTGACCGAACTGAGTCTCCTGTTCCTGGATGGAATTGATTTATGTCGACCCCAAAAGGCATCTCAACAACATCCGACGAACGACGTGCGACAAGCTCGGAGATCTTTGAGTGCTTTGCATAATCAAGTGAGCTGATCAAAATCTTATCCGAAATTTCCAACACCATTTTTCGCATCACAGCCCCGTGAGTCTTGTCAATTAAACCAACCAGGCCGCCTTTTTTAATGTCCATGTGGTAGGTCGTGACTAAGAGTTTATTTCCCATGGCCTTCCACATGGCCACAAACTCGGCCCCACCAAAAAATGGATAGTGGAGATGAACGACATCGAAACCAATCAGTTCGTTCCTTAAACTCGGCAAGGCAGCAGCGTTACCAAACTTAATGAGCGGTTTGATCCGATGAACGTATTCAGGATCGTTTTTGACTGGTCGATACTTTGGCGTAAACACCTGAACGTCGTGTCCTCGAGCTCGCAGCTTTTCGGTATATTCAAAAGCCACGGTGCCAATTCCACCGCGGTATGGGGGGTAAACAGGAGTAACTTGAGCTATTTTCATATCCTGTTGATTTTAGCTTAAAATCAGGTTAAAGTACAATTCAATCTAAATTTTTCCAATTGACGTTTATGCTCAGGCGTGGCAGTATAACGTGTCAAAGCGAAAATTAATCGGACAATCTCCCAAAACCTATAGGAGGCAACATAGAAATCATTAGAATGGAGTGGGTCTTCGTGGTCATTCTTCTGATGAGAAAATTCACTGAGGGGAAAACATGAAGTTCGTGATTTTGCAAGACCCCCCTCGCTGGGGGAGACGGATCGCAAGATATACGCAACCACGCCGGGCGGCTTTCGAGATCCCGAGTCAACAGTGCTTGGGGAGTTCGAAACTGAAGCCCCCAATCACCTCATTGGTGACTTGGGAATCCTGACTTGCTTTGGGCGCAATGCTTTCAAAACAGGTGCAAATTGGGCTCGTGAAAATCCCGACAAGTCGTTCGATGAGGACTGCGCACGGCGACGAGGTTTACCGTTGGTTAGTGGTGTTTTCAACAAACGTCACTAGCCGAGGGCTTTTTATTAATCACTAAACCAATTTTATCGAAATTAAACTTTTTCCTACTCGGCCAAAATCTCACGATCGTGAAATTTCGGACAATCAATATAAATATTGTGTGTATAATGCGTACCATTTAATCTTTTAGTTAAAAGGTTGTCGGGAGTGCATTGTATAAAAAGTGGACGACCGTCAAAAAGCAACCAACCACAAGGTGCTAATACGTAAAAGAAAAAAACCTTATTTGACCACGTGCACAAATAAGGACCTTTTTTGACTTAATGTTATTACCTCTTTCCCCTACCACAAAATCAACTTAATCATATCTGAATAATATGCTTTCTCAGGCAAAATCTCACGATCGTGAGATTTTGGTCAATCGGTACAAAAATTTATGTAAAATAGGCTCCATTTAACCTTTTGGTTAAATGATCATTCGGTGTTTATTGTACAAAAATAGACGGTCGTCAGATAATATACAATTCAAAACCTGTCAATCTTAAATCGAACTATGCATTATTTCGACAAAAATTCGCGATCGTGAAAAAGTGCCGAAACTAAAAACCAACACGGTTTATACAATCGTATAAACCGTGTTGGTTCAATCAAATTCGATTGGCATTCCATGTCTTGTTTTTGTCTTTTTTGTTCCCTATCACCAAATCAACTTATTAATTACTTTCCAAAAGTAAAAACCCTGCCCGAGGGTTGGCTCGGGCAGGGTTTTTTTATTTCTACATCTTTTCCCAGATATTTATGGCTAAACCTTGCATGGCCGGTATAGTGGTCAACAAATTCCCCTCTTTTTTAAATTCCATACCTTGTCCAGTCTGATCCTCACTGAAATAGATCGTTACGGTTGAGCCCTCATAAACATAGTTCATATCAGCAACATAGTCTGAGCTCAAATTGTATTGACCTGTACCATCGGCATTTAAAACCAGGTGGGCATCCGGATACATGAGAAGGGCTGTGTCTTTTCTATACCCTTCACCAATTATTTCTATCAATCTATAGGTCCCTGCTACATCACTCAGATTGCTTCCAACATTAGTCTCCTCCTCAACCACTTCTTCCCCAACTACCTCTTCTGTCTCTTCCACCTGCGGTGGTGGTTCGTATTCATTCAGACCAAATTGACTGGCGTCAATCTCGGCTTGCGTTTGTTCTTCCAGGTTCTTTTGCCAGTTGTTCAGGTTTACAGAGGTAACATCGTTAAGACCGAAACTGGCCACATCAATGGTCTGGTCCTCTCCGTTTGTTACTTCTAAATCTTCAATCAGAGCCACTTCTTCAGTACTGTCTGAAGTGGTAACGTCCCACTCACCTTCCGGAAGTTCAATGGTTGCTTCTGGTGCGTCCTCTACAGCTAGAGCTACCATGAGTGGTCCATCAGTTTGAGCTTTAGTGAAAATAGCGTCAGCAATTTGGTCTTGTGTGGTTTCTTCCAAAGCGTCCCAAGATGAACCAATAGCATCATCATCAATAGCTCCGGCTAAAGAGCCTACACTTTCATTAATTGCCAGAAACACCTTTTTCTTGTCTCCGGTGGTTGTGGTGTTAGAGTTTTTAACAATAATATCGGCTTTTCCCACACTGTCTAACTCGCGTTTGGTAACCAGTTGTTTTACTACGTTTTCAGCGTAACCGCTTGGAGTAATTGGGTTTTCTCCGCCAGTGACTGCTTGACTGGCTTCCACCACGGTTTCGACAGCGGTTTTTCCAAGATCAGTGACTACCTTGGTCCAATCAATCAGTCCACCCACTTCTGGGTCACGAGATAGTCTTTCAATGGTGCTGTCGCTTGCATTTTCAAGGTCACTAACTGAACTCAAACCGTGATACTCCAAAATTCGGTCACGGTCTCCACTGTACATATCCTGCAATCCGGTATAAATGCCTTCTCGAGCTGTTTCAATGGATTGATGTTTGGCTTTTACTAGTGAGCCAAAGATAGGAATGTAGTAGAGCCAGCTGGAACGCTTTTTGGCGTACGCCGCACGGATGAGCGGATCAAGCGCTGCGTTTGTGGACCCTTGTTCCATCAGCTCAGCCATTTTTTCAGCTTGAGCCATGGATTCATTGGCAATAGCCAAGAAGGCATGGTAGTTTTCAAAAAAGATGTCTGAATCCGCTTCACTAGCGGCAAAGATCATGTTTTTGTCGTACTGGTTAAGGTAAACGACATTGTCATGAAAATCTGCCATGAGGTCTGCCGGATTGTATTGTCTGGCTTGTTTGTCAAAAAGACTGCCCAGTGAGCAACCACTCAACAGTGAAGCCATGACCAACAAGACCAAAGCTTTTGGTATTAATTTTAACATAAGATGAGTTAATTATTGGGTGTATAATAACAAAAATGGGCGTGTTTATCTACCACCAAAACAACTTTCTAATCACCTGCCAGAGGAAGTCGAGGAAGAGGTTGGCGAACCAGGATAATGGGGTTTCTGAGACTGACTCGAGATTTTGGTAGCCAATACGGCCGGTGAAGTGTTTGACAATTTCTCGATCTGATACAACTCGAGACTCTTGCGAAATCCGGCGTTTAGCCAGGATATTTTTTATTGTGGCTGGTTTCAGTAAATCGTAATAGGTCAACATTTTATGCTTGAACCAACCGGACGGAATCGAGATGAGCCATAGACCAAGTTCAACGAATAACAAAACCGGCAAGAGCAAAATCAACGTCGCGAGCTTATAATGCGTGAGCATGACGATCCATCGGTTACGCTCCATCCAAAACCACTTCTTGATTGATCGAGAGAACTCGTACTTGTGATACGCGACCGAATACAATGAGAGAACGTTTGTGTAGCCAGCGAGCATAATCCGCCAACCAAGTTCCAGATCCTCATGATACAACCATAGAAACTCATCGAGCGCACCAATTTTTTTCAAAACACTGGCTCGATACATTACGGCTGCCCCACTGGCATACGCAATCTCTTCCCCATCTTGAGCTTTCGACCCACCAAACTCCACTCCATTGTCCCGACTAAACCCAAACCCCAAAAAATGAATCATGTTCCCGCTCGAGTTTAACGTTTCCGGATCCTGCCAGAGTTTGATGAGCGACTGAACTGAACCGATCTTCGGATTACTCTCGGCGAGCTCGACCGCTTTTTCAATAGCTCGAGAATCGAGTTTGGCATCGTTGTTTAAGAGATAAACGTAGTCATAACCAGCGAGTAAAGCATGATTGATCCCGATATTATTCCCGATAGCAAACCCTGTGTTAGTTTCATTTAAAAAAAACGTGATCCTTGGCAAATCCTGCTCGGATCGAGGCAAAACCTTATTCTTGATATACTCAGCTGAATTGTCTTCGCCCGGATTATCAACAATCACTAATTCCATTAATTCGTGCGGATAAGTTTGCTTGGCGAATGATAAAACAACGTCGTCGATATACGGACGAGCGTTGTATGAAAGATAGATTATAGCTACTTTTGGCAATGACAGAAAACAAAGGTTTATGGATAATGTTTAATAGAACTTTGCCTATTAACTTTTTTCTATTAACTCTATACCTGGGTCAACAAAATCTTATTAGCTTTAACGTACTCGATGGTTTTTTCTAATCCATCTTCAAGTCTAACTAACGGAATCCAACCAAACTCTCTGGCTTTACCAATGCGTGGCAACCCGAGTTCCGTCAAAAATGGTAACGGAGCCTCAAAACGAATCTTAGAAGACGAACCGGTTTTATCAAGAATCATCTGCGCCACATCTGACATTTTCAAATCTTTATCATCCCCTAAGTTAACCGGCCCCACATTTTCCTCAAGCGCCATTAAACGAACCATTCCGTCTACCACATCAGTCACATAACAAAGCGAGGTGCGGAAACCTTCATCACCATAAATCACCAGATCTTTATTTTCAAGAGCATTTAACACAAAATCCGGAATCAAGTGCCCGTCAAACAGCGGCATGCGTGGTCCATAAGTGCGGAAAATGCGAGCAATTTTGGCGTCAACCCCGTGTACCTGCCGGTAAGTTTCAAACATGGTTTCAGAAAAACGCTTTCCCTCGTCATAACAACCTCGTGGTGACAAGTGATCGACAACTCCATTTTCATCTTCTTCAAAATAGATATCACCCTCTTTTCGACCGCCATAAACAACTGAAGTCGAAGCCAGCATAATCTTGGCTTTGTATTTAACAGCTAGCTCTAAAAAATGATAGTTGCCCAGCGAATTTGAAAGCAGAGTCTGGATTTTATACTGATCGAACTGTTTAATAGTGGTCGGACAAGCTAAATGATAAATCTCCTGAATCCCTTCAAAAGCGATCTTTAATGGTTCAAGTTCGGGCATTTTTTCCAGATCAAACTTTTCATTAACGTCCATTTTTAAGAAAAAGAAGTCGTTGTGCTGCAACAAATGCTCAATGTTGCGCACATGGGACGTGGAAAAATTATCAATACAAATTACCCGGTTATCTTCCTGAATTAATCTCTCACAAAGGTGAGAACCAATAAAGCCGGCTCCTCCGGTCACTAAAACTGTTTTCTTGTTATTTGCCATATTTTTCTTTTACCTTCCTAATTCTATCAAAAAAGCACGAAATTACCAATCCCAGACCGCTAAATTAATCCCTCCTGCATAAGCATCATCTTCTGCAAAAAACTGGCCAATCACCACCTCTCTGTCCCAAACACGAACATGCGGACCGCCACCCGGCCCGGCCGCAGTGACAACTTCAGCCACCCCATCCCCGGTTATGTCTCCCACCGCAACCCGAACTCCTCCACGGAACGCCTCGTTATAAGCAAAAAAATCATAATCGAGTACACCTGAGCCTGTAAACACCCGCACGTGTGGCCCACCGCCCACGTCAGTTCCAGTTACGATTTCATCTACCCCGTCTCCATTAATGTCGCCTCCGGCTACAAAAATACCTTTGCCATAGGTTTCAGCATAAGCATCAAACTCACCTAAAAACTGACCGGTTGGCTCAAACACTCGTACTCGCGGTTTATTCCCCGGCCCAAGCCCGGTGACGATCTCATCCACGCCGTCCCCATCAACGTCCGCCGCAGCCACCCGAACACCTAATTGCCCTATTTCAAATGCCTTAATTGTACCAAGTTCGGCTCCTTCTGCCGTAAATATTTTTACCCGACCACTTCCTCCAGCGTCTTCAGTTACTAAAATTTCATCCGTTCCGTCACGGTTTACGTCTCCAGAAGCCACAAACAAGCCGGTTCGTCCAGCCTCGTCATATGCAAACCACTGATTGATCAGGGTGCCGTCTGACTCAAAAATTCTGATTTGCGGCCCACCGCCAGGGCCAGCTCCAACAATCACCTCATCTTCGCCGTCTCCGTCTATGTCTCCGGAAGCTAAACGCACCCCGCCTGCAAACGTCTCTGCATAACCATAGTAACTTGGTTCAGTATAACTGGTGGCGTAGTACGGGGTCACAAGCGGCTTAGCATCATCTGAAGGAGCAGTATAAATTAACCAGCTTGGGTTGGCCGTAGAAGTTTCATATTCAACCGAAAAACTGCCGGCAATTTCTAAAGCTCGGTCAATATTCAACCGTCCTGCTCCCATGGCTCCAGCAAATTCAGTACCAATGGCCACCGGATCAGCTGACAATTGTAAAACGTTAATGACCGCTTGAGCATTAAGCTCGGAGTGAACCGCTTTTACTAGAGCCGCGGCTCCGGCTACCATGGGCGAGGCTGCCGAAGTACCCTGCCAACCCCCGGCATAATACTCTTGAAAATCCACCTGTGTCTCATCATGCAAACTGGCTCCATAAATATCTACCCCTGGAGCGGAAATATCAACACACGGCCCGTAATTGGAAAAATCAGCCTTGTTATCATTTTCGTCTGTTGCCGCCACTCCAACCACCCAATCCTTAGCTTCCCCTTCGTAACAGGCCGGAAAAATCGGTGTCTCCTCCAGATCGTCCCCACCACCCTCACTGTTGTTTCCGACAGCTGCCACAACCACCACTCCCGCAAAATAAGCACTCCTAATTGCCTCCCGCAAGGATCCATCCGGTTCAAATCCGGAAAAACTCAAATTGATCACGTCCGCTCCATTGGACACAGCATAATTCACAGCTCGAGAAGCATCTGAGCTTAGTCCTGAACCAAGCTCGTCTAAAATCCGCACCGGCATTAACTTGACCTCCCAATTAATTCCGGCCACGCCTTCATTATTATTCCCAACAGCTCCAATCACCGAAGCCACCACTGTACCGTGAGTCAGTCCCGCATACGAATATTCCGAACCAATCTCCGGTTCAGGATTACCATTATCGTCTGTAAAATCCCATCCGTGAATGTCATCAATAAAACCGTTGCCGTCGTTATCGACCCCGTCTCCAGCTATTTCACCCGGGTTGGTCCAAAGATTATACATAATGTCTGGATGATCCAAATCTAATCCGGTGTCGAGCACGGCCACCACCACCTCCTCACTACCGGTACTCTTATCCCAAGCCTCATAGGCTTCGACCCGGTCTAAATACCACTGCTCGTCCAAATCCGGATCATTTGGAGTTATGGCTTGAGCCTGAAAAACAGAAAATTGGCAGGTTGTTACTGCCAATAAACTGATCATAGTAATTTTAACTAACCCCCTCATACGATTAAATTCTGCCTTCCTCAACCGCTTTGGTCCAGGCGGCTCTAATCTCATCTAATCGTGTCTGCAAAGACTCATCTTCCGGATCAATATCAATGGCCACTTCATAGTGCGAAACGGCTCGTTTATAATCGCCTTGCTCATAATACCACTCGCCAAGACGGGCCAATAGTCCCGGGGTTTGTCCAAGCTGTTCAATGGCAAGCTTTAACATAGGACCGATTCGATCTTTGTGCTCTGGAATATGTTCATCAATCAGATTAGCCAAACGAATAACGTGTGACTCATTGCCGGCCAGCTCAGCGGCCAAAACCCAAGCCTCTTCAGCTCCGTAATAATCTTCCATTTCTACAAGGGTTGTTCCCAAGTTTTCAAGCGTTGGTACATCTGTTGGTGAAATCAATAAAATCTCTCCATAAACTTCTTTGGCTTTTCCCAGCTCTCCAATTGCGTAGTACTTATTGCCCAGCTGAAGCATGTCTGCTAGATCCGGATTTTCTCCTTGTTCGGCCAAGGAAGTCTCCAGTTCTGCTATCTCCTGATTTAACCGATCCATGTTTTCCTGATCAATTCCCCGATCAACATAGGTGACAAATTCTTGCTCCGATTCTTCTAGCTCTGTTTTATTGTATTTCAAATAATCCTGATACCAAAAAGCAGCCACTATAGCGATAATAATCACTGCCAGCAAAACCAGATATCCTCGAAATTTTGTAAATAGTTTAGCCATACCCGGCAGTACAACTTCGGACCTTAGATCGTCAGTTGTTCTCTAGTTATTTTGTCAAGAATAATAAATCGTTGTTGGTTTTTAGCTTGGTCTCTTAATTATTGCCCAGACATTCAAATCCTAAGTTGTACTGCTGGGCATAGTTGTAAACATAAAATACCTGAAAAATGTTTCTTTGGCAAGAGCAACCTTGCTGGTTTTTAAACCTGCCAGATTGTCCTTTTAATGCGAAAGCCCTGCCAAAAAGGCAGGGCTTTGCGCATAACGGATTGCTTCTATAGGTTCCGCTAAACCTTATACCGTCTAACTAGTAGACAATGGTTCCACCGTTAACCGGGAGCTCCTTAAGGAGATCACCCTCGATATCGGTGTCCTCACCGTCAGACCAGCGAACAGCTTCTACACCTGCAGCACCAGTACCGGTTTCGGTATTGTCTTCAGTCTCAATGTCGATTCGGATTGAATCGTCATCGGATGAACTGGCACCAGTGGTATCAAGCTTCAACATGAAAGTCTTGGTATCACCAGCAGAGATAGTAACTGTGTCGTCTGTATTGGCATCAAGCAAGACCTGTGCCCATTCGATTGGGTCAGCAATCGCGGCACAAGCTGCACCATCCTCGTAGAGTGCCCAGTCGGCATCCTCACCAACTTCGGTTGAGGTGTCATCCATGTCAAAGAGCTGCCATCGAGAAGTATCATCCATGACATCGGTACATTCGTTCCAGCCGCTTGAGGCGTCGTCAGTGGATGTAAACTTGAAGGTAAACTCATGGATGTCAACAGCACCACGAGTATCAGCCGCTACATTGAATCGGAAGACCTCGTCAAGTCCCGGAATTCCGGCACCTGATGGGCTACCTGAAGCAAGGCTGATGGTTGGTTTAGTCTTGCGGGCGGTGTGCTCATTACCGGTTACGTCACCGACGTCACCACCATCCAGGCTTTCTCCGGATGAAATACCGATAGCACCGAATTCGTCAGCGGCACTGTTTTCAACGTCAAGCTGAATGGTATCACCGGAAGTAGCACCAGTTCCTGAAACCGAGTTGGTATCAATAGAAATGGTAGCTACGGTGTCCTCTGATGTACCAACGTACCACTCAAGGTTAGAGAATGATAGTTCGTTGGCTGAAAGGAATCCGGTCTTGGTTTCCTCAGTACCATCTTCCTTTTCGTAGGTAATCTTCACGTTGTTGGCGATTGCATCTGGATCAGTACCAGCACCATTGTTCTCCAAGTGGAGCTCAACAATTTTGAATGCTTCATCATCAGCAGAAGCCTTAACCTTAGTTACCTCAACACCGGTTGAGCTACCAAGAATGATGGTTGACTTAGGTGAGTCACCGTCAAGGCTAAGAGTGAGAGTACCTGCACTAGTGATGGTCTGGAATACGTCCTCACCGGCGTTTCCGTCGGTCAAGGTTACAGGATCAACGTCATCACCGTCTTCGTCCTGAGCACTAATGTCATCAGCAGCAGCGATCTCAATGGCGATAGCGTCATCAGGATCAGCTACGTTATCTGGGTCAACGTTAGCCAGGTTACAACGGACAAGCATCTTCTTGGTTTCACCAGCTGGGATGTCCCATCCGAAGTTAGTGAAGGTAATTTCAGCGTCTGTACTGAATGACTCTGGGCCATCGATCATAGAACCAGACTCACTGTCGTAGAGAGAACAGGAGCTAACCTTGTCCTCAACGTTTACGTCATCGTCAACGTCACCGGCGAATTCAGCATCGTCATCGGCAACTGCGGTAAGCATAACGTCAGTAACTTCAACGTCGGAAGCATCACCGGCCTCGAATGCGAAACCGACCATTTCAACGTCGTTGGTACCCTTAACCCAGGTTCCTGATCCAGGAGGGGTAGTAAGAGTTACCTCAAGAGATGAATCATTCAACTCTTGTACATAACCGGTCAAGTCGGTTGATGGAACAATGTCCGCATCAGCCTGTCCGGCCTGAATGAGATCGTCACCGTTCATGTCTTCTGCGGTAACAGTGCTCATGTCAAGAATGGCATGAACCTCATCACCATCAGCGGCGTTACGATCAACGTCCAGAACGAGGGCAAGATCAAGAGTCTCACCGGCTTCCATTTCGAACTGATCGTCGAAATTGAAGGTCTCGTCAAGATCATCACCGTCGTTAAGCTCTTCCGGTCCCATCAGGGTAGAACCGGTTTCGGTATCGATAACCTTCACGTCAGTGAAGTTAGCGTTATCAGTATCACGAGCCTGTCGGTAAAGACCGGTGTCGTCAGTAGCATCGTCGTCTTCGGCACCACCTTCCTCATCATCAACGGTGAGGAGCATGTCGAATTCGTTAACGGTTACAATCTGACCTGAGGTGATAGCGAAGTCCATTAGAACCTGCTCATCACCACCAACTGCGATCTTTCCGGTTGAAGGACCGTTGAAGGCAAAGGTTAGATTACCACCCTCGATTTCAGAGTATGAACAATCATCACCGGTACCGGCACAAGCGCCTCCGGTTTCATCGTAGTCAGCGTTTTCAACTGATAGGTTGAATCCGAAGTCACCACCAATGGCAATGATATCGGTTGTTTCTTCAAGAGCTACGGTAATCTCATCACCGGCGTCTCCACCGATGTCTGCCACAACTTCGAAAGTCTTGCTTTCACCATCGTCCAAGTCAAATGGAGTGGAGAAAACAAAGGTGACCAGGTCACCGCTTACATCATCAGTAGCAACAAGGTCGCCACTTTGATAAAGCTCGAAGTTTTCGTGATCAGCTGCCTTGTCAATAGTCAAAGCAATCTGTTCAACTTCAGCTGGCTCTCCATCAGCGGTCAGGCGGAACTTACCAATAGTGGCGGCGTTCTCACCCAAGGTTGGGTTGCTGATAGTACCAGCTTTTTCGATCTCGATTTCACCTGCATCAGTTTCTGAGAAACTCATGGTATTACCGGCAATTGGGAAAGTGCCGGCTACGGTAGCAGATGAGTCAATGGCGTCTGTGTCGTTAAGTTGGAAAGCAGCGGTATCTCCACCGGTTGGAGTGTCGTTGACATCAACACGTACGGTTAGAGTCTTGCTTTCGTTCTCACCAAGATCAAGTCCAACGTTAGTGAAGGTTACTTCACGGGTTGAGCTGTTAACAGAACGTCCGTTAGTGATACGGGTAGTACCGTCATAGAGGTAAACATCATCAATGTTTCCTGTTCCACCAACTCCGGTCAAATCCAGAGTGATTCCGTCAACGGTAGCTGTACCAGTAGTAGTTTCGAGTTCGAACTTGAAGAATGGCACTGCTGAAGCACTAGCCGGAATGGTGGCTGAAGCCGGGGTGTCTGAAGCAATAGATACTTCAAGACCACCAGTAATAGCTTCACCAAGCTGGGCAGTGTCAGAGAGCTCACTCTCGTAACCAGTGACATCGTCACCGGCAGTCATGGCGTCGAGATCAATGTCCTCTCCATCGAGAAGGAATTTATCCATGAAACCATTGTCGGTCATTCCGTCATCAGTGACTAAGCGCTTCTCCCCATCCCAAATAAGATAGGTTGAGCCACTCACGAGGGCACCGTCATAGGCATCTGCGGCATCCATGAGTGATGTTCCCTCGGTGTAGTCAGCAAAGAATACATCTGGGACATCATGAATGAATTGGTTCCAGTCATCGCCAGCGAGACCTTCAGCAACATCCTCGGTTTCGATCCATCGGATCACACCTTCTGGAGTTACAGCGTAAGTCTTGGCGCTGCTCTGAATCTTAATCCAGTAAGAACCTGGTCGGTAAACAATGTTACCAGCGAGTGGAATATCAGCCAACTCTTCGTCGGTGATAGTTACCACGTCTGAGAAGTCTTCATACCATGTAAAGTATGTCTTCTCGTTAGGGAAAGAATAACGTGAACCATCTGAACCGTAGTAGTAAACGGTTGAAAGAGTCTCACCTTTGATGATGTCTCCTGCAGAAGCGGCACTGGCGGTCATTGGGTTGATCAGAGTAGCAACTCCGGCAATCCAAAGAACCGTAGCGGCAGCAACTACGATGGTAAACGCTTTCTTAAGTGTAAATGCTTTATTCATAGGTTATTTTGAACCTTTCTTTCGGTTATTTTCTTATGTAACCCAGCCCTAGGTTTCCCAAGGTCGACCTTTGTTGCCGAGTCACTTTTTAGATAAAGAACTAGTCTGTTTCGGAAGTATCCGAAATAACAGACTCATCATTGCTCTCTTCAGGCAATGATGAGTCCACTACATCTTCATCCGTAGTTTCTTCTTCGATCATCTCGTTTACAATAGCGATCTCGACTTCAGCCAAAACTGACTCTATTTCGTCTAACCCATCACTAATGGTTTCCAAAATCTCAAAAGCCTTGCGGTATCCACCAACGGCCGCATAATCAAGTGCTTCACTGGTCATTGGCTTTAGTTCCAAAATCTCACCCCGTACCTCATCAATCTTGAGCATATATTCGTCAGATGCTTCCAAATCATTGACTTCGACCACCTCTTCAATACTACCCACTCGCCCGGTGGTCAAATTAAACCGATCATTAATAGAGGCTAGGTCCTTTTGAAAGGTTTTTTGCAAATCCTCAGCCGTGGTTTCTTCCTGAGTGGTCTCATGAGTCTCAACCAAAACCTCAACCGCTTGATCATCGGCTGAATCAATAGTTTCCTGAGCCACGGTCACGTCTTCCTTGGTTTCCTCCGGTAAATCGTTTTCGGTTTGCTTGATGGCGGCTTCGTATTCATCCACCTTTCTGTCTACTATTTTAGCCAGTTCAGTTGCCGTAGCCGGATCATCTTGCTTAATCTCATTAATTTGTTGACTGACCGTGGTTATTTCTCGGGTGAAATTGTTAATGGCGGCACGAGCCTGCTCGGTTCGCTCCAGGTCTCCACTGGCTACAATACTGACTGCTTCGTCTAAACGATTGGAAGCAAACTGCATGTGCAGCCGAGCCTTTTGTTCATCAGAAAAAGCCAGACTCAATTGAGCCCGCTCATTCGCTATTTTAACCGGATATAAAATATCTCCCGGCACGGTATCAAAAGATGCCCCCACCATACCGGTCCAACCCCCAATCAAAACTACAAAAGCGGCAGCTCCCATAACGAGTGGGCGCACGGCCCTCTCACGGAACTGCCAACTTAAGAATTCAAAGTATTCACGCAAGCCAAACTCTTTGGCCGGTGCACCGGTTTCTGCCCCAATCGCAAGAGCAACCCGGTTCCAACCGGCGTCTAAATCTTGCTTATCCATGGCCTTGAATTTGGGATCGTCTCCCATGCGGCGCAGGATCTTTTTCAAGTCTTTGTCGTTCATGTGTAAAATTACTTGGTTTCATCGAGCAATTCACGAAGCGCTTGAACAGCTCGGGAAATTGTGACGCGAACGTTATTTTCGGTCTTGTCTAGCATTTCAGCAATCTCCGAAACCGGAACCTGTTCTAAATAGTACATCACGATCAGCTCCTGATATGGTCGGTGCAATTTTGGTAAAACCTGTTCAATCAAGGCCACTTCAGAATCATTGGTCATGACCAGATCCGATGTACTTGGATCTGCCAAGGTAGCCTTGATCTCATCTGACATTTCTACCTGGTTGATTTTTTGCCCTCTGTAAAAATCAGCGATCCGATTACGAGCAATCTTGAACAGAAGTGCACCCATGCTCTCCACTTGCGCTGTGTTGCAATATGTCCAGGCCCGCATGAAAATATTATTCAGTTCATCTTCAGCGTCAGAAGTCGTTGGCAACCGATACTGCAAAAAACGCATGATCTTGGAAGCGTGCATTCGGTACAATTTAGCAAAGGCGTCTTTATCCTGCTTGTGGTACACTCGAGCCAATAACTGTTTTTCGTTTGGCTTCATCATGATATTAGTCGGTCAAAACCGTAAAAGTATTACACTGATTACTGGCGTATTATAGCCAAAAACGTGGTTTTGCCAAGGGTGGATATCTACTATTGTATATTTAATGTATATCTAACTTGACTTTTCACTCCTTTTTGGCTACACTGGTGTAGACAAACAACCTGCAACGTTATATGGCATTAAAATCAATAATTCGCTTATCCGTTTCCGAAGCCGCTCGCTTGTTTGGTGTTTCTCAACGCACCATCCGTCGAGCCATTAAGGACGGTCAAGTCACTTATGTGGTGGTTCAGGGGCGCTATAAAATAAATTTTGAGTCACTTCTCAAATGGTCGCAACGCTCTACAACCGCTCGCAACAAGCGGGACAAACAAGGGATTGGCCAGTTTGTTGGTCAATGGAAGATCAAGAATAAACTGTTCTCCCCTAACCCAAAAGTACTGAATGAAACAGACGAGTCAGAGACTAACAAACATGACTAGTATGTTGAATCGTAGCACCATCGCCGCTCTTGCCCTCACCCTTCTCGTGGTTCCATTATCTTCCTTGCAAGCTGAAACCGACGAGGACAAATACGTTCGCACCGCGAATTATTATTTGCTTTCCGGAACCTCTCTTGAAACAAGCGAGGCCTTAAATGAACTACCCAAATATGACCTGCTGGTTCTGCCGGCTGAAGCTCAAGTCTGGAACCAGGACTTTTTTTCTCATGCCCGAAGCATGAACCCCGACATTGTTATTCTGGCTTACGTGCCAACATCACACTGGAACGACATCTGGACTGACTCCCTCCACAACGAACTCTACTCTGGAATACAAAACAGTTATTGGTTGCGTGATGGGTCCGGAAACCAAATCTCTACCTGGCCGGGAACCCGAGCTATGAATATTGCCAGTGGCTGGAGCACATACTTGGCTGACTTTGTCCACGAGGAAGTTATGTCTACCGGACTTTGGGACGGCGTCTTTTATGACGATGTGAACTCGGGTATCAGCTGGCTGGGCAGTGTTGATACTGACGGGAACGGCAGTAATGATTCCGCCTCAACCGCTGACAGTAACTGGCGAAGCGGATACACAACCATGTTTTCACGCACCCGTTCACTTGAAGGATCTAGCACTATCATTATTACAAACGGTTCCAGTTATTCCGGATTTCAACCCTACGTCAACGGACGCATGTTTGAATCCTTCCCCACCCCTTGGGAAGGCGACGGATCATGGCAAACGGTCATGCAAAACTACCTAGGTCTGCACGATGACGTTGACGAACCACCAATTTTCATTATCAATAGCAATACCGGAAACACCGGGTATTCCACTGATTACCAAGCCGTGCGCTATGGTCTGACCTCAACCCTGCTTGGTGGTGGTTACTTTGGCTTTGACTACGGTACAGAAAGTCACGCCCAAATTTGGCAATATGATGAATATGAAGCCTACCTGGGTGAGCCTTTAGAAGATCCGGAAGACGTTTTAAACCTGTCAAACAGCACAATGAGTCCTAGTGTCTGGGGTCGTGATTTTGAAGAAGGCAAGGTTCTTGTTAATTCAACTTCTAGCACCCAAGTGGTGAGCCTGGGAGGAGAATACGAAAAACTGCATGGTTCGCAAGACCCAAGTGTTAACAACGGAGCAATTGTCTCAAGCGTGAGCATTCCTTCTGAAGACGGCCTAATTTTATTGCGACCAATCGAAGAATTACATGACGCCACCTACCCGAACGGATCATTCGTGCGTATTTTCAACCGTTACGGAACCTCTACCCGAACCGGTTTCTTTTCTTATGACGGGCGGTTTACCGGTGGTGATCGGGTAGTAAATATTGATATTGACCATGACGGAGCCAGAGAAACAGTGGTCGCAGATGAAAGCCGAATCTACGTTTATGAAAGCAACGGGGCGCTCGTGGCCAGCACCTACCCTTACGGCACACATTATGACCAAGGAATTAACTTCACAGTGGCGGACATTGAATCAGATGGCACCATGGAAATCATTACCGGCACAGAAAACGGTGGCGGACCGCACGTACGAGTCTTTAATAAAGACGCTGTGCTCATTAATCCGGGCTTTTTTGCCTACGCCCCTAACTTCCGGGGTGGCGTTGATGTAGCCGTGGGTGATTTAAACGGAGACGGATTAATGGAAATTATTACCGGAGCCGGTTATGGAGGCGGACCACACGTTAGAGTCTTTAGCAAAGACGGCAATTTGGTTAACCCTGGTTTCTTTGCCTATTCCCCCAGCTTTCGCGGTGGAGTTAACGTGGCTTCAGCAGACGTAAATGGAGATGGAGTTGATGACATTATCACCGGAGCCGGACGTGGGGGCGGACCGCATGTCAGAACCTTTGATAAAGACGGTAACATGAGTGCTCAATGGTTCGCTTTTGACGCCTCTGGCAATACCGGGGTTGAAGTAGCTGCTGCAGATCTGGACGGTGATGGACTGGCAGAAATCATTGGTCAATCAGCTGAAGTCTTTACCTTTGCCTTCCTTAGCCTGTAGAATAAACATATGGCCAGTGGAAAACACATTCGAAGAAAAACTCTAAAGCTAATGCGTGAACCCGGACAGTGGATAACTGAACCGGCGAAAACGCAATACAAAAAGAGTTACCATGGCAAGTTCAAATATGCCCGGGCGGTTTTCACTTTAGATCTGATTTTAATCGGTTTGGCCGTTGGGCTTGGAGTGGTAGCTCTGTTTTTAGCTTTCTTTAAACCTGCCACTATTGCTGAAAAAGTAATTTTTGAAGCCACGGTTGCTCCTCGTGAAGTTGTTTCCGGAGCCAGTTCAACGCTGGTAATTAGCTGGACCAACCTGACTGGAGAAGAACTGCGTGAAGCCAGCCTTTACCTTTCCTACCCACAACATTTTCTGTTAGAAGGAGTTGAGACTGCGGAAGGGTTAACCGAGGACCGCCTGATTAGTTTAGGCACAATCCCGGTAGACGGCACCGGATTTGTAAAAGTTCGTGGGGTAATGTTTGGCGATGTGGGAGGTGAACAAACCTTTCGTAGCATTCTAACTTTTCGACATGGAGAAGAAAATGATCAAGCTCAAAAAGTCAGTGATCACACCTTTTCCCCGGCCGCTTCCACTCTGTCTCTTGACCTGCAAATGCCGGATCGTTTAGTCACCTATCAAGAAGTAACCGGACAAATCACCTACAAAAATACGGGTGAGTACGACTTCCCTTCCATTAGCATTGAACCGGACTGGCCGGACGGTTTTGTTTTGCTTGAGGGGCCAACCGAACTCATTGACGAACGTTGGACACTTCCGTCAATTGAAGCCGGTCAGGAAGGAAAAATGGAATTTACCGGGCGACTTGATTCTGATGTAGAGCAGGCAGATTTTGTGTTCCACCCCCATTTTGCTTTTGGCAACATTCACTATCGACAGCAAAGCCTATACCAGACGCTTGATTTTATTCCACCACCGGTCGCTACAAGCCACAGTGTTAGTCGTAACCGATTCAGCCCGGGAACCTCAAGCTACCTGACAGTCCGACTGGAAAACACTAGCGAATATTCAGTGAGTGACCTGGAAATTATCATTGATGCTGATAGTCCATTCTTTTCTAAAACATCAACCAGTACAGTCACCTATGAAGATGGATATTTTGCATACCGAGATTCAAGCAATGAAGACCTGCAAGAACTAGAGCCGGGTGAAAGCGTAGAAGTAACTTTGGCCCTACCGCTCCGATATTCAATTCAACAGTCTGAAACAAAAGTTTATTCAAATCTACAAGCGACTACCAAAGCCGGAGCCAGTTACCAGCTAGAAGATGGCTCCGCAAGCCGCGTGACCACTTTCGGATCCAGCCTAACCACTCCGATCACTTCCATGCTCTCGCTCGAATCAATCGGACGGTACTATGCTCCACAAGGTGATCAGCTTGGTCGTGGCCCACTTCCTCCGGTGGTGGGAAGTCAAACCAAGTATTGGATTTTTGTGAACATTGGCCGCACCACCAACGCTTTAGAAAACGTCAACATTGAGGGATTTTTAGCCGACGGGGTTACTTTTACTGGAAAACAGACTGTTTCAGTAGGAGACCCAATGACATACGACGCTGGTTCCAACTCTGTTTCCTGGAACTCAAGCTACCTAGAACCCACCTTCCCACCGGGAAGTAAAATTGTAGGCCTGGCTTTTGAGGTATCCATCACACCAAATGCCAATCAGGCAGGGACAAACCCTACCCTGTTAACTGATATTAGAATTAGTGGTCAAGACGCAGTGACCGGAGACTATGTTGGTGCCAGCGGCCAAGCTGTGACCACAGCTATCCCGTACGACACTTACGCTGCCGAGTACAGTGGTGTAGTGATTGGGTTATAACCGCACCGTTGTTTCGAGCCTAGCACACTGCAGATAAAATCTTCCCGATCGGGACTTTTTATCTTTTTCAATTACTGTCCTATTCGATCAAATTAGAAACTATTTACCTCTTATTCGTTCGAATAGGGGGTATGCTATTTTCTTATTTTCGAAAATTAGAAAGTTGTGACTGTATCAATCTTGATCAAACAACTTCCCTAAAAACCTTTATAATTCGTTCGTAGTGTAATTTCGGTGAATACTCGGTTTCCACTTTTTCACGACCGGCCCGCCCCATTTCAAGGGCGCTTTTTTTATTGTTCATTAGATCTTCAATTGCGTGCTTGAGGGCCTGAACATCCCCAGGAGGCATCAACTTGCCGGTTCGTCCATCATCAACCACCTCCGGCAACCCGCCAATTTCCGAGGCGATCACCGGCGTACCTGCGGCCATGGCTTCAAGCGCCACCAGCCCAAAGACTTCGTACCAAATTGAAGGCACTACTACAGCCCGAGCTCCTTTATAAATATCCCACGGCACTCCTCCCTTCTGCCAAGGAAGCCATTCAATGTTCCCCATGCCCGCAGCCCAATCACGTAACCGTCCCTCGTCCGGCCCGGCGCCAAGCAACTTGCATTTTACATCTGGCAACTCGGCCATGGCTCGAATCAAAACTTCAGCTCCCTTCTCTTCTACAAACCGTCCTACAAATAAAATGTAACCTTCGTCATCATCCTTGGCTTCCACACCGGAGACATCAATAAAATGCGGGATGGTCACAATTGAATCGGCCTCAAAGCCGGCTTCGATCATGCGCTGACGTACAAATTCAGATGGAGGAATAAATTTAGCCACATTTTTTTGATAAATCTTCCAACTCCGGTGTAGCTTGAACATGAGAGATTGAGCAAAACTCGCGGCATAAGAATTTTTGTGGTATTTCGATAGCGTGGAACGGACAAGTCCGGGCTTAGACCAGTCTTCAATCTTGCTGTGAACCCAGAGTGAATAATTCGGAGCAACCAAGTGGTAATCATGAACGGTCATGACCGTAGGAACCTTTGCTTCATGTAAAGCATCCAAAATGGACGGTGATAACTGGGTATAAATGTTGTGAATGTGAGCCAAATCCGGCCGAGCAGCTCGAATAAGAGCAGCCATTTTTTGTTTAGCCACCTTGGAATAAATCATGCGCCGGAAAGTTTTGAGCCCTTCGAAAGATAATTTAGGCTGGCGAGTTTGCAGGTATGGTGGAAAAAACTTGCTCCATGGAGTAGACCTGTTTTCCGAGTGTTGCATGGCAAACGGGATTACATTGTGTCCATTCTCCTCGAGCAGATCGGTTAAATTAAAAATATAACGGTCAGCCCCGCTTCGTTGGTAATAGTGTTTATTGGCTTCGATTATATTCATGATTCTATTTCTTTTTGATCCAACTTGGCTCGATCACCAAGCACGGCAATAAAACCACCATACATCCAGAAATAAAAAGCCAGTGTCCGTGCTTCAAGGAAAGAAGCCAGAAAAGCATTTAGACTTACTGCCAAAAGAGCCGCACAAAATCCTAGTGAAATACCTTTTTCAAAATGACTATTTGAATTCTTGTAAAGCCGTAGAGAATACCGGAACAAAACAACAAACATGGCTATATAAAACATTAATCCAAGGGTGCCACTTTCGCCCCACAGCGCCAACCAATTGTTGTCAATGTAGCCGTCCGTTCCATAAACACCAAACGGTATGCCCAGCTCTTCATACACATCAGAATTACCAAGTGCCGAAGCAGCCCCTCCGCCGTATGTGCCAGGGCCGTGACCAAAAATCGGTGAAGCCGGCACCACCACCAATGGAGTCTGAATAATCCAGTAAAGCCGTCCTAAATCATAATACTCTCCGCGCCAACGCTCATAACTAAAAGCTTCAAAAAAACGTTCCACCACTGTTTGCTGCGGCACATCAATCAACTGCCGCACCACAATTCCGGAATACGCCAAGTATCCACCGATGACGGCTAAAAAGATCAGGGTTGCGGTAATAACACGACGGTCTTTTTTGATTCCGATAGCTATGAACAAAAAGCCAATTAGAAAACCGAACCAACTGGAGCGTGAATAAGTGAGCAATAAAGCGGGCAAGCCTAGTAAGAAAATCCACCACAGTTCTAAACTTCGTTTTTTATGACGCCATTCATAAAGCAGTCCGGCTGAAATCAGTAAAAAGAAGGCTAAAAAGGTGCCTAGATAATCATACCGACCAAGGGTGGCAAAAACTCGAGAACCAGGATCCCAAAATTGTTCCACGGCTGACTTTAACTGAATGTCAGCAAAAGTCCGACTGTCGCTTGGTAGTAAAAACGAGTCAAAGGCACCGCCCACTGCCCATTGTGAAACTCCAATTCCGGCCTCAACGGTAACAATAATGAGCATGGTCCAGGTCAAACGGCGGATAAATGAATCCGACGGGCTCAAATAGTAAACAATAAAAAAGATCAAAATAAATCGGACGATCTGACGGGTGCCAAGTGCGGCAATAACCGGATCCAGAAAATTTATTACCACCGAACTGCCAAGCACAATCAAAAACAGCACGAACGGAAAATCGATTGGTGAAGATTTTGGTTTGATTTGACGCAAAACCAACTTAGCCAAGACCACCACTACTAACAAATAAATCAAAACCTCTGAACCGTAACGGGCAAAGAGGTAGATTTCATCCGGAACCCATTTTAAAACAAAAGGTTCAAACGGTAGATAAACAGCTAAAAAAGCCACCGTCCAAAGCGGCCGAATAAAGCTAAGCAGGATAAACGCGGTTCCAATGACGATAGCGAGTGTGACCAGAGGTGAAAAAAAGACAATCCCGGCCAGCCCCACCGCGAGTAATAAAACCGCTAAAAAGAAGAGCGAACGCGTCTCTTCTTCACTTCGCGCATAAACTTCTTGCAGATTAACCATGTGGGCTCATTATAGCATAAAAATAGCAAGCGCCCGATACCGTAGTACCGGGCGCTTAAGAGCGGTTGTGCAGGGGTCAACGGCCGTTGACCCCTACGAACAAACCAGGAAGGCGTTGTCGAACCCGATGGTCACTCCCTCGGGCAGGTCCCCGTAGTAGAAAGCGAACCGACGAGTGCCAGCCTCTTGGTTGACCTCCCAGTAAGTCCCGACCGTAGTCCAGTCCTCATGAGCGGTCATCTCGAATGACTCGAAGTCATCCGTGAACGAGACTTCGGGGTGGTTTTCCCCAACGAACCCCAGGTGAATGACTTGATCCGAAGATCCGTCCACACGAACGTCAACCTGGAACTGACAGATCGACCCGGCCGGGGTCAGGCTGTCACCGAACATGCGGGTCAGCTGATCTGACTCAGGCCAGCAGTCTTCGTCGTCGTTGTCGATGTTGCCATCGTCGTCGTTGTCGATCGTGTCCTGGCAGTCCGACTCAACCACGCCTCGGTTGATCCAGACTTCCATCTGACACTCGCCACTCGAAGCTGACTCATTGCAAATAGTTTCGAACTCCTGGTTCAGTTCCACGAACCCCCAGCTAGAATCCGTTTGCTCGAACCCGCACGTGTCGCCGAAGAGATTGTCAGCGTTGTCTTCACACGCACCTGTGAACCAGGGTTCGTCTGTGGTGTCGTCATCGCCGGCCGATTCATCATCGTCCGCACTGTCGTCATCTGCGATGTCATCGTCATCGTCCCCGGTGGTGGTGTCGTCGTCCGAGGAATCATCATCACTCCAGGTGTCGTCGTCACCCAAGTGCACTTCAGCACCACAGTCGTCACAGTTCACGTAAAAGCCGGCAGGACGCGTGGCCTGGACCAGCAACAGGGTCAGAAACAGAATCCGGAGCCACATCTTTTCACCTCCCGATTTTGAAGAACGCGTTGAGCAGAATTACTCAAACAATTAATACTACACGAAAAAACCGGTTTTGTCAATCCCGTCCGACAGGATCAACCCATGGGCCTAAAATTTTGTAAAAGAAAAGGAGGTGCTCGCTTCATGCAAGCACCCCCGAAAGAGGTAGGAAAGCTACCAGCAGACCATCGACACGTTGTCGATCAGCACGGCGGCCCCGTAGTCGAGGTCACCGACCTCGGCCACGGACACGCGTCGCACCCCGGGCTCGCTGTTGATTTCCCAGCTGGCCAGGTTCTCGGTCCAGACCGTGTCGTTGCTGTCGAACGGCAGAACCGAGAAGTCGTCCGTGACCGAGTCCCAGGGCTCGTAGTGCTGGAGGACCTGGAACTGGAGCTCGTAGGTGGACATGCCGTCCACGCGATACACGGCCGAGTAGTCACAGATCATACCCGGAGCCATGTTCGCATAGCCGAACGTGCGAGCGACCTGGTCGAGGTCGTAGTCGCAATCCTCGTCTGCGTAGTCGAGGTCACCGTCGCCGTCGTTGTCTACACCATCGGTACAGAAGGTCTCCCCTCCGACCCGATCGAGCGTCACCTCGAGGTAGCAGTCGCCTTCGTAGGCGAAGCCGTCCCCGCAGATGACGTTCGTCTGCAGACGACCGGTCTGACTCTCGAACGTCCAGCTCGAGGTCGAACCGTACTCGAAGCCGCAGTTGGCTCCGATCAGGTTGTCCGGGTTGGCCGAGCAGATTCCGGAGCACGAGGCGTCGTCGCCGTCGACGTCACCGTCGCAGTCGTTGTCGATGCCGTCGTTGCAGTCCTCGCTCGCCCCGGGATAGACCTCGTCGTCCGTGTCGTCACAGTCGCCGTCGTCCGGAGTGTATCCGTCGCCGTCGTTGTCCACGTCACAGTCGGGATCGTCCGCATCGGCCAGGCCGTCGCAGTCGTTGTCATCCGGATCCGAGCAGTCCTCGGGCTCGCCGGGGTTGACGTCGGAGTCGGTGTCGTCGCAGTCGCCTTCACAGGCCATCCAGCCGTCGGCGTCCGCGTCTTCCTCGTCGGCATCCAGGCTTCCGGAGCAGTCGTCGTCGATGCCGTTGCAGAGCTCGGCCTCGCCGGGGTTGATGCTCGGGTCACCGTCGTCGCAGTCGCCTTCGCAAGCCATCCAGCCGTCGCCGTCGCCGTCGACCTCGTCCGCGTCGGGTGAACCGTCGCAGTCGTTGTCCACTCCGTCACAGACTTCCACCTCACCCGGGTTCCGCGCCGCGTTGCCGTCGTCGCAGTCGCCGTTGCAGGTGGTGTAGCCGTCGGAGTCGGCGTCGAAGCCCTCGTCCACGGATCCGTCGCAGTCGTCGTCGAGGTTGTTGCAGACCTCGGTTGCGCCGGGGTAGATCTGGTCGTTGGCGTCGTTGCAATCACCGTCGCCGAGGGTGTACCCGTCGTTGTCGTTGTCCTGGGTGTCCTCGTCGCAGTCGGCGGTGTCGTCGTAGTCCACGAGGCCGTCGCAGTCGTTGTCCACGCCGTCGAGGCAGTTCTCGACCATGATGGCCGTGTTGACGGTGTTGTTGTAGTCGTCGCAGTCACCGTCGCAGGAGGTCTGACCGTCCAGATCAGCGTCGAGGATGTTCAGATCGACGTCCGTGTCGTCGCAGTCGCCTTCGCACTCGCTGGCACCGTCGCCATCGTTGTCGACTTCGTCCAGGTCGACGATGCCGTTGCAGTCGTTGTCGGCTCCGTCGCAGAGCTCGGTCGCACCGGGGTAAGTGTTCGGGTCTGCGTCGTCGCAGTCCCCGTCCCCACCGGTCCAGCCGTCGCCATCGAGGTCGAAGTCGCAGTCGCTGTCGTCCTCGTCCACGTAGCCATCGCAGTCATTGTCCTCGTTGTCGTCACAGACTTCGGCCGCGCCGGGGTAGTTGTCATCGTCTGCGTCGTCGCAGTCGCCGTCGCACTCGCTCACTCCGTCACCGTCGTAGTCCATCTCGTCGCTCGGGACGGTTCCGTCGCAGTCGTTGTCGATGGCGTCGCAGAGCTCGAATGCGCCGGGATACACGGTGTCGTCACCGTCGTCGCAGTCGCCGTCGACCTCGGAGTAGCCGTCGTTGTCGTCGTCGGACTCGTTGGCACAGACGGCGTCTTCATCACTGACGTTGCCGTCGCAGTCGTTGTCGAACCCGTCGCAGATCTCGGCCGCGCCGGGGTAGGTGTTGGCGTCCGCGTCGTCGCAGTCGTTGCAGACGTCGTAGCCGTCGTTGTCTGCGTCGCCGTTGTCCACGGTGCCGTCGCAGTCGTCGTCGAGGCCGTTGCACTCGTCGTAGGCCACGCCCGGATTGACGGTGTCGTTGTTGTCGTCGCAGTCGCCGTCGTTCTCGGTGTAGCCGTCGTTGTCGTCGTCGTCGTCGACGTCGTCGTCGGTCATGAGCACGCCGTCGCAGTCGTTGTCGATCGCGTCCACGACCTCCGTGGCGTCGGGATTGACCGCGGGATCGGTGTCGTCGCAGTCCCCGTCGACTTCCGCGAAACCATCGCCGTCGTCGTCGTAGGTGTCACACCCTTCGTCAACGATGCCGTCGCAGTCGTTATCGTCGCCGTCGCAGTCTTCGTAGGCACCGGGGTAAATGTCGGCCCGGTGATCGTCGCAGTCAGGATCCGGCGAGTCGATCTCGGTGAATCCGTCACCGTCGTTGTCGAAGTACGTCCAGTCCTCGACGTCGCCGTCGCAGTCCGAGTCGATGAGGTCATCGAAGGACTCGTTGGCGCCGGGGTGGATGTTGGGGTCAGTGTCGTCGCAGTCCCCGTCGTCCTCGGAGTAGCCGTC